>NZ_AP022615.1:3156610-3787932 GCF_010730745.1 Mycobacterium heidelbergense | reverse complement strand
AACATGGCGTCGTAGGTCTCCCGGTGATCGGGCCGGCGCAGCACCGCGCAGGCGATGCCCTCGCGCAGCACCTCGCGATCGCCCAGGCCGAGGGTGGCCATCACCCGGCCGGCGTCCACCGTCTCCGACGGGCCGACGGAAATGCCGTGCCCGCGAAGCGCTTCCACGAACCCCACCAGGTGGCCCGGCAGCCCGTGCGGGGCCAGCGGGCGGGAGGGCCGGACGCGGCGGGCGGCCATCAGTTCAGCCTCAGCTCCCCGGCGGCGCGTTGCTGGTCGGATTGGTGCTTGAGGACCACGCCGAGCGTCTGCGCGACGACCGCGTCGTCGATGGTGTCCAGGCCCAGCGCGAGCAGCGTGCGACCCCAGTCGATCGTCTCGGCGACCGACGGCACCTTCTTGAGTTGCATCCCGCGCAGCACGCCGATGATGCGCACCAATTCCTCGGCCAGGTGCGCGGGGAGCTCGGGCACCCGGGACAGCAGGATGCGCCGTTCCAGGTCGGGGCTGGGGAAGTCGATGTGCAGGAACAGGCAGCGACGCTTGAGCGCCTCGGACAGTTCGCGGGTGGCGTTGGAGGTCAGCACCACGAACGGCGCGCGCTCGGCGGTGAGCGTGCCGAGTTCCGGGACGGTCACCGCGAAGTCGGACAGCACCTCCAGCAGCAGGCCCTCGATTTCGATGTCGGCCTTGTCGGTCTCGTCGATCAGCAGCACCGTCGGCTCGGTGCGCCGGATGGCGGTCAGCAGCGGGCGGGACAGCAGGAACTCCTCGCTGAACACGTCCATCTTGGTGGCGTCCCAGTCCCCCGAACCGGCCTGGATCCGCAGGATCTGCTTGGCGTGGTTCCACTCGTAGAGCGCGCGCGCCTCGTCGACCCCCTCGTAGCACTGCAGCCGGACCAGGCCCGAGCCGGTGGCCTGCGCGACGGCGCGGGCCAGTTCGGTCTTGCCGACGCCGGCCGGGCCCTCCACCAGCAGCGGCTTGCCGAGCCGATCGGCCAGGAACACCGCCGTGGCGGTGGCGGTGTCGGGCAGATAGCCGGTTTCGGTCAACCGCCGCGAGACGTCGTCGATGTCGGCGAACAGGTGCGTGGGCCGGGCGGGCACGCTCACAATCGGATCTGCCCGTCTCCCCACGCGATCCACTTGGTCGAGGTCAATTCCGGCAACCCCATCGGTCCGCGCGCATGCAGCTTCTGCGTCGAGATGCCGATCTCGGCGCCGAAGCCGAACTGCTCACCGTCGGTGAACGCCGTCGACGCGTTGATCATCACCGCGGCGGCATCGACCCCGTCGCTGAATCGTTGCGCCGCAGCCATATTCGTGGTGACGATGGCCTCGGTGTGTCCGGTGCCGTACTCGTTGATGTGGGCGATCGCGGCGTCGACGCCGTCGACCACCGCCACCGCGATGTCCATCGACAGGTATTCGCGGCGCAAGTCGTCCTCTCCCGCGTCGAGATGCACCGTGACCCCGGCGTCTTGCAGGGCGCCCACCAGCCTGGGCACGGCCTCCCCGGAGATGGCGGCGTCGACCAGCAGCGTCTCGGCGGCGTTGCAGACGCTGGGCCGACGGGTCTTGGAGTTGAGCAGGATCCGTTCCGCCACGTCGAGGTCGGCGCCCTCGTGCACGTAGACGTGACAGTTGCCGACGCCGGTCTCGATGGTGGGCACCTGCGCGTCGCGCACCACCGCGTCGATCAGGCTCGCTCCGCCGCGGGGGATCACCACGTCGACCAGGCCGCGGGCCTGGATCAGGTGGGTGACCGTGGCGCGATCGTTCGACGACAGCAGTTGAACGGCGTCGGCGGGCAGGTCCTCGCCGACCAGCGACGCGCGCAACACGTCGACGAGCGCCCGGTTGGACTGTGCCGCCGACGAACTTCCGCGCAGCAGCACGGCATTGCCCGACTTGAGCGCCAAACCGAAGGCGTCAACGGTGACGTTGGGCCGGCCCTCGTAGATCATGCCGACCACGCCGAGCGGAACCCGCTGCTGGCGCAGGTGCAACCCGTTGGGCAGGGTGTAGCCGCGCAGCACCTCGCCGACCGGGTCGGGCAGCCCGGCGACCTGCCGCAGACCGGCGGCGATCCCGTCGACGCGCGTGGAGTCCAGGGCCAACCGGTCGAGCATCGCCGCCGGCGTGCCGGCGGCCCGGGCGGCCGCAAGGTCTTCGGCGTTGGCCGCCAGGATCCGGTCGGTGTGGGCGCCTATCGCGTCTGCCGCGGACTGCAGCGCCGCGTCCTTGGCGGCCGTCGGCAACAACGCCAGCGCGCGGCTGGCGACCCGGGCTCGGCGCGCGGCGTTATGGACCTCGCCGCGCAGGTCAGGACGCGATGGAGCTTGCACACTCATTGAACCAGGGTATCGGTCTTGGGCCGGCCGGGTCAGGCTGCCCCACACCGGGCGCCCGATCCGATGGTGGCGACCCCCAGCACCCGGCTACGCCGGGCTTGCGATCGCCACGGCGCCGGCGCCTCACGCCACCCGCTCGCCGCGGCGGGCGTCCCGCACCTTTCTTCGCCGCTCCTCGAGGATGTGGCCAAAGTTCTGTAGCAGCACCGGTTCTCGCATCACGAGATGCTCGAGGTGTTCGCGATCGATTTCCAGCGCGGTGACTTCCTCGAGCGCGTACGCGCTCGCCAGGTTCGGTTGCCGGGTCAGGGCGGTGAGCCCGAGGAACGAGCCCTCGACCAGGGTGCTGATCGCCACGACCGACCCGTCGTCGGCGGTCGTGGTCATCTGGACACGCCCGGCGACCAGGAACGTCATCCCCGAAGGCACCTGACCGGCGTACTCCACGATTTCGTCGGCGCCGTAGCGGACGAGCCTGGCACAGGCGTGCAGCGACCGCTGTTCGTCGGCGTTGAGCCGCAACGCCGGGGCCACCACGGTGCGCACCGCCTTCTCCACACGCTCGGCGCTCGAGTAGTCGTCGTCGCTGTCGTCGAGGTGCAGCCCTTCCCGCCGGGCCGCGTACCAGATCCAGCGCAGAAACGTCGCGCGCGCGGCGCCGTCGTCGGCGGGTGAGTCCAGCCCGATGGTGGTCCGGTACTCGGCGCCGCCGACGGGTACCGAGCGCGGCGCGCTGTCCGCCTTGAGCTGCGGCAGCGCGCAGGCGACGCGCGACAGCATCGCGCAGACCCGGTCGGGCGGGTCGGCGGCCGCAAACGTGGTCGTCAGCGCCAATTTGTGCGCGCCCGCCGGGCGGCTGAGGTTGGTGAACGACGTGGTGGCCAGCACCGAGTTCGGCGTGATGCGTGTTCCGCTGCCGGTGTCGATGTGCACGGCCCGCCAGTTCACCTCGACGACGCGTCCGCGCCCGGTGGGTGTATCGAGCCAGTCGTTGAGCCGGAACGGCTGTTCGAACAGCATGAACAACCCCGACACGATCTGACCGACGGAGTTCTGCAGCATCAGGCCGATGACGACGGACGTGACGCCCAGCGCGGTGAACAGGCCTCCGACCCGGACGCCCCAGATATAGGACAGGATCAGAGCCAGGCCGACGCCGATCAGCGTGAAGCGGCCGACGTCGAGAAAAATGACGGGCAGTCGCTTGCGCCAGCTGTCCTCGGGCGCGGCTTCGAACATGGTGGCATTGAGCCCCGACAACAACAGCACCAGCACCAGGAAGCCGAACACCGTGGTCAGCAGCCGCACCGGGACGTCGCCGGCCGGGATCTGGGAGGCCTTGACGAGGAGCAGCAGCGCGCCGAGCGGCAGCAGATAGTTGCGCAGCAGGCCCACGTGGCGGGCCAGGCGGCTGTTCCTGCGGACGAGCGCGTGGTGCACCTCGGTGAGAAGGATCAGCCCGACCGGAAATCCGACCGCGATACCGATCGCCCAGTAGAACCACGAGGCATGCCAGGCGTTCATCATCGCTCCGACAATCGGTAGATCGTCTGATCGGTTCCGCCGACCGAAATCGTGCCGGCGGATGTGAACTGCCGCGCGTCGCGCATCGCTTCGTACACCTGAGAGCTGACATAGATGCCGGGCTGCGGTGCGCCGCTGTGCATTTGGTAGGCCAGGCTCACCGCGCCGCCCCACATGTCGTAGACGAGGCTCGACCTGCCCACCAGCCCACTGATGACGTTGCCGGTGTTGATGCCGACCCGGAGGCCCAGCTCGTGACCGGTCTCGCTGTTGAACCGGTCGATGATGCGACGCATTTCGAGGGCGAACTCGACGCTTCGGTGAATGCTGTCCAATCGCGGAGTGATGACCCCGCAACTGGCCAGGTAGCCGTTATGGAACGTGCGAATCCGTTCGACGCCAAGGGTTTCGGCCGCCGAATCAAACTGCCGGAATAATTCGTCGACTATGCCGACCAATTCATCGCCCGGAAGATCGTTGGAAATCTCGTCGAGACCGACGATGTCGGCGAAGATGATGGTGACGTCCTGGTGTTTCTGCGCGATGGTCGCCTCACCCTCGCGGTACCGCCGGACGATGGGCTCGGGCATCAGCGCCAGCAGCAGCCGATTGTTCTCGCTGCGCTGCTCGTTGAGCAGCTCTTCCTTGATCGCGAGATTCCGGCTCATCTCGTTGAAAGCCGCGGTGAGATCCCCTATTTCATCGCGCGTCAGCACCGGAATGTTGATGTCGTAGTCGCCGGAGCTGATCTTGCGGGTGCCCTCCTCAAGGCGTCGGACCGGCCGCATCGCGGCCTGAGCGATGATCATCGAGGCCACGCAGATGGCGAAGACCATCGCCGTGACCGCGATGACGAGCGTCTTACTGAACCTGCCCAGCCGCGCAAAAGCATCGGAGTCGTCCCGCGTCGCCAGAATCGACCAGTGCAGGTCGGAGTTGGGAATGTCCAACGGGGCGTAGGCTTCCAATTCCCGATGGCCGGTGTAGTCGGTGGCGCCGACGACCCCGGTCTCCCCGCGCTGGGCGGCGCGCAGGCCCGCGGTCGCGACCGGCTGCACCAGCGTCGTGCCACCCAACCGGATCGCCTTCTCCACGACGTCGGGTGGAGTGCCGGCGTTGATGGCCTCGCGCCGGTATTCCTTCGGGTCCTCCACGAAAAGCCGTGAATCGGAACGCATCAAATCGTCGGCGCCCGCCAGATACGTCTCGGTGGACGTGCCCATGCCGGCGGCTTCCCACTGTTTGTTGGCGGTCATGATCCTGTTGATCTTCACGATCGGCAGCGGCAAGGCCATGACACCGTCGATCTTGCCGTTCATGCCGACGGGCGACACCACCCACGCCGTGGGGGCGTCGAGCTGCGGCTGGTACGGCTGAAAGTCGGTGATCCAGACGAACTCTACGTCGTTGGAGCGCAGCGCTTTTTGGTACGCGTCCCGCAGCTTCGATTCCCGATACGGACCGGTGAAGATGTTGGTCCCCAGGTCGGGGCCCTTCATCACGGAGTAAACGACGTTGCCCTGCATGTCGAGCAGCAGGGCGTCCCGATAGTCGAATCGGGTGACGATGCTGCGCATATAGAAATCGAAGCGCGCGTTGGCCGCCGACCACGCGCTACCATCGTCGGCCTCCTCGACGGGCAGCGAGTCGGTGCCCGACCTGGGCGACGCCGTGTAGTACGCCTGAAGGTACTTCTGCGCGTTGGAACTCGGCAAGACGGCGTTGATGTCGATCGCGTCACCGGTCATCTGTTTGATCGGTTTGATCATCTGGGTGTCGTAGTAGTTGACAAGCGCCTGCTGTTGGGCGGCGCTGATCGTCGCGTTGGCCAATTGGTTGAAGCCCGCGGTGAGCGCCGCCGTAGCCTCGACGACGCTGAATCCGCCGCTGTAGACGATCAGCGAATTCGTCACCTCCCGGAACATCGCCTGCACCTGCTGCCGCTGCGACTCGCGCAACTCGATCAACCGCTCGGACTCGACCTGCTGCAGCGCGCTGCGGCCGGATAAAGCCCCGATGAGACCGATCACCGCCACGCCCAGGATGCTCGAAAGCAGCATTGCCACCAGGATCTTGGACTGGATGCCGAACCGGAAGCGGTTCCACGGCAGCGGCCGCCGCATGCGCCTGCGGGCCTTGGAGGCCGGCGCGGTCTCGGTGTCCGGTACCGGGTCCGTTGCTTCGACAGCCGTCAACCGCGTTCCTTTCTCTCGACGCACCGATCACGCAGCAGACTAACGCGCGAACATCACGATAAATCGCATTTGTCGCAAAGCGAACCCGACTACCCTCGGCGTCATGGCCAGGGTCTGCGTGGTCGGCAGCGTGAACATGGATCTGACGTTCAACGTCAGCTCCCTTCCACGCTCGGGCGAGACGGTGCTGGCGTCGTCGTTGACCTCCGCGCCCGGCGGCAAGGGCGGCAATCAGGCCGTGGCGGCGGCGCGCGGGGGCGCGCGGGTGCAATTCGTCGGCGCGGTCGGCGACGATCCCGCCGCCGACCGGTTGCGGGCCCACCTGCAGACCAACCACGTTGGGCTGGACGGGACGGTCGCGCTGGCCGGGCCGAGCGGCACCGCGGTCATCGTGGTCGATGCCGGCGGCGAGAACACCATCGTGGTGGCGCCCGGCGCCAACGGGCAGCTGACGCTGGCCGCCGGCAATGTTCGCGAGGTCGTTGCCGGCTGCGATGTGCTGTTGACCCAGTTGGAGATTCCGGTGCCGACGGCGGTGGCGGCCGCGCGCGAAGCCGGTTCCGCCGGGGCGGTCGTCATCGTCAACGCGTCACCGGCCGGCTCGGACCGAAGCTCCTTGGCCGAACTGGCGTCCGTCGCGGACGTGGTGATCGCAAACGAAGCCGAGATCGCCGAATGGCCTTGGCGGCCAACCCACTTGGTGACCACCCTGGGTGCGCGCGGCGCCCGCTGCGTCAGCCCCGACGACGAGTTCTGGGTGCCCGCCCCGGCGGTCAAAGCGGTGGACACCACCGGCGCCGGCGACGTCTTCGCCGGGGTGCTGGCCGCGAACTGGCCAGGCAACCCCGGTTCGCGGGCCGAGCGGCTGGCCGCGTTGCAGCGGGCCTGCGCCGCGGCGACCCTGTCCACGCTGGTGCCCGGCGCCGGTGACTGCGCACCGGATGCGGACGCCATCGACGCGGCGCTGCGAACCTGATGAAATAGCACGGTCCGAACGCGCCGCGAGGAAGGAGGCCGCCGAGTGGCACCGACGGCCGCCGCCGACATGGCCCTCGTGCTCTTCGCGGTGTTCGGCGTGCTCGGATTCGGCTGGCGCAGTTGGCTCCAGTATCGGCGCACCGGCTCCGCCGGCCTTCGCGGCGTCGGCGCCGGCGGCCCGGTGGAACGCGTCGCCGGGGTGGGCTTTGTGGTCGCGCTCCTGGTGGCGGTGAGCGCCCCGATCCTGCAAGAGGCCGGGATCATCGGGCCCGTCTGCGTGCTCGGCGCGGCGTGGGCCCAGGCCGTCGGCATCGTGGTCGCAACGGCCGGCATCGCGGCGACGGTCTACGCGCAACTCGAGATGGGCGATTCCTGGCGAATCGGGGTGGACGAAAGGGAGACCACCACGCTGGTGCGCACCGGCGTGTTCGGCCGGATCCGCAACCCCATCTACACCGCCATGTTGACCTTTGGCATCGGGATAGCCCTGGTGACGCCGAATCCGGTTGCCTTCATCGGCTTTATCCTGCTGGTCGCCACCATCCATCTCCAGGTCCGCCGCGTCGAGGAGCCGTACCTGTCGCGGACACACGGCGACGCCTATCGCGCCTACACCGCCAGCGTGGGCCGGTTCGTCCCCGGCGTCGGCCTGATTCGCTAACGCGACTCGCCGGCTAGTCTTCGGGGACCTCGCGTTCGATCTCGTCGAGCCAGATGCGCGCCGACATGTCCGACGGGGCGCGCCAATCGCCGCGCGGCGACAGCGCGCCGCCGTGCGACACCTTGGGGCCGTTGGGCAGCGCCGAGCGCTTGAACTGGCTGAACGAGTAGAAGCGCTGCACGAACACCTGCAGCCAATGCCGAATCTCCTTCAGCGAGTACGACGGTCGCTTGTCCTCGGGGAATCCGGGCGGCCAGTTGCCCTGCCTGGGATCGCTCCACGCGTGCCACGCCAAGAACGCGACCTTCGACGGGCGGAATCCGTAGCGCAGCACGTGAAACAGCGAAAAGTCCTGCAGGGCAAACGGCCCGATCTTCGCCTCGCTGCTCTGCAGCTCTTCCTCCTCGCCGCTGGGAATGAGCTCCGGGGTGATCTCGGTGTCGAGCACCGACCGCAGCACCTCGCACACGTCCGATTCGAATTGACCGGACGAAATGACCCAGCGGATCAGATGCTGGATCAGCGTCTTGGGCACGCCGGCGTTGACGTTGTAGTGCGACATCTGGTCGCCGACACCGTATGTCGACCAACCCAGCCCCAGCTCGGAGAGGTCACCGGTGCCCAGCACGATGCCGCCGCGCTGATTGGCCAGCCGGAAGAGATAGTCCGTGCGCAGGCCGGCCTGAACGTTCTCGAACGTGACGTCGTACACCTTCTCGCCGCGCCCGAACGGGTGGTCGATCTCCTTGAGCATCAGCTGCGCGGTCTCGCGGATGTCGATCTCGGCGAAGGTGACACCGAGCGCGCGGCACAGCTCCACGGCGTTGCGCTTGGTGCGGTCCCCGGTGGCGAAGCCGGGCAGCGTGAACGCCAGGATGTCGCCGCGGGGCCGGTCTTCGCGGTCCATCGCGCGGGCGGCCACGATCAGCGCGTGCGTGGAGTCCAGCCCGCCGGAAATCCCGATGACGACCTTGGGGTAATTCAGCGCGCGCAACCGCTGCTCGAGCCCGGCAACTTGGATGTTGTACGCCTCGTAGCAATCCTGTTGCAGCCGTTGCGGATCGGCCGGCACGAACGGAAACCGCTCGATCTCGCGGCGCAGCCCGATGTCGCCGCCGGGCGGGTCGAGCCGGAACTCGATGCGCCGGAACGACTCCGCCGACGCGCGGTGGTGGCGCCGGTTGTCGTCGAAGGTCCCCATCCGCAGCCGTTCCGACCGGAGCAGCTCGATGTCGACGTCGGCGACGCTGCGCCGCTCCCCCTTCGGAAAGCGCTCAGATGAGGCGAGCAGCACGCCGTTCTCCCACACCATGGTCTGGCCATCCCAGGCCAGGTCGGTCGTCGATTCGCCCTCCCCCGCCGCGGCGTAGACGTAGGCCGCCAGGCACCGCGAGGACGCCGAGCGGGCCAGCAGGCAACGATCCTCGGCGCGGCCGATGGTGATCGGGCTGCCGGACAGGTTCGCCAGCACCGTCGCGCCGGCCAGCGCCGCCTCCGCGCTGGGCGGGATCGGCACGAACATGTCCTCGCAGATCTCGACGTGCAGCACGAAGTCGGGCAGGTCGGACGCGGCGAACAACAGGTCGGGGCCGAACGGGGCCTCTATATCGCGGATCCGGATCGTGCCGCGCTCGTCGTCGCCGGGCGCGATCTGGCGGCGCTCGTAGAACTCGCGGTAGGTGGGCAGGTACGACTTGGGCGCCACACCGAGCACCGCCCCGCGATGGATGACCACCGCGGTGTTGTAGACGCGGTGCCGGTGGCGCAGCGGCGCGCCGACGACCAACACCGGCAACAATGTCGCTGACGATGCCACGATTCCGGCGAGGGCGGCTTCGACGTCGTCGAGCAACAGGTCCTGCAGGACGATGTCCTCGATGGAGTAGCCGGACAGCGTCAGCTCGGGGAAGACGGCCACCGCGACGCCGTCGTCGTGGCACTCGCGGGCCAGCCGCAGAACCGACTCAGCGTTAGCCGCCGGATCGCCGATCGTGGTGTGGTGCGTGCATGCGGCGACGCGGACGAAACCCTGCCCGTAGCTGTTGTAGAAGTCCTTGTGAACGTTCATCGCCCTTCCATTGTCGCCTGGCGGGTGTCAAGGCAGGGTCGCCGGGTATCACCTCGGCATGAGTGACGCTGTCGTGGTGGTCGACATGATGAACAGCTACCGCCATCCCGATGCGGAACGACTGATGCCCAATGTCGGCGCGATCGTCGATCCGCTGGCCGATCTGGTCCGGCGCGCGCGCGAATCCGACGGCGTCGACCTGGTGTACGTCAACGACAACTACGGCGATTTCACCGCCCAGTTTTCCGACATCGTCCGCGCCGCGCGCGAGGGGGCGCGGCCCGATCTGGTGACGCCGATCCTGCCGCCGGGGGATTGCCGCGCGCTGACAAAGGTCCGGCACAGCGCATTCTATTCGACGGCGCTGGCGTACCTGCTCGGCCGTCTGGGCACCACGCGGCTGATCGTGACCGGCCAGGTCACCGAGCAGTGCATCCTCTACACGGCGCTCGACGCCTATGTGCGCCACTTCCGCGTCGTGATTCCGACCGACGCGGTCGCCCACATCGACCCCGAGCTGGGTGCGGCGGCGCTGAAGATGATGGAGAAGAACATGTCCGCCGAACTCACGACGGCGGCCGACTGCCTCGGCTGAACCCTGGCGCGAGCGTGCGCAGAATGCCGGCCGCGACGGCGTGTCGCTGCACAAACACGCACGCTCGCGCGGGGGGATTTAGAAGGTGCAGGGCATGCTGCGGACGGCGTGGATGAAGTTGCCCGCGACATAGGTCGGCTCGCCCGCCCGGATGTCCGGCAGCTGGCGCAGCAGCTCGCCGAAGATGGCGCGCAGTTGCGCGCGGGCCACATGGGCCCCAAGGCAAAAGTGCACCCCGCCGCCGCCGAAGCCGACGTGTGGGTTGGGGCTGCGGCTCAGGTCCAACCGCTCCGGGCGGTCGAACGCCTCGGTGTCCCAGTTGCCGGAGGAATAGAACATCACCACCTTGTCCCCCGCCCGGATCCTCTGGCCGCCGAGCTCGACATCCGTTGCGGCCGTGCGGCGGAAGGTCATGACCGGCGAGGCCCAACGGACGAACTCCTCGACCGCGGTGCCGATCCGGTTGTCGAAATCCTCGAGCAGCCAGGCCCTCTACTCGGGGAAGTCGGTCAGCGCCTTCAGCGCGTGGCTGGTGGTCTGGCGGGTGGTGTCGTTGGCCGCCACCGAGAGCAGCACGAAGAACGCCGCCACGTCGGCATCGGAAAGCCGGTCGCCGTCGACCTCGGCGTGCACCAGGCCGCTGATCAGGTCGTCGCCGGGGCGCTCGCGGCGCTCCGCGGCGAGCGCCCCGGCCACCCGATGCACATACGTCTGGTTTTCGACCAACACCTCCATCGGGTGGCGGCCGCCGAGGTAGGCGGGATCGGCCCACGACACCATGGCGTCGGTCGCGTGCGCCATGTGCTCTCGCTCGGATTCCGGGATCCCCACCATGTCGGACAGCGTGCGGATCGGCAGTTCCTTGGCGCAGTGGTCGACGAAATCGGCCCCGCTGCCGGCGGCCCGGAGCTCTTCGACGATGGCCCTGGCGTTCGCCTTGATCGAGTCCTCGATGCGGCGGACCTGCCTCGGGGTGAACGCGGCGCTGACGAGCTTGCGCAGCTTGGTGTGCCGCGGCGGGTCCATCGCCAGGAAGGACTGCGACGCTTCGAGCAGCTCCGTGGGGATGTTCTCGAACATCACGCCCTTGCCGGACCGGAAGACGTCGTTGTCGCGGCTGACCGCGACGATGTCGGAGCGCCGGGTGACCGCCCAGTAGCCGGGATCGTCGGGATCGGGCATCAGGGCGTCTTCGACCGGGGGATGCCAGCTCACCGGGCGCTCGGCTCGCAGCACCGCGAACGAGCGTTCCCGCTCGGCCGCCGTCGTGGACCAGAACGCGCGCGAGGACAGGTCGATCGCGTCGTAGGCGCGGCGTGGCTTGTCGGTGCCGGACATCCCGGTCAGCACGGTCATGGCGATCCTCCCAGGCTGGAACCGACGATATGCCTAGACATATCGTCTAGTCAATATGTCGAGCGGTTGGCTATGCTGGGCGAATGCCGTCGGTCACCAGGAAGCCGCAGGCCGGTCGCGGTCAGGGGCGACAGCAGCGGCGCGAGCAGATGGAGCGCCGGTTGCTGGATGCCACCGAGCGGCTGATGCGCGACGGCGCCAGCTTCACCGAGCTCAGCGTGGACCGGCTGTCGACCGAGGCCGGCATTTCGCGGGCCAGCTTCTACATCTACTTCGAGGACAAGGGCCACCTGCTGCGCCGCCTGGCCGGCCAGGTGTTCGCCGACCTCGCCGACGGCGCGGATCGCTGGTGGAGCGTGGCGTGGCGGCACGATCCCGACGACGTCCGCGCCGCGATGGCCGGCATCATCGAAAGCTACCGGCGTCACCAACCGGTGCTGGTCGCGCTGAACGAGATGGCCGCCTATGACCCGTTGGTCGGGGCGACCTATCGCGATCTGCTGACCGCCATCACGGGGCGAATGACCCGCGTCATCGAGGACGGCCAGGCCGACTGCTCCATCCGCCCCGAGCTGCCCGCGGCCACCACCGCCAGCGCGCTGACCTGGATGGTCGAGCGGGCGTGCCAGCAGAATCTCCCCGCCGCTCCCGACTCCTACGACGCCGAGCTGGCCGCGACGCTGGCCCACATCATCTGGGGCGCCTTGTATCTCAAGGCGGCATCGGCTTAACACCGATCCGGGCGGCGCCGCGAGAGTGCAACCACCGATGGCGCTACCCGGGAAATGTGTTGCCAGTGGCACTTTCGTGGTGCTGGATGGCTACACGGCGACCAGGTCGTCGGCGTGCACCGCGGGCCGGCGCAGCTCACCGGGCAGCTCGGAGGTCGACCGGCCCATCATGGTGGCCAGTTCGGCCGCGTCGTAGGCGACCACGCCCCGGCCCACCATGGTCGCGTCCGGTCCGCGCAATTCGACGACATCGCCGGCATAGAACCGGCCCGACACCGCGGAGATCCCCGCGGCCAGCAGCGAGCGGCGTTGCCGCAGCACCGCGCGCACCGCGCCCTCGTCAAGCGTCAGCGAACCGGCCGCCTCGGCGGCATACCGCACCCAGAACCGGCGGGCCGACATCCGATCCGGCCGCGCGGCGAACACCGTGCCGGCCGAGGCGTCGGTCAGCGCGGTCGCGGCGCCGGCCGCGGCGGCCAGCAGCACCGGGACCCCGGCGTCGGCGGCCAGCAGCGCCGACGACACCTTCGACGCCATTCCGCCGGTGCCCAGGTCGCTGCCCGGACCGGCGACCACGCCGTCGAGATCCGCCGGCCCTCCCACCTCGGGAATCAACCGCGCCCCGGGCACTTTCCTGGGATCGGAGTCGTAGAGCCCGTCGATGTCGGAGAGCAGCACCAGGGCCTCGGCGCCGACCAGGTGGGCCACCAGCGCCGAGAGCCGGTCGTTGTCGCCGAACCGGATCTCGTTGGTGGCCACGGTGTCGTTTTCGTTGACGATCGCCACCGCGTGCAGCGCGCGCAGCCGGTCCAGGGTGCGCTGGGCGTTGGTGTGGGAGGCGCGCACCGAAATGTCGTGGGCGGTCAGCAGCACCTGCCCGACCGTGCGGCCGTACCGGGCGAACGCCGCGCTCCAGGCGTTCACCAGCGCCACCTGCCCGACGCTGGCCGCGGCCTGCTTGGTCGCCAAATCCTTTGGGCGACGCGACAATCCGAGCGGTTCGATGCCCGCGGCGATGGCGCCCGACGACACGATGACGACGTCGGTCCCCGCCTTCATGCGCGCCTCGATCGCCTCGGCCAGCCCGGCCAGCCGGCCGGCGTCGAACACCCCGGACGGCGTGGTCAGCGCGTTGGTCCCGACCTTGACCACGAGGCTGCGCGCCGTTCGGATGGTGTCGCGCTGCCCGCTCACGAATCGCCACCGTGTTCGGGACCCGGATCGCGGCGCCGGCGCCGGGCGGCCTTGCGCTCGGCGGCGCCGACACGCTCGCTGCGTTCCAGCCGCGCGTCGGTGCCTCGTCCAGACAACGCAACCTGCTGGCCCGCGGGCGTCTGCGGCTCCCAGTCGAACGTCATGTCTCCGATGGTCACCGCGCACCCGGGTTCGGCGCCCAGCCTCAGCAATTCCTCTTCCACACCGAGGCGCGCCAGGCGGTCGGCGAGATAGCCGACGGCCTCGTCGTTGTCGAAGTTGGTCTGGCCGACCCAGCGCTGCGGCCGCGCGCCGGTGACGACGAAACCGCCCTGCCCGTCCGGCGCGACGGTGAAGCCGCTGTCGTCGACGGGCACCGGCCGAATCACCGGCCGGCGCGGCGCGATCTGCGGTCGCGCGGCGGCGTAGTCCGAGACCATCTGCCAGAGGCCGAAGATCAAGGGCTGCAAGCCAACACGGCTGACGGTCGACACCAGGAACACCGGCCAGCCGCGTTCGGCGATCTCGTCGCGGACGAATTCGGCGAGCTCACGGGCTTCCGGCACGTCGACCTTGTTGAGCACCACCGCCCGCGGCCGCTCGGCGAGGTCCTCCAGGGCCGCATCCCCCTGCAGCGTGGGCGAATACGCGGCGAGTTCGGCTTCCAGCGCGTCGATGTCGGAAATCGGGTCGCGGCCCGGTTCGGCGGTCGCACAATCCACCACGTGTACCAGCACGGCGCACCGCTCGATGTGCCGGAGGAAGTCCAGGCCCAGGCCGCGGCCCTGGGACGCGCCCGGGATCAGGCCGGGCACGTCGGCGACGGTGAAGGTGTGCTCGCCCGCCGAGACCACCCCGAGGTTGGGCACCAGCGTGGTGAACGGGTAGTCGGCGATCTTCGGCTTGGCGGCCGAAATCGCGGAGACCAGTGACGATTTCCCGGCCGAGGGAAACCCGATCAGGCCCACATCGGCGACGGACTTGAGCTCCAGCGTCAGGTCGCGGGACTGGCCCTCCTCGCCGAGCAGCGCGAAACCCGGGGCCTTGCGGGCGCGCGACGCCAGCGCCGCGTTGCCCAGGCCGCCGCGGCCGCCGGCCGCGGCTTCAAAGCGGGTGCCCGCGCCCACCAAATCGGCCAGCAGCCGGCCGTTTTCGTCCAGCACGACCGTCCCGTCGGGGACCCTCACCTCCAGGTCCGCGCCGGCGGCGCCGTCGCGGTTGTTGCCCATCCCCTGCTTGCCCGACGGCGCGGTGACGTGCGGATGGAAATGGAAGTCCAGCAGGGTGTGGACCTGGGGGTCGACGACCAGGACGATGCTGCCGCCGCGGCCGCCGTTGCCGCCGTCGGGGCCGCCCAGCGGCTTGAACTTCTCGCGGTGGACCGACGCGCAGCCGTTGCCGCCGGAACCCGCCCGCGCGTGGATGACGACGCGATCGACAAACCGAGGCATCGAGGGTCCTCTCGGGCCGCCGAGTGTGCAGCTACCGCGAGCTAAGCCTCGAATTGTCGCAGCGGTTGCACACTCGCGTCGGCTCAGTCGGTGGTCCGCCCGGCCGCGACGATGCTGACGGTCTTGCGCCCGCGCTTGACCCCGAACTCGACGGCCCCGGCTTCCTTGGCGAACAAGGTGTCGTCGCCGCCACGCCCGACGCCCGCGCCGGGGTGGAATTTGGTGCCACGCTGGCGGATGAGGATTTCGCCGGCCTTGACGACCTGGCCGCCGAACCGCTTCACGCCCAGCCGCTGCGCGGCCGAATCGCGGCCGTTGCGCGAGCTGGAAGCGCCCTTTTTGTGTGCCATTTTTGTGGACTCCCGCTACTTGATCCCGGTGACCTTCAGGACCGTCAGCTGCTGACGGTGACCCTGACGCTTGTGGTAGCCGGTCTTGTTCTTGAACTTGTGGATGCGGATCTTGGGGCCCTTGGTGTGCTCGAGCACCTCGCCGGTCACCGCGACCTTGGCCAGCGCGCCGGCGTCGGTCGTCACCTTGGCGCCGTCGACGACCAGGGCGACCGGCAGCGACACGTTCGAGCCCGGCTCGGAGTCGAGCTTCTCGACCTTGACCACGTCCCCGACGGCGACCTTGTACTGCTTGCCGCCCGTCTTGACGATTGCGTAGGTCGCCATCGTTGCTCCTGCCTCTTCCTCTAGCCTCTGCCCGGCGCTTCGCGCGCGTGCCACCGGCGTGTGCGTGGTGGGTCTGGGGTGGGGGTCCGCGCGATCGCCCGGTAGTCCCGCTCGTCGCCGAGCACGGGCCCGCGACAACTGTCCAAGGGTACTTGACCAGCGGCTACAGGGTCAAACCGCGCGCCCGCCGCAGGTCAGTCCACGTGAATCGGCGGGCCTGCGGGCCGCCCGGCCGCGCGCCGGCGGCGCGGACGACCAAGGGCCGAGCCAGCGCCGGAGCTCTCCGCGGTGTCGCCGTCCTCCGAGTCTTCGTCGGAGTCCGAATCCTCGACGTCCAGGTCGTCATCGTCGAGGTCAAGGTCCTCGTCGTCGTCGCCGAGGTCTTCCTCATCGAGATCCTCGTCGTCGTCGAGCTCGTCCTCCTCGTCGTCCTCGGTGTCCTCGGTGTCCTCGGTGTCTTCGTCCGAGTCCTCCGAGTCTTCGAAGCCCTCCTGGTCGGTGTCCTCCAGGCCGGCGGCGGCGCGCTCTTCGGTCTCCTCGCCGCCCTTGGCGATGGCCTCCGCACCGGACTCGTCGGCCTCCTCGTCGCCCTGATCGGCCGCCCCCGAGCCCCCCGCGGCGCCCGCGGCCATCGCCTTGAACATCGGGTGCTCGCCGGGAGCGTGTGCGGGCACCTTGGCCACGATGCCCTTCTCGGCGGGCTCCTCGGATCGGCCCTTCTTCGATCGCTTGCCCCGGCGGCCGCCGGACTCGGACTTGCGCCCGTTCGACGGCGCCGAATCGACGGGGTCGGCGTGCATCAGGATCCCCCGGCCGCCGCAGTTCGGGCACGACGTCGAGAACGCCTCGATCAGCCCGGTTCCCAACCGCTTGCGGGTCAGTTGCACCAGGCCCAGGGAGGTCACCTCCGACACCTGATGGCGGGTGCGGTCACGGGCCAGCGCCTCGGTCAGCCGGCGCAGCACCAGGTCGCGGTTGGACTCCAGCACCATGTCGATGAAGTCGATGACCACGATGCCGCCGACGTCGCGCAGCCGCAGCTGGCGCACGATCTCCTCGGCCGCCTCCAGGTTGTTCTTGGTGACGGTCTGCTCGAGGTTGCCCCCGGAGCCGGTGAACTTGCCGGTGTTGACGTCGATCACCGTCATCGCCTCGGTCCGGTCGATCACCAGCGTGCCGCCGGACGGCAACCACACCTTGCGGTCCATCGCCTTGGCGAGTTGCTCGTCGATGCGGTGCACCGCGAACACGTCCGGGGCCGGCACCCCCTCGGCAGGCTCGGCCGGCTCGTACTTGGTCAGCTTCGAAACAAGGTCGGGCGCAACGGAATTCACGTACTCGTTGATCGTGTTCCACGCCTCGTCGCCGGAGACGATGAGGCCGGCGAAGTCCTCGTTGAACAGGTCACGGATGACCTTGACCAACACGTCGGGCTCTTCGTAGAGCGCCACCGCGGCGCCGGCGGCCTTCTTCTTGGTCTCGGCGGCCCGGGCCTCGATGTGTTGCCAGCGCTCCTGCAGGCGGGTGACGTCCTTGCGGATGTCGTCCTCCTTGACGCCCTCGGATGCGGTGCGGATGATCACCCCGGCGTCGGACGGCACCACCTCGCGCAGGATCTCCTTGAGCCGCTGGCGTTCGGTGTCGGGCAGCTTGCGGCTGATCCCGGTCGACGACGCGCCGGGGACATACACCAGGTAGCGGCCCGCCAGCGACACCTGCGTGGTGAGCCGCGCGCCCTTGTGCCCGACCGGGTCCTTGCTGACCTGGACGACGACGTAGTCGCCGGGTTTGAGGGCCTGCTCGATCTTGCGGTCGGACCCGCCCAGCCCCGCGGCCTCCCAGTTGACCTCCCCGGCGTAGAGCACGCCGTTGCGGCCGCGACCGATGTCGACGAAGGCCGCCTCCATCGAGGGCAGGACGTTCTGCACGATCCCCAGGTAGATGTTGCCGACCAGGGAGGCCGACGCCGCCGACGTCACGAAATGCTCGACGACGATGCCGTCCTCGAGCACCGCGATCTGCGTGTACCGCGCGCCGGGGTGCGGCGGTTCGCTGCGGATCCTGTCGCGCACCACCATCATCCGTTCGACGGCCTCGCGGCGCGCGAGGAACTCGGCCTCGGTCAGCACCGGTGGGCGGCGCCGCCCGGCGTCGCGCCCGTCGCGGCGGCGCTGCCGCTTGGCCTCCAGCCGGGTGGAGCCGTCGATGCCCTTGATCTCGCTGCTGGATGCGCCGTTCTCGTCCGAACCGTTCTTGCCGGAGCGCGGTGGCCGCTCGTGGACGACGGTGTTCGGCGGATCGTCGGGCGAGAGGCCCTCGTCGTTGTCGTCACCCGATCCCGACTTGCGGCGCCTGCGCCTGCGGCGGCGGCGAGTGGCCGCGTCGGACGAACCGTTCTCGTCGTCACCGGCATCGGAGTCGTCGGGCTCGTCGGAGTCCTCGGAGTCGTCGCCGTCCTCGTCGCCGGACTCCTGGCCGTCGGGTCCGCCCTGTTCGCCGCGGCCGCGGCCCCGCCCGCGGCGGCCCCGACGCCGGCGCCGGTTGGCCGGGCGGTCGGTCTGGTCGTCGTCGGTGTCGGCATCGGTGTCGGCGTCGTCGGAGTCGGCCTCCCAACCACCCGAGTCCGCATCGCCGCCGCCCTCCTCCGCCTCCATCGGCTGCGGAGCGACGAACAGCGGCATGTATTGCGGCGGGTCGGTCGCGGTCCCCGGCGCCGGCCGGGATGCCGGTCTCGCGGCGACCGGGGCCGGTGCGCTGCTGAAGCCCGGGATGTTCTGCAGGGGCTTCGCGAAGAGCAGGTCACGCACCCGCAGCGCGTCGTCGCGGTTCACGCCGGAATGCACAGTGCGGGGCTGCCCGTCGAACGAGTTGAGCGCGTCGAGCACCTCTTTGTTGGTGCTGCCCAGCGCTCGTGCCAGCTGATGGACCCTCAGGCGGTCCGGCAGGTCCTCGTGCTGCGTCGGCTCTTGTGATGATTCTGTAGGTGGTGCACCGTCTACCACGTATTCTCCTTTAGCCCCCGGGCGCGTCGTTTCGACGCGGCCACGCGAGGGCTTCCCTATGGGCCCGGGTCGCTTCTCCCAGGCTTGTGATGGTCTCGCCCCGAGCGGCTCAGGTAGAACTCGCTCGGCGCCGTGCTGAATGACGGCCTGACATGCGGCGCAACATGGCGCGGTGGCAATGGTCGCGCTTGTCTAAGTCTTCATTCGGGTGTCTGACGCCGGTCCGGCGACGTTCACCCGCTGTCAGTATCCCACATCACCCGGCGGGCCAATTCGCCCCCGACACGGGCGCCCGGGTGCCGGGCCTACAGACCGGGGAACCAGAGCGCGATCTCGCGCTTGGCGGAATCGGTCGAATCGGACCCGTGCACCAGGTTGAACTGCGTCTCCAGCGCGAAATCGCCCCGAATCGTGCCCGGCGTGGCCTGCTCCACCGGGTCGGTGGCGCCGGCGATCTGCCGAAACGCCGCGATCGCGCGCGGTCCCTCCACGATTGCCGCGACCAACGGTCCCGAGGTGATGAACTCCAGCAACGGCTCGAAGAACGGCTTGCCCTCGTGTTCGGCGTAATGCTGGGCGGCCAGCTCCCCGCTGACCTGCCGAAGCTCCAGCGCCGCGATGGTGAGGCCTTTCCGCTCGATGCGGCTGATGACCTCGCCTATCAGGTGGCGCCCGACGGCATCGGGCTTGATCAGTACCAGGGTCCGTTCGGTCACGGCGCACAGCGTACAGAACCGGGCGGCGTCGACCGCTGCCTTACCGCTGCCTGCGCCTGACCTCGGCGCGGAAGTAGGCGATCAACGCCCATAACCCGGTGAACAGCACCCCGATGAATCCCACCCCCGGGTACACCGCGAAGCCCGCGAGAAGGAGCGCCTGGACACCCAGGTTCACCCAGATCGCCCAGGGCCTGCGCTGCAGCCCGGCCAGCAGGATCAGCACCGCGGCCAGGCCGATCAGGTAGGCCAGCGACGCGGCCGTCAGCCCGCCACCGACGGCGCCCACCACGGGTATGGCCAGCAACACCACGATCGCCTCCAGCATCAGCGTCGCGGCCATCACCGCGCGGAAGCTCTTCCAGGGGTCGGGACTCTGCTCGGTCAATCCGGATCACGACCGAACAGGCTCCGTGCGGCCCCGGCGGTGACGACCGAGCCGGTGATGACGATCCCCGTGCCGGCGAACGCCTCCCCCGCCTCCCTTGCCGCCCCGTCCGCGGCGGCGTCGTCGACCAGGGCGGTCGCGACGTCGATGGCGTCGCGCAGGTTTTCGGCGGTCGTCACCCGGTCGGGTCCGAACCGCTCACGGGCCGCCAGCGCCAGCGATTCGACGTCGAGCGCGCGTGGCGAGCCGTTGTGGGTGACGACGACGGAGTCGAACACCGGCTCCAGCGCCGCGAGGATCCCGTCGGTGTCCTTGTCGGCCATGATGGCGAGCACGCCGACCAGGAACCGGAAGTCGAACTCGCCGGCCAGCGTCCGCGCCAGCGCGGCGGCGCCGGCCGGATTGTGCGCGGCGTCGATGAAAACTGTTGGGGCGCTGCGCATCCGCTCCAGCCGGCCGGGGCTCGTCGCCGCGGCGAAACCGGCGCGGACCGCCTCGACGTCGAGCTGTCGCCGCGCACCGGCGCCGAAGAAGGCCTCGACCGCCGCGAGCGCCACCGCCGCGTTGTGCGCCTGGTGTTCGCCGTGCAGCGGCAGGTAGACGTCGGAGTACACCCCGCCGAGGCCCTGCAGCTGCAGGACCTGTCCGCCGACCGCGACCCGGCGGCCCAAGACCGCGAACTCCGAATCCTCGCGGGCCACCGCGGCGTCGGCGCGCACGGATTGGGCCAGCAGCACCTCCATCGCCTCGGGCGCCTGGCGCGCGATGACGGCGACGGTGTCGGGCGCGCCGTCGGGCGCCTTGGTGATGATGCCGGCCTTTTCGCCGGCGATCCCGGCGATGTCGTCGCCGAGGTAGTCGACGTGGTCGATGCCGACCGGGGTGATGACCGCCACCGGCGCGTTGATCACGTTGGTGGCGTCCCAGCGCCCGCCCATGCCGACCTCGACCACCGCGACGTCGACGGGCGCGTCGGCGAACGCGGCGAACGCCATCGCGGTGAGGACCTCGAATTTGCTCATCTTCGGGCCGCCGCCGGCCTCCGACTGCGCGTCGACCATCTGCACGAACGGCTCGATCTCCCGGTACGTCGCCACGTACTGGGCCGGGCTGATCGGCCGTCCGTCGATCGCGATCCGTTCGACCGCCGATTGCAGGTGCGGGCTGGTGGTTCGGCCGGTGCGCCGGTGCAGCGCGGTCACCAGCGCGTCGACCATCCGCGCCACGGAGGTCTTGCCGTTGGTGCCCGCGATGTGGATCGACGGATAGCCGAGTTGCGGTGAGCCCAGCAGGTCCATCAGCGCCCCGATCCGGGTCAGGCTCGGCTCGATCTTGGTCTCCGGCCAGCGTTGGTCCAGCAGGTGTTCGACCTGCAGCAGGGACGCGATCTCGTCCGGCGTGGGAGGCACCAAACTCATTGCAGCGCGGCCAGCCTGGCGGCGATCCGGCCGGTTTCCTCCTGGGCCACGCGCTGGCGGTCGCGGATCTTGCCGACGACGTGTTCGGGCGCCTTGGCGAGGAAGTCCGCGTTGGTCAGCTTGGCGGCGGTCGACGCCAGCTCCTTGTGCGCCGCCGCCAGATCCTTTTCGAGGCGGCGGCGCTCGGCGGCGACGTCGATGGTGCCCGAGGTGTCGAGTTCGACGACGACGGTGCGGTCCACGTTGGGGCCCAGGCGAACTTCCACCGACGCCGACGGCCGGAAATCCGGCCCCGGCGTGGTGAGCCAGGCCAGCGACGTCACGGCCGCCACCTGGGTGCCCAGATCCGACTCGTCGACGCCGGTCAACCGGGCCGGCACCTTCTGCCGGTCGGCCAGACCCTGGTCGCTGCGGAACCGGCGGACCTCGGTCACCAGTTTTTGCATGTCGGTAATCCGCTGCGCGGCAACCGGATCCGGGGTGATCCCCGACGGCTTCGGCCACTCGGCGATCACCAGCGACTCCGCATCGGTCAACGCCCGCCAGAGCGCCTCGGTGAGGAACGGGATGACCGGGTGCAGCAACCGCAGCAGCGTGTCGAGCACCGCGGCCAGCACGGCGGTGGTGTGGGTGAGCCCCTCGGAAAGCTGTGCCTTGGCCAATTCGACGTACCAGTCGCAGAATTCGTCCCACGCGAAGTGGTAGAGCGATTCGCAGGCCCGGCCGAACTCGTAGCCGTCGAAGGCCGAATCGACTTCGGCGCGAACCTCTTCCAGCCGCCCGAGAATCCAGCGATCGGCATCGGTGAGCCCGGCCGGCGCGGGTAACGGCGCCGGGGCGGCGCCGTTGAGCAGCGCGTACCGGGTGGCGTTGAACAGCTTGGTGCCGAAGTTGCGCGACGCCCGGACGGCGTCCTCGCCGACGGCCAAATCACCGCCGGGGCTGGCGCCGCGGGCCAGCGTGAACCGCAGCGCGTCGGCCCCGAACTTCTCCACCCAGTCCAGCGGGTCGATGACGTTGCCCTTGGACTTGCTCATCTTGCGGCCGGATTCGTCCCGGATCAGCCCGTGCAGGAAGACGTCGGTGAAGGGCACCTGCGGGCCGCGGCGGCCGCCGAGCGTGATGGCGTCGTCTCCGCCGACGAAGGTGCCGAACATCATCATCCGCGCGACCCAGAAGAACAGGATGTCGTAGCCGGTGACCAGAACGCTTGTCGGATAGAACTTTTCCAGTTCCGGGGTCTTTTCCGGCCAGCCCAGCGTGGAGAACGGCCACAGCGCCGACGAGAACCAGGTGTCCAGCACGTCGGGGTCCTGCTCCCAGCCGTCGGGGGGCGTCTCGTCGGGCCCGACGCACACCTGTTCGCCGTCGGGCCCGTACCAGATCGGGATGCGGTGGCCCCACCACAGCTGCCGCGAGATGCACCAGTCGTGCATGTCGTCGACCCAGGCGAACCAGCGCGGTTCCAGGCTGGCGGGGTGAATCACGGTGTCGCCGTTGCGAACCGCGTCGCCGGCGGCCTTGGCCAGCGACTCCACCCGGACCCACCACTGCAGCGACAGCCGCGGCTCGATCGGCTCGCCGCTGCGCTCGGAATGCCCGACGCTGTGCGGGTAGGGCCGCTTCTCCTCGACGATGCGGCCCTGCGCCGCCAGGGCTTCGCGCACCGCGACGCGGGCCTCGAAACGGTCCATCCCGTCGAATTGCGTTCCGGTGTCTGTGATCCGGCCCGTGGTGTCCAGGATCGAGATCATCGGCAGCCGGTGCCGCAGCCCGATCTCGAAGTCGTTCGGGTCGTGCGCGGGCGTGACCTTGACGGCGCCGGTGCCGAATTCGGGGTCCACGTGCTCGTCGGCCACGATGATGAGCTGCCGGTCCACGAAGGGGTGCGCCAGGCTGGTTCCGACCAGGTGGCGGTAGCGCTCGTCGTCGGGATGCACCGCGATCGCGGTGTCGCCGAGCATCGTCTCGACCCGGGTGGTGGCGACGACGATGTGGGGTTGCGAGTCGTCCAGCGAGCCGTACCGGAACGACACCAGTTCGCCGTCGACGTCAAGGTAGTTCACCTCGAGGTCCGAGATCGCCGTCCGAAGAACCGGGGACCAGTTGACCAGCCGCTCGGCCCGGTAGATCAGCCCCGCGTCGTAGAGCCGCTTGAAGATGGTTCGCACCGCCCGCGACAGGCCGTCGTCCATGGTGAACCGGTCGCGGCTCCAGTCCACGCCGTCGCCGAGCCGGCGCATCTGTTCACCGATGGCGCCGCCGGACTCGCGCTTCCACTCCCAGACCTTCTCGGTGAACAGCTCCCGGCCGAGGTCCTCCTTGGTCTTGCCGTCGACCGCGAGCTGGCGTTCCACCACGCTTTGCGTCGCGATGCCCGCGTGGTCGGTGCCCGGCTGCCACAGCACCTCGTAGCCCTGCATCCGCTTGCGGCGGGTCAGCGCGTCCATCATGGTGTGTTCCAGCGCGTGGCCCATGTGCAGGCTGCCCGTGACGTTCGGCGGCGGCAGCACGATCGAGTAGGCGGGCTTGGCGCTGGCCGGGTCCGCCCTGAAGTAGCCGGCGTCCAGCCATTTCTGATAGATCGCACCCTCCGCCGCGCCGGGATCCCACGACTTGGGCAGGTCGGCGGCGGAGCTGCGGCTGGCGGTCACCGGTCAATTCTAGGGAGACTCGTTTGCGCGCGCGTAAGCGGCCGAACCCGCAGGTCACGCGGATTCGACCGCAACCGCCGTCCCCGACGAATCAGGGAATGGTCAGCACTTGGCCGGGCTGAATCAGGTCGGGGTTGGGGATTCCGCTCGCATCGGCGATCACCTGGTACTTGTTGCCGTCGCCGTAGAAGCGCTCCGCGATGGCCCACAGGCTGTCACCGGATTCGACGGTGTACGTCCGAACGGCGGGTTCCGGCTCAGGAGCTCCTTCGGCGACGGGTTCCGCGACGGCTTCCGGAGCGGCCTCCTCGGCGGCGGGCTCCTCGGCCTCGGGGGCCGGCGGCGGCGCGTCCGTCTCGGTCTTTGTCGACCAGGCCGGCCCGTCGGCGGCGTACAGCACCAGGTTGCGATCGTCCTGGAGCACGAGTTTGACGTCCTTCTTGCCCTGGGTGTGGCTGTGCCACACCGGCTTGTCCGCCGTGTACACAACGAAATTGCCGTCGGGCTGCACCTCGGCGCGCACCACATTCTGGCCGTCGGTCCCGCTGGCCCAGATGGCTTGGCCGCGGGACGCCAGCACCAGGTTGCCGTCGTCTTGCAGTGTGAGGGTGTAGGCACCGTTGTTCGAGGTGAGCGATTCGCCCCGCACCAGCTTCTGTCCTGCGGTGAGCGTGTCTGACACTGCATTCCCCTCTCGTCGTCGCCGTCCGGCCGACTGAGGTCGGACGTATTTTCCTGTGTCCGATAACAACGAACCTACTCATCTTGGGTTGTCTTGGGCACCCTTGAATTCGACGCAATCGAAACCATCGGGGAACCGGCGGTGAACAATCCGGGCGGGCGCCCGCTACTTCTTGCCACCGAGCAGGCCGCCGAGGATATCGCCGAGCGCGCCGCCCTTTCCGCCCAACACGGTGCCGAGGATGCCGCCAAGGGATTTGTCGCCGGAGCCGCCGGCGAGGATGCTGCCCAGAACTTCGCTGAGGCCGCCGCTGGCGGCCGCCTCCTTTTTCTGGGGCGCACCGCTCCCGCCGCCGGAGCCGAGCTGTTTTCCGATGTATGCCAGCACAATTGGGAGCACCACCGGCAGCAACTGCTTGAGCAGATCACGGTTGCCCGCCCCGCGCTCGGCCAGCGCCGAGGCGACCTGGTCGGCGTCATTACCGCCGAAGAGCGTCGCGACCGCCTGGTGCCCGTCGCCCTCGCCCGGCCCCCCGCCAACGTCGAGCAGGCCGGCATGACTGCTTGCCAAGGATTCGATCCTGCTGGCGTGGTCGGGATCTTGCGAGTTCTGCTGCAGTCCGCCGAGCAGCGCCGGCACCAGGGTGTGAACGGCGCTGTCGACGTCGCCTTGGTCGGCGCCGAGCTTGCTTGCGATTTCAGACGTGGGAATGCTGTTGTACAGATCGTCGAGACCGGCCATCGGTGTGCCCACCTTCGTTCCTGGGATGTAGAGCCACGTCAACTACGACACTAGACGCCTGCGGTCTCGGCCAACAGCCTTCGCGCAGGACGGATTTGAGCCGCCGAATCGGCGCCCGGTCAGTTCAGCCGTTCGGTTCGCAGTGACACGCCGGCGGCCGGGAATCGCGCGAGCAGCGCGTCACCCATCGCGGCGGCGGGAGTCAGCACGCCGCGCAGATCGGAGAGCTTGTCGCGGTCCAGTGCCAGCGCCAGTCCGCACTCCCCCAACAGCACCGACGTCGCCTTGTAGCCCGGATCGCCCCGCTGTTCGATGCGCGCCACGTAGCGGGCGCCGCCGGTGGTGGCGGTGTAGGTCTCGGCCCGGTAGTACCCGCGCTCCCGAGCCGCCGCGCTCGGGCCGGTGCCGGGTTTGGGCACGATGCGCTCGACCAGGCGGCGCGGCAGCAGCCGGAAGTAGCGGCTGCCCAACCCGAACATCGCGTTACCGACGCCGCTGACGACGGCCGATGCCACCGGGGCGAGAGCCGAAGACCCGACGCTCATGTTCTCGCTGTAGCGGAACCGCCGACCGTACGCCCAGTCCAGCAACGCGTTGCTGCGTCGCACGATTCGGGTGTTGTAGGGCGCCATCACGAATCCCGCCGTCCACAGATCCGACAGTTCCGGCGCGATGTCACGACCACGGCGCCACGTCAGGTCGGGCTGCCGGCCGAGCTCGGGTTCGGCGCCGCGATCGGGGCTCAAGGTGTAGGGGTCGGCGAGCTGGCGGCGCGTGTCGGGGTCGCTCGAGGCGGCGTCCAGGACCTCGATCATCGACGCGACGGTGCCGCCGGACAGTCCGCCGGAGAAGGAGCGCACCACGAAGGACGTGTCGCCGAGCTCGCCGGCCCCGTCCCGCTGCGCCGCGCGGTACAGCGCGTACACGCTCAAATCCGAGGGGACCGAATCGAATCCGCAGGCGTGCACGATGCGGGCGCCGGTGTCGGCGGCCTGCTTGTGGTGGAGATCGATGCTGTCGCGGACGAACATGGCCTCGCCGGTCAGGTCGGCGTAATCGGTGCCGGCCGCCGCGCACGCGGCCACCAACGGCAACCCGTACCGGGTGTAGGGGCCGACCGTGGTGACGACGACCCGCGCCCGCGTGGCCATCGCGTTCAGCGTCGACGGCGACGACGCGTCGGCGGTCAGAACGGGCCAGTCCCGGGCGGAGTCGCCCAGGGTGTCGCGAACGGCGCGCAGGCGGTCCGGCGACCTGCCGGCCAACGCGATTCGCGCGCCCGCGCCGGCGCGTGCCAGGTATTCGGCGGTCAGCTTGCCCACGAAGCCGGTCGCCCCGTACAACACGATGTCGAACTCGCGCGACGTTGCGGTCACCAACCCGACGCTACCCGACCCGCAGACGGGTGGCGCCGGGCCCAAGGCCCGGCACCACCCCTACCTGCTGTACCTGTGACGGCGGCGATCAGCCGCGCCGACCGCAGACCGGCCACGCGCCGATGCCCTGCGTGTGCAGCACGTTCTCGGCCACCCGGATCTGCTCCTCGCGGCTCGCGCTGGCCGGGGAGCCCGAGCCACCGTTGGCGTGCCAGGTGCTCGACGTGAACTGCAGGCCGCCGGAGTAGCCGTTACCGGTGTTGATCCCCCAGTTTCCGCCCGACTCGCACTGCGCGATGGCATCCCAGTTCACGCTGTACGCCTGGTGAACGGGAGGAGGGGGCGGCGCGTCCGGGCCCGGCGGTGGCGGAACGTTCGGATCGAAGCCCACCGGCGCCGGCGGCGCATCGGGAGCCGGCGGCGGCGGGGCATCCGGAGCCGGCGGCGGGGGCACGGCGTCCGGGGCCGGCGGCGGGGGCGCGTCAGGGGCGACCCCGGCGGCGGGCACGTTCGGGTCAATGCCCATCGCGTCCGCGCTGGCGGTCGCCGATGGCACGCTCGCGAGCGTGCCCGCGATCGCGGCGAGAATGAGCGTCTTACGGACGTTCTTCAAATTTCTTCCTTTCGCGGTGCGCGCGCGCCAAAGCAACCCACGGGTGTGGGTTGGGGGATGCTTGGCTTACGGGATAGGTGCTCTGGGACGTGCCGTGTCTCCGGGCACGCCAGCGGCGGGCCGGATCGGCCCGGGTGGGGAACTGCCCACCGGCTGTGGCGCTATGGCGTCCACAGGCCCCGCTCGCACGCGGGTCCGTGATTCAATTTTCGATTACTTTCGGTTAACCCGTTTCGGGCTACGTGGGACCGTAGGGGACCCGGACCGCATCCGTCATCTTCGGAAAAGGGATATCTCGGTTCGATAACGGACCAATCACGGTGCGATCGCGAAGCCATTCTTGCTGGTCAGCTACGCCTTTTAGGCCGGTGCCCAGCCATCGCTGGGACAACCAAATCGTGAGCCGAATCACGCCAATATTGTGAGCTGGACCACGAAATTTGTGGAGCCACCCCCAGCGCCACGGCCCGGAAGCGGCCCGGACCGCCCGACGGCGAACCGGCAGCCGCTTTCGGCGAATTCACCGCAACAGCAATCGCTTTCGGCCGTCGACTGACATCACGGTGGCACGGAGGCCAGCGGGCGACGCGATGCTTTGCCCATCGCGCACAGCAAATTTGCCGCACAAGGCGGCGAATTCTTTGCGATTACGCGGGTTCGGTGGCGAGATCCGTGCTGCCGCAACACAATAGGAGATAGGCCGGCGAGGCGCGCCGCTCGCGCCGGGGCGGCGCTAATTCGATTTGTCCGGAAAAGAATTGTCGAATCCGATAAAAATCCCGGACTTTACACAAAAGATATAAAGGGCCGCACCACGCCGATTCAAGCCGATTCAAGCCGATTCAAGCCGCGCGTGGCGGCGGGCCTATTCTCAAGCCCCCGGCCGTACCAGGGCGCGCAGGTCGGCGTCCGTGTTGACGTTCGTCAGCGGCCGCGAATCCGGCAGGACGATCTGCTGGGCGTCTGAAGCGTCGATCAAGGCGCTCATCTTGCGCTCCCCGGCGGCGACCAGCGCGTCGATCCGGTCGGCCAGGTCGGTGCGGTACACCGCGGCCAGGTAGTGGCTGCGACCGTCCCAGGGCAACACCACCTCGGCGTCGGTCTCGGTGGCGAGGCGGACGAGGTCGTCGATCAATTCGACGGTCAGCAGCGGCATGTCGACGGCGCACACGAAGGCGAACCGCGCGCCCGCCTCCGCGGCCGCGCGCAGTCCACGCCCGGTCGCCGGCAGCGGTCCCAGCCCGCGCACCTCGTCGCGGATGATGCGGGCCCGTAGCGCCGGCAACGGTTGTCCCGGGGCGGCCATCACGAAAACGGGTTCGCAGCGCTGGGCGACAACACCCACGACGAACTCGGCCAGGGTGGCCGCGCCGCCGGGCCCCGGCAGGCCGGCCTTGTCACGGCCCATGCGCCGCGATTCGCCTCCTGCGAGGACTATCCCCGCCAGCGACCCGGCCTGTTCCGCCGCGTCGGGCACGCGCTCGGCCACGTCAGTCGACGGTCCAGGTGTCGCGCCCGCGCAGCAGCGACTGCAGGGCGCCGGAGTCGAACGGCTTCGACGACCGGGCGGCACGAACCTGGGAGCGCGCCGCGTCGTCGTAGGTGGGGCGCTTGACGTCACGGAAGATGCCCAGCACGGTGTGGTCGAGGTTCTGATCGGAGAGTCGGGACAGCGCGAACGCGTAGGCCGACTCGTCGGCGTGCGCGTCGTGGACGACGATCTCCTCGACGGCCACGTCGGCGGTCTTCGCCACCTCCAGGCTGAACCCCGACTTCACCACGCAGTATTCGCCGTTGGCGCCGAACACAATTGGCTCGCCGTGGCGGACGTTGATCACCCGCTCCTCGGCGCCCTCCTTGCGCAGCGCATCGAAGGAGCCGTCGTTGAAAATCGGGCAGTCCTGCAGGATTTCGACAACCGCCGCGCCCCGGTGCTCGGCGGCGCCGCGCAGCACCTCGGTGAGGCCGCTGCGGTCGGAGTCCAGCGCGCGACCGACGAAGGTGGCCTCGGCGCCCAGCGCCAGCGAGACCGGGTTGAACGGGTGATCCAGCGACCCCATCGGTGTCGACTTGGTGACCTTGCCGACCTCCGACGTCGGCGAGTACTGGCCCTTGGTCAGCCCGTAGATCCGGTTGTTGAACAGCAGGATCGTGATGTTGACGTTGCGGCGCAGCGCGTGGATCAGATGGTTGCCGCCGATCGACAGCGCGTCGCCGTCGCCGGTGACCACCCACACCGACAGGTCCTCGCGGGCCAGCGCCAAACCGGTCGCGATGGCCGGCGCGCGGCCGTGGATGGAGTGAAACCCGTAGGTCTCCAGGTAGTACGGGAAGCGGCTCGAGCAGCCGATGCCGCTGACGAACACGATGTTCTCGCGGCGCAGCCCGAGGTCCGGCAGGAAGTTGCGGATGGTGTTGAGGATGACGTAGTCACCGCAGCCCGGGCACCAGCGCACCTCCTGGTCGGTGGTGAAGTCCTTGGCCTTCTGCGGCTGGTCTTCAACAGAGACGGTGGGCACCCCGTCGTTTTTGGTCAACCTCGGAGTCAGCCCGAGGTCCGTGCCCGCCAGATCGCCGATCACGTCAGTCATGTCGGTCATGCGCTAGCTCCCGCTCCAACCGTTGCCGCCGCCATTCTGGCGACCATCGTCTTGTCTTGCTCAACCTCGGCCAGCGTTCCGCCCAGCGCGGCGCGGATGACGCGCCCTATCTCGTCGGCGAGGAACGCGACACCCTGAACCTTGGTGACCGATTGCACGTCGACCAGATACTTGCCCCGCAGCACCAGCGCCAGCTGGCCCAGGTTCATCTCCGGGCATACCACCTTCGGGTAGCGCCGGAGCACGTCGCCCAGGTTCGCCGGGAAGGGGCTGAGGTGGCGCAGGTGGGCGTGCGCGACCTTGATGCCCTTGCGCCGCGCGCGCCGGCAGGCTTCACCGATGGGACCGTACGAGCTGCCCCACCCGATCAGCAGCAGCTCGGCGTCCCCGGTCGGGTCGTCGACCTCCAGGTCGGGAACGGCGATGCCGTCGATCTTGGCCTGCCGCAACCGGACCATGAGGTCGTGGTTGACCGGCTCGTAGGAGATGTTGCCCGAGCCGTTCGCCGCCTCCAGGCCACCGATGCGGTGCTCCAGCCCGGGGGTGCCCGGCACGGCGAATTGGCGGGCGAGCGTTTCCGGGTCGCGCGCGTACGGCTGGAAGGGCTCGCCCGATTTGGCGAAGGTGTGCTTGATGGGCTGCAGCGCGCCGACGTCCGGAATTCGCCATGGCTCAGAGCCGTTGGCGATCGCGCCGTCGGACAACACGATCACCGGGGTGTGATAGGACACCGCGATGCGCGCCGCCTCGAGGGCGATCTCGAAGCAGTCGGACGGCGACCGTGGCGCCAGCACCGCCACGGGTGACTCCCCATTCCGGCCGTACAACGCCTGCAGCAGGTCGGCCTGCTCGGTCTTGGTGGGCAGGCCGGTCGAGGGACCACCCCGCTGCACGTCGATGACCAGCAACGGCAGCTCGGTCATCACCGCGAGGCCCAACGCCTCCGACTTCAGCGAAATCCCCGGCCCGGACGTGCTGGTGACGCCGAGCGCGCCGCCGTAGGACGCGCCGATCGCCGCGCAGATGCCGCCGATTTCGTCTTCGGCCTGGAAGGTGATCACGTTGAAGTTCTTGTGCTTGGACAGCTCGTGCAGGATGTCGGAGGCCGGCGTGATCGGATAGCTGCCGAGCACGACCGAAATGCCCGCCAGCTGACCGGCCGCCACAATGCCGTACGCCAGCGCGGTGTTGCCCGAGATCTGGCGATATTCGCCGGACGGCAGGGTCGCCCGCGACACCTCGTAGGTGGTGCCGAACGCCTCGGTCGTCTCGCCGTAGTTCCAGCCCGCCTTGAGCGCGAGGACGTTGGCCTCCGCGATGTCGGGCTTGCGGGCGAACTTCTCCCGGATGAATTTCTCGCTGGCCTCGATCGGCCGCCCGTACATCCAGGACAAAAGGCCAAGGGCGAACATGTTTTTGGCGCGCTGACCGTCCTTCTTCGACGCGCCGATCGCCTCGACGGCCCCGAGGGTCAGCGTGGTCATGGCGACGGAGTGCACGACGTAGTCGGACAATTCGTCGGACTCCAGCGGGTTGGTGACGTAACCCACCTTCGTCAGGTTGCGCTTGGTGAACTCGTCGGAGTTCGCGATCACCATTCCGCCGCGCGGCAAGTCGCCGATGTTGGCCTTCAGCGCCGCCGGGTTCATGGCGACGAGGACGTCGGGGCGGTCGCCGGCGGTCAGGATGTCGTAGTCGGCGATCTGGATTTGGAAGGACGAGACCCCGGGCAAAGTGCCTGCGGGAGCGCGGATCTCGGCGGGATAGTTCGGCTGGGTCGCCAGGTCGTTGCCGAAAAGCGCCGCCTCGGACGTGAACCGGTCACCGGTCAGCTGCATGCCGTCGCCGGAGTCCCCGGCGAACCGGATGACGACTTGTTCCAGACGCTGCCGCTCGGACCCGGTGCGAGAGGACCCATTCCGAGGGGAGCCATCGCGAGAATCAGACCCGGCTCCGCTGCCGTTCGGATCCACGTCTCCGCCTTCCATTCGTTGTGCGGATAAGACTCCGCTGGAGCTTTAGGGTACGCGCCGCCGGCGGACTCCCCGCGCCCTCACGCTTGTGTGTCACTAGCGGTACCAATTATGGCACTGCTCCCTGGGGCGCATGGGCGTCTCGGACCCATTGCATGCAGCGAGTTTGTCGCTAAAGCCGAAGTCAGCATGGGGATGGGGTGCGGATCACTCGAAACTGTGTTATTGATCACGCCCGGCCCCGCGGTGATGCGGGTTCCGCGGGAGGTCGACGGCGCGCTGAAGCGTTAGGCGGTCTTGTCGCGGCGCTCGCTGCGCGACGGCTTGCGCGGCACGATCGTCGGCAACACGTTGTCCTGCACGGTCTCCTTGGTCACCACGACCTTGGCGACGTCGTCGCGGCTCGGGATGTCGTACATCACCGGCAGCAGGACTTCCTCCATGATCGCGCGCAGACCGCGGGCGCCGGTGCCGCGGTGGATCGCTTGGTCGGCGATCGCCTCCAGCGCGTCGTCGCTGAACTCCAGCTCCACGCCGTCCATTTCGAAAAGCCGGGTGTACTGCTTGACCAACGCGTTCTTCGGCTCGGACAGGATCTTGACCAACGACTCCATGTCGAGGTTGGTGACCGAGGCAACCACCGGGAGCCGCCCGATGAACTCGGGGATCAGGCCGAACTTGATGAGGTCCTCGGGCATGACGTCGGCGAAGTGGTCGGTGGTGTCGATCTCGGCCTTGGAGCGAACCTCGGCGCCGAAGCCCAGCCCGCGCTTGCCGACGCGCTCGTAGATGATCTTCTCCAGCCCGGCGAACGCGCCCGCGACGATGAAAAGCACGTTGGTGGTGTCGATCTGGATGAACTCTTGATGGGGGTGCTTGCGGCCGCCCTGCGGGGGAACCGACGCCTGGGTGCCCTCCAGGATCTTCAGCAGGGCCTGCTGGACGCCCTCACCGGAGACGTCGCGGGTGATCGACGGGTTCTCGCTCTTGCGGGCGATCTTGTCGACCTCGTCGATGTAGATGATGCCGGTCTCGGCGCGCTTGACGTCGTAGTCGGCGGCCTGGATGAGTTTCAGCAAGATGTTCTCGACGTCCTCACCGACGTAACCGGCCTCGGTCAGCGCGGTGGCATCGGCGATGGCGAACGGCACGTTGAGCATCTTGGCCAGCGTCTGGGCCAGGTAGGTCTTACCGCAGCCGGTGGGCCCGAGCATCAGGATGTTGGACTTGGTCAGCTCCACGGGCTCCGCCCGGGAATCACGGCCCTTCTCGCCGGCCTGAATCCGCTTGTAGTGGTTGTAAACCGCGACGGCCAGCGTCCGCTTCGCCGTGTCCTGCCCGATGACGTATCCCTCGAGGAATTCGCGGATCTCGGCGGGCTTGGGCAGTTCGTCGAGCTTGACGTCGTCGGCGTCGGCGAGTTCCTCTTCGATGATCTCGTTACAGAGGTCGATGCACTCATCGCAGATGTACACACCGGGACCCGCAATGAGTTTCTTGACCTGCTTCTGGCTCTTCCCGCAGAACGAGCACTTAAGCAGGTCGCCGCCGTCTCCGATGCGCGCCATGGTGCTGAGGGCCTACTTCCTGTTCGCCGGTCGTCTTGCTCTGCCGCATGTATCCCCCGACGCTACCCGCTTGCTCGCGTTCGCGGCGACCATTAGCGCCGAATAGCGTCGTTGGTATTCGTTGGTATTCATGGTATTCATGCCTGTCGGTCTGAATGAAACATATAGGCAGACCCCGCCGGTCACTCGCTGAGACGCGCCTTCCGTGTCTTTGGCGTGTCGCGGTCGTTACCCGTTCGAGCCGGATGCGCCGTCCACCCGATGGCTGTTTGGCCAGCCCAACGCCCGTCCACCCTAGAGTGATTGAGTGGGATTGGCTTTGCCCCGCGAATCCGTGCTGATCGCCGATGGCGGCCTGGCCACCGAGCTCGAAGCGCGCGGTCATGACCTGTCCGACCCGTTGTGGTCGGCCAGGCTGCTGGCCGACGACCCGCGGGAGATCGTCGCGGTGCACTCCGCATATTTTCGTGCGGGCGCCAAGATTGCGACGACCGCAAGCTATCAGGCGTCGTTCGAGGGCTTCGCGGCCCGTGGAATCGACCGACGGGACGCCGCCGCGTTGCTGCGCCGCAGCGTCGAACTCGCCAAGGCCGCGCGTGACGAAGCCGGCGCGGCTGGGCTGCTCGTCGCCGCCTCGGTCGGCCCGTACGGCGCGGCGCTGGCCGACGGGTCCGAATATCGCGGACGCTACGGCCTGTCCGTCGCGGCGTTGATGCGCTGGCATCGGCCCCGGCTGGAAATCCTGGCCGACGCCGGCGCCGACGTGCTCGCCCTGGAAACCGTGCCCGATCTCGACGAGGCCGAGGCGCTGGTCGATCTGGTTCGCTCCGTCGGCGTGCCCGCCTGGCTCAGCTACACCATCGACGGGACGCGGACCCGCGCCGGGCAGCCACTCGCCGAGGCGTTCGCGGTGGCCGCCGGGGCCGACGAGATCGTGGCGATCGGCGTCAACTGCTGTGCGCCCGACGACGTGCTGCCGGCGATCGGCATGTCGTCCGATGTCGGCAAGCCGGTGATCGTCTACCCCAACAGCGGCGAGCGCTGGGACGGCCGCGCGTGGGTCGGGCCGCGAAGGTTCTCCGCGCGGCTCGCGACGCGGTGGGCGGCGGCCGGCGCGCGCATCGTCGGCGGCTGCTGCCGCGTGCGGCCCGCCGACATCGCCGAACTGGCGCCGGCACTTTCGCCGAGCGTGTTCTGAGGGCGCAAAATCGGCCGATTTCTCGCCCTCAGAACACGCTCGGCGAAGGGGGCTACGCGGTCTGCGCGGACAGCTTCCGGTATTCCAGGACGGTGTCGATGATCCCGTAGTCCTTGGCCTCTTCGGCGGTCAGGATCTTGTCCCGGTCGGTGTCCTTGCGGATCACCGCGGCGTCCTTATTGGTGTGCCGGGCCAGCGTGGTCTCCATCAGCGTGCGCATCCGCTCGATCTCGGCGGCCTGGATCTCCAGGTCGGAGAACTGGCCCTGGATCACGCCGGACAGCGACGGCTGGTGGATCAGGACCCGCGCGTTGGGCAGCGCCATCCGCTTGCCCGGCGTCCCGGCGGCCAGCAGCACCGCCGCCGCCGAGGCGGCCTGACCCAGGCACACCGTCTGGATGTCGGCGCGCACGTACTGCATGGTGTCGTAGATCGCCATCAGCGAGGTGAACCCCCCGCCGGGCGAGTTGATGTACATGGTGATGTCGCGGTCGGGGTCCAGCGACTCGAGCACCAGCAGCTGGGCCATGATGTCGTTGGCCGAGGCGTCGTCGACCTGGACGCCGAGGAAGATGATGCGCTCCTCGAACAGCTTGTTGTAGGGGTTGGACTCCTTGACGCCGAAGCTGGAGTGCTCGATGAACGACGGCAGGATGTACCGCGCCTGGGGCTGGATCTGATTCACTGGGCTTCTCCGTTGGTGATGTGGGCGGCGCGGGTGATGATGTGGTCGACGAACCCGTATTCCAGGGCTTCCTGGGCGGTGAACCAGCGGTCCCGGTCCGAGTCGGCCTCGATGCGCTCGATCGGCTGGCCGGTGAATTCCGCGTTGAGCCGGAACATTTCCTTTTTGATGACGGCGAACTGCTCGGCCTGGATGGCGATGTCGGCCGCGCTGCCGGTCACCCCGCCCAGCGGCTGGTGCATCAGGATGCGGGCGTGCGGCAGCGCGTAGCGCTTGCCCTTGGTGCCGGCCGCCAGCAGGAATTCGCCCATCGAGGCGGCCATGCCCATCGCGTAGGTGGCGATGTCGCAGGGCGCCAGGACCATGGTGTCGTAGATCGCCATCCCGGCGCTGATCGAGCCGCCCGGCGAGTTGATGTACAGCGAGATGTCCTTGGTGGCGTCCTCGGCGGCGAGCAGCAGGATCTGTGCGCACAGCCGGTTGGCGATCTCGTCGCTCACCTCCGAGCCCAGGAAGATGATGCGCTCGGAGAGCAAGCGCTCATAGACCGAGTCCGTGAGGTTGAGACCCTGCGAGTTCGAACGCATGTCAGTCGCTTTGCTCACAGTTGGGACACCTGCTTTCTCGAGTTCTTCTCTGCACCGACCCTAACCAACCAAGCCCCTGTGCGGCGGCCGCGCACCCCCCTGAAACGGGCGCGTTCGCTCACAGCGTCATAGCCGGTCACTTGGCTTCATCGTCGGCGGCGTCCCCGGCGTCGGCTTCCGGGCCGGCTTTGTCGGCCTCCTCAGCCACACCCACCGGCTCGGCATCGTCACCCTCCGGGCCGGCTTTGTCGGCCTCCTCAGCCTCACCCACCGGCTCGGCATCGTCACCCTCCGGGCCGGCTTTGTCGGCCTCCTCAGACACACCCACCGGTTCGGCCTCGTCACCCTCCGGGCGCCTGCCGAAAAACTCGCTCGTGTCGATGGCGTTTCCGTCGGTGTCGGTGACGGTGGCCGCGTCGATCACCGCGGCGAGGGTCAGCTCGCGACGGACATCGGCGAACATGGCCGACAGCTGGTTGTGCTCCCGCAGGTAGGCCAACAGCTGCTGCGGCTCGACGCCGTACTGCCGGGCCGCCATCACCAGTCGTTCGGTGATGTCGGTCTGGCCGACGCGGACCTGCAAGTCGTCGGCCAGCGCGTCCAGCAGCAGCTGCCGCTTGACGTCCGTCTCCGCGGCGTTGTGCGCGTCGACCTCGAACTGCTGGCGAGACTTGCCCTGGCCCGCGAGGATCTGTTCGAACTGGGCCTCGTCGTGGTTCACACCGCTGAGTGCACCGTGCAGGGCGCTGTCGAACTGGGCCTTGACGATCGTCTCCGGCAGCGGCACGTCGACCTGATCGAGGAGGGCCTCGATCGCCGCGTCGCGAATCTGCGCGGCCTGCCGCACGCGCTTGGCCTGACCCACCTGGTCGCGGAGGTTGGACCGCAGCTCGTCAATGGTGTCGAATTCGCTGGCCAACTGGGCGAACTCGTCGTCGGGATCCGGCAGTTCACGTTCCTTGATCGACCGGACGGTGACGGTGACCTGCGCGTCTTGGCCGGCGTGTTCGCCGGTCGCCAACGTCGCGGTGAATTCCCGGGATTCGTCGACGGACAGGCCGACGAGCGCGTCGTCGAGGCCCTCGATGAGCCGGCCGGAGCCGACCTCGTGGGACAGTCCCTCGGTGCGGGCGTTGGGCACGTCCTCGCCGCCGACGGTGGCCGACAGGTCGATAGAGACGAAGTCACCGAGAGCCACCGGCCGGTCCACCCCTTTCAGGGTGCCGAACCGGGCACGCAACGACTCCAGTTCGGCGTCGACGTCGGCGTCGGTGACCTCGACCGGATCCACCGAGACCGTCAGCCCACCCAGGTCGGGAAGGGTGATCTCGGGACGGACGTCGACCTCCGCGGTGAACGCCAGCTCCTGGCCGTACTCCTTCTTGGTGACCTCGATGCTGGGCTGGCCGAGCGGCTGCACGTCCGACTCCGCCACCGCCTGTCCGTACCGGGCGGGCAGCGCCTCGTTGACGACCTGGTCGAGCATCGCCTCCCGGCCGAAGCGGGCCTCGAGCAGCTTCGCGGGCGCCTTACCGGGCCGGAAACCGGGCAGCCGAATCTGTTTGGCCAGCTCCTTGTAGGCCCGTTGAAAATCGGGTTCCAGTTCGGTGAACGGCACCTCCACGTTGATGCGCACCCGGGTGGGGCTCAACTGCTCGACGCTGCTCTTCACGGGTGTCGCTCCTCGGTGTCTGGTCGTGCCGCGGTACGGCGCCGGTCTGGTCGGGGTGACAGGATTTGAACCTGCGGCCTTCCGCTCCCAAAGCGGATGCGCTACCAAGCTGCGCTACACCCCGCGCTGACCTCGATGATCCTAAGGCCCGTCGGGGTCGGGCTCGCCACAGGCCGCGCGGCGGCCCCAAGACCTCACGGAGCGATCACGGAACCGCTTCGATTAGATTTGAAAGTGACCGCCAGATACAGTCTCGCTCGACTAACACTTGCGGGCGTAGCTCAATGGTAGAGCCCTAGTCTTCCAAACTAGCTACGCGGGTTCGATTCCCGTCGCCCGCTCCGGCTAACGATCTGTGCACAGGGGGGCCATGAGCCACGTCGGCATTCAGGGCTCATGCGCGTCGGACTTCGCCGGCGTGCGCGACGCGTTCGAGCGCAACTTTGTGCTGCGAGATGAGGTTGGCGCGGCGGTCGCGGCCTGGGTCGATGGGGAGCTCGTCGTCAACCTCTGGGGCGGCTGGGCCGACGCGGCCCGCACCCGGCCCTGGCAACAAAACACCCTGACCACGGTGCTCTCGGGCACCAAGGGGCTGACGGCCACCTGCGTCCACCAACTGGCCGACCGCGGCGAGCTGGACCTGCACGCGCCGGTCGCCCGCTACTGGCCCCAGTTCGGGCAGGCGGGCAAGGACGCCATCACCCTGGCCATGGTCTTGGGCCACCGCTCCGGTGTCATCGGGCCCCGCACCCGAATGAGCTGGGAAAAAGTCGCCGACTGGGACTTCGTCTGCGAGCAGCTCGCGGCCGCGGAGCCCTGGTGGGAGCCGGGCACCGCCCAGGGCTACCACATGACCACCTTCGGCTTCATCCTCGGCGAGGTGTTCCGCCGGGTCACCGGTCGGACGGTCGGCCAGTACCTGCGCACCGAGATCGCCGAACCGCTGGGCGCCGACGTCCACATCGGGCTGTCCCCGGCCGACCAACGCCGCTGCGCCGAGCGGGTGAACAAGCCGCACGCGCGAGATCTGCTGGCCGACGTGAACGCCCCCGGCCACCCGACCAGCCTGACCGAACACCCCAAGGCTGCGCTGTCGATTTCGATGGGATTCGCCCCCGACGACGAACTCGGCTCCCACGACCTCGAGCTGTGGCGCCAGCTCGAGTTCCCCGGCACCAACGGCCAGGTGTCGGCGCTGGGGTTGGCGACCTTCTACAACGCGCTCGCGCAGGAGAAACTCCTGAGCCGTGAGCACATGGACGTGGTCCGGGTGCCGCAGGGCGGTTTCGACACCGACTTGGTGCTGGGCCCGCGGGTCGCCGACCACGGCTGGGGCCTCGGCTACATGCTCAACCAGCGCGGCATCAACGGCCCCAACCCGCGGATCTTCGGCCACGGCGGCCTGGGTGGCTCGTTCGGTTTCGTCGACCTGGAACACCGAATCGGCTACGCGTACGTGACGAATCGCTTCGATGCCACCAAGGCCAATGCCGACCCGCGCAGCGTCGCCCTCAGCAACGAGGTCTACGCCGCGCTGGGGGTCATCGAGCGGGCGCACACGTAAACCGCCTTCCACCGGGCTTGGGCCCACGTCTCATCGCTGGCACGCCGGGCACCAAAACACGTTTCGGCCCTCCAGCTCCGCCGTGCGGACGGGTCCCCCGCACACCCGGCACGCCTCCCCCGCGCGCCGGTACACATACGTCCGGGGCCGACTGGGCAGGTACGACGGCGGGCCGTGGTCGTGTTCGGGCCGCACCACGACGATCGCGCCGCCGCGCAAACCGACCTTCATCAACGCCACCAGGTCGGTCCACGCCGCGTCGAATTCCGGCTCGCTGATCGCCCGGCCGGGCCGGAACGGATCGATGCGGTGGCGGAACAGCAACTCGCTGCGGTACACGTTGCCCACGCCGGCGATGACGGTCTGGTCCATCAACAGCGCGCCAATGGGCCTGCGCGACTTGGTAATCCGGGCCCACGCCGACGACGGGTCGGCGTCGGCGCGCAAGGGGTCGGGACCCAGCTTGGCCACCACATCGCTGACCTGACCTTCGTCGATCACCTCGCACACGGTCGGGCCGCGCAGGTCGGTGCCGTAGTCGGCGCCGACCATCCGCATCCGCACCTGTCCGGCCGGTTCGGGCAGCGGCGCGCCGTTGGGCCGTTCCCATTCGGTGAAGGCGCCGTACAGACCGAGATGCACGTGCACGATCGGGCCGTCGGCGTAGTGATGAAACAGGTGCTTGCCCCAGGCGCTGGTCCGCCGCAGCACCCGGCCGTCCACCACGGCCGCCGGGCCCGCGAATCGGCCCTGCGGGCTGGACACCGCGACCGGCGAACCGGCGAACCGGCGCTGGTGCAGCCGGGCCAGCCGGTGCAGGGTATGCCCCTCGGGCACCTCTCAGCCTTGCGCGCCGGGCACCGGAGGCGCCTGGTGCGTGCGTTCGTATTCGGCGAGGATGTCGATACGACGTTGGTGGCGTTGCGCTTTCGACCACGGCGTGTTCAGGAACGCATCGACGAAGGACAGCGCCTCGGCCACGGTGTGCATGCGCCCGCCGATGCCGATCAGCTGCGCGTTGTTGTGTTGACGGGCCAGCGTCGCGGTCTCGACGCTCCACGCCAGCGCGCAGCGCGCCCCCGGGACCTTGTTGGCCGCGATCTGCTCACCGTTGCCCGACCCGCCCAGCACGATGCCCAGGCTGTCGGGGTCGGCCACGGTGCGTGTCGCGGCGGCGATGCAAAACGCCGGGTAATCGTCGTCGGGGTCGTAGCCGAAGGCGCCGCAGTCGATCGGCTCGTGCCCGGATTGCGTGAGGTGCTCGATGATCCGCTGCTTGAGCTCGTATCCGGCGTGGTCGGAACCCAGGTAGACGCGCATGCCCGTCATCCTTACACAGCCGCGCGCCGCCCGGCGGGTCTCGCCGCCCGGACTGGGTCTAGTCGAATTCGGGCGGCTCCGTGCGGGTCCGCTTCAGCTCGAAGAAGTGTGGGTAGGACGCGAACGTGACCGAGGCGTCCCAGAGCTTGCCCGCTTCCTCGCCACGCGGGATTTTCGACAGCACCGGCCCGAAGAACGCCACACCGTTGACGTGGATGGTCGGCGTACCGACGTCGTCACCGACCGCGTCCATCCCGGCGTGGTGGCTCTTGCGCAGCGCGTCGTCGTACGCGTCGCTCTCGGCCGCCGCGGCCAACTCCGCCGGCAGACCGGCGTCGGCCAGCGACAGCTTGATGACCTCATCGAGGTCCTTGTTGCCCTCGTTGTGAATCCGGGTGCCCATCGCGGTGTAGAGCGGGTCGAGGACGCCGGAGCCGTGGGCCTGCTCGGCGGCGATCGCCACCCGCACCGGCCCCCAGGCCCGCTTCATGTTTTCGCGATATTTCTCGGGCAGGCCCTCGCGGTTCTCGTTGAGTATCGCAAGGCTCATGACGTGAAAGTGCACGTCGATGTCGCGAACCCGCTCAACCTCCAGGATCCAGCGCGACGTGATCCAGCACCACGGACACAGGGGGTCGAACCAGAAATCGGCTTGGTTTTTCGCGGGGGCCTTCTCGGGCATCGCAGCAGTCCTCTCCTGGCGGTGGCAGACGGTCAGAACACCGCTCTGCACAACCGTAGTCACGGTCCGCCTGTTCCCGCTCCGTCGCACCGATTACCCCGCGTGCACCGACACGTTTAAGTTGGACGCGTGGCCCTTCCTAACCTCACCCGGGACCAGGCCGTCGAACGCGCCGCCTTGATCACCGTCGACAGCTACCGGATCGACCTCGACGTCACGGCCGGCGAACGGACCTTCCGGTCCACCACCACCGTGGAGTTCGACGCGCTCCCCGGCGCCGACACGGTGATCGACATCGCCGCCGACACCGTCCGCGGCGCCACCCTCAACGGCCGCGAGCTCGACGTGTCCGGATACGACGAGTCGACCGGCATCCCCCTGCGCGGGCTGGAGAAGCGCAACGTCGTCGTCGTCGACGCCGACTGCCGCTACTCCAACACCGGCGAGGGGTTGCATCGCTTCGTCGACCCGGTGGACGACGAGGCCTACCTGTATTCGCAGTTCGAAACCGCCGACGCCAAGCGGATGTTCGCCTGCTTCGACCAACCCGACCTCAAGGCGACGTTCGACCTGCGGGTGGTCGCACCCGCGCACTGGAAGGTGATCTCCAACGGCGCCCCGGTGGCGGTCGACGCCACCGATGGGATCGGTGTGCACACCTTCGCCACCACCCCGCGGATGAGCACCTACCTGGTGGCCCTGATCGCCGGCCCGTACGCCGAGTGGAAGGACTCCTACAGCGACGAGCACGGCGAGATCCCGTTGGGCCTCTACTGCCGGGCCTCGCTGGCGCAGCACATGGACGCCGAGCGGTTGTTCACCCAGACCAAGCAGGGATTTGGCTTCTACCATAAGAACTTTGGGCTACCGTACGCGTTCGGCAAGTACGACCAGCTGTTCGTCCCCGAGTTCAACGCCGGCGCAATGGAAAACGCCGGGGCGGTGACATTCCTGGAGGACTACGTCTTCCGCAGCAAGGTCACCCGGGCCTCCTACGAGCGGCGCGCCGAGACGGTGCTGCACGAGATGGCGCACATGTGGTTCGGGGACCTGGTCACCATGACATGGTGGGACGACCTGTGGCTCAACGAGTCGTTCGCGACGTTCGCGTCGGTGTTGTGCCAAAGCGAGGCAACCGAATTCACCGAGGCGTGGACGACGTTCGCCACCGCCGAGAAGTCGTGGGCGTACCGTCAGGACCAATTGCCGTCGACGCATCCGATCGCGGCCGACATCCCCGACCTGGCCGCCGTCGAGGTGAACTTCGACGGGATCACCTACGCCAAGGGCGCTTCGGTGCTCAAGCAGCTCGTCGCCTACGTCGGGCTGGAGCAGTTCTTGGCCGGCCTGCGCGACTACTTCCGCGCGCACGCGTTCGGCAACGCCACGTTCGGCGATCTGCTGGCCGCGCTGGAGCAGGCGTCGGGCCGCGACCTGTCGAATTGGGGTCGGCAGTGGTTGAAAACCACTGGGCTGAATACGCTTCGGCCGGACTTCGGCGTCAACGCGGACGGCAGGTTCACCCGGTTCGCGGTGACGCAGGGCGGCGCGGAGCCGGGTGCGGGCGAGACCCGGGTGCATCGGCTGGCGATCGGGATCTACGACGAGGACGGGGCCGGCAAGCTGGTGCGGGTGCACCGCGAGGAGCTCGACGTCGAGGGCTCCGTCACGGAAGTCCCCGCGCTGGTTGGCGTTTCGCGTGGCCAGCTGATCCTGGTCAACGATGACGACCTGACCTATTGTTCGCTTCGGCTGGACGCCGAGTCGCTGCGGACCGCGCTGGAGCGCATCGCCGACATCGCCGAGCCGCTGCCGCGCACGCTGATCTGGTCGGCGGCGTGGGAGATGACCCGCGAGGCGGAACTGCGGGCCCGTGATTTCGTGGCGCTGGTCTCGGGCGGCGTGCGGGCCGAAACCGAGGTCGGGGTGGCGCAGCGGCTGCTGCTGCAGGCCCAGACGGCGCTGGGCTCCTACGCCGAGCCGGGGTGGGCGCGTGAGCAGGGCTGGCCGCGGTTCGCCGACCGGCTGCTGGAACTGGCGCGCGGCGCGCGGCCCGGCTCGGATCACCAGCTGGCCTTCGTCAACACGCTGTGCTCGTCGGTGCTGTCACCCCGGCATGTGGTGGTCCTGGCCGACCTGCTCGACCGCGACCCCGCCGACCTGGGGCTGGCCGGCCTGCAGGTCGACACCGACCTGCGCTGGCGCATCGTGACGGCGCTGGCCACCGCCGGCGACATCGACGCCGACGGGCCCGCGACGCCTTTCATCGACGCCGAGGTGCAGCGCGACCCGACCGCCGCCGGCAAGCGACACGGCGCCCAGGCGGCGGCGGCGCGTCCGCAACCGCGGGTCAAAGAAGAGGCCTGGACCACGGTGGTCGAGGACGACACCCTGGCCAACATCACGGCCCGCGCGATCATCGCGGGCTTCGCTCCGCCGGGGCAAGGCGAACTGCTCACGCCGTTCACCGCGCGCTACTTCGAGGCCATACCGGGGGTGTGGGCGCGGCGATCCAGCGAGGTCGCCCAGACGGTGGTGGTCGGCCTGTACCCGTCCTGGGACATCAGCGACGCCGGGGTCGCGGCCGCGGACGAGTTGTTGGCCGCCCCGGAGTCAGAGGTGCCGCCCGCCCTGCGTCGCCTGGTGCTGGAGGGCCAGGCCGGCGTGAAGCGGGCCCTGCGGGCCCGCGCGTTCGACAGCGCCGCCGCCAACTAACCACGCCGAGCGTGCGTGTCTGTACAGGATCGACCGGCGTGTCGCGTACAACTGCGCACGCTCGCCGGGGACCGGGCGGCTAGGCCACGGCTAGGCCGGCCGGGCGGCTAGGCCGGGGAGATCCCGGCGCTGAGCACGCGGATCGCGCTGACCAGCCCGTCGACCAGTTCGCCCTGCTCGAACGCCGACGCCGCGGCGGCCACCCCCAGCGGCGCGGCCGATTCGGCGCCGCGGCCCCGGACCTGGGCCCCGTAGACCACCTCGATGGCGCACTGGTCGGGCGAGACGGCGAGCAACACCGCGTTGTCCGGCGTCGGCACCTGGGCCAGAATCTCGCGGGCCCGGGCGGCGGTGTCGCTCCCCAGGTCGCCGAGGTAGATGGCGAACCGCGCCCGCGACGCCCGCGAGCCGTACTTCAGCGCGTCGTCGATGGCGACCAGGTCCTTGGTCGGGAACGGGTAGTGCACGGACAGCTCGCCGGGCTCGGTGACCCCCGAGATCCGTCCGCTGGTGGTGATCACCGAACCCGCGGGCAACTCGCTGGGCTCGATCGTCGCTACCTCACCACGTGCCACTGGCGCCACCTCCGACCGAAAATTCCGATGTGCCATGCCCGCCGTGCGCGCCGCCGACGTCCTCGTCGGTGGCGGCCCACAGGATCGGGGCATGCGTCCACTTCTCCGACAACGTGTAGGTCGCGGGGTGGGGCCCCTTGTGCAACCAGATCAGCACCGACAGCACGAGCACCAGCAACAGCGGGATTCCGATGAAGTACAGGTGGATCTCCAGAAGGCTCACGACGCAAACCGTATCCCACCGGGCGATCCACCGGCACCCGGACATCGGAAGCGCGTCCTACGCCGCGCCTTCGCCGAGGTATCGGGCCCAGGCCGGGTCCAGTTCCTTGACCGTCGACAGCAGTCGCCAGTGCTGCCCCGTCGGCGGCAGCGGGGCCCGGCGCAGCGCCCAGCCCAGCTCGGCGAGCAGCTTGTCGCCCTTGCGGTGGTTGCACGTCGAGCAGCACGCGACGCAATTTTCCCAGGAGTGGTCGCCGCCGCGGCTGCGTGGCACCACGTGGTCGACAGTGTCGGCCTTCGCCCCGCAGTAGGCGCAGCAGAACCGGTCGCGGTGCATCAGCGCGGCGCGGGTCATCGGGACGCGCGCGCGGTACGGAACGCGCACGTAGGAGCGCAGCTGGATCACCGACGGCACCACGATCGACCTGGTCGCCGAGTGGATCACCGGCCCGGCCGGGTCGTCGTGCACGACGTCGGCCTTGCCGCAGATCACCATGACGATGGCCCGCCGCATCGGCAGCGCGGTCAGCGGCTCGTAGGTGGAATTGAGCAGCAGGACCCGCCGGCGACTCCAGATCGACGCGCTCTCGTGGCGGGTGGGCGGGTGAGTGTCGACGCTGTGCAGGGATGACGCGGTTGTGGGCCCGGTTAACCCTGCCGCGGCACCGGGACTGCGGTGGCTGCGGCGTCTCTTGCCATGCGCCATAGATCCTCCGCGGATAGTCCACCATGATTCGCCGCCAATCGCACGCCTATTGCAGACGCGCGCCATGTCGAGCCGGTGAACAGCAGGCGTGCGCGGCCGTGTCGCGAGGGTCGCCTCGCGTCGCCGGCGGGCCGATGCACCACAATGGGAGGCGATGGATCAGGTGAGCTTCTACGATGCCGTCGGCGGTGCCGAGACCTTCCACGCGATCGTGTCGCGCTTCTATGCGCAGGTCCCGGAGGACGAGATCCTCCGCGACCTGTACCCCGCGGACGACCTGGACGGCGCCGAGGAGCGGTTGCGCATGTTCCTCGAGCAGTACTGGGGTGGTCCGCGGACCTACTCCGACCGGCGCGGGCACCCGCGGCTGCGGATGCGGCACGTTCCGTTCCGGATCACCCCGCTCGAGCGCGACGCCTGGCTGCGGTGCATGCACACCGCGGTGGCGTCCATCGACTCGCAAACCCTCGACGACGAGCATCGCCGCGAGTTGCTCGAGTACCTGGACATGGCCGCGCACTCCCTGGTCAATTCGTCCCTGTGATGCCAAGCAACTGAACGGAGCGGCATGAGCCCCGAGCCATGGTGGTCAAGCGCGGTCTTTTACCAGGTGTATCCGCGGTCGTTCGCCGACAGCGACGGCGACGGGGTCGGCGACCTGGACGGCCTGACGGCGCGGCTGGGGTACCTGGAACAGTTGGGTATCGACGCGATCTGGCTGAACCCGGTCACCGTGTCGCCGATGGCCGATCACGGCTACGACGTCGCCGATCCGCGCGACATCGACCCGCTGTTCGGCGGGATGGCCGCGATCGAACGGCTGATCGCCGCGGCGCACGAGCGCGGCATCAAGGTCACGATGGACGTGGTGCCCAACCACACCAGTTCGGCGCACCCGTGGTTTCAGGCGGCGCTGGCCGCCGGCCCGGGCACCGACGCGCGGGAACGCTATTTCTTTCGCGACGGTCGAGGCACCGCCGGGGAGCTGCCGCCGAACAACTGGACGTCGGTGTTCGGCGGGTCGGCCTGGACCCGGGTGGTCGAACCGGACGGCAACCCCGGCCAGTGGTATCTGCACCTTTTCGACGCCGAGCAGCCCGACCTCAACTGGGAACACCCGGACGTCTTCGACGACTTCGAGAAGACGCTGCGCTTCTGGCTGGAGCGCGGTGTCGACGGCTTCCGCATCGACGTGGCGCACGGGATGGCCAAGCCGCCCGGCCTGCCGGACTCGCCGGACGTCGAGGCCAAGGTGTTGCACCACACCGACGACGACCCGCGCTTCAACCACCCGAGCGTGCACGAGATCCACCGCGACATCCGCAAGGTCGTCAACGACTATCCCGGAGCGGTGACCGTCGGCGAGGTCTGGGTCACCGACAACGCCCGCTGGGCGGAGTATCTGCGGCCCGACGAACTGCACCTCGGCTTCAACTTCCGGCTGACCAAGATCGACTTCGACGCGCGAGAAATCCACGACGCGATAGACAATTCGTTGGCCGCCACCGCAATCGAAAAGGCCATCCCGACGTGGACGCTGTCCAACCACGACGTCGGCCGCGAGGTCACCCGCTATGGCGGTGGCGAGGTCGGGCTGCGCCGGGCGCGGGCCATGGCGATGGTGATGCTCGCCCTGCCCGGCTCGGTGTTCGTCTACAACGGCGAAGAGCTGGGCCTGCCCGACGTCGAGCTGCCCGACGAGGTGCTGCAGGACCCGACGTGGGAACGGTCGGGACACACCGAGCGAGGCCGCGACAAGTGCCGGGTCCCGATTCCGTGGTCGGGCGAGGATCCCCCGTTCGGGTTCTCCAGCTCCGCCGACACCTGGTTGCCGATGCCGGCGGAGTGGGCGGCGCTGACCGTGGAGAAGCAGCGCGCGGATCCCGACTCGACGCTGTCCTTCTATCGGAAGGCACTCGAGTTACGCAGGGAGCGAGCCGAATTCGAGGGCGGCGAGCTCGAGTGGCTGACCGCCACCCCCGAATTGCTGGTCTTCGAACGCAACGGCGGCGCCTTGGCGTGTGCGCTGAACGCCGGCCGCCTGCCGATGGCCCTCCCACCGGGAGAAGTGATCTTGGCCAGCGCGCCGCTGGTGGACGGCAAGTTGCCGCCGGACGCGGCGGCCTGGCTGGTGTAGCCGCCACCCAAATCGAGCGCCTCGCCGCCGAGTGCCCTATATGTGTTACATGGCGCCCTATGCGTGGACAGTGATCGGAGCGGGACCCGCGGGCATTGCGGCGGTGGGAAGGCTTCTCGACCGGGGAATTCCGAACGACGAGATCGCCTGGATCGATCCCGCCTTTGCGGCCGGCGACCTGGGTCAAAAGTGGCGGTCGGTGTCGAGTAACACCATCGTCGGGACATTCCTGAGCTTCCTGAATGGCTCATCCGCGTTTCGGTTTTCGGAGGCGCCGCCCATGCCGCTGCGGGAAGTCGACCCCGACGAGACGTGCGCCCTTGGTCTGGTCGCGGATCCCTTGGTCTGGATCACTCAGCACCTGCGCGAAAGGGTGAACGCCTTCGAGACGACGGCGACCGCCCTCTCGCTTCGCCGCCGCCACTGGACAATCGAGACGGAGCGTCACGAGGTCGCCTCCGAGAATGTGATCCTCGCCGTGGGTGCGGTTCCGAAGAAGCTCGACTATCCCGGCCTGGACGAGATTCCGGTGGAGGTCGCCCTCGATCCCGAGAAGCTGGCCGATCAATCGTTGGACGGTGCAACGGTGGCCGTCTTCGGCTCCTCGCACTCGTCGATGATCGTGTTACCGAATCTGCTGTGCCATCCCGTCAAAAGGGTGATCAACTTCTATCAAAGCCCGCTGAAATATGCCGTGTATCTGGACGATTGGATCCTGTTCGACGACACCGGCCTCAAAGGGCGCGCGGCCGAATGGGCCCGCGAGAACATTGACGGGGCATATCCGGACCGCCTGGAGAGATGCTGGGTGGCCGGCCCCGAATTCAGCGAGAAACTCGACGCCTGCGACCGCGTCGTCTATACCGTTGGATTCGAGCGCAGAAAATTACCGGAGACCCCGCAGTGGGGGCAGCTGGAGTACAACCAACAAAACGGCATCATCGCTCCCGGCCTGTTCGGTCTGGGCATCGCCTTTCCCGAATATGCCGAAGATCCCTATGGATTCGGCCAATATCGGGTCGGGCTCAAGAAGTTCATGGACTACCTGGATTCGATTCTGCCGCTCTGGTTGCGTTACGGCCCGTGACCGGGCCCGCCTGGCCCTTTAAACTCGCGCTGAGCTAAATGCGCTCAGCGCAGCACCAGCGCCGCATGGCCGCGGCGTCGGTACACCGAGCCGAACTTGGCGTCGACCCGCAGCCAGTTCGGCAGGATCCGGATCCGGACGATCTCGTCGGCGCCGATCGCATCGGGTGACTGCGGCAGGAAACCCATTGCGGTCAAGGCGAACACGCAGCGCATCGGGAGGCCGACGCTGACGTCGGCCGCGCTGACCCGGATGACCTCCTGGTCGAGCAGCGAGACCGGCGGGCCATGGGAACCGCCGTGTTCCCTGGCGAGTCGCGCGCCGCGCTGCGCCAGGTCCAGCATCACCCGCGCGGGGACGTCTTCGAGGTGGGTGAAGCCGGATTCCGGCGGCAGCGCGCCCCGCCACGCCGAGTCCATGGCGAAGCCCGGGTCGACGTAGCCCGAGGCGTCCATTGCCGCCAGGCCGCGCGCCAGGGCGTCCGCGGCCACCGACAAGTCGTCGGGCCGCACCCTGCCGACGACCACCCGGCTGGCCAGCACGTCGAAACCCGTTGCCACCCAGGCCGTCAGCTGCCCGGCGGATCGAGCGCGAAGCCGGATGACGGCGGCGTCGTCGAGCCGCGCCGCGTGATCGACGAACGTGCCCAGATCCCCGCGGTGCGTGGCGTCACGCAGCCACAGCCCGCGCTCGGCTGCCCTGTCTAGTCCCGGAGCCACCGTTGCAGATACTCCCGATGCTGTGGCGAAAGCCGGACCAGCCGCTGCTCCTCGATATGGACCGCGGCCAGCTGCGACTCGGCGATGACGGCGGGCCTGGACTGCGGGTCCGCGTTGACCGAGCGCACCTCGTAGCCCAGCGTGAAGTCGACCGCCCGCAGCCGCTTGGTCCACATGGTCACCTGCAGAGGCGAATCGGCCAGCCGCAGCTGGTCCTTGTAGGTGACCCGGACGTCGGCGATCAGCAGCCCGACGGAGGCGATGTCGGCGGCGAATGGCTCCTTGAGGAAGGGGACGCGCGCCTCTTCGAGGATGGTGACCATGGTGGCGTGGTTGATGTGCTGGTACATGTCGATGTCGGACCAGCGCACCGGCACGCCCGCGACGAAGCCGATGCTCAACTCGACGATCCCCTCCCGCTGGTGCGGGTCATCCGGCGGATCTGCCGCGCGGCCACCGACAGCGTCGCGAGATCCTTTGCCCCGCTTTCCTGGATCTCGGTGAGCGTGCGACGGGCCCGCTCCACCCGTGATGCGCTGATGTGCTCCCACTCGGCGATCTTTTCTTCGCCGCTCTCGTCGGGCTCCCCGACGGCGAGCACGTCGAAGCACAGCGACCGCACCGAGGCGTAGATGTCGTCACGAATCGCCAAGCGCGCCAACGACTGCCAGCGGTCGAGTCGGGGTAGCTCCGAGACCGCCGTCAGCAAGGCGTCGGTGCCCAGCCGGTCCATCAGGGCGAAATAGGTGTCGGCGACCTCGGCGGTGTCGATTTCGGTGATGTCGCCGATGTCGATGATGTCGAGCAGGCTGTAGCGGTACAGGCCGGCCGCGACCATGTAGGCCAGGTCCTTGGGCGCCCCCTGCGACGCGAAGTCCGCGGCTTCCTTTTCCACGATCGCCTTGTCGTCGCCGCGCAGCCACTCCGACATCCGTGGCGTCAGCTCTTTGACCTTCGCGGCGAACCGGTTGATCTCGGCGCCGACGGCCAGGGGCTGCGGGCGGTAGTTGAGCAGCCAGCGTCCGGCGCGGTCGATCAGCCGCCGGGTGTCCAGCGTCAGCCGGTCCGACACCGCGACGGGCAGGTTCGCCGCGCGGATCTGCCGCCAGATCTCACCCACACCGAAGATGGCGTCGGTGGCGGCGTAGGTGCGCACGGCGTCGATCGGCCCGACACCGACGTCTTCGGTGATCCGGAACGCGTAGCTGATGCCCGCGGCGTCCACCAGGTCGTTGACCAACATGGTGGTGACGATTTCGCGGCGCAGCTGGTGCGTGCGGATCTCCGGGGTGAACCGTTCGCGCAGCGGCGTCGGGAAGTATTGCGGCAACCGGGATGCGAAGACATCCTGCTCCGGCAGCTCGGTGGTCAGCATGTCCTCCTTGAGGGACAGCTTGACGTGCGCCATCAACGTGCACAGCTCCGGAGACGTGAGCCCCATCCCGGCGTCGGTGCGCCGATGAATCTCCTTCTCCGACGGCAGCGCCTCCAATTCGCGGTTGAGTCCGCGCCCTTCGAGGTACTTGATTTGCATCGCGTGCACCGGCAGCAGGCTGGCGGCGTTGGCGCGGCTGGTGCCGATCAAGTCGTTTTGCTCCTCGTTGTCGGCGAGCACCAATTGCGCGACCTCGTCGGTCATCGACTCCAGCAGCGCCTTGCGCTCGCCGGCCTCGACCTTGCCCGCGGTGACCAGCGAGTCGATCAGGATCTTGATGTTCACCTCGTGGTCGGAGCAGTCCACGCCGGCGGAGTTGTCCATCGCGTCGGTGTTGATCCGCCCGCCCGACAGGTCGAACTCGACGCGGCCCCGCGCCGTCACGCCGAGGTTGCCGCCCTCGCCGATCACTTTGGCGCGCACCTGATTCCCGTTGACCCGCACCGGATCGTTGGCGCGATCGCCGACGTCGGCGTCGGACTCGGATTCGGCCTTGATGTAGGTGCCGATGCCGCCGTTGAACAACAGATCGACCGGGGCCTGCAGGATCGCCTTGATCAGCTCGGGCGGGGACATCTCGGTGACTCCCTCATCGGCCGGGCCGTCGATGCCGAGGGCGTCGCGGACCCGCGGGCTGACCGGAATGGCCTTGTGCTCACGGCTGTAGACCCCGCCGCCCTCGCTGATCAACGACTTGTCGTAGTCGTCCCAGCTCGACCGTGGCAGGTCGAACATGCGCCGGCGTTCCTCCCATGACGCCGCGGCGTCGGGGTCCGGGTCGAGGAAGATGTGCCGGTGGTCGAAGGCGGCCAGCAGCCTGATGTGCTTGGAGAGCAGCATGCCGTTACCGAACACGTCGCCGCTCATGTCGCCGATCCCGACGACGGTGAAGTCCTCGGCCTGGGTGTCGACGCCCATCTCGCGGAAGTGGCGTTTGACGGCCTCCCACGCGCCCTTTGCGGTGATGCCCATGGCCTTGTGGTCGTAGCCCACCGATCCGCCGGACGCGAACGCGTCGCCCAGCCAGAACCCGTAGGACTTCGCGACGTCGTTGGCGATGTCGGAGAAGGTGGCGGTGCCCTTGTCCGCGGCCACCACCAGGTAGGCGTCGTCGCCGTCGCGGCGTACGACTTCGGGTGGCGGGCTGACGTTTCCGGTGGCGTGGTCGACGTTGTCGGTGACGTCGAGCAGCCCGGAGATGAAGAGCTGGTAGCAGGCGACACCCTCGGCGCGGGTGGCGTCGCGGTCGGCGGCGGTGTCGCCGGTGGGCAGTGGCGGACGCTTAAGAACGAATCCACCCTTGGCCCCGACCGGCACGATGACGGCGTTCTTCACCGCCTGCGCCTTGACCAGGCCCAGGATCTCGGTGCGGAAGTCGTCGCGGCGGTCCGACCAGCGCAGCCCGCCACGCGCCACCGGGCCGAACCTCAGGTGCACGCCTTCGACGCGGGGCGAATACACGAAGATCTCGTACTTGGGGCGCGGCAGCGGCAGCTCGTCGACCAGCTGGGCGTCGAGCTTGATCGCCAAGACATTACGGGCGCGCGCCGAACCCTCGCGTGTCACAAAGTAATTGGTCCGCAGGGTGGCCTGCACCAGCGACGCGAACGCGCGCAGGATCCGGTCGGTGTCCAGGCTCACCAGCGCGTCGATGTCCGCGGCGACCGCCGCGGCGGCCGCTTGGGCATCGCGGCTGGTCGGCCCCGATTCCTTTGGGTCGAAAAGCGCCTCGAACAAGGTAACCAGCGACCGCACCGTCGAGGGGTGCTCGTTGAGCACCGATTCGATGTGGGACTGGCTGTACGGAAAGCCGGCCTGCCGCAGGTACTTCGCGTAGGCGCGCATCAGCACCACCTGCTGCCAGGTCAGCCTCGCGCGCATCACCAGCTCGTTGAACCGGTCGATCTCCACGCGGCCCTGCCAGATCGCCGTGACCGCGTCCGCAAATCGCTCTGCGGTGGAATCCCTTTCGTCCTCCGTCGAGGCCAGCGAGATGGTGGGGTGCGGTTGGATCTTGAACTGGTAGATCCACACCGGGAGCCCGTCGGGCCGGGTTACCGTGAACGGTCGCTCCTCGAGCACGACGACGCCCATGCTTTGCAGCATCGGCAGCAGCTGGCTCAGCGACGCGGTGTGTCCGCCCAAAAACCAGGTGAGCTGGGCGATCCCGTCCTCGCCGCGATCGGAGAACACCAGCTTGACCGAATCGTCGGTCAGCCCATTGATGATGGCGATGTGCTCGATGGCGTCGGTGGGCGTGACGGCCTGCTTGTAGACCTCGGAAAAGGCGGTGGCGTAATGCTCGGCGTCGGCGTGGGAGACGCCGCCCTTGGAAGGCTCTGCGATGGCGGCGATCAGGCGATCCCCCCAGGTTCGCGCGGCCTCGCTGAGCAACCTCTGGATCCGGATCCGGTTGGCTTCCGAGACGTCGACCGGCGCGGCGGCGGGGGTGGTATCGTCTTCCTGGGGCAGCCGCACCATGAAATGCATTAGCGCCCAAGGAGATTCGCTGACGCGAGCGGTGAATTCCAGTCGTGTGCCACCGAATTCGTGGACGAGGATGTCCTCGATCTGCAACCGCACCGCCGTGGTGTAGCGGTCGCGGGGAACATAGACCAGGCACGAGACGAAGTACTGCAGCCGGTCGGCGCGCAGGAACAACAACGCTCGCCGGTCGGATCCCAAGTCCACCACCGCTTTGGCCATCGCCAGGAGCCGCTCGGCGCTCAGCGTGAACAGCTCCGAGCGCGGGACGGTCTGGATGACGTCGAGCAGCAGCTGGCCCGGGTGGATCGGGTCGCTGTCGGCCATCGCGAGGGCCTCGCGGACCCGGCGCGAGACCATCGGGATCTCCAGGACGTCCGCGTTCATGGCCGCGACCGTGAAGAGCCCCACAAAGCGGTGCTCGATAACCCCGGGGTCGGCGTCCTCGACGAATTCGCGAACCGCGATCACGTACGGGTAGGCGCCGTAGCGCAGATAGCTGCCGACGACGGACTGGGCCAGAACCAGCAGGTGGTCGTCGTCGGTCAGCCGGGGTCGGGAGCCGGTGCGCGTGCGCAGGACGCCGAGGCTGGTCGACCCGTCGCCGGAGACGAGGCCGTCATGCACCCGGCAATGCTGGTAGCCCAGCAGCAGGAAATTCCCGTTCCCCAGCCAGCGCAGCAGCTCCGCGACGTCCCCACGGTCCGGCGCCGAAAAGCGGTCGTCGGAGTTGGTTTCGACGGCCGCGGCCAGGTCGCCCAGGGTGGTGATGAGCTCCGCGGCGTCGGTGGCGACCTGTTCGACGTCGGTCAGGACCTTGGGCAACAGCCGTTCGACCTCGGCGAGGGCCTTGCTGTCGACGGACGGCGACAGCTGGACGTATATCCATGCCTCGCCGTCGTATTGCGACGCCCCGGGCGGCGTCGGTTCGATGCCGAGCAGGTCCCCCGACGGGCCGCGACGCACGTCGAACACCGGGGCCATGATGCCCGCGTAGCCGACACCGAGTCGGTGCAGCAGCACGGTGACGGAGTCCAGCAGCATGCCGCCGTGGTCGGTGACGACCTGCAGAGCCGGCCCGAATCCGTCGGGGTCGTCCGCCGGGTGGACGCAGACGCAGCTCTTGCGTTCCGGGCGGCACTGGCCGAGCCGATAGTGCGCCCGCAGCATGGCGGGGGTCACCATGGCCGCGGGGTCGGCCGGACCGGTGCCACCGGTTTCCGGGGTCCCCGATTGGCCGCCGCGCGGGCCGCGATAGCTGTCGACGTAGGCGTTGGTGATCCAGTCCGGAATGTCCTCGCTCTTGGTGAACGTGATCCACGGCTTGAGATCCTGCTTAGCCCCGGGATCGATCGCCATACCGGTTGCTCCCAACTCGCTGCGAATGCCGGCGGCACCGGCGCGTCGGCAGAGCTGACATTAGTCGCGGGTCAGCTTGCGATGGGTCACTCTGTGCGGCCTGGCGGCCTCCACGCCGAGCCGTTCCACCTTGTTTTCCTCGTACGCCCCGAAGTTGCCCTCGAACCAGAACCATTTGGCCTCGTTGTCGTCGTCGCCTTCCCACGCGAGGATGTGCGTACACGTGCGGTCGAGGAACCAGCGGTCGTGCGAAATCACCACCGCGCACCCCGGGAAATTCACCAGGGCGTTTTCCAGCGAGCTCAGGGTTTCGACGTCCAGGTCGTTGGTCGGCTCGTCGAGCAGGATGAGGTTGCCGCCCTGCTTGAGGGTCAGCGCGAGGTTGAGCCTGTTGCGCTCGCCGCCCGAGAGCACTCCCGCCGGCTTCTGCTGGTCGGGCCCCTTGAAACCGAACGCCGACACGTAGGCCCGGGACGGCACCTCGGTCTGACCGACCTGGATGTGATCCAGCCCGTCCGAGACGACCTCCCACACGGTCTTCTTGGGATCGATGCCGGCGCGGGCCTGGTCGACGTAACTGAGCTTGACGGTCTCCCCGACCTTGACCGTGCCGCTATCCGGCTGCTCGAGACCGACGATGGTCTTGAACAGCGTGGTCTTGCCGACCCCGTTGGGTCCGATGACCCCGACGATGCCGTTGCGCGGCAGGGTGAAGGACAGGTCCTTGATGAGGGTGCGCCCCTCGTAGCCCTTGTCGAGGTGCTCGACCTCGACGACGACGTTGCCGAGCCGCGGCCCCACCGGGATCTGAATCTCCTCGAAGTCGAGCTTGCGCGCCTTCTCGGCCTCGGCGGCCATCTCGTCGTAGCGCTGCAGGCGCGCCTTGCTCTTGGCCTGCCGCGCCTTGGCCCCGGACCGGACCCATGCCAGCTCCTCGGTCAGCCGCTTCTGCAGCTTGGCGTCCTTGCGGCCCTGCACCGCGATCCGCTCGGCCTTTTTCTCCAGGTAGGTCGAGTAGTTGCCTTCGTAGGGATACGCGCGGCCACGGTCGAGCTCGAGGATCCATTCGGCGACGTTGTCCAGGAAGTACCGGTCGTGGGTCACCGCCAGAATCGCGCCCGGGTAGGCGGCCAGGTGCTGTTCGAGCCACTGCACGCTTTCGGCGTCCAGGTGGTTGGTCGGCTCGTCGAGCAGCAGCAGGTCCGGTTTGGACAGCAGCAGCTTGCACAGCGCCACGCGGCGGCGCTCACCGCCGGACAGTGTGCTGACCGGCTCGTCCGGCGGCGGGCAGCGCAGCGCGTCCATGGCCTGCTCCAGCTGCGAGTCGAGGTCCCACGCCTCGGCGTGATCGAGCTCCTCCTGCAGCCGGCCCATTTCCTCCATCAGCTCGTCGGAGTAGTCGGTGGCCATCAGCTCGGCGACCTCGTTGAACCGGTCGAGCTTGACCTTGATGTCGCCCAGGCCCTCTTCCACGTTGCCGCGGACGGTCTTCTCCTCGTTCAGCGGCGGCTCCTGCTGCAGGATGCCGACGCTGGCGTCGGTGGCCAGGAAGGCGTCACCGTTGTTCGGCTTGTCCAGGCCGGCCATGATCCGCAAGACGCTCGACTTGCCGGCGCCGTTGGGTCCGACGACACCGATCTTGGCGCCCGGGAAGAAGCTCAACGTGACGTCGTCCAGGATCACCTTGTCGCCGTGCGCCTTGCGGACCTTCTTCATCGTGTAGATGAACTCAGCCATGCCGCGGTTTTGCCTTTCTGATGCCGGATGATCTCGCGGACCATCCTAAGCACCGCGCCGCGGCCTCCAGCCCACCGCTAAGCCGACAGCGGTAGCGGTCCGCGATCGGCGGCGGGGTCACCCTGCTCGACCGGCGCGTCGGCCGCGGGGGCCTCGTCGGCGCCCTCAGCGGTGGCGGCCGTCGTTCTCTGATCCGTGTCGGGGCCGGTGTAGCTGGGCTTCTCGATGCGCACGAAGACGCGCGACAGGTCGGGACCCACCGCGGTCGCCCGCATTTCCAGCGACGAGCGCCGATTGCCGTCGCGGTCCTCGTATTCGCTGGTGTAGACGTGGCCCACCGCGATCACCGGCGCGCCCTTGCCCAGCGCGGCACCCACGCCGCTGACCAGCCTCCCCCAGCAATTGACGGTGATGAACAGCGAGTTGCCCGGTTCCCAGGCGCCGTCGGCGGTGCGGCGGCGCGAATTGCTGGCCACCCGGAACTTGATGACCTCCTGGGTGCCGACCTGCCGGCGCTCGGGGTTGTTGACGATGTGACCGACCACGGTCAGCGGGGTTTCGAACATTGGCTTCAGATTCCTTTCGTCGTTGCGCTCGTGCCGATGCCCATTCAGCGCCGGGTCATCGACAAGCCGGACCGGCCTGCGCCGCGTGGTAGGGGGGCTTGTGGAGAAGGCCGCGACTGTGGATAAGCGCCCGCGGGACGCCCCCGGAAGCTCAAAGGCCGCCCGACCCGCCGCGGCGCGCCAGTTCGGCCAGCATCGCGTTGTAGGCGGTCAGCTCGGCGTCGTCGTCGCGGTCGGCCGCCCGGTCCAACCGCCGGGCGGTGCGCGCGTCGCTGCGCGCCCACTGCACCAGCAGCGCGATCATGACGATCACCAGCGGCACTTCGCCTGCCGCCCAGGCGATTCCGCCGCCCAGCCGCTGATCGCCGAGCAGGTCGGTGTGCCAGCTCAGCCCGAGCGAACGGTAGTAGTCGGCGCCGAGCACCTTTCGGGTGCCCATCAGCACCACCCCGAAGAACGCGTGCAGCGGCAACGACGCGAACACCACGGCCACCTTGGCCAGCGGCGGGATCGGCCGCGGCGTCGGGTCCACCCCGATCACGATCCAATAGAACAGGTAGCCGCTGGCCAGAAAGTGCACGTTCATCGCCAGATGCCCGGCGTGACTGCTCACCGTGGTGTCGAACAGGTTCGACAGGTACAGCCCGTAGAACCCGGCGACAAACAAAAAGGTGGCGACCACCGGGTTGGTGAGGAACCGTGACAGGTGGCTGTGCAGCGCGGCCAGCAGCCACTCCCGCATGCCGGGCGGATCGTCTCGTCCGGCGGCGGGCAGCGCCCGTAACGCCAGGCTGACCGGGGCGCCGAGCACCAGCAGGATCGGGGCCAGCATCGAGAGCGCCATGTGGGCGACCATGTGCATGCTGAACATCGCGGGCATGTAGCGGCCGACGCCCGACGAGGTCACGAACAGCAGCGTGACGCAGCCGAGCAGCCAGGATAGCGTCCGGCCCGGCGGCCAGCGATCGCCGCGACGACGCAGCCGCAGCACGGCCGCCACGTACAGCGCGGCGAGGACGATCGCGGCGGTGCCGAAGATCAGGTCGAAGCGCCAGTCGAACAGGATGCGGGCCACGGTGGGCGGCCCGTCGAAGTCGTAGCCGATCTCGGCTTCGGGAATCGACGGGAGCCGGGCTGGGGGCGGTAGCGGCGCCGTGCGGCCCAGCCCGACGGCGATGCCGAAGGTGAGGCCGAACACGGCGGCCTCGGCCAGCGCCAGCCTGATCAGCACGCCGCGCGCTCTTTGCCGGCCCGAATCCGCTTGCAGCGCAACCACGGCGGAGCTCCGCTGCCGCCACCCGAGGCCGCCCAGCACGCACAGCGCGACGAACTTGGCGACCACCAGCCGCCCGTAACCGGTGCTCAACAGGTCGGACGGCAGGACGCGCACCAGGGCGTTCACCGATCCGCTGAGCGCCATCGCGATCCAGCACCACAGCGCGACCATCGAGAACCGCCGCGCCGCCAGGGCGAGGTGATCACCGCCGCGCAGCGCGTGGGCCAGCAGGGCGAGCAGACCACCGGCCCACAGGCTGGCGGCGACGAGGTGGATCAGCAGGCTGTTGGTGGCCAGGTCGTGGGAACCACCGGCCGACGAATGACCGGTCAGCGCGAGCGGAACGAGCGTCACCAACGACCCGGCGAACAGCAGCGGCGTCCACGACCAGCGCAGCACCGACAAGCTCGCCAGCGTGACCACCGCGGCCAGGATCGCGGTCCAGCGCCAGGCGGAGGCGGTGTTGACCAGGCCGGCCAGCGACCAGATCGTGACCGGGTTGAGGTGATCGGCCAGCGGTTGACCGGACACGTCGGAGATGGTCAGCGGGACCAGCAGGGCGGCGCACACGGCCCACACCCCGGACGCCACCGTGCCCAGGCGCAGCGCGCGGTATCCGCCGGTGTCGAGGACGCCGCTGCGTTGCGGCGGCACCAGGAACGCCGCGAAGAGGAACGACCCGACGGCCAGCACCGCGGCGACCTCCCCCGCGGCCCGGACGAACGGCAGGCCCAGCGTGGTCGCCGGGCCCGGATCGGGCAAGCCGGTGGCGGTCAAGGCGCCCGCCAGCGACAGCGCACCGATCCCCGCGGCCGTGCAGCCCGCCAGCACCGCGACGCCGATCAGCGGCGGCCACACCGGCGGGCGCCGTGTGCCCGCGGGCCGCGCAACCGTCATGCACCCAGGGTATGGGCGGGCGCGCCGCCTACGGAGTCGGGCCGTCGAGACGCCCCTGACGCGCCGTGAACTCGCGGGCGACGAATTGCTCGCGCGCGATCCGCTCGACGTAGTCGAAATCTCGGAGGATGTCCCGCAGCTCCCGCCGGAACGCTATCCGCCTTTCGGCGAGGTCCGCGGCGGGCGCGAGCAGGTCCTGGTCGACGACGACCTGGCGTGCGGTGGCGAACAGCAGCGTCGACACCGATTCGCTGCTGCGGACCCGGGCCTGGGCGACGTATTGCCGGCCGACGCCGAGCGCCAGCTCCGTCAGTTCCTTCTGGCCGACATCCGCCGGGGCGCCGCGCAGCACGTCGGCGACGATCTCGTACGCCTCGAAGAAGACCCGCAGCATCGCGTCGGACATCAACGGACGCTTGGCGAACAGCATCGCGTCGATCTCGTCTCCCCCGGCGGCGACGTGGGCTTCCCAGTCGTCGTGCCATGCCATCTCTTCGGCGATGTTGTCCCGGAACGCCGCCGAATCGGCGAAGTAGAAATCGAATTTCAACAGGTCGCGCAGCCGCATCGCCTGGTCCCAGAAGGCCTCCATGCGGTCGCCCTCGGCGTGCCTGGCGTGCGCCAGCGCGAGTTCGACGATCGAGGTCTCCAGGAAGGCATGGATCACCGAGTTGCGGTAGAAGGCGGCGGCGTGCTGTTTGTCGGGCGCGATGAGCCACACCGGTTCGCGGCCGCCGTCGACGCGGGTGATCGGGTGCCCGCTGGACAGCGCGTCGACCGCCGCACGCACGCCGTCGCGCGAGCGTAGCCGCAATGCGCTGGTGGACATCGGGATGTGCTTGCGCACGAGGTAGTCGAGCGAGTCCTGCAAGGTGTGGTGCAGCTGATCGAGCGTGAGCGCCGCGCCGCGGGTGGTCAGCAGCAACGCGCACACCAACCCCGTCGCGGTCACCGGCGTCGACTGCAGTATCCGCCACGCGACCTCGAACGACATCTTTTGCAGCGCAAGCCGTTTGGCGTCCCTGTCCCGGGCCAGCGGACCGTGCGGCGGTCCCAGGTGCTGGCGCATCGAGACCGCCTCGGGGAAGCGGACGTAGATCTTGCCGTAGTTGCGTTCGCCCTGCGCCCGGATGAAGTTGTACAGCCAGCCGATGCCCTCGGGGGTCTTCTCGCCACCGCGGGCGTAGGCGGCGTACTCGGCGGTCTCGTGCAGCTGGTCGAAGCTGATCGACACCGGCTGCAGCAGGATGTCTTCGCTGCGCCCGTCCAGGTACGCGTCGGCCACGTAGGACAGCAGACCGAGCTTGGGCGGCAACATCTTTCCGGTGCGCGAGCGGGTGCCTTCGATGGACCAGCTCAGGTTGAATCGCTTCTCGACGATGTAGCCGACGTACTCGCGCAGGACATACTTGTAGAGCGGGTCGTCGCCGATGTTGCGGCGGATGAAGATGACGCCGGAACGGCGCAACAGCGGGCCCATCAACCCGAAGGACAGGTTGATGCCGGCGAACACGTGCACCGGCGGCAGCCGGTTTTCCTGCATCGCCACCGGCACCACCGCGCCGTCGATGTAGGAGCGGTGCGAGAACAGCAGCACCGCCGGGTGGGCTTCCAGCCCGGCGCGCATCGCCGCGACCTGATACTCGTCGTAGTCGATCTCCGGGTCGAAGCCGCGGCTGAGCGCCCTGCCGAGGACGGACACCAGGTCGACGGACACCCTGCTCCACCCGGTGGCGAGCTCGTCGAGCATCCTCCCGGCTTCCTCCGCGGTCGCGCCCGGGATCTTGTGCAGCCCTTCGCGAAAACGCGTGGACGCCAAGATCTCCGGCTTCACCAGCCGCGGAGACTTGTACTGTGGGCCGAGAATTCGGTACTCCGCGCGCTCCAGCGCCAGGATGGCGCGGCGGGTGACGAACTGCGCGAAGTCGCGCTCGTCCTCCCCGACGGTGGTGTCGCGCCACTGCTGGCGCAGCTCGGAGACCTTGGCCGGCTCGCCGGCGACCACCCGCGCGCGTTGCGGATCGTCGCGAACGATGTGCTGCTGCTGACGCGGGTTGGGGTGGTAGGGGTCTCGGCCGGGGAGCAGCCCGGCGAGCTTGGCGATCCTGCCGCGTTCCGGCGGCGGCAGCCAGAACACCCGCACCGGCACGATCGAGCGGTCCTCGCCGGAACCAAGCTGTTCCACCAGCGCGGCCAGCGCCGTCGGCGGCGAAGTGCGTTGCGGCAGCGCCAATATCTCGAACGTCGCCTCGGGGTTGCCGGCACGCTGCTCGCGCACCCAGGCCGTCACCAGCTCCCTCTCGACGGGTGAGGCCATGGACGCCAATATCAGCGAGTCTTGTGCCGTGAGGACTGCGCTGGCATCGGCGGCGGATGTGGTCACGGCCGCCCTCTGGGCGGGGAGCCCGGGGTCGCGGTCCTTTTCGCCGCGGCCTTGCGCGCCGGCTTGGGGGCGGCCTTCTTCGCGGTGGCCTTGACGGCCCGCGTCCCGGCTCTCTTCGCCGCCGCCTTCTTCTCGGCGTACAGGCCGACCGCGGGCAGCTCGTCAACGGGCCAGTCGGCCAGCGTGTCCAGATAAAGCTGACGTACCTCGGCGATGTGCTCGGGCAACGTCTCAACCGTCCAGTCCCGCACCGAAATCGGCGGAAACACCGCGACGTCGACCGTGCCCGGGTTGACGACGGTGGAGTTTCGGGCGGCGACGAGCTCCGCGTTGCGGATCACGATCGGGACGAGGGGGATGCCGACCGCCATCGCGATGCGGAACGGCCCCTTCTTGAACGGCCCGACTTCGGTGGTGTCGATCCGGGTGCCCTCGGGAGCGATCACGATCGAGAGCCCCCTCTTGGCCCGCTCTTCGACCGTGTGCAGCGTCTCCACCGCGGCGACCGGATCGTCCCGGTCGATGAACACGCCGTCCAGCAGCTTGCCGAGCGTGCCCATGATCGGGTCCCGTTGCAGTTCCTTCTTGCCCACGGCGATCCAGTTGTCGCGCACCAGCGCGCCCACGATGACCGGGTCAACCTGGTTGCGGTGATTGAAGATAAAGACCGCCGGCCGCTGCGCGGTCAGGTTCTCCTCGCCGAGGACCTTGAGATTCACGCCGGCGATCGCCAGCGACAGCTGGGAGAAGGTGGAGGTGAAGAAGTTCACGCCCCGCCGCCGGTTGCGGGTGAGCACCCCGATTCCGACGGCGCCGGCGGCGACGGGGAACATCGAACCGAACCCGGCGAGTGTCCGAAGCTGGCGCTGCAGGCCCACTCGACCCCGGCTGTCGAATCTGAGGATCGGCCAGCCGCGGCGCTTGGCCACGGCGGCCATCTTTCCCTCGGGGTTGGTGGGCCGCGGGTTGCCGACCAAATACATCAGGGCGACGTCCTCGTCACCGTCGGCGTAGAAGTAGCTGTCCTTGAGGTCGATGTCGTGCTCGGCGGCAAACCGTTGCACGGCACCGGCTTTGCCCGGTCCCCACAGGATCGGCTTCTGCACGCCGCCGGTGAGGATCCCGTCCTCGTTGGTCTCGAACTTGTTGGTGAGCATGTTGGAGATTCCGAGGAAGCGCGCCACCGGATTGACCTGGATGGTCAGCGCCGACGAGCTGAGCACGACGGTGTGGCCGCGGGCCACGTGCGCCCGCACCAGCTCGCGCATTTCCGGGTAGATCCGCGACTCGATCCGCTGGACGAACAGCCGCTCGCCAACCTCCTCCAGGTCGTCCAACAGGCGGCCGGCCAGCGCGGCGGCGGCCTTGCCGATGAGGTCTTCGAACTCGATGCGCCCGAGGGTATGGCTCAGGCCGGCCTGAACCATGCTGAGCAGCTCGCCCACGCCCATGTCCCGGCGCCGCAGCCGCTCCTGGGTCAGGATCACCGCGGTGAAGCCGGCGACCAGCGTGCCGTCCAGGTCGAAGAACGCCCCGATCCTGGCGCCGGGAGGGCTGGCCATGATCTCGGCGACCGAGCCGGGCAACCGCAGGTCGGCTGGCGGCGTGGCCGTCCCGCGAGCGTTGCCCTGCTCTTTCGACACGCTCATGAGCCCGACACCGATCGCGGCGAAACGGCCGGTTCGGTGAACGAGGCGGGCACCGCGTGGGGCGCGGGATCGCCGGCCAGCGCCAGGATCTCGTCGAAACCCTCCAGCAGGCACCGGGCGAACAGCGGCTCGTTTCGCACGGACGCCCTGTCGTACCGCACGGTGATGGTGCACCAGCCGCCGCGGGAAATCAGCACCACCATCATCGCCACACCGGGCAGCGGGCCAATGCCGTACTGCCGCAAGATCTTTGCGCCGGCGATGTAGGTGTCCCCCGGGTAGACGGGGACGTTGCTGGCCTGCACGTCCGAGCCGATCACCGAGCCGGTGATCCCCTCCAGAACCGGTGTGGGCAACACGCTCAGCACCGGCGCGAGGGAACCGATGATGTTCATCGCGGGCTCGTCGCGGCGCTGCGTCATCTGGGCGCGGATCTTCTTCATCCGGGAGACCGGATCGGCGGTGCCCAACGGCGCGGCCAAGTTGACGCCGGTGAACCGGTTGCCGCCCGCGGTGTCGGCGTCGGCCCGCAGGTTCACCGGCACCGCCATCGGCAGCGTGCTGATCGGCACGCCGAGGGCCTCGTGGTAGCGCCGCAATGCGCCGGACAGGCCGGCGAGATAGGCGTCGTTGATCGATCCGCCGCCGGCCTTCGCGGCCTTGTGCAGGTCGGAGAGCTTGATGTCGATCGCTTCGGTGCGGGTGGCGAGGCTGCGCCGGCGCAGCAGCGGCGACGGCTCGGCGGCGCGGTTGATCACCCGCAGGCCCGAGAGGGCGTAACCAACCGCTCCCCCTACCGTGGACACGGGATCGAGGACCGCCCGCCCGGCCGCCGACACCGCCCCAGACACCGCGCCCACGACGCCGCCGACTATGGCGAAGGGCAGGCGGTTGAGGCCTTGGCGCATCAGGTCATTGGGCGTTAGGTCCTGCGGAATGGGTTGCGGGGGCGTCGGTTTGGGCGGCGGATCGCGCTCGAGGTCATAGATCTCCGCGAACATCTCGACGCCGCCGACGCCGTCGGTGACCGCGTGGCTGACATGCAGCAGCGTCGCGGCCCTCCCGTCGGCGAGACCCTCCACCAGGGTCGCCGTCCACAGCGGCCGGGATATGTCCATCGGCGACTGCAGGATCACCTCGGCGAGATCGAAAACCTCGCGCAGCGTGCCGGGACCGGACACGCGCACCCGGCGCACATGGAAGTCGAGGTTGAAGTCAGGATCCACCACCCACCGCGGGGCCGCCGTCGGCAAGGTCGGCACGACGACCTTCTGCCGCAGCCGCAGCACCCGTCGGGAGGCGTTGTCGAATCGGGCGCGAAACCGCTCCCAGTCCGGCGTGGTGTCGAGGAGTTCCAGCGCCATGATCCCCGACCGGGTCCGGGGATTCGCCTCACCCCGATGCATCAGATAGTCGACCGGTCCAAGCTCGTCGGACAGCCTGACGACCTCGGCCGACTCAGCCATGACCGTGAACTCGACGCGCCAACCCTGTCACCGCCGACCACGCCTCCTGCCTCGCGCCCGCAAACCGAATTGCCAACACAACGCTAGTCGGGTCGCCGCGCTGGTGAAAGGCGCGATCCGGGTGGCTCAGCTGGCCGATGTCGCCGGCAACGGCAACGAATCCGTCAGCGAGCCGGCGCGCCGCCCGTAGACGACGCCCAGGAAGTCGGCGACGGCGTCGGCGGCCAACCCCGATCGGACGGTCGGGGTGATGTCGAAAGCGTGGTGGGCGTTGGCGAGTTCGGCGTGGGCCACCGTGGCCGCTCCGGCCTCCCGCAGCGCCGCGCAGAAGGCCCGGGCCTGGCCGCTGGGAATCAGTTCGTCCTTCTCACCGTGCAGCACGAAGAACGGCGGAGCCTCGCTGTGCGCGTACGAAATCGGCGACGCCGCCCTGAACCGGTCGGGGTCGTCGGCGTAGCGGGTCTTGAAAACGAATTGCTCGAGGAACGGCAGCATCAACTCGTGCATGTTCTCCACGTCGGTGAAGTCGTACACGCCGTAATACGGCGCGGCGGCCTGGACGCTGGTGTCGGCGTCCTCGAAGCCGGGCTGGAACTCGGGATCGTTCGGGGTGAGCGCGGCCAGCGACGCCAGGTGCCCGCCCGCCGAGCCGCCGGTGATCGCGACGAAGTCCGGGTCGCCACCGTAGTCGGCGATGTTCTCGCGGACCCACGCGATCGCCCGTTTCACGTCGATGAGGTGCGCCGGAAATGTGCAGCGCGGGCTCTTGCTGTAGTTGATCGAGACGCAGATCCAGCCGAGTTCGACCATCCGGCTCATCAGCGTGTAGGCCTGACCGCGTTTGCCGTTGACGGCCCACGCCCCGCCGGGGACCTGGATGAGCACCGGCGCGCGGCGGCCGGGCACCTGGTCATGGCGCCGCCAGACGTCGAGCAGGTGTTCGCTGCCGCCCGGACCGTAGGAGATGTCGGACGTCTGCGCCGCGTACCGGCGGTGCGGCCCGGGCCTGTGCAATAGCCCGCCGCGGGGGGTGCACTCGGACTGGGCGCAGCCCGGGTGGCGCACGAGGTCGCGAAAGTCCGGCCCGAAGCACTCCTGTAGCGCGGCGGTGAGGGTTTGGTCCGCGCGCTGCGCCGCCCACGCGGCGCCGACGCGGCCGATGGACGGCGGCGAGACCCGGGACAACGCGTGCCCGGTGAGCACATGCGGGGGAAACTCGGTCGACAGCCAGCCGGCGAACCAGCCGACCGCGGACGGCGAGCCACGCAGCAACAACGCGCCGGCACGATAGGTATCCCTGGCATCGGCCGCCAGCCGCAGGGCCTGGGCACCGGCCCACGAGCACCGCGAAGTCACGGTCAAGGCCACGCTCATAGCAACGCCACCCCTCGACGTTAGGCACACGCCTCGTTGCGGTTAACGGCTGATTACCAGCCGGTGTTGTACGTGTGTCGAGGCTCAAACCATAACCGATAATCGCGGCGCGGGAAGGCTTTTCGTGCGCGTGCCGTTGCCCGACTTCGCCGGTGAGCGCCGTTGGATAGACTGACCTGCACATTGCCTCCGTAGCTCAGGTGGATAGAGCAAGGGCCTTCTAATCCCTAGGTCGCACGTTCGAGTCGTGCCGGGGGCACTGGTCAGAAGTGGTTTTCGGTCCTGCCGAAAACGCCGGTCATCGTTTATTCATCGTTTATGTCGCTTACGGCGCAGTCCAGCAGGTCAGCGACCTGGTTGTGGACACGTCCGCGGGACATGTAGCGGTCTTGGGTCATGGACACCTTTGCGTGCCCGAGGTGGTCCGCGCCGATCCGCGCTGACAGGCCCGCGTCGTCGATTAGTGTCGCCACGGTCTTGCAGAAGCTGTGCGACGTCACATCGGGCATCCCGAGCTGGTCGCGGACGGCGCGCCAGGCGGTGTTGAAGTTTTCCGGATCACGGCGATCTCCACCGTCCCGGTGTGCTCATCGGTGCGGGTCCATTCCAGGCCGAGCTGGGCATACAGCTCGTGGCGCAATGTGGCCTGATAGATGATCCCGGCGGCTTTGGCCTCGTGATACAACGACTTGGAGTCAAGCGACACCAGCGCCCCATCCATGCGGGCCTGCCGTTTGGGCACGATCACATGAGCATGTAGGTGTGGGTCACCGCAGCGCGAAGTCTCATGTCGATAAGCAATCCCCACCAAACCCGGCAACCACTGCAGATCCTTGGTCCCGCTCACCGGGTTGTGTACCCGGGTGTAGCCGGCATGCGCGTGCAGATACTCCATGGCCGCACCAACGGCCCTCTCGTGAGCGACCTGCACCGCCTTTTCCGCCACATCACCGACCAACGCCCGCACCAGCGACACACTTTTTCGGCGCCGCGAACGTCAGGTCGAACCCGTGCACGCTGGTGAGTCAAACCAGTTGTAGTGGATGAGATTTGGGGGTGCGCGCAGCGCGATCCCAAATCAGTATTGCACCTTTGTGCCAAAGTGGCAGCACCCTTTTGAGTGTTGAAATGGCGAGAATCGAAGGGGTGCAGTGGTTTTGGTATCTACTGAGAGTAGTTTAGGAGATGTTAGGGTCGGTCGAGAGTGGGCAGGCAATTGTTGAGATAGATGGGCCTGAAGGATTGAAAGAAAAGAGATTTGGGCGCTTCGGCGGCGATGACGCGAGTTGCAAGTCGCATTTGGCTGCAGCAAGCTCACCGCAAGGATGGGGCGCGGAGCGCCGGGCGAGTGACCCAGTATGTGTTCGGTGTTCGGTATTGACCGAACACCGAACACATACTATTGTTTCACTATGCTCGGAACAGCGGCCGAAGTAGAACAGGCGTTCATGGACGCCTTGGCAAGCATCGGAGTGTCTGCACGGCAGCCCGTGCACCCGGACTCAGCCGTTGATTTTTGGGTCGATATTCCGGGTGGCAATCGAGTGCCAGTTGAGGTTAAGTACACCGCGCTTGCATCCATCGATGGCCTAGCTCGCCAGATCGATCGGTGGCGTCGCGCATCGCCGGAAACGGTAGATGGCCAGGCGGTTCAGAAGGTTCTCGTGGCAGATCGAATTACGGCCGCCGCAAGAGAGGTGCTGCACGACCGCGGTTGGGGCTGGCTCGACCTCCGGGGACAGGTACACCTTGTAGCTCCTGGCCTCTTCGTGCACGCCGCCGTCGACCTGCCTGGCCTAACTACACAACGTCATTCCGACCCGTTTACTGGTAAGAGCGGTCTGGAGGTCGCAGTCGAGCTGCTGTTGCATCCTGGACAGCAAATCGGCATTAGGGCGCTAGCGAAACGAATCAATCGCTCACCGAGCACCGTGTCGGAGACAGCTGGTCGACTCCGCGAAGCGAACCTCGTCGACGAGGATCTGTCTCCTGTCGTACCCGAACTGTTCTGGAACTTGGCGTCGGTCTGGCATCCGCCATCCGTCGATGTCGATTCTCTGCCAGACATTGGCGATCATGCGGTGCTTGCGCCGCTGAAGACTGGGTTAGACGACAATGCCAAGCCAGGCTGGGCACTCAGCGACAGCCCGGCCGCCGTGCTCTACGGAGCGCCCATTGGCATTCGTAGCGACTATCCGCCAGTCCTGTACGTGCCCGACGACGTCACACTACATAGGGCGCTGCACGTCTTGGGGGCCGCGGCGAGCCCATCATCTCGCGCCGGCACGCTGAGGGCGGCACCGGTCGCAGCCGTGTGTTCCCAACGGGTAATCGGCTACGCAGAGTCAAAATGGCCTCTCGCGCAACCGCTGTTCGTCGCGCTGGACCTGGCGCAAGACCCAGGCCGAGGGCGTGAAATTCTCGCAGAATGGACGCCGCCGGAGCGGTGGACCCGTGTCTGGTAAAGAGCCCTTGATCCCACGGGTGAGTCTCGCGGGTTCATCGATGAGCGCACTCGTACACGCCATTCCGATCGCTACCTCACGCACGGGCCGACCTGTCATTCTGATCGGCGGCCTCGCGGTCATCTGCCGCATTAATGCCCCATACCGCTCCACCAGTGATGTGGACACGGTAGATCGGCGGAGAGGAAGCGATTCGTCCCAGCTCGATCTGCTGATTCGCGCGGGCGCAGAGGAGAGCGGTCCAGTAGGGGCCTTGATCGACACGCCCGCTGGCCCAATCAGAGTCGACGTAATTGAAGTTAAAGACTCAGATCTGCATCAGCTTCCGGAGGATCCCACTGGCCGGCTTCATGTTCTCGCGCATGAATGGGCAGAAGCATCGGCGACCCCGATGCTTCTCGAAGCAGACAACCTGGAGGCAGTGGAGGTTCCGGTCGCCGAACCGGGGCCCCTGGTCGCGATGAAGCTTCAATCGTTGCCGGATCGAGCAAAAGACAAAGAAGCAACTGACCTACTGGATATCTCGAGATTGATGCTGGACCGCTCCACCGGAGCGCAAGCACGTAACCAGCTGGCCGGCGCTGCTCCTCAGATCCGCGAGGATGCGCTTCGTCATGTCCAACTGTGGTTCGAGCGAAACGCGGCCACGTCGGCGAGTCGAATGAAAAGTATCCCTGAGGGGCGAGAGACGACCCGCGATGACGTTCTATTCCTCGGAGAACTGTTGACCGAATCGCTTGGCGGCCGATCTTGATCCGACCCGCCGAGCGGCAGCACATCTCGATTCTCAGCACGAAGATCCGCGTACTCATCCCCTGCCTCGAACCCGCCCCGCACGGAGAGCCAGACCCGACACAATGGTCCGTAAATCGCCCTCAAGGCTTGATCAGCCAGCGGCCGCGCACGACCCCGCGACTCATCGTTTATTCATCGCCAATGTCCGCGATTCGACGGTAATTAACATCAGGGGGTTTTCCGTCAGGGCCGGTATTCGGCACCGTCCCGCCGTTAATCGACAGGTTCTCGGCTGAGCCAAAGAGCCACCACACCACCCATCACGGCGTCGCAGCTAGCCGCCAAGAATGCAATACCTACTCGTTAGCTTCGAGGTCCGCAGTGGCGCGGGCGGTGACGGTCACGGTGTCGTTCTTCGCTCTCAGCATGAAAGTCCCGCTCAGCTTCGTCGTGATCTCGCTGGACGCTGCGGGGAGTAAGGTCAAAGCGAATCGGCGCACCACGACGGCCAAAGTGAGAATCATTTCTGCCATTGCGAATTGCTGCCCATAGCACAGTCTGGGACCGCCGCCGAACGGAAACCAGGCGTACCGGTGAAGATCGTTGGTGGAACCGTCGAGCCAACGCTCGGGGCGGAATTCACCGGGATCTGCGAACCAACGGGGATCTCGCTGTGTTACGTAGGGGCACACAACAATTCGTTCTCCGGGCTGGAAGTCGTATCCGCACATCGTGATCCTGGTCTTCACGAGATGTCCCGGCAACGCGAAGATGGGCGGGTAGAGGCGCAGCGTTTCTTTGACCACGGCTTCAACAAGAGGCAGGCTTCTGATGTGTTCGAACGTCAGCTTGCCCGCGCCGGCCGCCTGTTCGATTTCAGCGCGTATGCGATTTTGCAGATCCGGATTTCTGGCCAGCAGAACACCGGTAAATGCCAGTGCGTTCGATGAGGTTTCATACCCGCCTAGGAACAGGTTGTGCAATTCATCGTGCACTTGTCGTTCCGGCAATGGCCGATCTTGTTCGTCTCGAGCCTCTAATAACATGTCGAGCAGATCCGTGTCCCGCTTCAGCCTGGCCTCATCAGGCTCTTTCAAACGCCGCTCCACGACGTTCTGGAGGAGTATTCTCAGGTGATCGGACGCCGATCGCAGCGCTGCGCGCAACGGCGTCGGAATCCGTGGATGCAGCCAGTTCCCCAAGACGAACTCGATGTTGTTAAGCAACAGCTGCCTGTCCATGACGCGTTTGATTTCGTCACTTTCGGCCTGAGTCAGATCCGCCCCAAACAACGTTCGTGTCATGATGCGCCTGGTAAGGCTTTCCATCTCGCTCTGCATTCCCAGAGCTGCGCCATCATCCCAGCGATCACACATCTGCTCGGCAAAATCGACCATGGTGTTCGTATATTCGGCAATTTTCTGTTTATGCATTCCTGGCTGCAAAATTCGCCGCTGCCTTCTCCAGAGATGCCCTTCACTCATGACCAAACCGTTGTTTCCGACCACGTTGGCATATTCTTGGAATTTGCCGAGAAAAGTTCTGCCGAGCGGGCCGTTCGCGCCCGCGGCGGCAAGAACTTCCCCCACATCGTCCGGATGGAAGAATAATGTTTCGCGCATAGGGCCTATCGACCACTCAACCGCGTCCCCGAACCGATGAAGCTCCTGGAACAAGTGCAGCCAACCTCGCGAAATCCTGCGGAGGTTATCCATCGATCGCAACGCGCGGATCCGCGGCGGGCGGTTCGCGCCATCACGGCGGTGGCCCATGGTGAACCTTTCTGTACGGTCCTACTGTTCGGCGAGACTGGTGGTTGGGCCTTCACCCGGCAGCTCGGACCATCGCGGCAGACGACCGCCGGCTGTGCAGCGCGTTACCGGACGCGTCAGCAGCGACATCGTCAGCCTCATCGGTTCGGGTTTCAGGTTGGGTGTTGATTAGGTTAGGCTAACCTAGCTCACCGTGGGTGTGTTTCCAGGTGGGCTGCTGTCGATCCGGACTCGACGCGACGTTAAATGCCCGTTGCGCCGCAAGGGTTCTCACCGCGTGACCTTGTTCGCGCCAATCGGTTGAATCGTCCTGTGACTGACGATCACCGCTCAACCAGCGGCCGATCGGTCGTCGCGGCCTTGCGATCGTCGAGGGCGATAAGGTCGGCGTCCTCGTCGAGCCGGCTGCCGGAAGATGCGGGAAGGTGCCCCCGATGAACTGGATCCAGGGTCTCGAAGCGCTCCGCTGCTCGACGTGAAGATAAGGTTGATGTCCGTGAACGCACGCCAACTCGCTTGTTCGCTGGGTACCGCGGTGGTGACAACCTGGGCGACGCTGCTGAGCGCGCCTATCCTGATCGCCTCCGCGTCCGCCGCTCCCTGCCCCGACGTCGAGGTGACGTTCGCCCGCGCCACCGACGAGCCACCCGGTGTTGGCGGCGTCGGACAGGCATTTATCGATTCGCTGCGCTCGCAGGTTGGGGGTCGGTCCCTCGGCGTGTATCCCGTCAACTACCCCGCCACCGAAGACTGGCCGCCGTCCGCATCCGCCGGCGCCAGCGACGCGAGCGCTCACGTTCAGTCGATGGCCGCGAACTGTCCCAACACGAAGCTGGTGCTTGGCGGATATTCCCAAGGCGCGATGGTGATAGACCTGATCACGATCGCCCGAGCATCGGTCGCGGGCTTTAACGCGGCGACGCTGTCGGCGGACGTGGCCGATCACGTTGCCGCGGTTGCCGTCTTCGGGAATCCGACGGACAGGTATCTGGGCGGGCCGATCAGCGCGATCAGCCCGTGGTATGGGGCTAAGGCCATTGACTTGTGTGCGCCCGGCGACCCGATTTGCTCTCCGGGCGGCTTGGCGCTGCCCACGCATGACGAGATGTTCTCCGCGGCGCACCTGTCGTATCAGCATTCCGGGATGCCCAGTCAGGCCGCGACTTTCGTGGCGAGCCATCTCTGACGCACTGGCCGCGTGCGGACACCGAACGTAACCAGCTTGGTATCAGCCTCGCAACACGTCGTGCGGCGACAGCGTTTTTGACGCAACATGGCCCACAATGCGGGCATGACAGTACCGCCGGGACCGGCGCGTGAGATCTCGCGGCAGACGTTTCTGCGGGCTGCCGCCGGAGCGTTGGCCGCGGGGACGGTCTTCGGGTCGGGCCGCGCCACAGCCGACCCGGCCACCTCGGGCTGGGGCGGTCTTTCCACCGCCATCAACGGCCAGGTGATCCTCCCGGATAACGGGCAATTCGGCGCGGCCAAACAGGTTTTCAACACCAACTACAACGGCTCGACGCCGGCGGTGATCGTCACGCCGACGTCGGCGGCGGATGTGCAAAAAGCCATGGCATTCGCCGCTGCCCACAACCTCAAGGTCGCTCCGCGCAGTGGTGGGCACTCCTACGTCGGCGCATCCACGGCAAACGGAACCATGGTGCTCGACCTGCGGCAGCTGCCCGGCGGAATCAATTACGACGCCGCCACCAGGCAGGTCACCGTCACGCCCGCGACCCATTTGTTTGACATACACCAGGCACTGGCCGCCGCCGGCCGGGGAATCCCGACGGGAACCTGCCCGACGGTCGGCGCCGCGGGACACGCCCTCGGCGGCGGGCTGGGCGCCCAATCCCGGCACGCGGGCCTGCTGTCCGACCAGTTGACCTCGGCGACGGTGGTGCTGCCCGGCGGCCAAACGGTCACCGCGTCTGCCGCCAGCCAGCCCGACCTGTTCTGGGCGTTGCGCGGCGGCGGTGGCGGCAACTTCGGGGTTACCACCTCGCTGACCTTCGCCACGTTCGCCACCAGCGACGTCGACGCCGTGAACCTCAATTTCCCGCCGCAGTCGTTCGCGCAGGTTCTCCTCGGTTGGCAGAGTTGGCTGCGCACCGCCGACCAACGCAGCTGGGCGCTGGCGGACGCCACCGTCGACGCCATGGGTACGCACTGTCGGATCCTCGCGACCTGCCCGGCCGGGTCGGGTAACAGCGTGGCGAGCGCCATCACCTCGGCCGTCGGGATGCAACCGACCGGGACCGAGAACCACACGTTCAACTATCTGGACCTGGTGAAGTATCTGGCCGTCGAGAACCTCAACCCGTCGCCGCTCGGATACGTCGGCGGATCTGATGTTTTCACGACCCTCACCCCGGCCGCCGCCAAGGGGATCGCCTCGGCGGTCGACGCCTTTCCCCGTGGGGCCGGACGCATGTTGGCGATCATGCACGCCCTCGACGGCGCGCTCGCCACCGTGGCACCGGGCGCCACAGCCTTCCCCTGGCGCCGGCAGTCCTCACTGGTGCAGTGGTACGTCGAAACCGGTGACCAGGCGGCCGCCACCGGCTGGCTCAACACCGCACACCAAGCGGTGCAACCGTATTCGGTCGGCGGTTATGTGAACTATCTCGAGGCCAACCAACCCGCTTCGCGGTACTACGGCGCGAACCTTTCTCGGCTGAGTGCCGTAAGACAGAAGTATGACCCGCGCCGAATCATGTTCTCGAGCCTGAACTTTTGATGCGGGCATCGTCGAGTACCCTTAGCTGAGTCTCGCCCAGCAAACCCGAGAACGCAGAGGTGCCCGGTGGCCCAATCCGACCCGGTCCTTTTCAGTATCGACAACCATGTCGCGCTCATCACCGTCAACGACCCCGATCGGCGCAATGCCCTCACCGACGAGATGTCCGCGCGGCTGCGGGAAGCGGTGGAGCGGGCCGAAGCCGACGCTGGCGTACACGCCGTCGTCGTCACGGGCGCGGGCAAGGCGTTTTGTGCGGGCGCCGACCTCAGCGCCCTGGGCGCCGCGGGAGGTGGAGAGGCGGAGTCGAGGCTGCAACGGATCTACGACGGCTTCATGGCTGTGAGCAATTGCCGGTTGCCCACGATCGCCGCGGTCAACGGCGCGGCCGTCGGCGCGGGCCTGAACCTTGCGTTGGCCGCCGACGTGCGCATCGCCGGACCGGCCGCATCGTTCGACGCCCGCTTCCAACAGTTGGGGCTGCATCCCGGCGGGGGTGCGACGTGGATGCTGCAGCGCGCGGTAGGCCCGCAGGTGGCGCGCGCGGCTTTGTTGTTCGGCATGCGCTTCGACGCCGAATCCGCCGTACGGCACGGGTTGGCGCTCAGCGTCGCCGACGACCCCGTCGCGGCGGCCCTCGAGCTTGCCGCGCGGCCCGGAGCCGCTCCCCGTGAGGTGGTGCTGGCGACCAAAGCCACCATGCGCGCCACCGCCAGCCCGGGATCATTGGACAACGAGCAACACGCATTCGCCATACGCACGGAGCTGGGACCGCAGGTGTACTCCATCCAATCACCAGAATTTGCAGCCAAATTGGCTGCGGCACAACGCAGATAGCACGCAACCACTACCGGTATTCAGAAATCTCTTGTGTCACTTTGGTTTCAGTGGTCACTGGGCCGGGTTTTTTGTCGGTGGGCTTCGATAGTTTCGGGTCATGGCTGGCAGCGTGGTGGATCGGGAGGCGATCACGGCTGCCTTCGATGCCCTGGATGCCACGGTTGATGGGGTCTTGGGGTTGGATTGTGAGGCGTTGACCACGCCGGAGCGGTTGGCGTTGTTGGAGCGCTGTGAGCGGGTGCGCCGCCGGGTGCCGGCGATCGAGCATCCGTTGATCAATCAGCTGGCCCGCCAGGCCACCCCCGACGAGCTGGGCGGCACGCTCTCCCATGCCATCGCCGAGTGGGCGTTGATCACCCGCGCCGAGGCGGGTCGGCGCATTCACGAGGCCGCCGACCTCGGACCCCGCCGCGCCCTGACCGGCGAACCACTGGCGCCGGTGCTAGCCGAAACCGCAGCCGCCCAACGCGACGGGAAACTGGGGGGCGCGCAAGTCGCGGCGATCCGCCGGTTCTACCACCAACTACCCGGCTGGATCGACCCAGCCACCCGCGAACGCGCCGAAAAACACCTCGCCCGCCTGGGCACCCAACATCGACCCGAACAACTCGGCGCACTAGCCGACACCCTCGCCGACTGCCTCAACCCCGACGGCCTCTACAGCGACGACGACCGCGCCCGGCGGCGCGGCATCACATTGGGCAAACAAGAAACCGACGGCATGTCCGCACTACACGGCTGGCTCACCCCCGAAGCCCGCGCCACCCTAGAAGCCGTGTGGGCCAAACTGGCCGCCCCCGGCATGTGCAACCCCACCGATCAGACCCCCACCGTGGACGGCACCCCGTCGCAAGACGCCATCGATAAAGACACCCGCAGCCCCGCGCAACGCCAACACGATGCGCTGCTGGCCACCCACCGCGCCCTGCTCGCGTCGGGAAAACTCGGCCAACACAACGGCCTACCCGCCTCCATCATCGTCACCACCACCCTGGCCGAGCTCGAGGCCGCCGCCGGGCGCGCCCTGACCGGCGGGGGCAGCATCCTGCCCATGAGCGATGTGATCCGCCTATCCCGCCACGCCCGCCACTACCTGGCCATCTTCGACAAAGGCAAAACCCTAGCCCTGTACCACACGAAAAGGCTGGCCTCCCCCGCGCAGCGGATCGTCTTGTACGCCAAAGACCTGGGCTGCACCGCCCCGGGCTGCACCGTGCCCGGGTACTGGTGCGAAGTCCACCACGTCGAGCCCTACACCACCTGCGGCGACACCGACGTCAACAACCTGGCCTTCGGGTGCCCCACCCAACACCACATCGTGCAACCCGGCGGCTGGAGCACCCGCAAAAACACCCACGGCGACACCGAATGGATACCCCCGGCCCACCTCGACCACGGACAACCCAGAACCAACACCTACTGGCACCCCGAAAAACTCCTCCACCACGACCAAGACGACGACGACGACCCGCTATAGGTCCAGCAGCGCGGTCTGCGGCGATTCGATCAAATCCCTTAGCTCGCAGACGAACTGGGCCGCCTGGGCGCCGTCGGCGACACGGTGGTCGAACACACACGTCAGCGTCATCGTGGACCGCACCACGACCTCGCCGTCGACGACCACCGGGCGCGGCTTGATCGCTCCCATGCCCAGGATGGCCGCCTCGGGATGGTTGATCACCGGCGTGCCGTCGTCGACACCCAGGGCACCGAAGTTCGACACGGTGAACGTCGAGCCGCGCAACTCGGCGGGCGTCAGCGTACCCTCACGCGCTCCGGTGATCAATTCGACTGTCCGGTCGGCCAATTCGCGGGTCGCCTTGTTCTGTGCGTCGGCGATCACCGGGACCAACAGCCCGCGTTGGGTGGCCACGCCGAATCCCAGATAAATGCAGCGATGGACGTGCACCTCGGGGCCCTGAGGAGAATCGATCCAGGTTGAGTTGAGAATTTCGTTGTGACTCAACGCAACAACGAGCATCCGCAGCGTCAGCACGAACGGCGTGATCCCCTGATGCGCCGAACGGAACCGGTCGCGCAACCGCAACAACTCGGTGCAATCCACATCAACGCTGACCTTGGCGGCCGGGATTTCGCTGTGGGACAGCGTCATCTTCTCCGCCATCCGGGCCTGCACGCCCCGGACGGGCCGGACGTCGGCGTCCTGAGCCGCCGCCAACACGTCCGCGCGGGTGATCACCCGGCCCGCGGGAACGTGCCGTATCGAAGAGAGGTCAACCGAAAGCTCCTTGGCCAGCTTGCGCACCGGAGGGGCCGCCAACGGCCGGCCACGCCGGCTGGCGTCGATGCCGGCGTCGGTGCCGTAGCCCACCAACGTGGGAACGGCGGCCTCGCCGTTCGCTTCGGATGACGCCGGCGCGGTGTCGATGCGGACAAGCACCGCACCCACCTGGAGCACATCGCCTTCGGCGCCACACGTTTCGACGATCCGCCCGGCGTACGGGCTCGGGATCTCCACCTCGGCCTTGGCGGTCTCCACCGAACACAAGGTCTGATTGAGCTCGACCTCGTCACCGACGGCGACGTGCCAACTGGTCACCGTCACCTCTTCGAGCCCCTCGCCGAGGTCGGGGACCCGAAACGACTTGATCCGATTGTCGGCGCTCACGGCTGCTCCAGCACACGCTCGACGCAGTCCAGCAGCCGGTCCGGGCCCGGCAGCCACAATCCCTCCAGCCGCGCCGGCGGGTACGGAGTATCAAAACCGCAGGCGCGCAACACCGGCGCCTCCAGCTCGTAGAACATCTCCTCCTGGATGCGCGCAGCCAGCCCCGCCCCGTATCCCAGGCTGCGCGGCCCTTCGTGCAACACCACGCAGCGCCCGCTCCGATGGATCGACGCGGCGACGGTGTCGAAGTCCAAGGGGACCAGCGACCGAAGATCGATGACCTCCAGGCTCCAACCGCGTTGGCGCTGAGCCTCTTCCGCGGCCGCCACGGCGGTACTCACCAGGCTGCCGTAGGTGACGACGGTGACGTCGGTGCCCGGCCGGCGCACCATCGCCCGGCCGATGGGCGGTTCGGGCCGGCCGGCGTCGACCATGCCGCGGCCCTGGTAGCGCCGCTTGGGCTCCAAAAACATCACCGGGTCCGGGCACGCGATGGAGTGCCGAAGCAGCCAGTACGCGTCCGCCGGGCTGGACGGGACCACCACCTTCAAGCCGGCGGTATGCGCCCAGTACGACTCGGTGGAGTCCGAATGATGTTCGGCCGCACCGATACCGCCGAACGACGGGATCCGGACCGTCACCGGCATGTTGATCTCACCACGGGTGCGGGTGCGGTACTTCGCCAGGTGGCTGACCACCTGATCGAAGGCCGGGTAGGAGAATCCGTCGAACTGGATCTCCGGCACCGGGACGAAGCCGCGCAAGGCCAGCCCCACCGCGATCCCGATGATGGCGGACTCGGCCAGCGGCGTGTCGAAACACCTTTCCTCGCCGAATGTTTCGGCCAGCCCCTCGGTCACCCGAAACACTCCGCCCTCGACGGAGACGTCCTCGCCGAACACCAGGACCCGATCGTCGGCGGCCATCGCGTCGTGCAGCGCGCGGTTGAGCGCCTGCACCATGGTCAACGACTGCGCGCCGAACGCCGTGAGCGTTTCGTCGGGGCCGACCGGGCGATCAGCGAGCTGGGTCATTCACGCCTCCTCGCCTCGGTCAAGTTCGTCGCGCAGCTGTTGGCGCTGCGCCCGCAATCCGGGCGTCATCTCCGCGTACACCGTGGTGAACACGTCGTCGATGTCGAAATCGGGCGCGTCGAAGACGGCGTCACGCAATTCGGCTCGCATTCGCTTCGCCCGGGCAGCGACCCGCTCCTCCAGGCGTTGCGACCACAAGCCCTGGCCGTGTAAGTAGGCGCGGTAACGAGGAATCGGGTCCAACGCCGCCCAGTGGTCCACTTCGTCCTGCGTCCGGTATCGCGTCGGATCGTCGGACGTGGTGTGCGGGCCGAGCCGGTACGTGACCGCCTCGATCAATGTCGGGCCGCCACCGGCCCGGGCCCGGGCGGCGGCCTCGGCCATCACCGCATAGCACGCCAGCACGTCGTTGCCGTCCACCCGGATTCCGGGCATTCCGTAGCCAATCGCCTTGTGCGCGAGGGAAGGCGCGGCGGTCTGCCTGGATACCGGCACCGAGATCGCCCACTGGTTGTTCTGCACATAGAACACGCAGGGCGCGGTGAACACGGCCGCGAAGTTCAGCGCCTCGTGCACGTCGCCCTCGCTGGTGGCGCCGTCGCCGAGGAAGGCCACCGCCACCGAATCTTCGCGCAGGCGTTGCGCGGCCATCGCCGCGCCGACGGCGTGCAGGGTCTGGGTGCCGATCGGAATAGACATCGGGGCACAGCATTTCGTGGTGAATTCCAGCCCGCCGTGCCAGGTTCCGCGCCATGCCGCGCCCACATGCCCGGGCGGAATGCCGCGCACCAGATACGCGCCGAGCTCGCGATATTGCGGAAATAGCCAGTCGGTCTTGCGCAGGCAGGCCGTGGCGCCCACCTGGGCGGCCTCCTGGCCACGGCAGGACGCGAACAGCGCCAATTGTCCTTGGCGCTTCAGGTTGACGAACTCGGTGTCCAGCTCCCGGGTGACCACCATCATCTCGTAGAGCCAGCACAGCGTCTCCGCGGGAAGGTCACGGCCGTAGCGGCATTCGGGTGTCGGCGTGCCGTCCGGGGCGACGAGTCGCACCGGTTCGAGGTCGACAGTCATCGGCGTCCGAAGGATCTCCGCCATACCGCCTCCTTAGCCAGAAGCCGCGTGGCACAGGAGACCTACCGCGAGACGAAGTCGATCGCCAGCCACCCGAAAGACTCCGCTCGCCGCGACACTGGCGCACCTCCCATTATGCGCTCAAATCCGAAGACACCGCGTTGATCGCGGTCGCGGCGAGGACGTGTCGCGGCGACGCCGACGCCTCACCCCGACGCGGATTCCCCCGCCCGGCGCAGCAGCATTTCCGCGTGCTTGAGCACCGGCGAGTCGACCATCTGGCCCTCGTACGCGAACACCCCGCGCTCGGTCTTCGCGGCCGCCAATACCCGCCGCGCCCAGTCCAGCCTCTCCTCGCTGGGGCGATACGCCTCGCGCACCACCGGGACCTGGCTCGGGTGGATGCAGACCGTCCCGTCGAATCCCACCGCGACGGCGTCGTCGGCCTCCGCGCGCAGGCCGTCGATGTCGCGGATGTCCAAATGCACGGCGTCCAGCGCGATCCGGCCGAACGCCGACGCCGCCAGCAGCACCGTCGACCGCACGTGGCGGGCCACGTCCCGGTAGGCGCCGCCGGACCGCCGGCTGGAGCTGCCGCCCAGGGTGGCGACCAGGTCCTCGGCACCCCACATCATCGCCACGGTGCCCTCGGCCGCGGCGATGTCGGTGGCGAACACCGCGCCGCGCGGCGTCTCGATCAGCGCGACGACCTCGCGCGGCGCGAGCGCGGCAACCTGAGCGGCCGATTCGGTCTTCGACAGCATCACCGCCGTGTACGCGGTGTCGGCCAGGGCATCCAGGTCGCGGGCGTGCTCCTCGGTGCCGGCCGCGTTGATCCGCACCACGGTGCGCTCCGGGTCCAGCACGGTCTCCCGCAGCGCCCGGCGGGCGGCGGGTTTGTCCGCTTCGGCCACGCCGTCCTCGAGGTCGAGGATCACCACGTCGGCGGCCGCGGCGGCCTTCGCGAACCGCTCGGGACGGTCCGCCGGGCAGAACAGCCACGCCGGGCCGGCGGCGCGCAGGTTCACCGCGCCGGCCGTTTCTGGACCAGGGTGGTGCGGACGGCCCGGGCGACGACGTCGCCGTGCTGGTTGCGCCCGGTGTGCTCGAGGGTGACGATGCCCTCGCCCGGCCGGCTCTTGGACTCGCGCTTGGCCGTGCACACCGTCTCGGCGTACAGGGTGTCGCCGTGGAAGACCGGCTTGGGGAACGACACCTCGGAGAAGCCGAGGTTGGCCACGATGGTGCCCAGCGTCAGCTGCGACACCGACAGGCCCACCAGCGTCGACAGGGTGAACATCGAATTCACCAGCCGCTCGCCCCGGAAACCCGGCTGCTGCGCCGCCCACGCCGCGTCGAGGTGCAGCGACTGGGTGTTCATCGTCAGCGTGGTGAACAACACGTTGTCGGCCTCGGTGACGGTGCGTCCGGGCCGGTGCAGGTAGGTGGTGCCGATTTCGAACTCCTCGAACCACAGGCCGCGCTGCACAACCGATTTGGCATCCGTCACGACAGCCCCAGCGATCGCGCGATGAGCATCAGCTGCACCTCGGTGGTGCCCTCACCGATCTCGAGGATCTTGCTGTCGCGGTAATGACGCGCGACCGGATACTCGTTCATGAAGCCGTAGCCGCCGTGGATTTGCGTGGCGTCGCGGGCGTTGTCCATCGCCGCCTCCGACGCGATCATCTTCGCGATCGCCGCCTCCTTCTTGAAGGGGTTGCCCGCCAACATCTTTGCGGCCGCATCGTAATACGCCGTGCGGGCGACGTGCGCGCGGGCCTCCATCCGGGCGATCTTGAAGCTGATCGCCTGGTAGGAGCCTATCGGCTGGCCGAACGACTGGCGCTCCTTGGCGTACTTGACGCTCTCGTCGACGCAGCCCTGCGCCGCCCCGGTCGCCAGCGCGGCGATCGCGATGCGGCCCTCGTCCAGGATCGACAGGAAGTTCGCGTAGCCGGTCCCGCGGGCGCCCAGCAGGTTCTCCTCGGGGACGCGGGCGTCGGCGAACGTCAACGGGCGGGTGTCCGACGCGTTCCAGCCCACCTTGTTGTAGACCGGTTCGACGGTGAATCCCGGTGTGCCGCTGGGCACGATGATCGTCGAGATCTCTTTCTTGCCATCGGCGGCGGTGCCGGTGACCGCGGTGACGGTGACCAGCGAGGTGATGTCGGTGCCCGAGTTGGTGATGAATTGCTTGCTGCCGTTGATGACCCACTGGCCGCCGTCGAGCCGGGCGGTGGTGCGGGTGCCGCCGGCGTCGGAGCCGGCGCCCGGCTCGGTGAGCCCGAAGCCGGCCAGCGCCCGCCCGGCGGTGAGGTCGGGCAGCCACCTTCGCTTCTGCTCGTCGGTGCCGAACCGGTAGATCGGCATCGCGCCGAGGCTGGCGCCGGCCTCCAGGGTGATCGCCACCGACTGGTCGACCTTGCCGAGCTCCTCGAGCGCCAGCGACAGCGCGAAGTAGTCGCCGCCCATGCCGCCGTATTCCTCGGGGAACGGCAGGCCGAACAGGCCCATCTCGCCCATCTTGGCGACCACCTCGTACGGGAAGCTGTGCTCCTCATCGTGTTTGGCCGATACCGGGGCGACCACGGTGCGCGCGAAGTCGGCCACCGTGTCGCGAAGTTCCCGGTATTCCTGCGGCAGTGTCGTCATGATTCCCGATCCTTGATCCGCGCCAGCACCTGATCGACTCTCACTTGATCGCCGACGGACACCAGCGCCTCTACCCGTCCCGAAGCCGGTGCGGTCAGCGGGTGTTCCATCTTCATCGCCTCGACGACCATCACCACGTCACCCTCGGCGACCTCGGCGCCGGAGTCGACCCGCACGGCGATCACGTTGCCGGGCATGGGGCTCGTGATCTCCGCCTGCCGCGCGCCCGCCGCGCGATGGATCGTGCGTTCCTCGGCCTCGCGCAGGTGCCAGGTTCCCCGCTCGTCGGCGATCCAGAGGTGCCGCTCGGCCTCGGCCCACCGGTAGTCCCGGCGCAGGCCGTCCAGAGTGACGCTCATCTGGTCACCCTCGAGTTGCACGCTCGCGGAATGGATCTCGCCGCCGCCGACCTGGACCCGGGCGGCGTCCGGCGGCCCCCACACCGACACCGTCTCGGCGCGCAGCGGAGTCTGCATCGCGGTGCGGACCGGCGCGGCGCCACCGCCGGCGCGCCATCCGGTCGGTGCGGCCCATAGATCGCCCCAAGCGCGGCATGCCAGGGCCCACTGGCGGTAGAGGCCGCCCGCGGCGAGCACGTCGTCGGGTGCGGGCAGCGGAGCGAAGTCGGCCAGCCGCTCGTCGAGCAGTGCGGTGTCCAGGTCGCCCGCCCGCACCCGCTCGTCGGCCAGCAGGAATCGGAGAAACTCGATGTTGGTCCGCACGCCCAGGATCGCGGTCCGCGACAGCGCCCTGTCGAGCCGGGCCAAAGCCTCCCCGCGATCGACCCCGTGGGCGATCACCTTGCTCAGCATCGGATCGTAATCGCTGCCGACCATAGTCCCGTCCCGCAGCGACGAGTCCACCCGCACGCCGTCGCCCGAGGGTTCGAACACCCGCAGCACCCGCCCGCCGGTGGGCAGAAACCCCCGCGCCGGATCCTCCGCGTACACGCGGGCCTCGATCGCGTGCCCGCGCAGCTCGATGTCGTCCTGGGCGAACGCCAGCTTCTCGCCGGCGGCCACCCGCAGCTGCCACTCCACCAGGTCCAGGCCGGTGATCGCCTCGGTGACCGGATGTTCCACCTGCAGGCGGGTGTTCATCTCCATGAAGAAGAACTCGTCGGGACGCTCGGCGGAGACGATGAACTCCACCGTGCCGGCGCCGACGTAGTCGACGCTGCGGGCGGTGTCGCAGGCCGCGGCCCCGATCCGCGCGCGCGTCTCGGCGTCAAGCAGCGGGGAGGGCGCCTCCTCGATCACCTTCTGGTGGCGACGCTGCAGGCTGCACTCGCGTTCGCCCAGATGCACGACGTTGCCGTGGGTGTCGGCGAGCACCTGCACCTCGATGTGCCTGGGCCGCAACACGAACCGCTCCAGGAACAACGTGTCGTCGCCGAACGCCGACGCCGCCTCCCGCCGCGCGCCCGCCAGCGCCTCGCGCAGCCGGGCCGGGTCCTCCACCAGCCGCATGCCCTTGCCGCCGCCGCCCGCCGACGGCTTGACCAGCACGGGATAGCCGACCTCCTCGGCCGCGGTCACAAGCTCGTCGTCGGTCAGCCCCGGCTTGGCCACACCGGGCACCACCGGCACGTCGAAGGCGGCGACCGCGTTCTTGGCGGCGATCTTGTCGCCCATCACCCGGATCGCCCGGGCCGGCGGACCCAGGAACACCACCCCGGCCCGCTCGCAGGCCGCCGCGAAATCGGCGTTCTCCGACAGGAACCCGTAGCCGGGGTGGATCGCCTGGGACCCGGTGCGCGTGGCGGCGTCGAGCACCTTGGCGATGTCGAGGTAGCTCTCGCGCGCCGCGGCGGGCCCCAGCCGCACCGCTTCGTCGGCCTCGAGCACGTGCCGCGCGCCGGCGTCGGGGTCGCTGTAGACGGCGACCGACCGGATGCCCAGCCGGCGCAGGGTGCGGATCACCCGCACCGCGATCTCGCCGCGGTTGGCCACCAACACGGTCTCGAACACCGCACTCACATCCGGAAGACGCCGTAGGAGACCGGTTCCAGCGGCGCCTGGGCGCACACCGAAAGAGCCAGCCCGACAATGGTTCTGGTATCCGCCGGGTCGATGATGCCGTCGTCCCACAGGCGGGCCGTCGAGTAGTACGGATTGCCCTGGTCCTCATACTGCTCGCGGATGGGCGCCTTGAACGCCTCCTCCTCGCCGGCCGACCAGGGCTTGCCCGCCGCGCTCAGCTGCTCACCGCGCACGGTCGCCAGCACCGACGCGGCCTGCTCGCCGCCCATGACCGAGATTCGCGCATTCGGCCACATCCACAGAAAGCGCGGCGAGTAGGCCCGGCCGCACATCGAATAGTTGCCCGCGCCATAGGATCCGCCGATCACGACGGTCAGCTTGGGCACCCGGGCGCAGGCCACCGCGGTGACCATCTTGGCGCCGTGCTTGGCGATGCCGCCGGCCTCGTAGTCGCGACCCACCATGAAACCCGCGATGTTCTGCAGGAACAGCAGCGGGACCTTGCGCTTGTCGCACAGCTCGATGAAATGCGCGCCCTTCAAGGCGGATTCGCTGAACAGCACGCCGTTGTTGGCGACGACGCCGACGGGGTGGCCGTGGATGTGGGCGAAGGCGGTCACCAGCGTCTTGCCGTAGTTGGCCTTGAACTCGCTGAATCCGCCGCCGTCGACCAGCCGCACGATCACCTCGTGCACGTCATAGGGCACCCGTGGGTCCGGGGGCACGACGTCGTAGAGCTCGGTCTGCGGGTGCGTGGGCTCGACCGAGCGCCGCACCTCCCACGGACTGGGCTGACGCGGGCCGAAGGTCGCCACGATCGACCGGACGATCCGCAGCGCGTGCTCGTCGTCGTCGGCCAGGTGGTCGGTGACACCGGAGACCCGCGAATGCAGGTCGCCGCCGCCGAGTTCCTCGGCCGTGACGATCTCCCCGGTGGCGGCCTTGACCAGCGGCGGGCCACCCAGAAAGATCGTGCCCTGCTCGCGGACGATGACGGCCTCGTCGCTCATCGCCGGCACGTAGGCGCCGCCCGCCGTGCAGGACCCGAGCACCGCCGCGATTTGTGGAATTCCCTTGGCGCTCATGGTCGCCTGGTTGTAGAAGATCCGCCCAAAATGTTCCCGGTCGGGAAACACCTCGTCCTGGCGCGGCAGGAAGGCGCCGCCGGAGTCGACGAGATAGATGCACGGCAGCCGGTTCTGCAGCGCGATCTCCTGCGCGCGCAGGTGCTTCTTGACGGTCATCGGGTAGTAGGTGCCGCCCTTGACCGTCGCGTCGTTCGCGACGATCACACACTCGCGCTCCGACACCCGGCCGATCCCGGTGATGATCCCGGCCCCCGGAGATTCGTCGTCGTACATTCCATGGGCGGCCAGCGGCGACAGCTCCAGAAACGGGCTGCCCGGGTCGAGCAGGCGATCCACGCGTTCGCGCGGCAATAACTTGCCGCGGCCGACGTGCCGCTCGCGCGCGCGTTCGTTGCCGCCCAGCGCCGCGGCCGCCAGCGTGGCGTTCAGCTCACCGACCAGCCGGCGGTGCTCGTCGGCGAACGACGGCGCGGCCCTTACGTCGGCGACCGCTTCGGCGGCCGTCGCCACCACCTCGTCCATCGCCGCAGCAGCCTCCTTGCCGTCCGGGCGGTCCCAACTTCAGTTAATCCTGATTAACTCGGGTGAGAATACCATCGCCCGCGTGCCGCGTCCAGCAAAGGGAGGCGCTCGGCCGCCGCATCGCTCACTCGCGAGTTAATGGCGAATAACTCGTGCTACGTTAGTGGCGATTAACCGACCGGACGAGTTGTGGACGGAGGTCGTCATGACGGCGTCCGCGCCAGCGGGCCGGTCCAGCCGCGCCGACACCCCAAATCGCCGCAGCCGGTTGAAATCCGACCGCCGCTTGCGACTTCTGTCGGCCGCTGAACGCCTATTCGCCGAGCGCGGTTTCCTCGCGGTGCGCCTGGAAGACATCGGCGCCGCCGCCGGCGTCAGCGGTCCGGCCATCTACCGCCACTTCCCCAACAAGGAGGCGCTGCTGGTCGAGTTGCTGGTGGGGATCAGCACGCGGCTACTCGCCGGCGCCCGGGAGGCGCGGGCCCGCAGCTCCGGGGCGGCGGCCGCGTTGGACGACCTCATCGACTTTCACCTCGACTTCGCGCTGGGCGAACCCGACCTGATCCGCATTCAGGACCGCGACCTCGCGCACCTGCCCGCGGCCGCCGAGAAGCAGGTGCGCAAGGCGCAGCGCCAATACGTCGAGGTCTGGGTGGGCGTGCTGCGTGAGCTGAATCCCAAGCTGGCCGAAGCCGACGCCCGGCTGACGGCGCACGCGGTCTTCGGTCTGCTGAATTCGACACCGCACAGCATGAAGTCCCCGGACAATTCGCGCACCAAGGCGGCCCGCGCGGCGCGGTCCCGGGTCGTGATGCGGGCCATGACCGTCGCCGCGCTCAGCGCCGCGAATCAATGCCCCTGAATTTCGCGTAATCGGATAAAGCCACCGCTCGGGTGCCGGGCCCCAGGTACCCTGCAAACCATGAGGTGGGCATGAACGATCCACGTCGATCCGGGCGGTTGAGTCCCCCTCTACCGGGGCCAGGACCGGCCGGATCGCAGGGTTACCCGTATCCGCCGCCGCCCGCTGACCCGGCGTACGCCGACCAGGCGGGACCCTACGCGCCCACCTACGGCGGACACGTCCCGCAATGGGCGCCGGGCCTGAACGACACCAAGCAGCTGCCGGCGTACTGGCAGCAGGAGTTGCCGCGGTCGGACGGGCTGCCTCCGTACGGCCCGGCTTCCCCGCCGCCGGGCGGCCCGAAGTCGCGACGCTGGATGTGGATCGCCGCGGGGGCGGCGGTGCTGCTGGTGATCGCGCTGGCGATCGCCCTGGTCCTCGTCAACGACGCGATCAGGACCCAGACCGCCGTCCCGCCGCTGCCGGCCATGCCCGAGCCGAGCACAAAGGCTTCGACGCCGACCCCATCGACACGGCCGCCACCGCCCCGCACCCTCGTGCCGGCGCCGCCGCCGACCCAGACGACCGGCCCGGCCGCGATGCAGGACGTGGTCTACACCGTCACCGGCGAAGGCCGCGCGCTCAGCATCATGTACATCGCCACCGGCGATGTCATACAGACCGAGTTCAATGTCGCGCTGCCGTGGAGCAAAGAGGTCAGCCTGGCGAAGTCGGCCGTCCACCCGGCCAACGTCACGATCGTGAACTTCGGCCACAACGTCACCTGCTCGGTCACCATCGGAGGAGTACAGGTGAGCCAGCGGGCCGGGGTGGGCCTGACGATCTGCGACGCGCGGGGTTAGCGACGGGTTAGTGCTGGGTTAGTGCGGTCACGTGTTGGCCGCGCGCCGGAACACGGACCGCCAACATCCCCAGCAGCCCGGCGATCAGCACCAGGCAGATCCCGCCGAGGCCGGCGCGCACGGCGCCGAACGCGTCGACGAAGACGGAGAACAGCCACGGCGCCACGAACGCAACCGCCCGTCCCGTCATCGTGTAGAGGCCGAAGGCGACCCCTTCGCTGCCGTCCTTCGCCATCTGCAGCAGCAGGGCGCGCGCCGACGATTGCGACGGCCCGATGAACATGCACAGCAGCAGCCCGCACACCCAGAACGCCAGAGAACCGGATAGCACCATCAACGTCAGCGCCAAGGCGACGATCGCGACCAGCGACGCAACGATGACCGGTTTGGATCCGACCCGGTGGTCGACGAACCCGCCCAGCACGGCGCCCACCGCGGCCACCACGCTGGCCACCACGCCGAATATCAGGACGTTGGCCTGCGAGATGCCGTAGACGTTGACGCCCAACACGGCGCCGAACGCGAAAATCGCCGCCAGCCCGTCCCGGAAGAGCGCGCTCGCCACCAGGAAATAGACCAGGTTGCGGTCGCGCCGCCATTCCGCGGAGACCTCTCTGCACAGCTTGCGATAGCCGCCCAGCATGCTCGTCGGCTGGTACACCTCCGCCGTCTCCGGCAACCGGTGCGCGACGGACAACAGCGGCAGGGCCAACACGGCGAGCCACGCCGCGGCCACCAGCATCGCCTCCCGGACGTAGAGCCCGTCGTGAACGGGCACCCGCAGCAGCCCACGCACCGCGCCCGGGCCCGAGCCCGACCCGGAAATGAATCCCGCATAGATCACCAGCAGCAGCAGGACGCTGCCGAAGTAACCCGATGCCCACCCGAGGCCGGAAATCCGGCCGGCCGTCCGCGGCGTCGAGAGCTGGCGCAGCATCGCGTTGTACGGAACGCTGGCCAGGTCGCCGCACGCGGCCGTCGCCCCGAGCAGCACCAACCCGGCCCACAGGTAGCCGGGGCGATCGCGGATCAAGAACATCGCGCACGTCAGCGCGACCGCCAGGCCGGTCAGCACGCCCAGGGCCACCCGCCTGCGATGCGGGGACTCCACCCACACGCCAACCGCCGGCGCCAGCAGCGCGACGGTCAACCCGGCGATGGCCCCCGCGCGGCCCAACCAGCTCGCCGGCGACGTACCGCCGGACAGTCCCGCCCCCACGCTGCTGGTGAGGTAGACGGAGAAGACGAAGGTCGCCACGATCGCGTTCAGACCGGTGGAACCGCAGTCCCACAGCGCCCACGCCACGATGTGGGATCGCACGGGTGTGACCGGACGCGACCCCCGCTCACTCATGCCCGGCACTCTAATGTGTTTGGCGGACGACCCGCCGCGCCCGGCCGCGCCCCGCGGCTGTCTACGATTGGCGCCATGCCGGTGCCAACTCCCAGTCCCGACGCGCGCGCCGTCGTCACCGGGGCTTCGCAAAACATCGGCGAAGCGCTGGCCACCGAGCTGGCGGCCCGCGGACACAGCCTGATCGTCACCGCGCGACGCGAAGACCTCCTCAACGACCTGGCGGCCCGGCTGACCGGCAAGTACGGTGTCGCCGTCGACGTACGGCCCGCCGACCTGGCCGACCCGGCGGAACGGGCGAAACTGTGCGACGAACTGGCCGCCCGCCCCATTTCGATCCTGTGCGCCAACGCGGGGACCGCGACGTTCGGTCCGGTCGCCGGCCTTGACCCGGCGGGCGAAAAGGCCCAGCTGCAGCTCAATGTCCTAGGGGTGCACGACCTTACGTTGGCGGTGCTGCCGGGCATGGTCGAGCGCAAGGCCGGTGGGATCCTGATTTCCGGTTCGGCGGCGGGCAATTCGCCGATTCCCTACAACGCCACCTACGCGGCCACCAAGGCGTTCGTGAACACCTTCAGCGAGTCGTTGCGCGGCGAACTGCGCGGCTCCGGTGTGCACGTCACGCTGCTGGCGCCGGGCCCGGTGCGCACCGACCTTCCCGACGACGCCGAGGCCACGCTGGTGGAACGGCTGGTGCCGGACTTCCTCTGGATCTCCACCGAGCACACCGCCCAGGCGTCGCTGGATGCGTTGAACCGCAACAAGATGCGCGTCGTCCCGGGGTTGACGTCGAAGGCCATGTCGGTGGCGAGCGGGTACGCCCCCCGCGCCATCGTGGCGCCGATCGTGGGCAGCTTTTACCGGAAGCTCGGCGGCGGTTAGGCGCTACTTGCGGCGCCGGCCGGTCCCGAAGATGCCCTTCACCGCTTCGCGTATCGCCGTGTTGATGCCGCTTTTCACCGTCGGGTTTTTCAGCACTTCTTCCCACATGGACGGGCCCTTGGGCTCCGCCGGTTCCGGCATCGGCGGAACCGGGTCATTCGAGGGGACCGGTGGGTAGTCGGACCGAGCTTGCGGCGCTGGGGCCGACGTGGTCGCCGGCTGCGCCGGTTGTTCAACCGTCTGGCCGTACTTGCCTTGCAGCGGACTGGATTTGGCCGTGGCGGTGATCGCATCGGTGCCGATCGAGGCCATCAGCGACCGGGGCACCCGCATGCGGGTCCACGCGACGGGCGTCGGCGCGCCCTTCTCGGACAGCACGGTGACGACGGCCTCGCCGATGCCCAGCGAGGTCAGCGCCGACTCCAGTTCGTAGACATCGGTTTTCGGATAGGTGCGGACGGTCCTGCTCAGCGCCTTCTGGTCGTCGGGGGTGAACGCCCGCAGCGCGTGTTGCACCCGAGCCCCCAGCTGGGACAGCACGTCGTTGGGCAGGTCCGTGGGCAACTGGGTGCAGAAGAACACCCCGACGCCCTTGGAGCGGATCAGCTTGACGGTTTGTTCGACCTGATCGAGGAAGGCCTTGGAGGCGTCGGCGAAAAGCAGGTGCGCCTCGTCGAAAAAGAACACCAGCTTGGGTTTGTCCACGTCACCCACCTCGGGCAGCACGGTGAACAGATCGGCCAGCACCCACATCAGGAAGGTCGAGAAGATGACCGGGCGCAACGACTGACCGCTGAACTCGAGCAGCGAGATGATGCCGCGGCCCTGGTCGTCGACGCGCAGCAGGTCCTGTGGGTCGAGCTTCGGCTCGCCGAAGAACGTGTCCCCGCCCTCGCCGGCGAGGTTCACCAGCGCGCGCAGGATGACGCCCGCCGTCGTCGACGACACCCCGCCCAGGTCTTTCAGGTCCTCCTTGCCCTCGTCGCTGGCGAGGTGGCTGATGACACCGCGCAGATCGTCCAGGGTGACCAGCCGACGGTTGGCTTCCTTGGCCCAATGGAAGATCAGGCCGAGCGTCGACTCCTGAGTGGCGTTGAGCCCCAACACCTTTGACAATAGAACCGGACCGAAGCTGGCGACGGTCGCGCGCACCGGCACGCCCACTCCCCCGGTGCCCAGCGACAGGAACTCGACCGGAAATCCCGTCGCCTGCCAGTCGTCGCCGGTGTCTTTCGCGCGCGCGGCGGTCTTGTCGTTGGCCTCCCCCGGCCGGGCCAACCCGGACAGGTCACCCTTCACGTCCGCCATCAGCACGGCCACGCCCGCCGCGCTGAGCTGTTCGGCAATCAGCTGCAGCGTCTTGGTCTTACCGGTGCCCGTTGCCCCGGCGACCAGCCCGTGCCTGTTGATGGTGGCCAGCGGGATGCGAATCTGTGCGGTCGGGTCGGCCGCGCCGTCGACGACCACCGTGCCCAATTCCAGCGCCTGGCCTTCGACGGCGTAGCCGCTGGCGATCCGCTGCGCGGACGTCGCCGCCGATTCGGTGCTCATCCTGCTGCGCCCCTCTCACCCCAGTCTTTCCCCGTGCAAGTTCGGCAACGCTCACACTACTTGCCGGGGGCGGGCGGGGGCAGGGCCCGCGGCGGCCTGACGCGGGCCTACGCTGAGCGCTGTGCGCGACGAATTGGTGTGGATCGACTGCGAGATGACGGGGCTCGACCTCGGCTCGGACAAGTTGATCGAGATCGCAGCCCTGGTCACCGACGCCGATCTCAACGTTCTCGGCGATGGGGTCGATGTGGTGATCCACGCCGACGACGCCGCGCTCACGTCGATGATCGACGTGGTCGCCGAAATGCACTCGCGCTCCGGGCTGATCGACGAGGTCAGGGCATCCGCCGTCGACCTCGCGACCGCCGAGGCGATGGTGCTCGACTACGTCGCCGCCCACGTCAAGCAGCCCAAGATGGCGCCGCTGGCGGGCAACTCGATCGCCACCGATCGCTCGTTCATCGCCCGCGACATGCCCAAACTGGACTCCTACCTGCACTACCGGATGATCGACGTCAGCTCGATCAAGGAGCTCTGCCGCCGCTGGTATCCGCGCATTTACTATGGTCAGCCGGCCAAGGGGCTCGCGCACCGGGCGCTGGCCGATATCCACGAATCGATCCGCGAGCTGCGGTATTACCGGCGCACCGCGTTCGTCCACCCACCTGGGCCGTCTACCAGCGAGGTCGAGGCGGTGGCCGCCACTCTTCGGGGCGACGCGAACGGGGCTCGAACAAACGATTCGGACACCAAGCGGCCGAGCGGCTAATATCGACAGTCGCCGTTCGTTGGCTCCCATCGGGATGCCGGCTGGCGGCCATGGTGAGTGTAGTTCAGTTGGTAGAGCACCAGGTTGTGATCCTGGGGGTCGCGGGTTCGAGTCCCGTCACTCACCCCGCGCCGGAATGCCGCCCTACCTGCATGAATGCGGGGAGGGCGGCCGGGTTCGACCCCGCGCACACCCGGAAGGCCGCATGATCAGCATGCACAGCACACTGCGGCCAATTCCACCGACCAAGGCGCTGCGTCTACCGTCGTCACCATGCCCAGCCCTGCTCCTCGATGTAATCCATCAATGTCAGACATGGCACACCGATGGCGTTACAAACGTCGGGAATACGGGGTTTGTCGATGTTGCCGCTCGCGGTCTCTTGGCTAACGACCTTGCCCTTATTGGCCATCGCGAGTGCGATCACGAAGGGATCGGCACCGCTGCGCTGACCGCCCTGCTTCACGAGGTCGGGGTGTAATCGGAGAATCTGTATCGCGCTCTGTTGTATCGGGAGATCAAGAGGGCAGAACAGGTCGGATTGTGCATCGGCCCATTGCTTTGCAGCGTCGTCACGCTTGGCGAGTTCGCGGCGAACCTCGTCAACCGAGCGCACCTCCCCGGCAGTGATGGCGTCCTCTACCAAGGTCCACAGTTCGCGAAATACCGTGGGCCGGAATAGGTCGCGTCGCCCGTTGATGATGACGCTGGTGTCGAACGAATAGAGCACGACAGGTCTCAGACGGCGTTCCGCAACTCGGCAGATTGGGCGAGCCTCTGAATCTGGCTCACTTTTGCGTCCAGGTAGACGGCGGCGGTATTGCTGTCTATGACGCGACGTCGGTGGGCATCGGCGACAGCGCGCACGTACGCCTTGCCCAGGTCACGCACGGTGTTTCGGTACCAATCGCCGCCACTAGTCCTCGTGCGTTCAGCCTCGTCCTCGTGCGCGGCAATGAACTCGGCGCGGCGCTGACGGTACAGCTCGACCGACACTATGCCGAGCGTGCTAAGCCGTCGAAGAAACGCCTCGGCGCTCACACCGAAGTAAGCCGCAATAGGGCGCAGTGATTCGTAGTCCCACGATGACGGAATTTCAGTGCGGGCAAGGACCTCGGGCCGCGCCCGAACCGCGGCGGCGGGCATCAGCACAGCGGCGGCGATGGCGTTGCATCGAGCTTCTAACGACCGGTCGGCGGTGCGTGGCCGGTCGTCGGCGGTCACGTCGCACAGCCCCTCCGTATGAAGCACCAGGTGGGTGAATTCGTGCAACAGCGAGAAAAGGCGGGGCCGCGGGTAGTCGCCGCCGTTGAGCACAATCACCGGCAACACGTCGAAATACAGGCACATGCCGCGCATCTCACCGACAGCGACCTTGCCGCCTCGCGTGGCGAGTACCAGAACACCGGATGCCTCGATGGCTGACACCCACGCGTTGAGGTGTTCGTATGGGTTCAGCGAGCCGGTCGGGATTGGCAGGGGGCCGACCTCGGTTAAGGTCCCGCGGATGCGGGCGGCGATTTCGACGTCGCTGTCGTCTGCCGACACCGGAATGCGCCAGGTGGTCGGCGTGTCCCTGTCATCGGTCTCGGCCAGTTCCAGCGCGAATTCCCGCTGTATGTGCGCGCGCCGGAACTCCTCGTGCAGCTCGGGCGACCACTGCGTCGACCCGGCCCCGTCGAGCCGTCGGAAGTCCCGCAGCGTGTCGAATCCTTCGGGCGGCTCGGAGAGGAAGAACACCGCAAGCGACCGCTTGTAAACCTCCGCGGCCTTACGCAGTTGCGCGATGGTCGGCACCGCCTGGCCGGTCTCCCATTTGGCCACCCGGTCGTCGGGCAAATTGAGCTTGCGGGCTGCCGCAAGCTCGGTCAATCCGCACGACTCACGTGCCCAGCGGAGTACAGAGGTCTCCACGGGAGCAGGGATAGACGGCATGGTCTGATGATGCACCACCCCTACCCACAGCGGTGCCCAATCATCCCCAAAGGAACGCATACCTGAGCAGCGTGATAGCGCATACGCCATCAAATTTCCAACAGCATTGTGAGCAGGGTGGCTTCCGGCGACGGCTCGCCAGACCGCCGTTGGGAGCGCGCTAACGTCGACATCGAAGCAGGAAAGCAGCCCCGACGCTCAATGAATTTGTGGCGGTCGGCCCTGCTGATCGATGCGGATCGGATCGGCGGGTGAGGCGGCCAGGACGGCCGAGCCGGGCGTCCATGTCGAGATCAACGGGGCAACTCGCCGCGTCGTCGGTGCCGCCGCGTTTGCTGGGTTCATGCCGTCGCCCTGGGGCGAAATCTTACATTTCAACACAATTTTGCAATCCGCCGAGGATCGGAAGTGGGCGTTTCTGCGCTATTGAAAGTGCCTATCGACTAGGCTAGCGTGTTAGCGCAAAACCGATTGAACTGCGGATTCGCGGAACCTGATCGCACCACGTTAGGCAAGTTTCGCGCCACGGAGCCCGGTATCTTTTGTTTGGCGCTCAGGGAATGAGATCATCGATGACGGGGGTTGCTGGTACGCGATGACCGGTAGTATTGGTTTGCTTGACGAGCTGCCGGTCTCGCCGCGATGACCACGAAACACGAACTCGCATTGGGCGCCGAATGCACGGACGATGGCGCGGACGCCATCCGGGACTGGACCGTCGGGTACGTCAAACGCCACCCGCTCGCCTCCCTCACAACGGTCGGTGAACAGTTCGTACTTGGTGTGCGCACCGTTCAATACTTCTTCGTTGATCTCGTCACCGGCCGGTTCCAGTGGCAAGAATTCGTCCGGCAGGGCGCGTTCATGGCCGGGACGGCAGTGCTGCCGACGATTCTGGTGTCGCTGCCGGTCAGCGTCACCCTGTCGGTTCAGTTCGCTTTGCTGGCCGGTCAGGTCGGTGCCACCTCACTCGCCGGCGCGGCGAGCGGGCTCGCCGTCATCCGCCAGGGCGCGTCGCTGGTGGCCGCCATCCTCATGGCGTCGGCGGTCGGGTCGGCCATCACCGCCGACCTGGGCTCGCGGACCATGCGCGAAGAGACCGACGCGATGGAGGTGATGGGCGTATCGGTCATCCGCCGCCTGGTGGTGCCGCGCTTCGCCGCGGCCATCATGATCGGGTTCGCGCTGACCGGAGTCGTCTGCTTCGTCGGGTTTTTTGCGAGCTACATGTTCAACGTGTACTTCCAGAACGGTGCGCCCGGCAGCTTCGTCACGACGTTCGCGTCGTTCGCGACGACGGGCGACATGATCCTGGCGTTGTTGAAGGCCATCATGTTCGGCGCCATCGTCGCCGTCGTGGCCTGCCAGAAAGGACTGTCCACCAAAGGCGGCCCGACGGGCGTCGCGAACTCGGTGAACGCGGCGGTCGTCGAGGCGATCCTGCTGCTGATGATCGTCAACGTCGTCGTCAGCCAGCTCTACGTCATGTTGTCGCCCAGGACGGGGCTCTGAGATGACGGTCTCCACCTATCTACCGCTGGCACCCATTGCGGGGCGGCTGGTTCGGCTGCACCGCAGGGCCACCAAGCCGATCATCCGGCTCGGGCACATGCTGGTCTTCTTCTTCCGGGCCGTGGTTGCGGTGCCGATCGCCCTGCGCCAATACCGCGGCGAGTTCCTGCGATTGCTGTCCAACATCACCTGGGGTAACGGCTCGCTCGTGGTGGGTGGCGGCACCGCCGGCGTAGCTCTTGTGCTCGGGATGACCGTCGGCGCGCTCGTCGGCATCGAGGGCTACAACTTTCTCGACCTGCTTGGCCTGGGCCCCGCGACCGGGTTCGTCTCGTCGTTGATCAACACCCGCGAGTTGGCTCCGCTGATGGTCTCGCTGGCGTTTGCGATGCAGGGCGGCTGCCGGTTCACCGCGCAGCTGGGATCGATGCGCATCGCCGAAGAGATCGACGCCATGGAATCGATTGCGATCCGGCCCATTCCGTTCCTGGTGACCACCCGACTGATCGCCTCGGTGATCGCGATGATCCCGCTGTACGCCGCGTGCCTGGCGGTCAGCTACCTGACCACGCAGGTGGTGGTCGGGATCAGCAGCGGCGGCTCCACCGGCTCCTACCTGCACTACTTCTCGCTGATGCTGGCGGGAAAGGACATCGTCTATTCGTTGTTCAAGGCCGTTATCTTCGTGTGGATCGCCTCCACGATTCAGTGCTACTACGGCTTCTACGCGAGCGGGGGTCCCGAGGGCGTGGGCGTTGCCGCGGGACACGGCATGCGGGCCAGCATCACCGTCGTGATCATGGTGAACATGCTGCTCACCATGGCATTGTGGGGCGCCGACGCGGGTGCGAGGTTCGGTGGCTAGGCAGATGGCTAGGTTGGTGGCTGATGCCCAATTCCTTTGAGCTGGACGGGCGTGGCCCCTCGGATCGACAGCTGCTCGCCTGCGGAGTAGCGGTGGTGGTCGTGGCGGCATTGCTCACGGCGGCGCTGCTGGTCAAATCGACGGGCCGGCTCAACGACCACGTGCGCGTGGTGGCCGATCTCGTCAACGTCGGCGACGGGCTCCCGGAAAAGTCCGACGTGAAGTATCACGGGGTGCTCGTCGGAAGCGTCAACGACGTCGTCCCCGCGGCCAACGGAAGACCCAATTACGTCCAGATCAACCTCAAACCCGAATACGCCACGTCGATCCCGGCTGCGGTAACAGCCCGGGTGGTACCCAGCAATGTGTTCGCCGTGTCGTCGGTTCAGCTGGTCGACAACGGCCCCGGAGCATCGATTCGCGCGGGCGCCCACATTCCCGAGGACACCCGGCTGCCGACCGTCTTATTCCAAACCACAATCAGCAAGCTGCGGGACCTGCTCGCCGCGGCGGGGCGCGGGCGAGAAGACCGGTCCGAAGGGATCCTGGCAGCCCTGGCCGCCGCCACCGACCATCGCCGGGTGACCCTGCTCAAGGACGGGGCGCAGCTGAATCGTCTTCTCGACCAGCTTAATTCGATCGTCAGCACCGACTCCGGCCCGTCGACGCTATCCGCCCTCGTCGACGCGACCCGGGGCCTACGGGCGACCGCGCCCGATCTTTTCGACGCCCTGCATCTGGCCGTCGCGCCGATGCGGACCTTTGCAGAGACGCGCGGACAATTGGCCACGCTGCTCTCCGGCGCCGATCACACCGTGGGCACCACGCGTGAATCGTTCGGCAATCACATCGATCAGCTCATCAAGATCACGACCGACCTCACGCCGGTGCTGGGAGTGCTGGCGCAAAAGTCCAACAACTTCGTGCCGGGAGTCACCAAGCTGGACAACCTGGCCAACAAATTCATGGGGGAAGTCTGGATGCCGGACAAGAACATCGGCAACATGCGAACGATGCTGACGTTCACGCCCAACTACGACTACACACGCGCCGACTGCCCCCACTACGGCGAACTGAAGGGACCCAGCTGTTTCACCGCACCGCTGGTCCCGGTACGGCCCGATCTGCCGGAAGTGCTGCTGCCGCAGAACTATCAGCCGCCCAAGGATCTGGCACCGCCACCGGGAACCGTTATCGGCTCGGACGGCAACCTCGTCGCCGTCGGGCCGCCGCTGATCAACCCGAATCCCAACCTGACCGATCCCAATCCCCCTCTCCCCGCGGGGCTGACGCCGTCGCCCCCGGTGCCGGGAAGCGCCAACCCCGATAACCCATCGCCGGGGTTGCCCGCGCCCGCGTCACCGCCGCTGGAGGCCCCGTGGGTCGCACCGGTGGCACCGAAGGCGCCGTGGATTCCACAGTCCTCATTTCGGATGTCCTTCGGCGGCAACGTCGGACCGGTTGGCAGCCAACAAGAACGAAACATGTTGAGCGTGATCACCGGCCAACCCGCATCCGACGCCACCCAACTCCTGCTGGGTCCGGTCGCGCGCGGGACAACGGTTTCGGTTGTTCATCCACCATCAGGCGGGGGGCCCAAATGAAATTCCGGGGACCGCTGATCGGCCTCACCCTGTTCATGATCGTCGCGGTGACGCTGACCTGGCTGGTCTACGTGAGCCTGCGGCGCGACGTGGCCGGGAAGACGGACTCGTATTCGGCGGTATTCACCGACGTCTACGGCCTTCGAGACGGCGACGACGTCCGGATGGCCGGTGTCCGCGTGGGCCGGGTCGAAAAGATCGAGCTCGACGGGAAACTCGCGAAAGTCACGTTCGTGGTGCAGCAGGAACAGCGCCTCTACGGGAACACGCTCGCCTCCGTGACGTACCAGAACATCGTCGGGCAGCGTTACCTCGGCCTGTCCCTGGACAAGGAAGGCAATCACGGTGTGCTCCCGCCCGGGAGCGTCATCCCGTTGGAGCGCACGGAACCGTCCTTCGACGTCACCGCGCTACTCAACGGCTACGAGCCGCTGTTCAGTCTGTTGAACCCACAGGATGCCGACAACCTCACCAAGGGCATCATCCAGTCGCTGCAGGGCGATACGTCCTCCCTTGCCACGTTGATCAGCCAGACATCCACGCTGACAGAGACCTTCGCCGGAAGGGATCAGGCGCTCGGCGATGTGATCACCAACCTCAACAAGGTGGTTGGCAACCTTGCGCAGCAGAACGACAACCTCGACGGCGTCATCACGCAGGCCCGTGACGTGGTTTCCAAGCTCGATCAGCGTCGTCCCGAGTTGCAGGCCTCGGTCGGTACGCTGGCCCGGGTGATGGGCCGGCTGTCGACCTCCGCCACGGACGTGTATCCGGCGCTTCGCGAATTCATCGATCGTAAGCCGGGCGCCACCAGACACTTGATGGATATCGAACCCCAGCTGGCCTACTTCGGCGACAACATCCCGCTGCTGCTCAAGGGGCTTGTCCGGGTCGGCAACCAGGGCGCCTACGGCAACGCCTACGTGTGCGACGTGAACTTCATGGCGTTCGAGCCCGGCTTCAACGACATCGTGCCGATCATCATCAATGCCGCCACACCCGGAAACACGGCGTGGCACAGCCCGAGATGTCGGAGCACGGCTGGTGGCTGATTCGTCCGTGCGGCTTCGACTTACGAGCATGACGAGGCGTCCGCTCGAGAGCTACAGCAAGATGTGGCTTGGGTCCATCGCGGTCGCCGTGGTAGCCGTGCTGATCGGCATCATGTTGTTGGTTCACGCGCTCGGCGCCGGGTATCGGCACTACACCGCGGAGTTTCTGCAGGCGGCCTCCCTGCGGGCCGGCAACCCGATCGTGGTCGCGGGCGTCCCCGTCGGCAACGTCACCAGCATGAAACTCGTCGGCGACCATGTCGAGGCGGGCCTGAAGGTTCGCGACAATGTCGTGCTGGGCAGGGATTCCAAGGCGAAGATCAAGGTGACTACCATCCTGGGTTCGCGTTACCTCTCCCTGGAGCCCAACGGCCCGGCGTCCCTGCCCAACAACACGTTCGATGTGTCACACACCGAAGTCCCCTACGACCTTCAAGCCGCATTGCGAGACGCCACAACAACTTTCGAGCAGGTCGACTCTGACAGATTTGCGCAATCCCTGACGGTGCTCGGCAAGCAACTCAAGGGCCTGCCCTCGGTCGTGCCGCAGGCAATCGCGAACATCGACTCGCTCTCGTCGATCATCGCCGTGCGACGCGACCAACTGGGCCAGCTCCTGCGCAGCACGGAGCAGGTGACCAACACGCTGCGGCGCCAGCAGGCGGGCATCGGCAACCTGGTCGACCAAGGGCAAGACCTGCTGGGCCAATTCGTCGCGCGGCGAGCCGTTTTCCACGCGATGATGCGATCACTGACCGGCCTTGTCGACACCATGAGCCTGATCGTGGTCAACGACCGTTCGGGTCTTGATTCCCTGATCAACGACATGCGCGACTTCACCGCCCTGATGGCAAAACACGACGACCTGCTGCGCAACCTCCTGCAGGTCACGCCGATCTTCTTCCGCGAGGCGGCCAACCTCACCGGCGACGGCAACGCGATCAACTTCAACGCCCCCAACATCCCCGCCGTCGACTCATGGATGTGCGCGATCAGCGGCCGCGCCAAACAGTTTGGCATGATCCAATACTTCAAGGACTGCAAGTGACAAGGCCCGGGGTCAGGCTCAGGTTCACGGCCATCATCGCCGTCATGGCGGTGGCCGCGGCGATCGGCGCCGGGTGGTGGTACCTGGGCGCCAGGGACGCCCCGATCACCGTCACCGCCCAATTCGACAGCGCCTCAGGATTGTACGAAGGCAACGTGGTAGCCGTGTTGGGCATGCCGGTAGGCAAAATCACCAAGATCATCCCCAAGGGCGGCTACGTCGAGGTCCAGTTCACCGTCGACCGCAACGTCAAGATCCCGGCGGACGCTGCCGCCGTGACCGTCTCGACGTCCATCCTCACCGACAGGCAGATCGAGCTCACCCCGCCCTATCACGGCGGTCCCGCTTTGGAGAACCACGACACCATCGGCTTGACCCGAACCAGGACACCCGTCGAGTTCAGCCGCGTGCTCAGCGTTCTCGACAAGGTGACCAAATCGCTTGAGGGAGACGGCCACGGCGGCGGGCCCATCGCCGGCGTGCTCAACAGCGGCGCCGGGGTAGTCGACGGCAACGGCGGCAAGATCAAGGCGGCGCTCGATGAACTGTCCAAGGCGCTGCGGCTCAGCAGCGACGGTGGCGCCCAGACGCGCGAGCAGATCACCACCATCGTCAAAAACATCAGCACGCTGTTCGACGCCGTGTCCGCCAACGACTCAAAGCTGCGTGAATTCTCCTCCACTCTCCACCAAGTCAGCCAGATCATGGCGGACGAGGATATCGGTGGCGGCGACACCGGGAAGAAGCTCCAGCAACTGGTCCAGCGGGCCGGCGACCTCCTGGACGCCAATCGCGACAGCATCAAGCACACCCTGCCCAACGGCAACAGCATTCTGCAGACGGTGACCGACGAGCGCCGCGACCTTGCCGAACTTCTGGACGTTGGCCCACTGGTGGCCGACAACGCCTACAACATGGTCGACCGGGCCAACGGCGCCGTGCGTGCGCGTTTCCTCACGGACCGAATGGTCTTCGACAGCCAGTACACCAAAGAGATCTGCAACCTGATGGGCCTTCGACAACTCGGATGCAGTACCGGGACGCTGCAGGACTTCGGCCCGGATTTCGGGTTGACATACGTGCTGGACGGCCTGGCCGCGATGGGACAGAAATGATGACCACGCGGGGGAAGGCCGGGGTCGCGATCCTGGCCGCCGCGATCGTCAGCTCCGGATGCGCCACGAATGGCCTTGCCAGCCTGCCCCTTCCGGCCCCCGGGCTCGGTTCGGGCGGTTACACGCTGACCGCGGTGTTCTCCAACGCGCTCAACCTGCCGATGAAGGCGAAGGTGAAACTGGCCGGAGCGGACGTGGGCGAGGTCGAAACGATGGTTGCCCGCAACTACACGGCGGTCACCACCCTGCGCATCCGCGATGGCGTCCAACTGCCACGCGGGAGCACCGCCGAATTGCGCACGGCGACACCGCTTGGCGACGTGTTCGTGTCGGTTCGGCCGCCCGCGCCGGCCGATCCGAGCGCGCCGCTGCTGAAGAACGGCGACACCATCGGTCTGGGTTCGACGGCAGCAGCCGCGACCGTCGAATCGGTGCTCAGCTCGGCGGCAATCCTGGTCAACGGTGGCGCGGTGCGCAACTTCACCAACATCATCAACGGTTTCGGGAAGGCGACCGGCGACCAGGGCCAGGCGTTCGGAGACCTGATCCGCAAGTCCAACCAGCTGGTCGGGACGCTCAACTCCCGGTCCGACCAGATCTCGTCCGCACTGACCGAATTGTCCGGCCTTTCACAGCAACTCGACGCCAAGAACCGCGCCATCACCGAACTGATGACCGAGGCCCGCCCGGCCACCTCGGCCCTGTCCGCCAACACCACCGAGCTTTCGGATCTGGTCACGCAGGTCGGCGATACCGCCCGGTTGCTGGCCAGGTTCCCGTCGATCGGGGGAACCGACACCAGCGGCCGTAGCGTGATCCGCGACCTGAACACGATCGCCGGGGCCGCCAACGACGTTGCGGTGAGCCCGGACACGAGCCTGCTGGCCTTGAACCGGCTGATCGCACCGATGGTGAAAACCACAGCGGGGAACTCGATTTCGGTGCACGTCAGCGTGGACAAGCTGATACTCGGATCGATCCCCGACATCGGATTCCCCGGCGACATGGGCCTGCACGGACCGCACCGATACAACTGGAACGAGCTCATCGGGACCTTCAAGTACACCCTGTGGCGCCTGCAGGAACGTGTGGTCGGCCGGGGCCCTAACTCCCCGCAGGTTCCCGTCATGCCGGATCCGATCATCCCCGGGCAGATCGATATCGCCCCCGGTCCTCCCCCGCCCGCGCCGGGACCTCAGCGATGACCGGAGCAGTCGCCGGTTTCGCCGATGCCGTGGTCCGCGTGGTGCGGGCAGGCCACCGGCAACAGATTTGGCTGTCGGTCGCGGGATTGGTGCTCACCTTGGTCGTGGCAACCGCTTACCTGCTCGTCGGTGCGTTGCGGGTGACGCCGTTCGCGTCGTCCTACAAGGTGACCGTGCAGTTGCCGGAATCCGGTGGCTTGCTGCCCAATCAGGACGTCTCCCTGCGCGGTGTGCGAATCGGACGCGTCGAGTCGCTGCGGATCACCGACAGGGGCGTGGATGCCGTCGCCAACATCACATCAAAGGTGCGGATCCCGGCGAACAGCGTCGTGCACGTGTCGGCGCTATCGCCCGCCGGCGAGCAATACATCAATTTCGAAGCCGAATCCGATGCGGGGCCTTACCTGCACGACGGCAGCGTCATCGCGCCGGACCGCACCAGCGTCCCGGTCAGCTTGGCAAAGTTGCTCGGCGACGCCGACGGCATGCTGGCACAGGTCGATCCCCACAAGGTCGAGCTGATCAAGAGGGAACTCAGCCTCAGCAAGGAGGGACCCGCGAAGTTGGCCGCCATCGTCGACGGCGGCACGTTCCTGCTCTCGACGCTCGATTCGGTGCTGCCCCAAACCACCAGCATCATCAAGACCAGCCGCGTGGTGCTCACCCTGGCGAGCGACAAGAACGCCGGCCTCGCCGCCACCACCACCGAACTCAACCGAACGCTGGCCGGCCTCGCCGGAATGCAAGGCGGCTACCGGCGTTTAACCGGGCAGGCGCCCCAAACACTTTCGGCCGTCGACAACCTGTTCGCCGACAATTCCGACACCATGGTGCAGCTGCTGGGCAGCATGGCCACCATGTCGCAGCTTCTCTACCTGCGCGTGCCCGCGCTCAACGCGATGTTCCCCGACTACCGTGGTTCGGTGCTGGACGCCGTGGCAAGTGCGTTCCACGACCATGGCGTCTGGGCGACGGCCAGTCTCTACCCGCGATACGTGTGCGACTACGGCACACCGTCGCATCCGCCTTCTGCCGCCGACTACTACGAGCCGTTCATGTACACCTATTGCCGCGACGACGATCCCGGGGTCGGGATCCGTGCGGCCAAGAACGCGCCGCGGCCGGGAGGCGACGACACCGCGGGCCCGCCGCTGGGCGCGGATCTGGGGCGCAAAACTGACCCCACGCCACGGGGCCGCTTCACCATTCCGACTCCCTACGGCGGCCCGCCCCTGCCGATCGAACCGCCGCACTAAGACCGATCCCGCCAAGCACAAGGAGATGATCGTGGCGTGACAACCGATGCCGAAGACGAAAAGCCCGAAACCACAAGCGAAGACGTCGAGACTGAAGACAGCGACGTTGAAGACGTCGAAGACGCCGAAGCAAAAGAGGGAACGCTCCTCGAGGCCGACGGCGACAAATCCAAAAGCTGGCGGCGACGGCCATGGAGGCAATACCTGCGCCGCAGCGTATTGCCGCTGTTACTCATTGCGTCCCTTGCGGTTTCCGGGTTCCTCGGATGGAAGCAGCGGCAAGAGCACCAGGTGAAGCTGGCCGGCCAGCAGGCCCAGCAAGCGGCCGTCAAGTACGCCGAGGTGCTGACCAGCATCGACTCCAACAACGTCGACCAGAACTTCCGTCAGGTGCTCGACGGCGCCACCGGCGAGTTCAAGGACATGTACACCCAGTCCAGCGTGCAGCTTCGACAGCTGCTGATCGACAACAAGGCGACCGCGCACGGGGTGGTGGTCGACTCCGCGATCGCCTCCGAGTCCACGAAAAAGGTTGTCGTGCTGGTCTTCGTCGACCAGACCGTAACCAACACGGCCGCGCCCGATCCGCGTATCGACCGCAGCCGGATCAAGATGACCATGGAGAAGATCGACGGCCGCTGGCGGGCAAGCAAAGTCCAGCTGCTCTAAATCGTTCGGAGCAAGGATGCTGATCACAAGGGTCATCGCAACGTCGGTATTGGTCGCGGCGACAACCGTTTTCGATGCGGGCGCGGCGCACGCATCCGCGCAGTCGTTCTGCGGCGAGCTCGGCGGTGACTGGGATGGCCAGTATTGCCACACCTCGGTGACCTCCGAACGCAATGCCGTGCGCGACATCAAGGTTGCCGTGCCGGGCGACCTCGTCGACAACCCGACCGCGGGCCCCGTCGTCCGCGACTACCTGCGCACCCTCGTCAACAATTGGAAGACCGCCGGCGCGCACACGGTCGCGGACAGCTTCGGCGAGGAGAATTACCAGGTGTTCCAGCACGGCAGCATGCTCAGCGCCGTGTTCCACGAGGACTACCACGCCGACGGGCCCAGACCCAACAACGCCTACCGCACGTTCACGTTCGACATGGCGAGCGGCCGGCGGGTGCAGCTGTCGGACCTGACGACGTCCGATCCCCTCACCGCCATCCCCCCGCTGGGCGCGCCGTTCATCCAAACGGCGCTCGACCAGGCCCCGCCGCCGCACGACCCGGGCAGCTATCCGTTCGCCCTCGACCGCTGGACCCCCGACAAGGTCTACTCCGGCGCATACAAAGCGTGGGCGCTGACCCCCGATGAGCTGATCCTCTACATGCCCGACTACCCGGTGGCGCACGACGAGCCGATCAACTTCACGCCGGGAGCCCTGCAGTGGTTCATGGACGGCGGCACGGTCGAAGCGCACATCCCGCTCGCGGCGCTGGCCCCCGTGCTGCGCATCTAGGTGTTGGCGTTGCCCGCCTTCCACACCGGCCACGGGATGTTCCAGTCGCCCAGCCCCTCGGTTCCGGGCAGCGTGGGCCCGACGGTATGGACCACCTCGACGATGTCGCCGCTCTTGCTGTGGTCGTAGAACCACTCGGCGTTGCTGGGGCTCACGTTCAGGCATCCGTGGCTGGTGTTGGTGTGGCCCTGCGCACCGACCGACCAGGGGGCGGAGTGCACGAAGACGCCGCTGTAGGACATCTGCGTGGCCCACTCGACCTCGGTGCGATATCCGTTGGGCGAGTTGACCGGAACCCCGTAGGTCGAGGAGTCCATGATGATGTGCTTGAAGCGCCCGCCGATGATGTAGAAGCCGTTGGCCGTCGGGGTGCTGTCCTTGCCCATCGACGTCGGCATGGTCTTGACGACCTCGCCGTTGACCCGCACGGTCACCATCTTGGTGGTGTCGTCGGCCGTCGAGATGACCTCGTCGCCGATGGTGAAGTGCGTCTTGACGTTGTCCTCGCCGAACATCCCGTCGCCCAGGTCGACGCCGTAGGTGTTGACCGCCACGTCGACGGCCGTGCCCGGCTTCCAGAAATGCTCTGGACGCCAACGCACTTCGCGGTTGTTCAGCCAGTAGAACGCGCCCTCGACGGGCGGGTTGGTGGTGATGTTGATGGCCTTCTGGGCCGCGGTGCGGTTCGCGATGTTCTCGTCGAAGCGGATGGCCACCGGTTCGCCGATGCCGACCACCTCGCCGTCGCCCGGGTTGACGTAGGGCATCGTCAGGTGAGCCGGTGAGCTGGTCTGAAAGGTCATCTGCCGGTTCGCGGCGCCCCCTAGCCCGAGCGCCTTCGCGTTCAGCGTGTAGCGCCTGTTGTAGCCGAGCTGCCCGGTGGTCGACCAGCGCAACCCATCCGGGCTGAGCTGACCGCTTATCGTCTTCCCGTTCTCGTTGACCATGGTCACCGACGCCAGCACGCCGTCGGCGACGCTCACCGTCACCGGCGCGTCGACGGTGACGCCGACGGCGCCGTCGGTCACCGAGGAGGTGAGCTTGGGGACAAGCAGATCGGCAAACGGTGTGCCCTTGTCGAAGATGACCTTTGCCGGCGCCGCACTGCGGCCGCCGCCGCACGCGGCGCCAACCACAGCAAACACGACCAGCCCGGCGGCCAGCCACGCTCGGGGTCGTCGCAAAGGCGTCATCAAGTGACCTTTCACATCACTCCGCTTACTTCGGTCACCGCTGACCCTGAATTATGTTGCCAACATTTTAGTGGGTGTGAGCTTCTGACCGCGGCGACATCAGCCGGTTTGCTCGTCAGGTTCTACACTGGGAAGGTCCTGGGATTTCGCCCTCCGGCGGAATCCCTGTTATTGTCGCCAAGCGGTCTCGGCCGACCAAGGCGCCGTTAGCTCAGTTGGTAGAGCAGCTGACTCTTAATCAGCGGGTCCGGGGTTCGAAACCCTGACGGCGCACAGCTCAACGGCATTACTTAGCCCTGCCCAGTAACACTGCCTGAATGCCCTGTGTTGAGGAGCGTGCCGGGCTCGTACCCGATGACTGCGCGCGACCGGTCTCTACCAGGGGATATGACGCAACTTAGCCGTGGGCCGTCGCAGACGGTGCCGTTGAGAAGCTCGTTGAACTCCTGAGCAAGTGTTCGAGAATCCCGTTCCAGATCAAAACGTCTGGTCAAGGTCGACACCGTACAGGTCGCCGATGGCCACCCATGCGAGCCGTGCTTGGATCGAGTCGAAATTGCCCGTCCGCGCCTGCGTGGCGAGGTCGTCAAAGCTGCAATGGGCACGGCTGAGGGCGTTCGCCACCGCAGAGCGAAGATCGGCAGCCTTCGCTACGACGACGGTGTCGTCGGGTTCTATCAAAGCTGTCATTTCACACCCTTCCCGCATCGTGCACCCCTGCCAGTGTGGCACACAACGCGGTTCGCGCGCCGCAAAGGCGCTGTTCAGCTAGTCATCGGATATGTTGCCTCAACGGTCTGACAACACCTCGCCACCGCCACTCTGGTTGCCGCCCCGTTGACCGGACCGGCAACCGCCCACGCGTGGGCACAGAAGGGGGGTAGGCGCCAGTGCCTGCGGAAGCTAAGCTCGAACCCGACGCTCTTTCGGGAGCGTCGGGTGGTGTGGTTGCCGGAGCCCTGGGTTCGTGAGGCCCAGGGCTCCGTTTCATTGGTGGGGCGTTGTGGGCGCGTCGGCGCCCAAAGGGGGCGCCCGGCAAACAACCGTTCGAGCCGCTGCGGGGAGCACAGCGGGCTATTTCATTTCCGGGAATCGCGGATCTCGACGCCGGGCCGGTTGCTTCCCCTGCGTCGAGATCGACGTTAGCGTGCCGCCCACTCGAACTTTCTCGCGCTAACGCAGATCTCGGCGTCGGTGGGTGGCGCACACCACGCAACACTGGTCACATCAACGCCAGAAGTCGCCGCTTAGCGGGTAACGATGCAGTCTGGGGGGCGCTATCACGTTGACGATCGATCGCGGAGAAGCGCGGCGGTGCCGATGTGGCTGAATGTGGTCCCAGGGGCCCAACCCAGGGTTCACCGTATTGACCGGGAAGCTGATGGCCGAGTTGGGAGTTTGAAATGAGTCTCACCGTCACCCCTGCAGCGCTCGCCAGCGCAGGCCAAGGCGTCCACGCGATCGGTCGAACGCTCGGTGAAGCCAACGCGCAGGCCAACGCGCCGACCAGCACCATGGTGCCGGCGGCAGCCGACCAGGTATCAGCCGGCATTGCAACGATCTTCAACGGCTACGGCGCGATTTGGCAGGACATCGCGGCGCAAGCCGCAGCCTGGCAGGCGCAGTTCGCGCAGCTGTTAGGCGCGGCCGAGTTCGCGTACGTGAACGTGGAATATGCCGCCACGCATCTGATGGATTTCAACGATCCGTGGATTGAGCTCATCGAGTTTATCTAGGCATTGACCTGCCTGATGTGTACGACGTCGACTTCGCCGAGCAATTGATGCTCGCCGCGGTGCTGGGCGAAATCGAGTGGCCGAAGATTGCCGACCGCCCCATAGCCGAGAGCACAGCCCTACCCCGCGGTTGACCCGTCCCGGCGCGACGTCGACAACGCACGCCGCGCACCGAGATCCAGGACGTACCCGATGACGCCGATGACCACGATCACCGCGACCACCTGGCCGTAGGCCAGCTGGTCGCGAGCGTTGAGGATCTGGTAGCCGAGACCGGAACGCACACCCAGCATTTCGGCCGGCACCAAGACCACCCACGCGATTCCCAGCGCGACCCGCAAGCCGGTCTGCAGGTGACCGCGGATGGCCGGCAATATTACCGCCGTCAGGCGTTCGATCCGGCTTGCGCCGAATGACCTGGCGACCAACAGGTAGCCGGGATCGACGGCATGGACCCCGGCCGCGGTGTTGATCAAAATGGGCCACACCGCGGCCGCGGCGATCAGGAAAATGACCGGCTCGTTGCCGATTCCGAAGATCGCCACCGATATTGGCGCCCACGACAGCGGCGAGATCATCCGCAGAAATTGCACCACGGGACGGCTGGCGCGATCAGCAACGTCGCTCAGCCCGATGAGCAGTCCTGCGGGAATCGCGATGACCGCGGCCACGAGCAAGCCAACGAGCAGCCGCCACAGGCTGACCTCGGTGTCGGCCAGCAGCACGCCCCGGTTGTAAAGCGCGACTAGCGATTTGGCCACATGACCGGGCGTGGTCTGGCGCAACAGGGACCGTGGGGAAGCGAGCACGGCGGTGACCAGCCACCAAAGGGCGACCGCCGCCGCGATCGCGAGCGTCGGTGGCCACCAGCGCCGCAAAAGCGGCCACTTGGGTCTGGACGTCGCCGCCGGTAGGACGACCTCGCCCGACGCCGAGGCATCGACGGGGCTGATTCGCTGTGTGGTCATAAGGGTTGCACCTGTTCGACTCGGATCAGATCGGAAGGGAGCCCAAAGCTTTCGGGGCCGCCGTGGGCCGCCAGCGCGGTCCGCACGAAACTGTCGTAGACCAGCTGCGAGTGCACCGTCGCGGGGTCGAGCCGATCCAGGAACCCCCGGTCGCCGTCGACGACGGTGTCGTGCATCGCCTGCACGAGCCGTCGGGTGAAACTCGCGAACGGGAAAGGCTGGAAACCCAACCGCTGCGGTTGCCAATCCGGATGCGCGAAGCGGTAATCCTTGGGGTTATAGGTCAGCGCGGTCTTGATGGCGGGCAGCGGCTGGGGCAGATAGGCCCCGGTCGACAGGGCCGCCGCGGCCGCGGGCCGGTTGCCGTCGATGCGTTGCTGCGCAAGCACGATCGAGTTGACAAGGGAGGCCGCCGCCTGCGGACGGTTCTCGATGAGGTCTTCGTGGGCCAGGACCACACAGCAGGCGTGGTCGCGCCACACGTCGCCGAGGAACGTGTGGATGCGGCCGATCTTGCGCACCTGGGCCATGGCGTTGAACGGATCGGCCACCACGTAGCCGCTAATGGAGCGGTTGGCCAGCGCCGGCACCATGTCCGACGGGCTCATCACTATCAGCTCGACCGTCCGGGCGCTGCGCGAGGCGCTTCGGCGCACCACCGGCACCAAATCGTGGGCCCGCAGCAGGTCCTGAAGGATGATGTTGTGGATCGACCACCAAAACGGTATCGCCACTTGTGTTCCGGCCAGTTGGCCGAAGTCAGTGATGTGCGGGGCGACGGTCAACGCCGAACCGTTGGTGTGGTTCCAGGCCAAGACCCGGATGGCGCTGCCCAAAAAGAACCGCAACTGAATGGCCGTCGGCATCAGCATGTGGACGGCGTCGACCTGACGGGTGACGAACGCCTCGGCCAGCGACGCCCAGCTGCGGAACAGTACCGGCTTGGCCGGGCTGACCACGCCGGGCTGGTAGAGCCCGGCCGCATGGGCGATCAGCAGCGGCGCCGCGTCGGTGATCGGCAGGTATCCGATGCGCAGCTGCCCGCCGGTGTTGGCCCGGTCGACGGTCGCGGCGTGAGCGAGATCGGCCGCACCGGCCAGGCCCCCCGCCGCGGCCAGCGTGACCGCGCCGGCCAGCAGCGACCGGCGCGAGACCGGGCGGGTACTCATCGTTCGGCCACGCGGTAATGGTCGAGAATTTGCTGCCTAAGCTCGCCGTTGTCGGCGCTGACGGCGGGTCGCCATTCGCGGCGGATCCGCCCGTCGGGACCGAGCAACACAATGCGGCTGGCCAGTTGCAAGGCCTCGTCCACGTCGTGGGTGACCAGCACCACGGTGATCGCGAGCTCGGCGGCGAGGTCGGCCAGCCACGCCCGCAAATCGCCGCGGATGGCGGGGTCCAGCGCGCTGAACGGCTCGTCCAACAGCAGCAGTCGGGGCCGGGTAGCCACCGCACGGATTATCGAGACGCGCTGCGCCTGCCCGCCGGACAACTGGTCGGGGTACTGGTCGGCCACCGCCTCGAGGTCAAAGCGCCGCAGCAGTTCCTGGGCGTATTCGGGCTGGAAGGATTTCCGGTTCGCCGCGAAACGTCCTGCGAAAAGGACGTTCTCGCCGGCGGTCAACCACGGCAGCAGGAGGGGCTGCTGAAACACGACACCGGTGTGCGGTCGTGCCACACCGCTTCCCGTGGACCATTCGACGGTCCCCAGCGTCAGCTTCTCCAGCCCGGCGATCACCCGCAACAGCGTCGACTTGCCGCTTCCGCTGCGTCCGAGGATCGCCAGGAAGTCGCCGTCGTCGATGGTCAGGTCGATGCTCGTGAGCGCCTGTTTGGTCGCCCCAAAGCTCTTGTGGCCCTCAACTATTCGCACCGTGCCGGTTGCCACGTTTGCTGTCCTTTCGGGAGGCCGGAACGCGCTCGTGCCTCGCACATCGCCGGGCACGGCACGACGGTGACGCTGCCACAGACAGACCGCTCTGTCTACGCACGCGCTCCTCAGGAGACCGGGGAGGCCCGCATCCTCCACGAGGTGGCCGCCGTGGCCCACCGTCGCCGCCGTCCGCCCCGCGGTGTACCACGCCTGGCACGGAATCCGGTTGTCGCGCTGCGTATTTGAAGGGACCAGCTCGAATAGATCCTGCCCGCATCGGACCGCGCAAACCCGCGCAGGGATGACCTCGACGGCCGAACGCGGCGTGACCGACGCCGACACCCGAGATCGGATCGGGCTGATCTGAATCGACCGGAAACGCGGGCGCGCGCTATCGACCGCGGGCGCGGGCGATGAAATCGGCCGCCAGGCTCCGGCCGAGCCTGATCGGCACCACCGATTCGTCGAGCTTGGAGCCCGCCAGCGCGCCGTCGTACAGCAGCTGGATCTGCCGGGCGATCAAGTCCGGCTGCTCGGCCCCCGCGGAGTTCATCAACTCCGTCAGGCATGAGCGCACCCACCGGCGGTGCCCGTCGATGGGTTCAAAGCGCACGCCGGGGAACTCGGTCGCCACGTTGGCATACAGGCAACCGGGAAATTCGCCCTTGAGCCCGTTGGCGATCGCCAGATCGAAGAAGGCCAAAGCCTTTTCGACCGGACCGGCCAAGCCCTCGGTGGCCTTCACCCACCGATCGCGATCAGCGCGATCCAACTGCGCCAGATAGGCCAGCACCAAAGCCGCCTTGGAGCCGTACGAGTCGTAAAGGCTCGCTTTCGCGCAGCCCGACTCGCGCAGGATCCGCTCGATACCCACCGCCCGAATCCCCTGTGTAGCAAACAATTCCGTTGCCGCCGCGAGTATCCGGACGGCCGGGGACACCAATCCCACGGACTGGGCAGTGGCTTTGGCGGCCTCCCGGTCGAGGATCTCCATGACGCCGACGCTAGCAGAGCCTCGACCGCAGACAGAGCTGTCTGTCTATTTCGGGAGCCCGAGCCCGGGGCGGGGCGTTATCGCGGGTCAGCGATCCCTGATCCTGCGGACCACCACCACGACGACGAGGATCCCGACTCCAGCCAGTGACGCCGTCACCACGGGCTTCTTCACGAATCCGATCACCCGGGCCTTGAGGTCGTCGGCGAGACGGCGGGGATTGGCACGCTCGGCAAGTGAATCGACGGTGGTCGCCAGCTGCTCACGGGCGAGGTCGATGTCCTGCTTGATGGTCTCGGGGTCCCGATCCGCCACGTGTCTGCCCTCCAAGTCCGGCTGCTGCACCTGACGAACTACCCTAGATCAGCTGGCGCCGACCCCGACGCTCCGGTGAATAGAGAGGGATCGAGTTGACCGAGACCACGCGGCTCGCGCCGGGCGACAAGGCGCCCGCCTTCAGCCTGCCCGACGCCGACGGCAAGAAGGTATCGCTGGCCGACTACAAGGGACGCCGCGTCGTCGTGTACTTCTATCCGGCGGCCTCGACACCGGGATGCACCAAGCAGGCCTGCGACTTTCGCGACAACCTGCGCGACCTCAACGATGCCGGCTTCGACGTCGTCGGCATCTCCCCCGACCCACCGGCGAAGCTCGCCAAGTTCCGGGACACCGAGAAGCTGACGTTCCCGCTGCTGTCCGATCCCGACCGCAAGGTGCTGACGGCCTGGGGAGCCTACGGCGAGAAGCAGATGTACGGCAAGACCGTCACGGGCGTGATTCGCTCCACCTTCGTGGTCGACGAGAAGGGCAAGATCGCCGTCGCGCAGTACAACGTGAAGGCTGCACATACGACGTCAAAGATTAAGCAGATCCTGGGCCAGTTCGGATGAGCTAGATCAATAGCTCTCATAGATGTTGGGTGCACTGCTTTCGAACGTGCCCGACGGGCGCTGCGGAGCACAGGTCCCAAGGGTTGGCTGCCGTGCGATCGTTCGGTTTAAACCGGCGTTCCGCTGCCAGCGGAAATCACCTATATCCGGAACATGCAGCTCAGAGCAGCCTCAATCGTTGACGCTACCGCTTGCGTGCAGGCTGTTCCGGTTTAATGCCATGTTCTGTAGATGCTCCTTTTGGCGACCAACGATCTCGACGGCACCTTCGCGTAGCTGCAGCCCGGCGACGCCGACATCGTCCAGGAGCCAACCCAACGACCCTGTGGACTGCGCGACTGCGCCGTCCGCGACCCCACAGGCAACCCTGATCGGCATCCGACAACTGCGCCGAGCATGCCGATTGGCCCCCTTCATGGGTGAAGGAGGCCAATCGCCGTTGGTAGGTCACCGGCTCGCAACGGCGACCACCACGAATTCAGAGCAACTTGAGCAGGTTGGAAATCAACAGCCCGATGTTGGTGGCCAAGGTGGCACCGAAACTCGACAACATCGACGGCAGATTCGACGAGACGCTTTGCAACAGCGTGGTCAATCCCGAGCTCACGCCGCTGACGGCGTTGCTCAGGGACGGCCAGCCATTGATCAGCTGGTTAGCGAAGCCCTGCAGCGCGGCTTGCAGACTTCCGCCGGTCGCGATATTTACTGCATTGGGAGCCACGATCGACTTCGCCAAACCCGGAGCGATAGTCTTCAACACGCCAGTGTTGAGTAAGCCGAGCGCACCGTTTGTCCCATTAGTGCCATTGAGGAAGCCATTGACCATTGCGCCGGGGGTATTGAGCAGGTTGCTGATCGCCCCCACCGGGTCCCCACCCGCCCACGCGCTCGACGCGGCCTGAAGACTCTTTCCGAGCGCGGACTGGGTCTGCGATAGGGCTGCGAGCAAGTCGGCAGCAGTCAAGGCTATGCCGGTCGTCGTCAGATACTTGGTAGCGTTCGCTAGGTTCTGGGTGAAGTAGGCGGGGATCTGCAAAATCTTTTCCAGAGGTTCCCCGATGCTTACGAATGGGTCCTGGAAGAACGCAAGGTACAAGTTGTTTACTGCGGTACTGATGTTGCCGGAGGCGATCTGGTTGAATGCCGTGTTCAGGAGGGGCCAGAAGTCGGCTTTTGCGGTTCCGGTGTAAAAATTGACAGCAGCATTCGCGGAGACCTGATACGGCCCGACGTAGAGATCGCCGTAGGAGGCCCAGTTAGCGGCGATCTGCTGCAAAGTCGGGAACGGAAGCGCTTGGATCAAATTGGCAGTCGTCTGCAGATTTGTGCCCGCCGTCTGGAAGGTGTTGATCCAAGTTTGAATAGGCAGGGGTAATCCGGCGGGATTGATGAAATCAGTGAGAGCAGCCGCGGGCACCGCGGCCGCGCTTGCGCCGCTGGCGAGGGAGGCGAGCTCGTTTTCCACACCGGAGAACAGGTCCAACACGCTGTCGGCGCCGGTGAGCTGAATCTCCGACACGCTCACCTGGGAGAGCTGTTGGACCACGTGAACGTCGGGTAGGTGCTGGGCCATGGGGCCGGCGGCGAGGACAGCGGCGCTGGCCAGGGCGATGCCAGCGGTGATGTGGGGGCGGGCTGCGAGGTCCACGACCATCTCCTTTGATCTGGGTATTCGGATGAGGGCAATCCGTAGCTGGTTGAGGTGAGAAGAATCCCGGTGCGAGCGGCGATTGCCGGTGGCGGTCGCCGGCTCGCATCGGCGACCGCCACCGGGATCAGAGCAACTTGAGCAGGTTGGAAATCAACAAACCAATATTGGTTGCAAAAGTTGCACCGAAGCTTGCCAACAGTGACGGCATCTTCGACGCCACGTTTTGCAACAGTGTCGTCAATCCCGTGCTGATACCGCTGACGGCGTTGCTCAGGGATGGCCAACCATTGATCAGCTGGTTCCCCAAGCCCTGCAGTGCCGCCTGAAGACTGCCGCCGGACGCAATATTTTGGGCGTTGGGAGCTACGATCGACGTCGCCAGGTTGGGGGTGAGAGTCGTCAATATGGTGTGGTTTAGCAAGAAACTGATCAGGCCCTGCGACCCAGTACTGCCGTTGAGGAAGTCATTGACCAGTGCGCCGGGGGTATTGAGCAGGTTGCTTATCGCCCCTACTGGATCCCCATGGGACCACGCCGTAGACGCAGCCTGAAAACTGCCACCGAACGCAGTCTCGACCTGCGTTGGCAGGGTGGAGGCCCAATACGTACCAATGCTGGTGACGCTGTTCTCCAACAGGTATGTGGTCACGGTCGCCAGATTCTGGGTGAAGTCTGCGGGGATGTGCAAAATAGTTCCCAGAGGCAGCCCGATAGTTAGGAGTGGGTATGCGTAGAACGCCTCGACTAAGTCGGGAACCACGCCCTTATTGAGGCCAGTGAAGCTTCCTGAAGCGAAGCTGTTGAACGCCGCGTTCAGATACGGCCAGAAATTGGTAGTTGCGGTTCCGGTGTAGAATTTGACAGCAGCATTCGCGGCTACTTGGTACGCATTGACGTAGACGTCGGCGTATGAGACCCAGTTCGCGGCGACCTGCTGGGCAACCGGAAACGGGAGTTTTTGCATCAAATTCACAGTTGTCTGCAGGCTGGTGCCCACATTCTGGAACGTTTTAACCCACGTCGCTATCGGTAGTGGTAGTGCGGCGGGGTTGATGAAATCGGTGAGGGCCGCCGCGGGCACCGCGGTCGCGGCGGCTCCACTTGCCAGAGATGCGAGTTCGTTTTCCACGCCGGAGAACAGGTCGATCACACTGTCAGCGGCGTCGGTGAGCTGAATGCCAGGCACGCTGACTTCACGTAGGTGTTGGGTGGCATGGAGGTCGGGTAGGTGCTGGGCCATGGGCCCGGCGGCGAGGACAGCGGCGCTGGCCAGGGCGATGCCAGCGGTGATGTGGGGGCGGGCTGCGAGGTCCACGACCGTCTCCTTTGCGGATTCTGGATAATGACGAATTGAATGTAGCTGTGAAATATTGCGAATGAATCGCGACAAACAAAATAGACAATTAATTACAACGATATGCGGGTGCAGCAAAAGCCTGCTTAAAATACACAAAAACTATTACCCTAATTGGGCTAAATGAAAAGCCCCACCAAAATATTTATTTGACGGCATGGGAGTAACCTGACACGGCATCATTGTCAGGTGTCGACACGCCTTGATTGCGGCGTCTCGATCCGCTCATATCCAGGCAGGTGGCTCCCCCGTCAACGCGCCAGCGGGTTTCAGCCGCGCGGCGCCACAGCATGCTGACGCGAGCAGGCGAGGAAAACAGTCGCGCGGCTTGTCCATACCGCCACCGCACAAGGAAGTAACCGTCGATGGGTTCGAAGATAACCATGGAGAATCAGCGTTCGTCAGACCGGATAACGCCGGTATGTGCTTGTGGCACAATCCAATACCGACCACGTCCGGTGACTCGCCGAAAGCGCTCCGCTCGGGACAAACCCAGGTACACCACCTCTCTTGAGGTGGACCGTAAAACGGTGCGGACGGCGGGTGGGCCCGGGCGGTGACGGCGGGGCGGGGCGGCTAACTCGAAGCAACAGGTGGGCCCGGCGGGTGCGGGAGGGGTTGTCCTCGCCAGCGGGTACCTGGCTGTGGCGGATCAGTGGGGCCGCAGATCGAGGTGCATCGCGAAGTCATCGTGGCGGGGCGATCGGGCGGCGCCGTGGCGACGAGCGCGGCCTGCCGTATGGGTGTCGGCGGTGAAGCGCTATTCGTCAGCAAACACAAGAGTGTTCACTATTCCCTGGCAAGCAATTGGATTACTGCGGAAATAGCTATCTTAGGCGTGACGGTGAATGCGGACCGGTTGGTTACCGATAAGTAGTTTCATATTTAACTAGTCTGCCGACAGATAGGTTTGCTACACCTTCTGTCTTCAGCGCATCTAGCAGGAGTTTTTCTGGTCCGCAAGGATTGCGCAGCTACACGTTCTTGAACCGATCACACAAAGCCTCTCGAAAGTGCCACGAGCTTAGGTTCTTCACAGATACGTCCAGCTCACGGGCCTGTCTGACGTCGCCTCCACACCGCGCCCACATGCGATACCCGACCAGCTGAGCAAGAGCCTTTCACCTCACCCACCGGGCACCGTCACCCAACGCGAACCACAGGTGTTCGAGGAAATACGCGAACACCGCACCCCACGGCGTTCGTCAAGACGCTCGCCTCGTGGCGCTGGCCGCCCTGGACCGGCCCGCCACTACCCACATAGATGAAGAACTCGCTCATCATCCGGTCAATCGAGTCCCTGTGGGACGCAGGACGACGCCATCCCCGGCAAAGGCCAGAATTTAACGGTTGGCCCCGTCCACTTAGCGCTATGGCGCCAGGCTGGCCAGCAGCAGCGCCTCGGCGATCGCCGCGCGTTCCAACACACCCAGATCCAGGCTCTCGTTGATGCTGTGTGCCTGGGTTGCGGGGTCTTCGACGCCGGTGACGAGGATCTTGGCCTGCGGGAAGGCGGCGGCGAACTCGGCGATGAACGGGATCGAGCCGCCCATGCCCATGTCGATCGGCTCAACACCCCAGGCCTGGCGAAATGCCGCCCGCGCGGCGTCGTAAACCGGGCCACTGGCCTCGATGGCATAGGGCTCACCGATCTCGCCGGGCGTGACGCTGACCCGCGCGCCCCACGGGGCGTGCCGCTGCAGGTGGGCGGTCAACGCGTCCAGATGCGCGGTGGCGTCGCCGCCGGGCGCGACCCGCATGCTGATCTTGGCGCGCGCCCGCGGGATCAGCGTGTTGGACGCGGCCGCAACGGATGTGGTGTCGATGCCGATCACCGTGATCGCCGGTTTGGCCCACAGCCGCTGCGGCACCGAGCCGGAGCCGATTTCTGAAACCCCGTCCAGCAGACCGGAGTCCGCGCGGACCCGCTCGGGCGGGTACTGGACATCTGCGGCCTGGGATTCGTGCAGGCCGGCCACCGCCACGTTGCCGTCGTCGTCGTGCAGGCTGGCCAGCAGCCGCACCAGCGCGCTCAGCGCGTCGGGAACCACGCCGCCCCAGATACCGGAGTGCAACCCGTGCTCGAGCGTGGCGACCTCGACCATGCAGTCGGCCAGCCCGCGCAGCGATACCGTCAGCGCCGGGACATCGACGCTCCAGTTGTCCGAGTCGGCGATGACGATCACGTCGGCGGCCAGCGCGTCGCGGTGGGCGGCGAGCAACCGGCCCAGGGACGGCGACCCGGATTCCTCCTCGCCCTCGACGAAGACCGTCACGCCCACCGGCGGCCGACCGCCATGCGCCCGAAACGCCGCCAAATGCGTTGCGATGCCGGCCTTGTCGTCGGCGCTGCCGCGGCCGTAGAGCCGGCCGTTGCGCTCGGTCGGCTCGAAGGGCGGCGACGCCCACTGGCCGGGATCGCCCTCGGGCTGCACGTCGTGATGGGCGTACAGCAGCACGGTGGGCGCACCAGGGGGCGCCGGATGCCGGGCGATCACCGCCGGCGCCCCACCCTCGCTGACGATCCGCACATCGTCAAAACCGGCCTGCGACAATAGATCCGCGACCACCTGTGCGCTGCGGTGCACCTCGGGACGCCGCGCGGGGTCGGCCCACACCGACTCGATCCGCACCAGGTCCTCGAGGTCGCGGCGCACCGACGGCAGCACGTCGCGCACACGCTCAACGAGATCAGTCATGGCCTCGAGGCTAGTCGCGCCTCGACGAGCCGCGAGCGTGCGCAGAATGCCGCTTACTACCGGCGTGTCGTGTACAAACACGCACGCTCGCGGAAATCGCGGAAATTAGGAAGTCTCCAGGATGGCCACCGCGGCCGCGGTGTCGCCCTCGTGCGTCAGCGACACGTGGATGGTCACGTCGGCCAGGTGCGTGGCGATGTCGCCGGTCAACCGCACCCGCGGACGCCCCCACATGTCGGTGACCACCTCGATGTCGCGGTGGATGTCCTCCCGCAGCATGGGCCGTTGGGCGAACCGCGACCCGGACCACGCCTTGATCACGGCCTCCTTCGCGGCCCAGCGGGCGGCCAGGTGACGCGCCGCCGACGAACTCTTGTCCGAGGCGTCGCGCCGCTCGCCCGGCGTGAAGGTCTCGGAGAACACCGTTCCCGGCTGGTCGACCTGCTCGGCGAAATCAGGAATGGAGACGAGATCGATCCCCACACCGACTATGCCCATGGCTAGACAGGCTAACGGATGGCCGAGCCCGGCGACGATGCGGTCCGCGCAGCGGAGCGAGGAGAAGCCGGGCAATAGGCCGACGTCATTCGGCAGAGACCTCGTAGGCCTCGCCGTCGCCCAGGCGAGCGGCCGGGTTCAGCAGCATCGCCGCCTCCTGACGCTTCTCCGGCGCGTGGTGGTCGAAGCGACGGTCCGGTGGCCGCTGATACATCGGCGGACCGCCGGCGATGGCCGAGGCCAGTCGGCGCTGGCCGGCCAGCAGGCGCGCGTCCGCGCGCCGCCGGTAGTCGGCCCGCTGCCCGGCATCCAGCGCGGCGATGAACGCCTGCGGGTGCACCAGCGCGACCAGCCCGGACACGTGGCCGAACCCGAGGCTGGTGAGTATCCCCGCCTTGAGCGGGAACTTCTCCCCGAGGCGCAGCGTCTCGCGCACCCAGACGAAGTGGGCGGAACCCGCCAGCTCGTCGTCGACGCAATCCAAGCTGCGGTTCGGCGGGATCACGCCGTCGCGCAGCATCTGGCACAGCCCCATCATCTGGAAGACCGCCGCGCCGCCCTTGGCGTGGCCGGTGAGGCTCTTCTGCGACACCACGAACAGCGGGGCCCCCACTGAACGACCGAGTGCGACCGCCAATCTTTCGTGCAGCTCGGTCTCGTTGGGATCGTTGGCCAACGTCGACGTGTCATGCTTGGAGATCACCGCGACGTCGTCGGCGCCCACGCCCAGCTTGGCCAGCGCGCGCGCCAGCGGCGAATCCTTGCCGCCGCGGCCCGCGCCCAGCGCACCCAGCCCCGGGGCCGGGATCGAGGTGTGCACACCGTCGCCGAAGGACTGGGCGAAGGCCACCACCGCGAGCACCGGCAGGCCCATCTTGAGCGCCAGGTCGCCGCGGGCCAGCAGGACGGTGCCGCCGCCCTGGGCCTCGACGAAGCCCAGCCGGCGCCGGTCGTTGGGCCGGGAGAACTTCGAGTCCTCGATGCCGCGGCCGCGCATCATGCCGGTGTCGGCGGTGGCGGCCATGTCGCCGAAGCCGATGATGCCCTCGAGCGTGAGGTCGTCGATGCCACCGGCGACCACCAGCTCGGCCTTGCCCAGCCGGATCTTGTCGACGCCCTCCTCGACCGACACCGCGGCCGTCGCGCACGCGGCAACCGGGTGGATCATGGCGCCGTAGCTGCCGATGTAGGACTGAACCACATGCGCGGCAACGATATTCGGCAGCACTTCCTGGAAGATGTCGTTCGGCTTGTTACGGCCCAACAGGTTTCCGTGGTACATCGTCTGCATCGACGTGCCGCCACCCATGCCGGTGCCCATGGTGTTGGCCACCATGCTCGGGTGCACGTAGCGCATCACCTCGGCCGGGCTGAAGCCGGCCGTCAGGAACGCGTCGACGGTCGCCACGATGTTCCACACCGCCAGCCGGTCAATGGAACTCGCCATGTCGGCGCTGATTCCCCACACCGTCGGGTCGAACCCGGTCGGAACCTGGCCGCCCACGACGCGCGACAGCTTGGTCTTTCGCGGCACCCGAATCTCGGTGCCCGCCTTGCGGATGACCTGCCAGTCGCTCGAGTCGGGCACCGGCCGGATGACCGTGTGCTCCGGGTCGAACTCGACGAAGGCGCGGGCGTCGGCTTCCGACGACACCACGAAGGCGAAGTCCTTGTCCAGGAACACCGACACCAAGAGCGGTGAGGCGTGGTCGGGGTCGATGGCGCCGTCGTCGACGAACTCGCGAATGCCGCAGCGCTGGACCACGGTGTCGTGGTAGCGCTCGACCAGCTCGGCCTCGTCGACCAGGTCGCCGGATTCGGTGTCGTACCAACCGGGTTGGGGGTCGTCTTCCCAGCGGATCAGCCCGGTGGTCCAGGCCAGCTCCAGGACGCCGGCCGCCGACAGTTCGTTGTCGACCTCCATCTCGAACCGGGTCCGCGACGAGCCGTACGGGCCGATTTCGGCGCCGCCGACGATCACCACCAGATCCGCCGGGTCGACGTCGAGGTCGGCCCATTCGGGGGGCGGCGCGGGGGTGTACCCGCGCGGCGGGGACGGCAGCGCCGCGATGGTGCCCGCGGTCCCGGGGGCTTCAGCGTCGTCGTCCAATGCCGACGTGGCCTGCTCGCGCGCCTTGGCGGCCAGCTCGGCCATGTCGAGGTTCGCGTCGGCGAGCCCGCCGGTCAGGTCCGCCTTGATCGGCGCGCCGGCCGCGGCCACCTTGGACTCGACGTCGCACAGGTCCAGCAGCATCGCCGCCATCTCGTCGGTCGAGTAGGTGGTGACGCCGGCCTCCTCGACGCCGCTGACGATGGCGTCGTTGTGGCCCATCAGCCCGGTGCCCCGGGTCCAGCCGATCAGCGCGTGCGCCAAGCTGACTCGCGCCGCCCACGAAGACTCGGCGTGCCAGCGGCTCACCACGGCGTCCAGGGCCGACTTCGCCTCGCCGTAGGCGCCGTCGCCGCCGAACATTCCGCGGTTGGGCGAACCCGGCAGGACCACGTGCAGCCGCGACGCGATGTCGCGCTCGGCGCCGATCTTCGACAGGCCGCCGATCAACCGCTGCACGGCCCACAGCAGGACCTTCATCTCCATCTCGGCCCGCGAGCCGGCCTCGGACAGGTCCCCGACGACGCGCGGTGCCGCGAACGGGAACAGCAGCGTCGGGGTCTGCGCGTCCTTGATGTGAATCGACTGCGGCCCAAGGCTTTCGGTCTGCTCGGTGCCGACCCACTCGACCAGGGCGTCGATGTCGGAGTAGGACGCCATGTTCGCCGCCACCACCCACAGCGCGGCGCCGAAGCGGGCGTGGTCGCGATACAGCCCGCGGTAGAACGCCAGCCGCTCCTCGTCGAGCCTGGACGTCGTCGCGATGACGGTGGCGCCGCCGTCGAGCAGCCGCGCGACCACCGACGCCGCGATCGAACCCTTCGAAGCGCCTGTCACCACGGCGACTTCGCCGCTGTAGGGGCCCGGGTCCGGATTCTCGGCCCCCGCGGCGATGCGGCCGTACAGCGATGCGTGGATCTGCCGGCCCGCGGCCAGCGACTTGCCCTGCCACCAGGTGGCCTGGGTGGCGACGACGTGGCCGGCGCCCTCGAACCTTTCCGACAGGGTCGACCACTGGGCGTCGATGTCGCCCTCGTCGGTCAGCCAGAGCCTGACCAGGTCTTCGCGGGCGCTGGCCCACCGGTCGTCGAACACGACGGCCTTCTTCGCGTCGAACACCGGTGCCACCAAACGTGGCCAGTCCGCGCCCAATTCGGCGGTGACCAGGTCGATGAGCTCGGCGTCGGTGGCCTTAGCCAAACCGGCCGACACGCCGACCGAATCGTCGAGGCCCAGCTGGCCCAGCACCAGGCGGGCCGCCGAAGCCAGTACGCCGTCGCGGCCGGTGATCTGGTCGGTGAATTCGGAGAGCGCCGCGGCGTCGATGGTCGCGCCGCCACCGCCGCCGCCCGCCGACGGCAGCGCCACCGAAATGCCGCGCCGCGCGGCGACGGAAGCGACGGCGGCGTCGATGACCTTGTCGACGGACGCGGCATCGGCCAGCGCGCCCTCGTGCAGGTGGCCCATCGCGCCCCCGCGAACGCTGGTGCCCTCGCGGGTCCCCAGCGCGACCTCGACCGTGACGTGCTTGGCCCAACCGTCGCCGAGCTCCCAGGTCTTCTTGACCCGCTCGGCGATGGCGCCGGGCCGCTTGCCCGACGGTCCCAGAATGGTCCGCAGCTGATCGTTGATCGCGTCGGAAAGCACTGGGCCGTAAGGCTTGTAGGTGCGTGCCAGCTTGGTCACCTGGGAGCGCAGCCCGGCCAGGTCGGCCTCGGCGGCGCCGTCGATGGCACCCAGGTTCAGCTCGGAGCCCAGGTCCACCAGCAGCTGGTTGCGTCGCGACGACGCGCCGTCGGTGATCGACTCGATGGAGTCCAGCTCCTCGATCTGGTCGACGCGCATCTTGGCCGACAGCGCGATCAGCGCCACGGTGGCGTCGGCGGCGTCGAAGGTCAGGTCGTCGGGGCGGGGGCCAGTGGACGGCGCGGCAGGCGCCGGCGCCGGCGCGGCGGCTTCTGGCGCTCCGGCGACCGCTTCCGACTCCCCGGGTGCCTCTTCGTCCTCCGGCTCCGGCTCCGGGTCGGTGTCGGTGGCGAACAGCACGGCGGCGTCGCGCTCGGCGTTGAGCACTTCCACTGTGCTGTGGGCATATTCGGGCAGTTTGAGGGTGTTGGTGGCCAGTCCGGCGACGGTCGGCGCGGACTTGACGCCGATCTCGACGAACCGCTCCACGCCCAGGCCGCCGGCGGCCTCCTCGATGAACAACAGATCCTGGGTCTCGATCCAGCGCACCGGGCTGGCGAACTGCCACGCCAGCAGTTCGATGAAGACCTTGCGGGCCATCTCGCGCGGCCGGTCGCGACGCCAGGTGTCGTAGTCGGCGAGGATCTCGTCGAGCGGCTCGGCGGGCACCAGATCCCGGATCTCCTGGATGAAGTCGCGATCCAGCGTGAACGGCCGCGGCACCAGGTTGGGAATGTAGCGCCCGATGATCAGCTCGGGATCCTTCTCGCGCGGCATGACCCGCTCCAGCGACCGGCGGAAGTCGGCCACGCCGACCCGCAACACCCGCGAGTGGAACGGCACGTCGATGCCCGGCACCAGGATGAACGAGCGTCGGCCACCGGTGATCTCGCGGCGGCGCTCCACCTCGGCCTCCAGCGCCTCCAGGCCGCGCACCGTGCCGGCGATCGCGTACTGCGAGCCGCGCAGGTTGAAGTTCACGATCTCGAGAAACTCACCGGTGCTCTCGGCGATTCCGGCAACGAAGGCCGGGACCTCGTCGTCGGGGAGGTCGATCTGCGAGGGCCGGATCGCCGCCAACCGGTAGTTGGAGCGGCCCAGCTCGTCGCGCGGCACGATGTCGTGCATCTTCGAGCCGCGGTGAAACACCATCTCCAGCAAGGCTTCCAGCTCGTAGATGCCCGTCACGCAGGCCAGGGCGGTGTACTCGCCGACCGAGTGGCCGCACGCGATGGCGTCCTCGACGAAGGCGCCCTGCTCGCGCATCTCGGCGACCTGCGCGGCGGCCACGGTCGCCATCGCGACCTGGGTGAACTGCGTGAGGTACAGCACGCCGTCGGGGTGGTGGTAGTGCACACCGCTGGCGATGATGCTGGTCGGGTTGTCGCGCACCACGTGCAGCACCGAGAAGCCCAGCGTGTCGCGGGTGAACTTGTCCGCGGCGTCCCACACCTTGCGGGCCGCCTTGGACCGGGCCCGGACCTCCATGCCCATGCCCTTGTGCTGGATGCCCTGGCCGGGGAACGCGTAGACCGTCTTGGGGGCGGCCAGCCGCGCGGTGGCCGACATCACCAGATCCGATCCGACGCGGGCGGCCACGTCCAAAACCTCTGCGCCCTGGTCGATTCCGACGCGATCCACCCGGAAGTCGACCTCGTCGCCGGGCCGCACCATGCCCAGGAATCGTGCGGTCCAGCCGACCAGCCGGGCGGGCGGGCGGGCCTGACCGTCGGTGGCGGTCACCGCGTGCTGCGCCGCGGCCGACAGCCACATGCCGTGCACGATCGGCGATTCCAGGCCCGCCAACAGCGCGGCCGCCCGGTCGGTGTGGATGGGATTGTGGTCGCCGGACACCACCGCGAACGGGCGCATGTCGACCGGCGCGGCCAGCGTGACGTCGCGGCGGCGCCGGCGCGGGGTGTCGGTGGCGTTCTCGGATACCGCGCCGCCGGCCCGGACCGGGTCGGTCAGCTCGGCGGCACCGATGCGTCCAAGGATCGCGAAACGCTCCTCGAGGACCGCGATCACGGTGCCGTCGGCGTCCACAATCGTCACCGAGACGGGGACGACGCGGCCCAGGTCCGTGTCGATGGCCCGCGAAGCCGTTGCGGCCACCGTCAGTTGGGCCGGCACCGCCGGAAGCTGGCCGACCACGCGGGCGGCGTGGTCGAGGTGCACCAGGCTGAGCAGGCCCTCGACCACCGGGACGCCGGCGTCGGTGACCGCCGAGCCGATCGCCGCGAAAACGGCGGGCCAGCAAGGGCCGACGAGCGCGTCGGGCACGGTGGTGAGGCTGGGCGCCAGCGGCTCGCCGAAGGTGGCGGTGACGCCGGTGTGATCGGCGACCCGCTCCGGATCCCAGTCCACCGTCACGGTGGCCGTCCCGTCGGTGACGGCGGGCAAGAATTCCGGCCCGTCCACACCGGCGGCGATCGCCAGGACGGCGCGCATGGCGGTGGCGGCGTCCTCGATGGAGACCACCGGGGTGCCGCCGTCAACGGTGTTGGCGGGCAACGTGAATGGGATGTCGACCCAGGTGCCCGAGACCGGCACGCTGAGCACGACCCGCTCGTCCGAATCCACCTGCAGCCGGGCGCCGGTGGAAGAGTGTGTGGCACTGCGGTTTTCGTTGACCTGCCAGTCGGCCGGGCCGGCGATGCGATGCACCGGGTTGGTCGTGGTGCGCCCGGCCCACTGCACGTCGGGGGCGTCGAGCACGACGGCCAGCGGCCCGGTCACGTCGGGGCGCCCCAGCCGGCGCGACGTGACGGCTCGGGGCTGCCCGGCGGACGACAGCACCTCGTCGATGGCGGCCTGCTCGAAGCGGTCCAGCAGCTCGCCGACCGGCTCGTCCATCCGGGTGATGCCGGCCACGGCCGCGGTGCCCGGAATGATGCACACCTGGTCGGCGTCGTAGCGGGCGTCGTGCGCCTGCCACAGCGAGTCGCTGCGCCACCAGCGCCGCACGTCCTTGTCGATGACGGGCACGAAGTTGACCGGCTTGCCCAGCGTCTTGCACAGCGTGACGAAGAAGGGGACATCGGCCGGGTGCAGCTGCACGGATTCGGCGTCGGGGTAGTGCGCCAGCAGCGTGGCGATCGCCTCGTCGGGCCGCTCCAGCAGGGCCTCGTCGGAGGCGAACAGCGTCTCGATCGGGCCGAAATCGCTTGTGTTTAACCGCGCTTCGGCCCGCTGCAGCATCTGCTGGAACCGGTCGCGCCACGTGTCGGCCAGCCATGGGCTGCCCGGTGAGGCGGTGTCGGCGGTCGAGTCGCCGTCGCCGATGGTCAGCTCGACGTAGCGCCGCAGCCACTGCAGGTAGGTCATCTCCGTCACGTCGCCGAAGTACGGCTTGGCGGTGTTGGCCATCGCCGCGATGATCTCGTCGCGGCGCTCGGCGACCGCCTCGGCGTCACCGGCGACCTCGTCGAGCAGCCGGCCGCACCGCGAGGCGGAGTTGTCGATCTCGTGGATGTCCGCGCCGAGCTGGCTGCGGCTGGAAGCCATGCCGCCCTGGGCTTTTCCGGCGCTGATCCACTGGTCGGTGCCGTGTGTTTCGACCAGCATCCGCTTGACCGACGGCGAGGTGGTGGACTCGAGCGTCGCCATCGCCGCGGTGCCGACCAGGATGCCGTCGATCGGCATCAGCGGGAAGCCGTAGGACTCGGCCCAGCGCCCGGACAGGTATTCGGCCGCCCGCTCGGGCGTGCCGATGCCGCCGCCGACGCAGACGGTGATGTTGGAACGCGACCGCAGCTCCGAGTAGGTCGCCAGCAACAGGTCGTCGAGGTCCTCCCAGGAGTGGTGGCCGCCGGCACGCCCGCCCTCGATGTGCATGATCACCGGCTTGGTGGGCACCTCGGTCGCGATGCGGATGACCGAGCGGATCTGCTCGACGGTGCCCGGCTTGAACACCACGTGGCTGATGCCGACCTCGCCCAGCTCGTGGATCAGCTCCACGGCCTCCTCGAGGTCCGGGATCCCGGCGCTGATCACCAGGCCGTCGATCGCCGCGCCGGCCTGACGGGCCTTCTGCACCAGCCGCTTGCCCCCGACCTGCAGCTTCCACAGGTAGGGGTCGAGGAACAGCGCGTTGAACTGGTAGGTGCGGCCGGGCTCGAGCAGGCCGGACAGCTCCTCGACGCGGTCGGCGAAGATCTCCTCGGTGACCTGCCCGCCGCCGGCCAGCTCGGCCCAGTGCCCGGCGTTGGCCGCGGCGGCGACGATCTTGGCGTCGACGGTGGTGGGGGTCATGCCCGCGAGCAGGATCGGCGACCGTCCGGTCAGCCGGGTGAACTTCGTCGACAGCTTCACCCTGCCGTCGGGGAGGCGAACCGCGGTCGGCGCGTAGGTCGACCAGGCCCTGGCCACCTCGGGAACGGCCCCGACGGTGAAGAGGTTGCGCTGCCCGCCGCGGGTCGCCGCGGGCACGATGCCGACGCCGAGGCCGCGGATCACCGGCGCGGTCAGCCGGGTCAGGATGTCCCCGGGGCCCAGATCGAGGATCCACCGGGCTCCGGCGGCGTGCACCCGGGTGATCTCGTCCACCCAGTCGACGCCCTCCACCAAGATGGCCTCGGTGAGCTTGCGGGCCAGCGCGACGTCGAGGCCGACCTTCTCGGCCCAGCCCGCGACGATGTCGATGCCGTCGGCCAGCCGTGGGGTGTGGAAGCCCACCTCCACCTGCACGGGGTCGAAGACCGGGGCGAAGACGTCGCCGCCGCGGACCTTGCCCTTGCGGTCGGCCTCTTCGGCCTCCGAGATCTGCCGGCAATACAGCTCGAAGCGCGAGAGCTGCTCGGGCGTGCCGGTGATGACCACCGACCGCCGGCCGTTGCGGATGGACAGCACCGGCGGCAGGACGGTGCGCACGTCCTGCGCGAACTCGTCGAGCAGCCGGCGGATGCGCTCGGGGTCGGCGTTGGTCACCGACACCATCGGCGGGCGGTCGCCCAGCACCGAGATGCCGCGCCGACGGGCCACCAGCGTCCCGGCCGCGCCGATCAGCTGGGCCAGGGCCAGCAGTTCGACGTCGCGGTCGGCCCCGTCCTGCAAGGCCTTGAACGCCTCGACCGCCAGCACGCCCTGGGAATGCCCGGCGACGGCCACCGGCGGCGTCGCGCTCCAGTCCATGCCCTGCCGCGCGAGGGTGCGCCCGGCCGCGATCTGGGTGAGCAGCACGCCGGGCATCGACACCGCGGCCGACGTCAGGTGCTTGTCCGCGGGGACCGGGTCTTCGGCCGCCAGCGCGCGCACCCAGCGCAGCGGCTCGAAACCGATCGGACGAACCACGACCAGCTCTTTTTCCACCGGTTCGAGCAGCAGCTCCGCCTCACCGACCAGGGTCGCCAGGTCGGATTCGATCCCGGCCGACGACACCAGCTCCTCGAGGGTCTCCAGCCAGGCGCTGCCCTGGCCGCCGAATGCGATGGCGTACGGCTCTCCTGCCGTCAGGCGGTCGACCAGAGCATGGGTGGTGTGGGGGCTATTCCCGTCGCGGTCAGCGGACACACGGTCGTGCTCGTGGATCGTCACCTTGCTGTATCCCCCTATGCTTCTTTACGTCTCGGTTCGTTCGTCAGCACCACCGGCAGGCGGGAGCCTGGTCGGTCTCAGTCGATTCCACGTCGAATCGCAGTTAAAACGGCTGACCGGTGTGTTGTCGGTGGGCCGTCGCCCGGGGATCGGGCGGCGCGGCGGACTGCATCGGCTCTAATAAGGGTGTCATAAGGATCAATGCCTTTTCTGCGTGCCGATCGGTTACTGGCGAGTTCTACGCATGGGTAACCGTGTCGTGGGTAACACCGGGTTTAACTGGCGACACCGTCGTGGCGAACAAACCTCCTGCATGCAGGTGGTTACGGTCGAGTAGCCATAACTGCGCTGATCAAGGCAGTATTGTTACGCAATCGTTATGTTAAGAAAATTGGGTTGTGTGTGAACGGCCGGCGCCGCGTCGGCCGGCGGCCACCCGCGTCCGCGGCGGCGGGAAACGAGCGAACGAGTGTTTGCTGGAGCTGTCGGCGGTAGCGCGCTCAGACCCACTGCCCGAATTGGGGTTTGAGGATTTCGTTGATGTCCACCCCGACCCCACCGACGCTGCGCTTATCGATCTCAACCTGGTGGAGATTCGCGGCCGGATGGGTGAACCCCTTGGGCGAACCCCAGTTGTGCTGCCAGAAGTAGGAGCCCAGACCGTCGTGCAGCGCCCAGTCGATGGTTTTCGAGTTGGCGTACACGCCGGTGCGCTGGTGTCCGATCACCGACTCCCAGGACCGCAGGTAGGGGGCTACCTGCTGCTTGTACTGGTCATAGGACGGGTCGTCGTCGATCGAGGCGTAGATCGGGGCGTTGGCCGGGCCCCCGGCGGCGGCGTGCAGCTGCATCCCCCGCTGCGCGTGTTTCAGACCCGCGCCGGCCCCGCCCAGCCAGTCGGCGGTGTTGCCCTTGCCGTACTGGTAACACGACACGATTTTCAGCCCGTTGCTGTCCAGGTCACGCGCCTCGGCGACCTGGATCGGCTTACCCAGCATCCAGTTGCCACCTGGCCGGCGATCGGACACGTACCGGATCGACCCCACCGCCCCGGCGGCCCTGATCTGGCTGGCGGGGATCACCCCGGCGGCGTAATCCAGCAGGGTGCCGAGCGATGCCGATGCCGGTGCCGCGCGCAACGACGCCGCCGCGACGCCCAGGCCCAGCAGGCCCGGGGTGGCGGCGGCGAATTTGAGCACGTCACGCCGCGAAACCGACACATGCCACAGGGTACGACACAAACCCCAAATGACACGTTAGCCACATTGGTCACATCTGTGTCACGTTGGCGCATCGCCGGGAAGCACGATGACGCTCACGGCCTCGAGACGGCGGCGAGCGGTCTGGACGGCGATCTCGTCGAGGAAGTGAGCGGCCCCGGCGTTGATCGACTGGGCCCAGGCCCGGAATCCCTGCACGATCACCGGCTCGTGCTCCAGCAGCGGCCGCACGCCGCGCAGCGCGCCGACCACGTCGTCGGGCAACGGGTCGGCCAGCTGCTCGTCGATCCAGTCGCGCGCGAGTTCCCCTGCGGCCGACTCGTTTTCGCCCAACGAAACCACTTCGCCGGCGAGCGTGCGCAATCGGTCGAAGAGCACCTGGCGTCCCGGCGTCTCGGCGAGCTGCGCCAGCAGCGTGCTGGCCGCGGGCGGCAAAACCATCTGCCCGAACAGGGCCGGAACCGGCAGCTCCCACTCGTCGAACAGGTCGGCATACATCGCGGCGACGGGCGCGGGCAGCGGGGCGCTGAGCCGCCCGATGACGCCGATGCTGTCGCGGTGGGTGGTCGCCAGCCTGCGCAGGATGTGTTCGTTGAGGTCGTCGGCGCTCCCGGCGGCGGCGCGGTCGATGGCCGCGATCAGCTGATCCAGCCGGTCCCGCTGGCGCACCAGCAATCCGCGGTGCTCGTCGAGGAGATCGGCCAGGGTGGTGTGCCCGCCGTCGACCAACCGCTGAATGTCGTTGATGCCGACGCCCAGGCTTCGCATCAGGTCGATGCGCAACAGGTCGAGGACCTGCTCGACGTCGAAGACCCGGTAGCCGTTGGACAGGTGCTCCGCGCGCAGCAACCCGATTTTCTCGTAGTGGCGGATGCGGCCCGAGGCGATCCCGGTCAGGGCCGTGACGTCGCCGATCAGCAACTGCTCAGCCACTCCTTGACCTTACAACCGTCGCAAGGTCTGTACTGGGCCCATGGACCGTGACCAGCTCGTCGACCTGACCCGGCGCGCCTTGAAACTGGCGCGCGACAAGGCGACCGACCTCGCCCCCGCGACCCACCGGGTCGACGCGGCCGACTACACCTCGGTCGACCGACACAACCGGGACAGGGCCCTGCTGCTGGCCAGCCCGCAGCTGGTCGGCTACGTCTCGGAGCTCGCCGGTCCCGGCGCGTACTGCACCAAGACGGTGATGGGGCGATCGGTCCTGCTGACCAGGACGTCCGACGGGTCCGTCAAGGCGTTCGACAACGTCTGCCTGCACCGGCAGTCGCCGGTGGTGACGGGGCGCGGCAGCGCCAAGCGATTCACCTGCCCGTACCACGCGTGGACGTACGACAACACCGGGCGGTTGGTCGGCGTGCCGGGCCGCGAGGGCTTTCCCGACGTGACCGTCAAGTCCGACGGCCTGACCGAGCTTCCGGCCGCCGAGTTCGCCGGATTCCTCTGGGTGGCATTGGATCCCGGCGCGACCCTGGACGTCGCCGCGCACCTGGGGCCGCTGGCCGACGAGCTCGACTCCTGGGGCATCGGGCGCTGGTCCCCGCTGGGCGAGAAGGTGCTCGACTGCCCGATCAACTGGAAGCTGGCGGTCGACACCTTTTCGGAGAACTACCATTTCGCCACCGTGCACCGGCAGACGTTTGCCACGATCGCCCGCAGCAACTGCACGGTCTTCGATGCGTACGGGCCCCATCACCGGTTGATCTTCCCGCTCAACACGATCCTGGAACTGGACGATATGCCCGAGGAGCAATGGAACCCGTTCCACAACATGGTCGTGATCTACGCGCTGTTCCCCAACATCGTGCTGTCGGTGACCATCGCCAACGGCGAGCTGTTCCGGATCTACCCGGGCGACCGACCGGGCAGATCGATCACCGTGCACCAGAACTCGACACCGCTGGACCTGTCCGACGAATCCGTGGCCGCCGGCGCCCAGGCCGTCTTCGACTACGCGCACGCCACGGTGCGCGACGAGGACTACCGGCTGGTCGAGGGATTGCAGGCCAACCTCGAGTCGGGCGCCCGCGATCACCTGCTGTTCGGCCGCAACGAACCGGGGCTGCAGCATCGCCACGCCACCTGGGCCCGGGCGCTCGCCTCGGCTACCGACCAAGCCGCGGTGAGGCTGTAATTTTGCAGAAGAAGTGCGAGTAGGCACCTGCAGATTTACAGGCTCGGCGCCCGGGCCGCCCTAATCGCCCGACGACAGCACGGCGATCAGGTCGTCGAGAATGGTTGCCAGTAGCTCGTTTTCAACGGGCGCCACCCCGCTCAACAGCTCCACCGCCTCGCCGCGACGGCCGGAGGCCACCAAGGGCGCCACCCGATCCACCATCGCCCGCAGCTCCGGGACGGCGGGTTCGGCGCTCGCGACAGTGGTGGCCAGCACCTCGACCAGCTCCCAGTCCCGGTACAGCGCCAACGAGCGCTCGTTGAACGCGAACCCGGTCACGGGTTTGCCCCACAGCGTTCCGTGATAGCGGTACGGCCCTTCCATGTATTCGATCGGCAACCCGTGCGCCGGGGCCGCCACCAGCGGCTCCCCGATGACATCCAGTTGCAGTGTGGCGCAAGTGATCCGGTGCCGATCCGGCATGTAGCGGGCCGCGGCGACCGGCCGCACCAGCGGCCGCACCGCGTTCGGCCACCGGACGTAGCTGCTGATCGTCACCTCGACGTCCTCGGCGCACCGCGGCGGCATGCCCGGGTCGGGATAACTCGTCGTCACGCCGGTAAACGGCTGCAGCGCATTGCCGTTCGCGCGGTCGAACTGCCGCCAGATGCTCACGTCCACGCCGTTATCGAAGTTGATGGTGCGCCATTCGTGGGACCTGGCCCGCGGGTCTCCCCCGGTTCCCCCGCCGCCGGCGTACTTCGGGAACCACTGCCGGTCGACGTGCCCCCCGCTGCCGGAGACCTGCTCGACCACATCGCCCCAGCGCAAGGTCCCGGTCATCGCCATTCCGGTCTGGAAATACGAGTAGGTGTCGCTTTGACCGAAGCAGACGATCTTCCCGTTGTAGGTCGACGCGCCCACCGGTGTCGGTGCGCGCGTTGGCGTTACGGCCAGGTCGAGCCGCATCCGCCGACCCGAGTGGTCCTCGCCCACCACGCTGACACGGTAGGTGTAGGGCAACAGTTTCCCGTCGGCGTCGCGGCACGCCGTCCACGACGCGGTTCCGGCGCCGCTGTGGTAGCTGACGTCGAGATACCCCAGGGCCATGTCCAGCTTGCGCTGCGCGCCCGGCTCCAGGTTGGCCGGCGGCATGTCGTAATCCGTATAGGTGCCGTAATCGCCGGTGTCCAGGTCGAACAGCGCCATGGTGTAGAAGTCCGCGACCACCGTTCCGCCGGGCCGGTTCTTGTTGAAGATGGTCAGGAACGCGAATGACCGGTCCGTCTCGGTGGCGTCGAGCCGACCGGCGATGAACCAGGTGTCCGACTCCTGGTCGGGGTGTTCGCCTTCGGCGGCCGGGAAATCGAGCTGCGGATCGCCGGGCACCAACCGGAATGGGTAACTGCGCCAGTCGCTCTTCATGTCACGCGCTTCCTCGACCCTGCTTTTTTGCTATGTTAGCAGCAATAGCGAAGTAACGGTCGCGTTCTCACCCTGCCCCGAGGTAGTGCCCGATGACGGAAAATTCCTGCCACCGTTCGTATGACGAACTTTTCGTCGGCGGTCACTGGCGCAAACCCGCCAGCCCCCAACACCTGACGGTCATTTCCCCGCACTCCGAGGAGCCCATCGGCCACGCTCAGGCGGCCGGCCCCGAGGACGTCGACGCGGCCGTCGCCGCCGCGCGACGGGCCTTCGACCACGGCCCGTGGCCGCGCATGACCCCCGGGGAGCGGATGGCCAAGCTCGACGAGCTGGCCGCGATCTACTCCGGTCACATCGACGAGATGGCCGACCTGATCACCGCGGAGATGGGATCGCCGCGCAGCTTCAGCAGACTCGGCCAGGCCGCGGGGGCGGCGTCGATGATGCACCTCACCCTGGCGGTCGCGCGGGACTTCCCGTGGGTGGAACGCCGCCGGGGCGTGCTCGGCGACGTGCACCTGCACCGGGCCCCGGTCGGGGTGGTCGGCGCGATAGTGCCGTGGAACGTGCCGCAATTCCTGATCATGCCCAAGCTGATCCCCGCCCTCGTCGCGGGCTGCGCGGTCGTCATCAAGCCGGCACCCGAAACGCCTTTGGACGCTTTGTGGTTGGCCGAGATGATCGAGCGGGTGGGCCTGCCCGAGGGCGTGGTATCGGTGCTGCCCGGCGGGCCCGATGTCGGCGAGGCGCTGGTGCGCCATCCGGGCGTGGACAAGATCGCGTTCACCGGGTCCAGCGCGACCGGGCGCCGGATCGCGGCGCTGTGCGGGGAGCAGCTCAAGCGGGTGAGCCTGGAGCTGGGCGGCAAGTCGGCGGCGATCGTTCTCGACGACGCCGACATCGGCAAGACCGTGGCCGGGCTGAAGACGGCCGGCCTGATGAACAACGGCCAGGCCTGCGTCGCGCAGACCCGCATCCTGGTCAGCGAACGACGCCACGACGAGCTGGTCGACGCCCTGGCGGAGATGATGTCGGGCCTGCGCGTCGGGGATCCCGCCGACGAGGCCACCGACGTCGGACCCCTTGTCGCGCAACGGCAACAGCGCCGGGTGCAGGACTACATCCGGTCCGGGCAGCGGGAAGGCGCGCGCATGATCCTCGGCGGCGAGGACAGCCCGGCCGAGCGCGGCTGGTACGTGCGGCCAACCCTGTTCGCCGACGCCACCAACGAGATGCGCATCGCGCGGGAGGAGATTTTCGGCCCGGTGTTGACCGTCCTGCGCTACCGCGACGAGGACGACGCGATCCGGATCGCCAACGACAGCGACTACGGCCTGGCCGGTTCGGTGTGGACCGCCGACACCGCCCACGGCCTGCGGATCGCCGCCCGGGTGCGCACCGGCACCTACGGCATCAACATGTACATGCTCGACATCAGCAGCCCGTTCGGCGGCTTCAAGCAGTCGGGCCTCGGGCGGGAGTTCGGGCCGGAGGGCCTCGACGAATACGTCGAGCTGCAATCGGTGGTCTGCAACGGGCCGATGCCGCCGCTATGAAAGGTCCGGGCGCCACGAAGGGTCGCGGCCTCGCCGAACCGTCGGCACACCGCCAGATGCAGTTCGCCCGCGCCGGAATCCATCATGCCCGCCGGTCGGGCAGCTGCAGGGTCAGCTCGACCGGACAGCACAGCGCGCCATGCTGATTGGTCACCTGGATCTGGATGTCGACGAGGCGGCGCGGCGGGTCCACCGAGGTGTCCCGCCGCTTGGCCACCGCCCGGCCCCGACCGACCATGGTGTCGCCGGCATACACCGAACCGGCCAGCCGCATGGACCGGCGCACCACGCGGCTGCTCGGGCCCGCCCAATCGGTCGCGACGCGGTCGGCGAACCCGGCGAGGTGCATGGTGTTGACGTAAATCGTTGGGTTGCCCTGGCTTTGGGCGTAGGCAGGATCGAAATGGCCGGGGAAATAGTCCCACGTCGCTCCCGCGTTCTCGACCACTCGCTGATAGCTGATGTGGTCGACCACCTCGGGCAGGTCGACGGGAACGGTGATGTCGTCCCAGTCCAGATCCGCACCGGTCACGACGAACCGCCGGGTGTGAAGCGAAACAACGTGTTTCGGCATGTGGCGACCACGGTTCCGTCCTGCCGGCGATACGTCTCCAGCGTTTCGACGAAATGCCCGGCCCCCAGCCGGGTCCGCTTTTCCGGCGACACCGACACCAGCTCCTCCACGACGCTGAGCAGGTCGCCCTCGACGATGGGCCGCAGGAACTCAACGTCGTTGGCCGCATTGACGAAGGTGGTGCCCGGCAACGGCACCCGCAGCGCCACCGACGCCGCCGGCGGCCTACCCCGCGGCTCCCACGGTGGGGGTATGAGCCAGCCCATCAACAAAGCCGGCGGGGCGAGCAGACCTCCCCATTTCTCCCGGGCGAACTCGCGGTCCCAATACGAACGATTGCCGTCGTGGACCATCGCGGCGAACAATTGAATGCGCGCGCCGCTGACCGGCGTTCGCGCGGTTCGCGGTTCGCTCTTCGCGCCGACCATCCGCAGCGCATCGTCGTAGCTGCCGAAGGCCAGCTGGTAGCTGAGGCCCTGATCCACCTCACCGGTGCCGCTCACATGACGAGCGGGTGCCGGCTGGGCACCGAATCCCATTCGAGCACGCGCGAAGTGAAGAACCAGCCGCCGCGCTCGTAGACCAGCGCGTCCTTGTACGTGCCGGTGGCCCGCAGCGCGGTGTCGCCGAACATGGCGGCGAAAAGCACGACGACACAACGCTGGGTCGCTTGGACGCCGTCGATGTGGATCTCGTGATCGACGGTGACCAGGCGCTGCCCGTTGCCGCCGTCGAACGCCGTGCGCAGATCGGTGAACTGCTCGCTATCGCGGGTGTAGCTGGCGCCGGAATGGCGGAAGGTGGCGATCCAGCGCTCGCGATCGCCATCGGAATAGGCCCGATTGTGCCGGGCGTCCAGATCCAGGATGGCGGCGCGGCCCGTCACGGCTTGGAGGAGCTGCTCTTGCTGATAGGTCAGGGTCATCGTGGCTCTCCAGCCTCTCGGGGAAATGACGGAAAAGAATGGCTCATGTAACACTAACTTAACTTAGCGATTAACGACATAACCGTATTTTTCGCGATCCCAGACGCCCGCTTTTAAACCCCGAGTACGCAACAAATCTTTACGTATCCGCCCTATGACGTTCTTGGGAAGTTCATCGACCGTCTCGACGAATCGCGGCACGCAGAAGTACGGCATGCGAGCGGCGCAGAAGTCGAGCAACTCCGCGCAGTCCAGCGCGGCGCCGGGGCGCAACGTCACGATCAGCAGGATGTCGTCCTCGCCCAGCTCGCTGGGCACCCCGACCGCCGCGGCCTCGGCCACCGCGGGATGGCGCATCACGACGGCTTCGACCTCGACCGAGGAGACGTTCTCGCCGCGCCTGCGCAGCGAATCCTTGATGCGGTCCACGTAGGTCAGGTTGTCGTCGGCGTCGAGCCGGCCCAGATCGCCGGTGCGGAACCACTCCGGGTGCGGGTCCATCCGCGAACCCTGGCCCACATAGCCCTCGCTCATCACGTGTGCGCGCCTGGGCCGGCAGGCGATCTCCCCGACGGTGCCGGCGGGCAGCGGGTCGCCACGCTGGTCGACGATCCGCACGTCGAAGTTGGGGTTCGGCCGTCCCGACGTCCCGGGTACCCCCTCGTCGGCCACGCCCTTGACGGCGATCGGGAAGGCCTCGGTCATCCCGTACATCGTGACGATGCAGCAGCCGTAACGCTTTTCGATGTCGTGGTAGGAATTCGCGTCGATGGGCGCGGCGGAGATGAACCGCAGCGGCAGCTGTGCGTCACGCGGATCCTCGGGCAGATTCCGCAGCATCGACACCATCGCGCCGGCGCCCGCGAAGCCGATGGCGCCGTGGGCCCGGACGTCGTCCCACACCTCGCCGGGATGGAAGGCCTTGGCCAACACGGTCGTTCCACCGACCAGCATGGGGGCCAGCACGCTCGGGGCCGCGCTCAGGTGGAACAGCGGCATCGCCGTCCACAGCACCTCCCCCGCGCGAAAGTCCCAGGCCGACGCGACCGTCGCCGCCACCGAGAACAGGTAATGCCACGTCGTGGCAACCGCTTTCGACGGTCCCGTGGTGCCCGAGGTATAGAACAGCGATCCCACGTCACCCACCCCAACGACAGCGTCGGCCGGCGGGCGGTCGGCACCACCCAGGGCCTCGGCGAGCGAATCACCTTGCACCACAACGTCGGTCACGGTCTCCAACCCGTCGGCGACCTCGTCGACGCGGGGCCGTCGCTCGCCGTCGGTGAGGATCACCTTGGCCCGCGACAGCCGGAGCGTGTGCAGCAAGAAGTCACCCTTGCTCGCGGCGTTCACCGCCGCGCTCACCGCGCCGATGCGCGCCGCGCCCAGCCAGAAGTAGACCCACTCCGGGCAGGTCGCGGTGAACAACGCCACGCCGTCGCCGCGCCCGACGCCGAGGTCGGTCAGCATGTTGGCCGCCGCGCAGGACCGCCGGCGCATCTGCTCGAAGGTCACGTCGACCCCGGCGATCGACATCATCACCCGGTCGGGGTGCTGCTCGGCGCGGCGATCCAGCACGGCCGGCACGGTGAAACGATCGACGCCGAAGTCGGCGGGCCCCGGCATCAGGCCTTCGAGGCCGCCGGGTCGGGTTCACCCTCGGCGGTGTAGCCGAAGTCGGAGGGCGAGGGCTGCGCGCCCGGGTAGAAGCGGTGCGCCCAGCGGCGCAGCGCCGCGTAGTCGTGTGCCTCCTCGGGGGCCAGGTTCGGCTTCTCGAGGTATTTCATGTTCTCCCACGTGAAGAAGTCCTGTTTGATGACCTCTTGCTGCAGCGCAAGGAACTTGGCGGCGCGGCCGGTGGGCACGTCGCCGGCGTCGCCGGGCTCGCGCACGGAGGCCTGGGTGTAGAAGTAGTCGGTGTAGTCCTCGTCGACCGGCGTCTGCCCGGTCACCTGGACGGTGGCCACCAGCTCGCTGGGGAAACGCACGATGCCCAGCCCCAGCGAGTAGTTGTCGTAGACGATCTTGGCGTCGACCGGCCCGTTCGGGGTCAACCAGGTCGACGCGCGGCCGCCGCCGAAATGCGCGTTGACGGTGGCGTGCAGGTGGTAACCGGACACCTCGAACGACGCGGTGGTGGCGGGATTGGCGGCCTTGTGCACGTATTGGACGTGGTAGGGGTCGGCGGCGTTCTCGATGATCATCTGCGGGTGCACCTTGACCCGGTTGAGCATCTGGGTGTGCGGGTGCAGCGGGTAGTACTCCCCCGTTTCCAGCTCGGGCAGCACCGGCGGCTGCCAGTACGGCGCGCGGCCGTGACGCTCGTGCCAGGCCAGGATGAAGCCGTACCACTCCATGCTCGGGTAGGTGCGGATGCGGACGTTGTTCTTGCAGCCGATCTTGCTGTAGGGAATCAGCGCGTTGGTGCCGTCGCCGCGCCAGCGCCAACCGTGCCAGGGGCAGACGATGTTCTCGCCCTCCACGGTGCCGCCGACGCCCAGGTTGGCACCCAGGTGCTGGCAGTAGGCGTCCATCACGTGCACCCGGCCGGATTCGGCGCGGAACAGCACGAGCTCCTCGCCGAAGTAGTGGGCCCGCTTGACCTGACCGGCGGCGAGGTCGGAGGCGAAGGCGACGATGAACCAGCCCGTCGGGAACCGGTAGGTCGACAACGCAATGCCGGACTGTCCGAACTCTCGTTCCGAGGGGTCCATGGCGGAGTCCGAAACCGTGTGCGTCACTGCCTCTCCGTTCCCCGCACAGCCTCGTGGCGGACGGCCGCACCGCTGGTCGCCACGCTGGGCGGACTTCTGTCTATTTTTACTATCTTAGGAATTCAACGTCAACTCGCCCGCCGATCACCTCAGACGAAGTCCGACCCGCCGTCGACGTTCACGGTCGCGCCGGTGACGTACCCGTTGCGCCGAGACACCAGATAGGCGGTGATGGACGCGATTTCCTCGGGCAGCCCGGCTCGGCCAAGGTCGCACGGCTGATGAAAATTGTCGTCGATCCACTTCATCACGTCATGCGGGTTTGCGGCGTCGAGCCCGTCGGCGGCGAGGATATCCCTGAGCGTCTCGGTGAAGCTCGCCGTCACGATGGTGCCCGGACACACGCAATTCACCAGGATGCCGTCCCCGGCCAGGCTTTTCGACAAGTTCTTGGTCACGCTGCTCAGGGCCGCCTTCGATGCGGTGTACGCGACGATGCGGGGGTTCTGCCGCTGGATCGAATGCGCGGACAACGTCACGATGCGAGCCCATTCGGCGGCCCGCAGCATCGGCAACGAGGCGCGGATCGATCGCACCCCCGACATGGTGCCGAGCGCGAACGCCGCGTCCCAGTCCGAGTCGTCCATCTCTTCGAAGTACCCGTCGGCCGGGCCGATCGTGTGGACCAGGCTGTTGAGTTCGCCCCAGCGATCCGCCACCGCCGCGAATCCCGCCGCGATCGATTCGGCATCGGACATGTCGACGCTGATTCCGACGGCGTCGGGCGCGCCCGCCGCTTTCAGGGAGTCCACCGCGGCGTCGAGCGCCGGTTTGCCCCGTGCCATGACGGCGACGCTCGCGCCCTCCGCGGCCAGCGTCTCGGCGATGGCCAGTCCCATCCCCTTGCTGCCTCCGGTGACAACGGCTTTCGAGCCGGCGAAGCCCAAATCCATGGTGTCTCCTCGGTGTTGGCGGTCTCAGCCGTGGCCGACGACGGGCGCGATCAGGTGCTCCGGGGCGCCCAGGCCGCCCAGGCAGAACCGCAGCGCGGCTTCCCTGGCTTTGGCGTGATCGCAGTCCCCGGTGGCCCATTGCCGTTCGACGCATGCCCATATCGCGCCGTGCAACAACTCCGCGTGGGTCAGCGGGTCGGTCTTGGTGAAAATCCCCTGCCGCTGGCCGAGTTCGAGCTGGTCGATGAGCGGCGTCAACATCTCCCGGTATGCCGGGCTCACCACCGCGGGGGCGGCGAACATCTGCGACTGCGCTTCGAGCGACAGGACGCGCAGGTCGGACCGAACGGTCTCGTCGAAGGCGAGATCGAGCCGGCCGTCGATCCAGGCCGCCACCGCCGCAACCGGGTTCGACGCCGCCGCCATCTTGCGGCGCAATCGCCGCATCTCGACGCGCGCCATCTCCAGGAACACCGCTTGTACGAGTTGGTCTTTCGAGTCGAAATGTCGATAAAAGGCGCGTGTGCCCAGCTTTGCGCGGGCCAGGACGTCGGCCACCGTCAGCGCGTGTACGCCGCGTTCGCGAATGATCTTTGACGCCGCGGAGAACAACGCGCCTCGCGTGCCGGCGTCCGGGCGCAGCCTCTCGCGTCCTCGCCGTGCCGCAACCGAACTCGCGGTCGTCGAAGCGGCCTCCGGCTCAACCCGTGGCATCGTACGTCGCAAGGTAGTCGGCGAAGTGTTCGCGGACGCGCTCGGGCGTCAGCCCGTAGTCGAGCAGTTCATACTCGTGGGCCCCGCGTGCTCCCGGCGTGTGGCGGCCGGCCCACCGCCGCACGGACCGGTGCGTGTCGTCGGTGAAGCTCAGGCCGAGTTGATCGTAACCCTTCTGCAGCGTGTTCACCGGGTCGGTCTGCAACTCGGCGAAAGAGACGTCGGCGAAGCGGTTGTCGCCGAACCGCTTCCGAAAGTCCATCGCCCTGCGAACGCCTTCCGCCCAGCACCGAAGTTGCTCGTCGCCGAGCTCTTCGGGATCGTCGCGGTCGCTGCTCCAGCTGCGGACATACCGGATGAGGCTGCACACCGACCCCATCACGTTCGCCGGATCGCGGTGGCTCCACATGAATTTCGCTTCCGGGTAGGCGGCGACGAGCGCGTCGAGCGAGAACATGTGCACCGGCGTCTTGAGGTGCCACAAGTTGGGCGGACAGCGCCATTGGAGGAGCTTGAGCACTCGCCGGTGATACGTGTATGTCTCACGCATGTCGCAGGCCAGGACCCAGTCCAGGTACCGCGGAACGCGCACGACCCCGTCGAAATGCACCGTACGGAAGCTCATTCCCATGAGGTCCTGGCACTCGGTCGCCGCGGTGGCTTCGGAGTTGTACAGGGTTTTCATCCGCGGGAACATGTCGTTCAACATGTCCAGACCCGCCTGGGCCTGTGCGATGCGAGAGTCGTCGTGTTGAGTGGCCGCCTCGGGCGGCGGCGTCGGGGCCTGCGACTCCCACATCCGCAGCGAGCGGAACTGGGGATCGGCCCCCACCAGTTGGCTGAGAGCCGTTGTCCCCGTGCGCGGTAGACCGATGATGAAGACCGGTCCCTCAACCACCCCGTCGTCGATCTCCGGGTGTCGCCGGTAGGCGTCTTCGATCTTCAGGCGTTGGATGAGGGCGTTGCTGATGGTCGCGTGCTGGATCACCTCCCCGACCTCGCTCAGGCCGGCCTCGGCGTTCAGCGCCTCGACGATGCGTTCGAGGCCCTCGCGGTAGTAGTGCGAGCCGAAGTCGTCGAGGCCGGTGGCCGCGCGCGCGCCCGCCTCGAGTTCGTCGGCCGAGAAACTCACCGCGCGAACCTCGCGTGCACGGCCCGGCGGCGCGCCGCAATGATTGCCGCCCGTTCCGCGGCCGTGACCGTCTTGGTTTCTTTCGGCAGCGCCGATGCGACGTCGTCGAACTTCACCACGCGCGTGCTCGGCGTTGGGGCGGTGTCGGTGCGCACGCAGCGCAGGATCATCGCACCGTTGCTGTATCCGGCGGTGTCGAGCCAATTCGCCACGCCGGGGTCGCGCGGGCACACGACGGCGCGAACAAGCCCATCGGGGTCGACGACGGCTTGATGAGCGTTCAGGCTGGATTGGTGGCGGCCGTAATGGATTGTCTCCCACCATGGATTGCCCAGCGAGTAGCTCCAGTAGACGCCGTTGGGCGGCTTCACCTCGAGGATCAACGCCTCGTCCGGCTGGAGTTCCCAGCGTCCGATGACGGGCCGGTTTTCGGCCGCGCCGCCCACCGAGGAGAGGTTCATCGGGGCCAGGAACCCGTTGGCGGTCGGCGTGCCACCCCAGTCGTGGAAGAACTTCAGGTTGGCGTACACGAACTCGCCCAGCGCCACCAGTTGCCGCGAGATCGCCGCGTCCCGGTCGATCGTGCGGCGTTCGCGCTCTGAGCCGCCGCCGATCCGTTCGATCCGCAACGACGAAGGAACCTCGGTGTCCCAGTCGTAGAAGAAGTGGCGGACAACCAAAGTGGGGTTGTCGCCGTCGATCCGCATCCAGTTTCCCGCGCACTCATCCGCGGAGATGATCACTTCGAAGTTGCCCTCGGGATCCACCTCGAGCTCGTCGACCAGGACGTTGGCGGTCGCGACGATCCCATCCATCGTCTGCAGCCCGACGTAGCGGGCGGTGCCCCGGTTGCCGAATAGCCGATAGGTCTCGCCGCCCCGCATCATCGCGCGGGTATAGATCGCGTCGGGACAATCCATACCCCAGGTCAGGACGTCGTCGGTGGAAGTCCGTGAGATGGCCAGGATCGGATCCGGATCGAATCGCAGCGCCTCGTCGATGCCGATTGCGGCCAGCACCAACAGATGTCGCAGACCGGAAGCGAGGTCAAGCCCGTTATGCGCGAAGGGGCTGGCCGTCACCAGTTCCGCCGCCGCCGCCAACCGGCCGAGCAGGTGCGCCCATCCCCGCGCCGGATCGAGGTCGTCGGCGTCAGCGGCCTCCGACAACGACGCCTCGGCGATGGAAAACGGCAACCACGCCGCGGGATTCGCCGTCCGGCCGCTCATCTGTCCAGCTCACTCATCGACATCCTGACACCTATTTTCGAAAACAGCATTTTCGATTTGAGCGTCCCTGAACTATCACACCGGACGGCGCGTCTGTCAACATCCGGTCCCCGTCGACTGCGCCCCTTCCTATGCTTAAATAGCAAAGATAGCGGCTTTGGCGCCATTTGCTATCCGTGGCCGCTGCGCACGAAACGAGGGCGACCCATGACGACGACGGCTCACATCGACCTCTCCGATTTCACGCTGTGGCACAACGGATTTCCGGACGAGCTGTTTGCCGAGCTACGACGCAGCCGGCCGCTTTTCCGGCACGACCTCACCCCCGGTGTCACCAAGATCGGCATCCAGCGCGACTTCTGGATAACCACCAAGCACCGGCACACGGTGCGCCTGCACCGTGACGCGGATTCGTTCACCGCGGTCGACGGTCCCCTCATCCAGCCGGTCGGCATGTTCTCGGCGTATCCGACGATCATCAACATGGATCCGCCGGAGCTGAACAAACGCCGCAAGCTCATCGCCAACGCGTTCAACCCGCGGGCGATCGCCAAACTCGAGGACGGCATCCGGGCGCGCGCAGCGCGGATGATCGACCGTCTGCTCGCCGAGGGCGGCGGCGACTGGATCACCGACGTCGCCGACGCGCTGCCGATGACGGTCATCGGCGACATCATCGGCATCCCGGAATCCGACCGGCCGCGAATCTTCGATTGCCTGGACCGCATCCTGAAGGCCAACGCGGTCGGCGCGCGGCCGAGCTGGCAGGACTACACCGATCTCTACGCCACCATCTTCGGGTACGCGATGGAGCTCACCGCGGACAAGCGGCGCAATCCCACCGACGACATCTGGAGCACGCTGGCGACCGCGGTGATCACCGGCGAAGACGGCGAGCAATTCAGCCTGCCCGCCAACGAACTCGAGTTCTTCTTCTTCGTGCTGGCGTTCGCCGGCAGCGACACCACCAAGAACGCGCTGGCCGCCGGGGTGCAGGCGTTCGTGCGGAACCCGGAGCAGATCGAGCGGTATCGCGAGCGGGAAGCGTTGCGGCCCAGCGCCATTGAGGAGATGTTGCGCTGGGCGTCACCGGTGGCGTACTGGACGCGCACCGCGAAGGTCGACGTCGAGATGGACGGCCAGCACATCGCGCGGGGCGAGCGGGTGGTGTCGATGCTGCGTTCGGCGAACCGCGACGAGGAGGTCTTCGACTCGCCGTTCACCTTCGACATCGGCCGCCAGCCCAACCCGCAGGTGGCGTTCGGCGGTGGCGGACCGCATCACTGCCTGGGCGCCATGCTCGCGCGCGCGGAACTTCGCGCCGTGTTCGACGAACTGCTGCTGCGCTGCGACGACATCGAACTCGGCCCGGCCACGGTGGCCCACCCGAACCTGCTCACCAACATGTCGATCTACGACGAGATGGCGATCTCGCTGTCCGAGCGGCAATAGGTCAGTAGGGCGCCCCGTCACGCGTCAGTCGCTCAGCCGCAGCGCGGCCTTGGGGCACTGGTCCACCGCGGCGCGCACGTCGATCTCCAGGCGCGGCGGCACCGGTCCGTCCGCGATCTGCACCACGTCGGCGTCGCCCAGTTCAAACACCTCCGGGGCGAGCGATTCGCAGAAACCATTGGCCTCACACAAGTTCTCGTCGACCGTCACGCGCATGCCTCATAGGCTAGGCTTTGGCGTTTTGCGATGGGTGTTCGGCTCAGCCGATGGGCCGACCAGCGTTGCCGAAGTGGTCTGGTCGGCGAGTTCGTCGGCATCATCGCTCCCTAAAGGAGTAATCAACGATACGTCTGGTCATCATGTGGCCATTGGTGCGTTATGCGCGATAGTCCGCGATAGTCCGCGATAGTCCATGCCACCATGTCGTCGACGACGCGCCGAGATCGACGTTATCGTGGGAAAGTTCGAGTAAGCGGCGCGCTAACGTCGATCTCGACGCAGGAAAAGTAGCCTGGGCCGCTAGACGCCCTTCGGACGGGTCCCGATCACCCCGCTGGCCGCCAGGTTCGCCAACTCTTCGTCGGTCAGCCCGCACCGCTCGCGCAGCACCTCGTCATTGTGCTCGCCCAGCCTCGGCGGCGGACGCAGCAGCCACCTGTCCTGGCCGGCCAGCTTGGCGAACGGCGGGCACGGATAAAGGCCCGCGCCGGTGCTCGGGTGGTCCAGGGCCTCGAAGAAGCCCCGGTCGAGCAGCTGGGGATTCTCGGTCACCAACGACGGCGACACCACGGGCGCGGCGGGAATACCGGCGCCGGCCAAGCGCTCCACCGCCGATTCCCGCGGTTGCCCGGCGAACCAATCCCGCAGCCGGCGATCGACGTCGTCGGCTCGCTCCCGCTGGCCGGCGACGGTGGCCAGGCTCTCGTCGCACCAGTCGGGTCGACCCATCACGTCGACCAGCGCGCGCCATTGCCGGTCGTCGCGCACGGTGACCGCGATCCAGTCGTCGTCGGAGCCGGCGCACCGGTAGATGTTCTGGATCGACTCGCCGTGGCCGCGGTTGCCCCGCCGGCTCAGCGTCACCCCGAAGACCTCGGATTCGATCGCCTGTATCGCGGTGGCGTTGAGCACGGTTTCGAGCATCGGCAGCTCGACCAGCTGCCCGGATCCGGTGCGTTCGGCGAAGTTCAGCGCCGCCAGCACGGCGAACGCGGCGTGCACGCCGGCCAGCGGATCGCAGGCGCCGCGCGGCGTCACCGGCGGGGCCTCCGGCAGCCCGGTCACCCAGGCCAGGCCGGCGATCTGCTCCATGGTGGGCGCGAATCCGACCCGCTCGCGCCACGGGCCGTCCAGCCCGAACGCGGGCATCCGGGCGACGACGAGTCTGGGGTTGACGTCGAGCAGCACGTCGGCGGTGAGCCCGAACTGGTCCATGACGCGCGGGGAGAAGTTCTCGATGACGACGTCGGCGCCGGCCGCCAGCTTGAGGGACAGCCTACGTCCTTCACTAGAGCCCAAATCCAGTGTGACCGAACGCTTGTTGGTGTTCATGGCGTGGAACACCCAGCCGTATTCCCACCAGTCGTCGACGTCGGTGCGCATCCCGCCCGAGTAGCGAATGCCGTCGGGCCGCTGTATCGACTCCACCTTGATGACGTCGGCGCCGAACGCGGCCAGCAGGTGGGTCGCGGCGGGCCCGGCCCAGAACGCGGTCAGGTCGACGACGCGAACGCCCGCCAGCGGCAATCCGTGTGGCGCCGGATCAGGCTCGGATGTGCTTCTGCGCCACGGTGGTTCGTCGTTGCCCTCGCCGGGAGCGGGGGTGTCGCGCACCTGCGCGGGCGCGCACGCCGACATCAGCCACGGCGGGCGGGGCTGGTCGAAGCCGGCGGGGTTGCGGACAAACACCCCGCGCTGCCGGACGTACTCCATGTCGCGGATCGTGGAGCCGTTGCCCAGCGCCGCGATCGGGAGCCGGAACAGTTGCCCGAGTTCGACGACCTCGTCGACGGTCCGTTCGGCCAGCCACGGATGGATCTGTTCGCGGATCAGGTCGCGGTATTGCCATCGGCCGATCTGGAAACGCAGCTGTTCGATCTCCTCCAGCCGCGGGCACTCGACCATCGCGCAAAAGTCGAGCCATTGCTGGCCGGTGACCATGGTGATCCCGACGTAGCCGTCCTTGGCCGGCTCGATCGACGGCACTTCGAGCGTGCGGCGGATCGGCGGCACGCGCAGCAGCTGCGAGTGCAGCCATTCGCTGCTCTGCATCGCCGTCATCGCCTCGAGCATGGACAGGTCGAGATGCTCGCCGGGGCCGCCGCGTTCGACGCGGCGGCGCGCGGCCAGCGCGCCGAACGCGGCGTACACGCCGCCCATGTACTCCCCCAGGTCGCCGCCGATCGAGATCGGCGGCCCCGCGGGATCGCCGCGAAAGCCGGGCGAGCCCGCCCACGCCTGCAAGGTGAACTCGCTGGCGGCGCGGTCGGCATGCGGCCCGGCCCAGCCGAAGTCGGAGATCGTGACGATGATCGCCCGCGGCGACTCGGCCAGCAGCCGCCGCGGATCGACGCCCAGCGCCGCGGCCCGCGACCGGCCGGCGGTGACGACCACGACGTCGGCGGCGGCCAGTTCGGCGCGGTAGCGCCCGGAATCCGGAGCGCACGTCAGGCTGCGCTTGCCCGCATTGAGGTAGCTGAAGAACGGCGACGCATCGCCGTCGGCGACCGGCGAACAGGTGGCCGAATACCGCCGCAACCAATCCCCTTGCGGCGGTTCGATTTTCCGCACCCGCGCCCCGGCGTCGACCAGCAGCTTCCCGCAGTAACCGCCGGCTATCCGGTCACTGATCTCGACGACACGCAACTCGTGCAGCGGTGTCGGCCGGCTTTCGGACGCGCGACTCACCCGGCTATTTATACCATTACTGCTAAAATAGCTAAGCCTGTCGAGTTCTGAGGATTGGATGACCGCCCTGGGAATTGGCCCCGATGCCCGTCGCCGATTGTCGGCGCCGCGGATCGCCGAAATTGTAGCCGACGAGTTGCGCCGCCAGATCATCGACGGCGAACTCGCCGACGGCGACCTCCTGCCCCGCCAGGAGGTGCTCGTCGAACAGTTCAACGTCAGCCTTGTCTCCCTGCGGGAGGCGCTGCGAATCCTGGAAACCGAGGGGCTGGTCTCGGTCCGGCGGGGCAACCGCGGCGGCGCCGTCGTGCACGCGCCGGCGAAGACCAGCGCCGCCTACATGCTCGGCCTGCTGTTGCAGAGCGAGTCCGTGGAGGTCGCCGACCTGGGCATGGCGTTGCAGGAACTCGAGCCCGCCTGCGCCGCGCTGGCGGCCCAGCGCCCCGACCGCGCGGACACGTTGGTGCCCGAACTCAAGCGGGTCAACGATTCGATGGCCGAACACCTCGACGACGGTCGGCTGTTCACCGAAATAGGCCGCCAATTCCACGATCTCATCGTCCGGGGCTGCGGAAATCACACGATCATCGCGGTGGTCGGCAGCCTGGAGACGCTGTGGACCAGTCACGAACAGCAGTGGGCGGACGAGAGCGCGGCGCGCGGCACCTACCCATCGTTGGCGAAGCGCCGCGCGGTGCTCAGCACGCATGTCAAGCTCGCCGAGACCATCGCGGAGGGTGACGTCGACCGGGCTCGCCGGATCGCGGGTCGCCATCTCGCCGACACGCAGACCTATGTGCTGTCGGGCCGGCCCGATCAACGCATCTATGCCCTTTCGCCGCAGGCCCTTTCACGTTCGGGGTCCCGCCCGCGCGACATGCGGCGCCCTTGACGCCGCCAGGAACTTGATGTCCCCGCGAACCGCGTTGGTCACCGGCGGCAGCGGCGGGATCGGAAAGGGATGCGGCCGCAAGCTCAGCGAGCTGGGCTACGACGTGGTGCTGGCCGCACGACGCGAAGGACCCCTGCGGGCGGCCGCCGAGGAGATCGGTGCGCGCCATGTCGTGGCCGACGCATCCGATCCCGACGGGTTCTCCGCCGCGATAAGCGCTGTGGAGACGGTCGATCTCGTCGTTCATGCGGCCGGCGCGCTGGGCGGAACCTACGCGCGCAAGCAAACCTTCGAGCAGTGGCGGGCCATCATGTCCGCCAACCTGGATTCCTGCTTCGTGGTGACCGCCGCCGCGCTGCCGCGGATGCGCGCGGGCTCGCGGTTCGTGTTCATCTCGTCGTCGGCGGCGCACGAGCCGATGCCGGCCCGGACGGCGTATTCCGCATCGAAAGCCGGCATGAACGCGTTCGCCCGCGCGCTGGCGCTCGAGGTCGACCGTGACGGCATCAGCGTGCACGTCGTCACCCCGGGCCCGGTGGAAACCGAGATGCTGCAGGACGTTCCCTTCGAGATGTACGCGATCCGGGTGTCCGACGTCGCCGAGGCGGTTGCCTGGCTGGACACCGTCGACCCGTCGGTTGATCTGCCGGAGATCCGGCTCGGCGCGGTGCAGCGGGGTCCGTTCGCCCGGCCGCCGATCGTGCCTACGGAAGCCCGTCGCCGGCGAAAGACTTGATCACCGATTCGCCGAACTCGTGCAGGGAATCCGGGACGGCGAAATCGGCGAACCAGACATAGAATCGCTCGACGCGCTGGGCGGCCAGGCCGGTAAAGTGCCGGATCAGCTCGTCGGCGTCGCCGCACACCAGCCCCGACCCCAGGGTGCCGAATCGCCGGGTGCTCACGTCGCGCACGGCGTTCGGATCGCCGCCGGACCGGACGAAGCCCACCATCTGCTGGACCGACACCCGGGCCGTTCCCGCCGCCGGGGCCAGCTCGGGCAACCTATCGAGGTGGTTGGCCGGCAGGTTCCACCAATCCGCGTAGCTGCGAACGAGTTTCATCATCCGAGGCCCGGTGCCACCCAGGACCAGCGGTATCGGATGGGACCTGCGCGGGGCCTGGGCGGTGTCGCCCGCGGCGTCGCCCCAGTACTGCCGGATCAGCTCGAGGTGGCGCCCCAGCTGTTCGACCCTGGCGACCGGATCCTGCTGGCCGACACCGAATCTGGTGAATTCGGCGGGCCATGATCCCGCACCGAGGCCGAGCTCGAATCTGCCGTTCGACGCGTCGGAGAGGGTGACGGCCTGTTTGGCGAGGACGGCGGGGTGGCGGAAGGCGTCGCACAGAACCAGATGGCCGATCCGCAGCCGCTCCGTCTTGGCCGCCACCCAGGTGGCGATGCCCATTGCCTCCCAGATGTTTTCATCGGGGAGCCCGGGAGCCTCGAGGTGATCGATGAACGCCATCCCATCGAAACCACTGGCCTCGGCGTGGCGGGCCCGTTCCGCGATGTCGGCCGCCGATAGCCGCACCTGCGGCAGGAATAGATACCACTCGACCATGCGACAACCTGTGCTCGTGCCGATTGCAACAAAGGCGCTAGTTTACTATTTTTATTATGTTAGGGGTCTTATGGATGTCGGTCTGAGCTCGGAGCAACTGTCGCTGCGCGACGCCGTGCGCGACATCCTGCGCGCCGAATGTCCGCCCGACGCCGCTCGCCAGGCCCTGACGGACCCGGAGCGCTGGCGCGCACCGTGGAAGACGATCGTCGATCTCGGCTGGACGGAACTCGCGGCACCCGCCGGCGACTACGGACCCGTCGAGCTGGCGGTGGTTCTCGAGGAGTGCGGCGCCGCCCTGGCGCCAATCCCGTTGCTCAGCAGCGTCGGTCTGGCCGCCGGCGCGTTGCGCGGTAGCGGCCTCGACGCGGTGCTCGCCGACATCGCCGGCGGCGTCGTCGCCACCCTGGCGGTCCACTCCCCCGGGTCTCGGCTCCCCGGCGCGCCGGCGACGCTGCGCGACGGGCGCCTGCGCGGGCGGGCCGTCGCGGTCCCCAACGCGTCTCGCGCCGAACTGATCGTCACGCTGGCCACGGCTGGTGACGGCGTCGTGGTCGCGGTCGCGCGCTGTGGTGACGGGGTGACCGTGACGGCGGGCGAGTCGACCGACCCCGCCCAACCGGTGGCCGACGTCGAGATCGACGCCGAGCCGCTGGCCACCGCGCCCGTGGACCTCGAATCCGCGCTGACGGCGCCGCTGGTGGCCGCCGCCGCGGACCTGGTCGGCGTGGCGAGCGCCGCCCTGCACCGCTCCGTCGAGCACGCGAAGGCACGTCGCCAGTTCGGCACGCCGATCGGCGCCTTCCAGGGGATCAAGCACGCGCTGGCCGACAACTACGTCGGCGTGGAACGCGCCCGCAGCCTCACCTACGCGGCGGCGGCCCGCCTCGGCGATCCCGGGGCCGCGCCCGCGGATGCCTGGACCGCGGCCGCGCTGGCCAAGGCGGCGGCCGGCGACGCGGCGGCCAATTGCGCGCGCACCGCGGTCCAGGTGCACGGCGCGCTGGCGCAGACCTGGGAGCACGACATCCACCTCTACGTCCGGCGCGCCTGGCAGGGTGCGGCGATGCTGGGCGACAGCCGCGCGCTCTACCACGAGGTGGGCCGCCATTTCGCGGGGGGCGCGCGATGACGGCGGTGGTCGAGGAGTTCGGCGCGTGGTTGACCGAGTTCCTGCCGAACGACTACGACGAGAGGTATCGCGAGTACCGCTGGGACCTGCCGCTGCGGCGCGACTACCAGCGGGCCGCCTTCGAGGCCGGCTGGCTGCAGCCGACCTGGCCCCGCGAGCACGGCGGCCGATCGCTCGGCCTGCGCGACGCGATGGAGGTCCGGCTCGCGGCGGCGATGCGGTCCGCGCCCAAGCTGCCCAACATCGCCGGTCCCAACGTCGCCGCGCCCGGCATCTGTCAGTTCGGCACGCCCGCCCAGATCGACCGGCTGCTGGTGCCCCTGCTGCGCGGCGACGAATGGTGGGCGCTGGGCATGTCCGAGCCGGAGGCCGGATCCGACTTCGCCGGCCTGCGCACCCGGGCCGAGCGCGATGGGGACGTGTTCCGGGTCAACGGCCACAAGATCTGGACCACCCAGGCCCACGAGTCGCGGTGGTGCACCCTGTATGCCCGCACCGATCCGGCGGCGCCGAAACACCGCGGCATTTCCTGCCTGATCCTCGACCTGCACGCCCCGGGGGTGAGGGTCGAGCCCATCCGGATGGCCTCGATCTCGGACGAGACGTTCTGCGAGGTCTTCCTCGACGACGTCGAGGTGCCGGTGGAAAACCTGTTGGGGCCGCTGCATGGCGGATGGAACGTCGCGCTGTCGTCGCTGCACCACGAACGCCAGATGATCTGGATCATGAACTGGGTCGAGATCAAGCGCGGCCTCGCCTTTACCCGCGAGCGTGCGTGTTTGTACGCCGACGCGCCGAGCGGTGGCGTACAAACACGCACGCTCGCGCCGCCGGGAGGCGAGGCGCTCGGAGGCGAGGACCTTTGCACCGAGCTGGGGTCGCTGCTGGCCGATGCCGAAGCGCTGCGGGCCACCGGATACCGCGCCCTGGGCAACGAACTGGCCGGACGGCCCAACCCGGAGGCCGACATCCTGAAGCTGCTCGGATCGGTTACTTTGCAACGGGTTTGGGAGCTTGCCGCGGCCGCCGAGGGACCGGTTTCGACGAGCGACCCGGATCTGCTCTTCGAGCGCCAGGACGCGCTTGCCGCGACCATCTACGGCGGGACATCGGAAGTCCAGCGCAACATCATCGCCGAGCGGCTGCTCGGGCTGCCGAAGGGATGACGACGATGGATTACGACCTCGGCGAGGACGCCGGACGACTGCGAAATCACCTGCGGGAGATGATATCCCATCACATCCCCGCCGACTTCCTCGGCGCCTGCACGGAGGATCCGCAAGACCTGGCCACCACCGAGACGTTCTGCAAGCTGCTGGCATCCGAGGGCCTGCTGGCGCTGGCCTGGCCGAAAGAACATGGCGGCGGAGGCGGTTCGATCTGGCAGCAGACGGTGCTGCGCGAGGAAATGTGGGCCCAGCACGAGCCGCGCGGTCCGCAGTACATGGGAATCAACTGGGTCGGCCCGGCGCTGATGCGTTACGGCACGGCCGAACAGAAGGCCAAGCACCTGTCGGCCATCGCGTCCGGGGACGTGATCTGGTGCCAGGGGTTTTCCGAGCCGGAGGCCGGAACCGACCTCGTCTCGTTGCGCACCCGCGCGATGCCCGGCGGGGACGGGTGGCGCATCACCGGACAGAAGGTGTGGACGTCGTATGCTCAGATGGCGTCCTGGTGCGTGCTGGCGGCCTGCACCGATCCCGACGCGCCAAAGGCCAAGCGGCTCACGCTCTTTCTGCTGCCGATGGACCGACCCGGTCTCACCGTCCGGCCGATCCCGTCGATGCTCGGACCGCATCACCTCAACGAGATGTTCCTGGACGACGTGCCGGCCTACCCCGGCGACGTCCTCGGCGAGCCCGGCGACGGCTGGCGGGTGATGCGGGAAGCGCTGGCCTTCGAGCGGGTCGGCATCGCGCGCTACGCGCGCTGTGAATCGCTGCTGGACCGGGTGCGCGCCGGGCTGGGCGACGACTGGGACCTGCTTCCCGAGAGCATTCGGGCCCGTTGGGTGCGGGCTCTCGTCGACCTGCGGGTGGCCAGGCTGCTGGCCTATCGGGCCATCTCGCTGCAGGACGACCCGTCGGCGGGCGCGGCCGCCAGCGCCGCCCGCATCGCCACCACCACCTGCGATCAGCAGGTCGCCGAGCTGCTTTTCGACGTGCTGGGCCCGGCCGCGCTCGACAGCGGCGCGTCGGCGCCCCTGCACGGCGCGATCGAGGACCATTGGCGCTACGCACAGGCGGCCACCGTGGCGTCGGGCACCATCGAGGTGCAGCGAATGCTGGTGGCGAGGGACGTCCTGGGGGAGCACCGGTGAAAACCGAACTGCCACAAGATATCAGCGACTTCGCCGCCGTCGCCGCCAAGCGGCTCGCCCGCCTGGGCGGGCCACAAGCGGCGCTGCGGGCCGAGAGCGACGACGGCATTCGGGACGCGGCGCGCGCGGCCCTGCGCGACGTCGGGACGTTCGAGCTCGACGTGCGCTCGGCGGCCGACGATCTGCTGGCCGCCGCCGTGGTCTGCCAGGCCGCCGGCGCGAACGCCCTGCCCTATCCCCTCGTCGAGGAGCTACTGGCGATCGACGGCGCCCGGCTCGCCCTGGTCAACCCCGAGGCTCCGCGCATCGACCACGGCGACCTGCCCGGGGGTTGGATCGCCGCCGACCTGGACGGCACCCGATACCTCGTGCGGCCTGGGGCGCGGACCGGCGCCAAGCTGGGGCCGTTTCTGGTGCCGGCCGTGTTGAGCGCACCCGATGGGACCGTCCCCGCCGCCGACGTCAACCTCCATCTCGTGCTGGGATCGTGGCGGATTCTGGGCGCGGTGCAGCGGTCCCTGAAGATCGTCACCGAACACGTGCGCGCCCGGGTTCAGTTCGGCAAGCCGCTCGCGGACTTCCAGGCCGTCAGGTTCGCCGTCGCGGACGCCGCCGTCGCGGTGCGCGGACTTCACGAACTCGCGAAATACACCATCTGCCGACCGGAATCGCTGCCGGTACAAGTGCATTGCGCCGACGCACTCGTTCTCAGGTGCAAGGCCGCCGACACCGCGCGGCAGGTGCTGCGCACCTCCCATCAGTTGTTGGGCGCGCTCGGCTTCTGCGACGAATCCGATGTCAGCGTGCTCGACCGGCACACCCAGCCGCTGATCCGGTTGCCGCTGGGCGCCGAGGCGTTCGCCCTGCGGCTGATACCCGACGTCCGCGACAGCCACCTGGAGACGCTGTTCAGCGGGCCGGTATCGGCATGAGCACCCAGCCCCTAGAATCGGGGACGGCCAACCCCTTAGCGGACGGTATTCCGTTCGGCGCCAAGCTCCAACAGCTCGCCGAACAACGCCGCGACGAGGCGGCCGTGACCAATGTCGCGCTCGACGGCACCGCGAGCTCGCTGACCTTTCGTGAACTCGACGCCCGCGCCAACCAGTGGGGGCGGGCGTTGGCGGCCGGCGGAGCTGGGGCGGGTTCGCTTGTGGTGCTTGCGATCCCGAATTCGCAACACCTGGTGCTGGCCGCGCTGGGGTGCTGGAAGATCGGCGCGGTTCCCGTTCCCATGCACTGGGATCTGCCCGAATGGGAGCGCAACCGGGTGCGTGACGTGATCGACCCCGCCGTGGTCGTCGACGAAAACACCCGGTGGGAGCTGGATGGGCGCGCGGCAGGCGAGTCCGAAAGCCCGCTCCCCGCAGCCGTTTCCCCCAACTCCAACGGAATCTGCAGCAGCGGGTCGACCGGCGTGCCGAAGGTGATCCTCAGCTTGGCGCCCTCGCTCTGGACACCCCAGCACGGCGAACCATTCCTGACGAACTGGACGCCGGTGGCCCAGCCGCAGACGATCATGGTGCCCGCGCCGATGTATCACACCAACGGCTTCGCCACCTTCCTCTTCCTGCTCGCCGGTGACCATCTGGTGGTACTCGAAAAGTTCGACGCAGCACTGGTTTTGGATGTCATCGAACGCTTCCGGATCACCAACTTCACGGCCACACCCACGATGCTGGCGCGGATCGCCGCCCGGCCCGACGTCCGGCGCCGCGACCTGTCCAGCGTCGTCTTCATCCTGCAGGGCGCCGCCGTGATGCCGCCGTCGCTCATGCATACCTGGTTCGAGCTGCTGAGCCCCGAGCAGATCGTGACCGCCTACGGCATGACCGAGAACCTGGGACTCACCGCGTTGCGCGGCGACGAGTGGCTCGCGCATCCGGGCAGTGTGGGCCGCGGCTTCCGCGACACCGAGATCCGGATCCTCGACGCCAACGGCAAGCCGCTGGGCCCCGGGGAACACGGCGACGTCTACCTGCGCGCGCCGATGAGCGCGGGATCCCGCTACCTGGGTGGCGCGCCGCCGCTGCCGTCGACCGACGACGGCTTCCGCTCCGCCGGCGACATCGGCTACCTGGACTCCGACGGCTACCTCTACATCGTCGACCGCCGCGTGGACATGATTGTCACCGGCGGCGCCAATGTCTTTCCGGCGGAGGTGGAGTCGGCGCTCGCGGGCCACCCGGACATCGCCGACGTCGTGGTCATCGGGCTTGCCGATGAGCGCTGGGGACGGCGGGTGCACGCGGTGGTCCAGCTCGCGGCGCCGCTGACCGAGCAGCAGGTGATCGAGTACGCGAAGAGCCGGTTGGCGTCGTACAAGGTCCCCAAGACCGTCGAGTTCGTCGACGCGATTCCCCGTACCGCGGCCACGAAGGTCAATCGCTCGGCGATGATCGAGGCCCGGGGCGGCTAACGACCCGACCGCGGGCTCTTGTCCGGGGTCGAGGGCCGGTACCCCTCCCGCACCCCCGCAGGCGTATGTCGGTCAATCCTATGCCCGCAACCACCGCTACAGCACCTCACCAAACCCCTTCGCTCAGACTCGACGCTGCCGGCCGGACCAATGTCAGTCGCGGGTGGTAGTATCGAACACATGTACTGCTTATCTGCTTAAGTGGACTTATGCTGGTCAGCATGTACTTAGCTGACGAGAGTCCGGTCGGCGGAGTGGACTATCCCCGGACGTATCAGGAATTTCGGGCGTGGTTTCCCGATGATGCATCGTGTGTGGCATATCTGGCGCTTTTGCGCTGGCCAGAGGGCTTCCGGTGTCCGGTGTGTGGCGGCGAGCGGGCCTGGCAGACCTCGACGGCACATTGGAAGTGCGCCGGCTGTGGGCGCAAGACGTCGGTGACAGCGGGAACGATCTTTCATCGCACGCGTACCCGCTGAGCACGTGGTTCGCCGCGATCTGGTTGGTGACCTCGCAGAAGAACGGGGCCTCGGCGCAGAACCTGCATGACATGCTCGGCCTGGGCTCTTACGAGACGGCCTGGGTGTGGCTGCACAAGCTGCGCCGGGCGATGGTGCGTCCAGAGCGCGAGTTACTCTGCGGCGTGGTCGAAGTCGATGAGTCCTTTGTTGGCGGACGCGCCGCGGGCCGAGACGGAGCTTCCACTGAAAAAGTACCTGTGATGATCGCGGTGGAAAATGTTGGTATACAGGTGAATCGGAAACTAAAGCTGGGTCGGGTGCGACTTGGTGTTGCTGATGCCCCAGGTTCCAAACAACTGGTGGAGTTCGCCCGCACGACCGCCGAGCCAGGCTCGCTGATCCGCACCGACGGCGCTCGGATGTTTCGAGTGCTGGCCGATGAGGGTTACCGCCACGAATACACCTCGGGTTACAGCTCGCCGGAGCCTGGGCACGTGACCCTGCCCGGGCCGCACCGCGTGGCGTCCCTGCTCAAACGGTGGAACGCCGGCACCCACCACTACCGCGTGGAACGCGAGCACCTGCCCTACTACCTCGACGAGTTCACCTTCAGGTTCAATCGCCGCAGGTCAAAGGCACGCGGAATGCTCTTCTACCGGCTCCTGCAACAAAGCATGAACACCGATCCTCACCCACTGACCGAAATCATCGGCGGCAAACCCCGCCAGCAAACTCAGCTATTGACCGCTCAATCACTGCCTAGCAACACATTCGACGAATTCTAAGGAATCAAGTCCACTTAAGCAGATAAGCAGTACACATGTTCGAGTCCAAGCAATCGTCGCCGGAGATAATCGCCCGGTTTGACGAGATGTTCGAGCGGCGTTATCCGTCGACGACGGCGGAGTCGGCGGCCCTGTTGGATCGGATTGGTGCGGCTTCGCGGGCGGAGAATCGGGCGGCGGCGGCCCAGTTGGTGGGGATCGGGGAGTTGTTCGCGTATCGGTTGTCGCGGTGTGGTGAGACCGAGGAGTGGGCGATTGACACGATGGAGGCGGTGGCCGCCGAGATCGGCGCGGCGCTGCGGATCAGCCAAGGGTTGGCGTCCAGTCGGCTGCGCTATGCCCGGGCGCTGCGTGAGCGCCTACCGAAGGTGGGTGAGGTGTTCAAGGCCGGCGATATCGACTACCGGACATTTCAGCTACTGGTGTATCGCACGGATTTGATCACCGATCCCGACGTGCTCGCCACCGTCGATGCGCAGCTGGCGGCCAGTGTGGTGCGGTGGCCGTCGATGACGCAGGGCCGGTTGGGTGCGCAGGTGGACAAGATCGTGGCCAACGCTGACGCCGATGCGGTGCGGCGGCGCCGCGAGCGCGTGACCGGCCGCGAGGTGTGTATCGGGCCGGTGGGTGATGGGCTCTCCGACATCAGTGCGACCGTGTTGACCCGGATGCCCGCGCCTCGATCAGCGCCTCACGGCGTTGGCGGCCACGGTGTGCACCCACGATCCGCGCACCCGTGCCCAGCGCCGCGCCGACGCGGTGGGGGCGCTGGCCGCCGGCGCCGACCGGCTGGGGTGCCGCTGTGGACGCGGCGATTGCGCGGCCGGAAAGCGGCCGGCGGCGGGCCCGGTGGTCATTCATGTGATCGCCGAGCAGGCCACCCTCGCGGGCCGCTCGGCGGGACCCGCCTCGGCGCTGGGCGCCGACGGGCTCATCGCGCCGGAGCTGATCGCCGAACTGGCCATGTCGGCCAGGCTGGTGTCGCTGGTCCACCCCCTGGATGCCGCGCCGGAGAACGGCTACGTGCCCTCCAAAGCGCTCGCTGATTTCGTGCGCTGTCGGGATCTGACGTGCCGCTGGCCCGGTTGTGATCGCCCCGCCGTCGGCTGCGACATCGACCACACCATCCCCTACACCGCCGGTGGGGCCACGCATGCGTCCAACCTCAAGTGCTACTGCAGAACTCACCACTTAATCAAGACGTTCTGCGGCTGGACCGACCAGCAACTACCCGACGCGACACTGATCTTGACCTCCCCGACCGGACAGACCTACGTCAGCACCCCGGGCAGCGCCCTGCTATTCCCCAGCCTGTGCGCACCCACCGGCGAACTACCCACCCCACCGACCACGTCCACCACCGAGTGCCACCGCGAGCGCCGCGGCGAGCGCACCGCGATGATGCCCCGACGCCGCCGCACCCGCACCCAAGACCGCGCCACCCGCATCGCCACCGAACGCCACCACAACCGCCAAACCCGCCTGACCCGAAGAGCGGCCAGGCCCAACTACTTCAATCTCCCCCACCCGCCGACGACGACGACCCGCCGCCGTTTTAAGGCGTGACCGAGCGGCGGGTCGTCTGGCGGCGCCACGCACGGTAACCTCATTCTCATGGCTGAACCGACCGAGGAAGCCGACGTAACGCGCGGCGACCGCTTCATCAAGACGGCCGTCGAGATCCTGGGCGAAACGGGACGCACCGACTTCACGGTCCAGGAGGTCGTCGCACGCTCCAAGACCTCCCTGCGGGCCTTTTACCAGCACTTCAGCAGCAAGGACGAGCTGCTGCTCGCGCTGTTCGACAGGACCATCGCGCAATCGGTGCGGGCTTGGCGCGCCGAGATCACGGACCTGGACAGCACCGCCGCGCTGAAGCTGGTGATCGACCGCATCAGCCAACAACCCGAATCGAGCACCCAGGACAGCCTCAACCGGGCGTTGAGCCTCTACAACCAGCATCTGGCCGAAACCCGGCCCCGCGAATACGCCCGCGTGCTCTCCCCCTTGCATCAGCTGATGCGCGACATCGTGGGCCAGGGCATCACCGAGGGCGTCTTCAACCCCGGGCTCGACGTCGGGGCCGCTGCCGCGATCGTCATGCAGACGATCATGGGCGCGCAGCGATTGCATTGGCTCGGCAGGGAATTGATCAGCACACCCATCGACGTCGGCCAGCTGTACGACTTCTGCAGCCGCGCCCTCGGCATCCGGGACACCGACGACGAGTCGGCCGCGCCCTCGCTGGCCGAGCTGTTCGCCCAAATCGGGATGCGCCCGGGCATCCACAACGGCGAGTTCGCGATGACGATGCCGGTCAGCCCCCACGTGGTCAACACGTCCGGCGCCCTTCAGGGCGGGCTGATCGCCACGCTCGTCGACGTGGCGGGGGGACAGTTCGGGCTGGAACACCTACGGCCGGGCACCACGATGACGACCGCCGACCTCTTCGTCCGCTACCTGCGGCCAATCAAGCAGGGCTTCGCGCGCGCGGTGCCGCGGATGCTGCGCTCGGGCAGGCGGGCGATGGTCATGCAGGTCGACATCTACGGCGACGGCGACGAACTCGCCGCGACCGCGACCGTGAACTTCGCGATCATCGACGGAGCGACGCCAACCGGGGGCCTCCGGGCCGACGATTAGGCCCCCCTACACCTCGCCCCGCAGGAGTGGTAACGTCATTACCACCCACAGAGAATCAAGACTTCCGCAAGGAGATCGCCATGCCGTCTCGCGAACTTTCCTTCCCCGTGTTCGACGCCGACAACCACATGTACGAGCCGCAGGAAGCGCTGACCAAATTCCTGCCGGACAATCGCAAGCGCGTCATCGACTACGTGCAGGTCCGCGGTCGCACCAAGATCGTGGTGCGCGGCCACATCAGCGAGTACATCCCCAACCCGACGTTCGAGGTGGTCGCCCGCCCCGGCGCCCAGGAGGAGTACTTCCGCAACGGCGCGCAAGGCAAGACCTACCGCGAGATCCTCGGCGAGCCGATGAAGGCCATCCCCGCGTTCCGCGAACCGGGCGCGCGCCTCGAGGTCATGGACGAGCTGGGCATCGACTACGCCCTGATGTTCCCCACGCTCGCCAGCCTGGTCGAGGAGCGCATGAAGGACGACCCGGAGATGACCCACGACGTCATCCACGCGCTCAACCAGTGGATGCACGAGCAGTGGTCGTTCAACTACAAGGACCGGATCTTCGCCACCCCGGTGATCACCCTGCCGATCGTCGAGCGCGCGCTGGAAGAACTCGAATGGTGCCTGGAGCGTGGCGCCCGCACCGTGCTGGTGCGCCCGGCGCCGGTGCCCGGCTACAAGGGCAGCCGATCGTTCGGACTCGAGGAGTTCGACCCGTTCTGGCAGGCCTGCGTCAAAGCCGAGCTGCCAGTCTCGATGCACGCTTCCGACAGTGGTTACTCCGAGTTCGCGAACGTGTGGGAGCCCGGCGACGAGTTCCTGCCGTTCAAGCCGACCGCCTTCCGCAGCTTCGCGATGGGCCATCGCCCGATCCTGGACGCGATGGGCGCGCTGGTGTGCCACGGCGCGCTGTCCCGCAACCCCGAGCTGCGCATCCTGTCGATCGAGAACGGCGCCGACTGGGTGCCCGACCTGTTCAAGGGCCTCAAGGGCGTCTACAAGAAGATGCCGCAGTCGTTCAGCGAGGACCCGGTCGAGGCGTTCAAGCGCTGCGTCTACATCACCCCGTTCTGGGAGGACCGGTTCACCGAGATCGTCAACATGGTGGGCACCGACCGGGTGCTGTTCGGCTCCGACTGGCCGCACCCCGAGGGCCTGAAGGACCCCATCTCGTTCGTCGACGAGCTCACCGACTTCGATGAGGACGATGTCGCCAAGATCATGGGCGGCAACCTGATGAAGCTGATGAAGGTGTCCAAGCCCGCGAAGAAGCCGGTCTCGGCCTGAGCGCGGCAACGCGCCGTTAGCAAACTGATTCGGTGACGGCCCGCCCCCCGTTGATAACCTGGTTACCTGCGTGTGGCGGGTAAGTCGCCGCATTTGACCGGGTTGGGTGGCGCCCTTGGTGGCCGAAAAGGACTGGGACAAACGCGTGGGCGCGGCCGACGATGTTCGCCGCGTCTTCGAGAACGTTCCCGCGATGCTGGTCGGCCTGGAGGGCCCCGACCACCGGTTCGTCGCGGTCAACGCCGCCTACCGCGCGTTCAGCCCGACGTTCGAGCCGGTGGGCAAGCCGGCGCGCGACGTCTATCCCGAGCTCCAGAGCCAGCAGATCTTCGAGATGTTCGACCGGGTATACGAGACGGGCGAACCGCAATCCGGGACGGAGTGGCGGCTGCAGGCCGACTACGACGGTTCGGGCGTTCAGGAACGGTTCTTCGACTTCGTCGTCACGCCGCGCCGCCGCGAGGACGGATCGATCGAGGGCGTACAGCTCATCTTCGACGACGTCACCGCCCGGGTGCGGGCCCGGCTGTCCGCCGAGGCGCGCATGGAGGAGCTGTCCGAGCGATACCGCAACGTCCGCGATTCGGCCACCGTGGTGCAGCAGGCGCTGCTGGCCCCGTCCGTGCCCGTGGTTCCCGGCGCCGACATCGCCGCCGAGTATCTCGTCGCCGCGGAGGACACGGCGGCCGGCGGCGACTGGTTTGACGCGATAGCCCTCGGGGACCGGCTGGTCCTCGTCGTCGGCGACGTCGTGGGCCACGGCGTCGAGGCCGCGGCGGTGATGTCGCAATTGCGCACCGCGCTGCGGATGCAGATTTCGGCGGGCCACACCATCGCCGAGGCGCTCGAGGCGGTCGACCGCTTCCGCGAACACGTGCCCGGGTCGAAGTCGGCCACCGTGTGTGTCGGTTCGCTCGACTTCGCCACCGGCGAATTCCAGTACTGCACAGCGGGACACCCGCCGCCGCTGCTGGTGAGCGCCGACGCGAACTCGCGGTACGCGGAACCGTCCGGCGCGGGCCCGCTCGGCAGCGGCACCGGGTTTCCGGTGCGCACCGAGGTGCTCGACGTGGGCGACTCGGTCCTGCTGTATTCGGACGGCCTGATCGAACGTCCCGGCCGGCCGCTGGGCGCCAGCACCGCGGAATTCGCCGAGTTGGCCGCGAATATCGCGGGCGGCAGTGGCGGGTTTATCATCGACGCCCCGGGGCGGCCGATCGACCGGATCTGTTCGGAGACACTGGAATTGCTGCTCCGGTCGACCGGTTACAACGACGACGTCACGCTGCTTGCGGCGCAGCGCCGCACCCCGCCGCCGCCGCTGCACATGACGCTGGACGCGACGATCGACGCCGCGCGCACCGTTCGCGCCCGGCTCCGTGACTGGCTCTCCGAGATCGGCGCCGACCCCGACGACGTCTGCGACATCGTGCACGCCGTCTCCGAATTCGTCGAAAACACGATCGAGCACGGCTACGCGACGGACGTCGCCGACGGGGTCCCGAACGGGATCGTCGTCGAGGCCGCCCTGGCCGGTGACGGCAACCTGCACGCCTCGGTAATCGACCACGGCCGGTGGAAGGATTACCGCGAGGGCGAGCGGGGCCGCGGACGCGGGCTCGCGATGGCCGAAGCACTGGTGTCCGAGGCACACATCGCGCACGACGACGGCGGGACGACGGCCAGCCTGACGCACCGCCTGTCGAGGCCGGCCAACTTCGTCACCGACACGGTGGTGGGCCGGTCAACCCACCAGCGGCCGGTCAGCTCCGAATTCGTCTCCCTGGTCCGCGACGCAGGCCGCATCGTCGTCAGCGGCGAGGTGGACTCCATCACCGCATCCACCCTGGATCGCCAGATCGCGGTCGAAAGCCGTTCCGGCATAGCACCTTTGATGATCGACCTGAGCGGGGTCACCCATCTCGGATCCGCGGGTGTGAACGCGCTGGCCGCCGCCCGTGACCGGGCGCTCCGACAGGGCGGCGAATGCGTGTTGATAGCCCCGCCCGGAAGCCCGGCGCATCACGTCTTGTCGCTGGTCCAGATGCCCGTCGCCGTCGACCCCGAGGAGGACGTCTTCGGCGACGAGTAGGGCGGCCCGCGGTCAGCGGTCCCGGCCGTGGCGAACCTGATTGAACGGCACCCCGCGGTCGGCGGCGTATTCCCGCGGGAAGCCCAGCACCCGTTCGCCGATGACGTTGCGGGCCATCTCCGTGGTGCCGCCGCCGATGGCGACGTTCTGCCGGGACAGGTACCGCAGCCCCGCTTCGAGGCCCTCGCCGGCTTCCCCCACCACGCCGGCGACCCCCGCGATCGCCAGCGCCGTATCCATGTCCAAAGTCACGGTCTCGGAATGGAAAAGCCTGATGAGCGTTCCGGCGGCCGGCGGCAGCGCGCCAGCGCGGACGCTGCGGTTCACGTGGTCGATCAACTGCTCGGCCACCGCGCGGTGCACCAGCACCCGGCCAGCCATCTCGCCGGCGCGCTCGTTGTCCGCCTGGCCGATCTTCTCGGCAAGGGCAACGTAGTCAACGGGATTCGCGGTGCCACCCTCGTTGCCGCTGCCGCTGGCGAACTCGGAGCCCTGCCCCACCGCCCGGCGTTCGTGATACAGCTGCCGCGAGGCCACCGCCCAGCCGCCGTTGACCCCGCCGACGACGGCGTCGTCGCCGACGTCCACCCCGTCCAGGAACTCCTCGCAGAACTCGGTGGATCCGCTCAGCATGGTGATGCGCCGCAACGTGATTCCCGGATGGGCGATGGGCACCAGGAACATGGTCAGGCCCTCGTGCTTGGGCACCTCCCAGTCGGTGCGGGCCAGACACAGCCCGTAGTCGGCGGCGAACGCGCTGGTGCTCCAGGTCTTGGCGCCGTCGATCACCCAACGGTCGCCCCGGCGCTCGGCCCGGGTGAGGACGCCGGCCAGGTCCGATCCGCCGCTGGGTTCGGACAATAGCTGCACCAGCACCTCGTCGCCGCGCAGGGCGGCGGCGACGTGCCGCGTCTTCTGCTCCTCGCTGCCCGTGTCGAGCAGTGTGGCACAGCAGATGGTGAACGTCGGGGTGTTGAGGATCAACGGCATTTCGTAGCCGAGGGATTCGGCGTCGAATGCCTTCTGGTACGCGTAATCCAGACCCAGGCCGCCGTACTCGCGCGGGAAGCAGATGCCGGCAAATCCGCCTTCGTGGAGCCGCTTCTGCAGTTCTCGGGCCCTGTCCCAGGACCGTTGGTCGTCGCGTGGGGCGGGCGGCGGGGACTCGGGGTCGATGGCGGGCATGTTGTCGGCCAACCACGCCCGCGCGCGGGCGGCGAACTCTGCGACGGATTCGGTCATCTCGCGGATCGGCCCGCCTTCTCCGACTCGTACACCCTCAGGTTGTGTTCCTCGGGCGTGCCAAACATGGAGCGGTACAACGTCACTCGCCTCAGGTACAGGTGCAGGTCGTGTTCCCAGGTGACGCCGATGCCGCCGTGCATCTGCACGCACGCCTGAACCATCCGGCCGGCCATCTCGCCGACGTAGGACTTGGCGATGCTGGCCGACAAACCCGCCGCGGGTGAGCGCGCGGCGACATCGGCGACCGCCGCGGCCGTCGTGGCGCGGCTCGCTTCCAGCCACAGCTTCATGTCGGCGAACCCGTGTTTGAGCGCCTGGTAGGACGCCAGGGGACGGCCGAACGTGTGCCGGTCCAGCGCCCACGCGGCGGTGAAGTCGAACACCGTCTGCAGGATGCCGACCACCTCGGCGCACTGCAGCACCTGGGCGAGCTGGCCCTGCCGGTCGATCAGCGCGGGGGTCTCCGCCGCGCCGCCGACCACCGCGGACGGCTCCACGGTCACACCGTCGAAATGCACCCGCGCGTATCGCTTGACCAGGTCCACCGACTGCTGGGGCTCGATCCGTACGCCCGGCGCGTCCGTCGGGACCAGGAACTGCCGAATCTCGGAGGCGTGCGGGCCACACCGCGCCGCGACCAGCAGCACCGCGCTTTCGGCCCCCGCCTCGACCCGGTCCTTGGTGCCGTCGATGCGGAAGCCGGTCTCGGTCCGGGTGGCCGTCACCGACGGATCCAGCGGCGCCCAGCCCCGGCCGGGCTCGGCGACCGCCCACGACGCCACCGTTTCGCCGGAGATCAGCGACTCGATGGTGCCGGCGTGCGCTTGCGGGTCCGCGCAGTCGACGAGCGCCGCGAGCACGACGCTGACCGGATACAGCGGTCCGGGTGCCACGGTCTTGCCGAGTTGTTCGGCGACCATGGCCAGATCCTCGACGCCGCTGACCGAGACGCTGCCGCCGCCCAGATCCTCGGGAACCAGCAGGGCCGTCCATCCGAGTTCGGCGGCGCGCCGCCACCATTGCGGATCGAAGGATTCCCCCGCGGCGTGCAGTTCCCGGACGCGACGCAGCGACGCTTCTTTGTGGAGAAAGGCCTGGGTTGTGGAAGCGAAGAGTATCTTTTCGGGAGAGTCGACAGCGGTCATGATGCCGGAAGGTTCCTGAGGTGGTTGATCATCCGCCTGATCGGTTCTCGTCGAAGTTCGCCGGAGACTTCGATGTTAGCAATGGGCGATACGGTAAGAGATACCGGAGTGCAGTCGATAATGATGGTGACGAGCGGTAGACGCGATGGCTGAGACGAACGAACCGTCGGAGGCCGACGCCAGGGCGTTGCTCGAAGAAGCCGAGGCGGAAGCCGCCGCGGCCGAGGCGGTGGCCGCCGCAGCGCAGGCCCGCGCCCGCGCCGCCCGGGCGCGACGCGAAGCCCTCGGCCTGCCCGACCCGGCCGAGTATTACGCCGACGAAGGCGCCGAAGGCGCCCAAGACGCCGAAGAAGGCGAGGACGGCGAGGACTATTACGACGAGGACTACGACGAATCGGCCGCCGAGTATTACGAGGAACCCGTCGCGGAGCGGGCCGGATGGCGACGCTGGGTGCCGGCGATCGCCGTGGTGGTCGCGATCGCGCTCAGCTGTGTTTTTGTCGGTGTCAGCGCATACATGGCGCTGCAGCACCGTGACACCACCAAGCACCGACAGCGGGAAGCGGCGTTCGTTGCCGGGGCCAAACAGGGCACCCTCAATCTGATCTCCCTCGACTTCAACAAAGCCAAGGAAGACGTCCAGCGCGTGATCGACAACTCCACCGGCCAATTCAAAGACGACTTCCAACAGCGGGCCAACGACTTCATATCGGTGGTTACGCAGTCGAAAGCGGTCACCGAAGGAACGGTGAACGCCGCCGCCCTCGAATCCATGAACGGAGACTCCGCGGTGGTACTGGTCTCGGCGACCTCGCAGATCACCAATTCCCCACCCGGGAAGGACGAACCGCCGCGAATATGGCGGCTCAGGGTGACCGTTGCGGAAGCCGGCGGGCAGTACAAGATGTCGAAAGTTGAGTACGTACCGTGACCGACGAAGTGCGCGACACAACCGCTGTTGCGGCCGAGACCGATTCGGACGCACCAGAAGCCACGTCCGAGGTCGACGACTCGGACACCGCCGAGGCGGAGGACGAGGCGGAGGCGGAGGCCCCCGCGCCGCCCGAACGCCCGCGACGCGTCCTGCCGCCCAGGCTGCGCAAAATCCTTCCCGTGGCTGCGATTTTGCTCCTGTTGATCTCCGGCGGCGTGGCCACGTGGCTGTACTTCAAGCAGTACCGGCCCGACCAACAGACCGACGCGGGCGTCGGCCAGGCGGTGGTCGGCGCCGCGTCCGACGGGACGGCGGCGTTGCTGTCCTATTCGTATGACTCGTTGGACAAAGACTTCGCCGCCGCCCGGTCACACCTGGGCGGGGATTTCCTGTCCTACTACGACAACTTCTCCCAGCAGAGTGTGGCCCCGATGGCCAAACAGAAGTCGATGAAAACCACGGCCAAGGTGACGGGCGCCGCGGCGACGGAGCTGCACCCCGATTCGGCCGTCGTTCTGGTGTTCGTCGATCAGGTCACCACCACCAAGGACAGTGCCCAACCGTCCCTGGCGGTCAGCAGCGTGCTGGTGCACATGACGCGGGTCAACGGCACCTGGCTGATCACCCAGTTCACCCCCGTCTAGACCCGCTACATGGCGAACACGCGGCGGAGCGTCTGCGCGTGCAGGGCCCGGTTCTCTTGGGAGACAACCCAATCCGGAACCAACGTGTCGAAACCGTTGAATGTCGCTGCGATAACGTGCAATTCGGTGTGGACGTAGGCGTGCAGGAGCCGGTTGGCGTAGTCGATGGCTTCGTCGCGGCAGGGATCGATTTCGGAGCAGCTGATGAAGGTGGGCGGCAGCCCCTCCAGGTTCGCGCGGTGCGCCGGAACGTGTTGACCGTTCGCGGCGGCGTGGCCGAGGTAGTGGCTCCACGCCCGGCTCACAGCGGGACCGTTGAGGCCCGGCGTGCGCTGAAACTCGCGTCGCGACGGCGTCGCGTCGGAATCCAGCATCGGCTGATGCAGGATCTGCACCAGGACCTGCGGACCCTCCTCGTCGAACATGCGCTGGGTCAGGCCCGCGACCAGTGCCGCACCCGCGTCCCGGCCCATCACCGCGATGCGGCCGGCGTCCGCGTCCAGGTCGGCGCAATTGTCGACGGCGTGGCGCAAGGCCGCCTCGACGTCGTCCAGCGCCGCCGGACATGGATGTTCCGGCGCGAGCCGGTAGTCGACCGACACCACCAGACAGCCGGCCTCCCCCGCCAGCTCCACACACTGGGCGTGATCGGTGTCCAGGTTCCCGGTCACGAAGCCGCGGCCGTGCGCGTAGATCACCAGGGGCGCCGGGGATCCCGTGCGACCCCGATACAGGCGAAGTCCCAGCGGCCGACCGTCCGGGCCGACGATGGATCGCGATTCCACGGCGACACCACCGTCGGTGTCGACCGCCGCGGCCCGCTCGGCGGCCCGCAGGTTGGCGTGTTCGCGCTCGGCGGGCAGCGTCTCGGCGCGGAATTCGACTATCCCCAGCTCGATCGCGGCGTCCCGCAGCACCGGGTCGAGGCGGGCAAGGCCTTGCGGCCGGGCCGTGTTGGTTTGCGTCATGCCCGCCATTCTCCGGGAAGCGCCTTGACCGTCGCCGGCAGCCCGTACAGCGCCGTCGCGTTACCGCGCATGATCCGCTCGCGCTGGTCGGCGGGGAACCGGTTGATCGCGTAGGTCGGCGAGTCGTAGCTCCAGTGCGGGTAGTCCGTCGAGAACATGAGATTGTCGCCGAGGTCCATCATCTCGAGGTACTCGCGGAAGGCCACGGTGTCGGCGTCTTCGAGCGGCTGGGTGGTGAACCGGACGTGTTCGCGCACATACTCCGACGGGCGGCGACGCACGTGCGGCAGGTCGCCGCGGCGGGCCTCCCAGATCCGGTCCATCCGCGACATCACCGGCATCGCCCACGTGAAGCCGCCCTCGACGAAGACCACCCGCAGATCCGGATGGCGGTCGAACGCGCCGTCGAACACCAGGCTCATCAGGTGCGAGACGTACAGCAGCGGCCAGGACGCGAAGAAGTCGTGCCAGTGCGCCGGGTTGCCGACCGGGTACAGCGGGATCAGCTCGAACGGCGTCTGTCCCATCAGGTGCGTGGCCACCGGCAACCCATTGCGCGACGCTGCCTCGTACAGCGGATCGAAATGCGGGTTGCCGAAAGGGATTCCGCGGGTCTGCGGCGTCATCAGCACCTGCGCCATGTACGGGTGCCCCGCCCAGCGTTCGACCTCGCGCGCCGCCAGCTCGGGCGTCTGCGCGCTCACGCTGATCGACCCGCGCCAGCGCCCGTGCCAGTTGTGCCGGTCGAGCCAGACGTCGGCCAGCCAGTCGTTGTAGCTCGACTTGAGCACGTGCTCGGCCTGCGGCAGCTGGGCGTCGCACATCGGCTCCAACGTCGCGATGCTGACGCCGGCGTCGAGAAGCAACTGCTTGGCCGCGAAATCCGGGTCGCTGCCGGCAAATCCACCATCGGGCGGGGCGGCGTCGAGGCGCAGCGACATCGTCTTGTACGAGTCCGGGGTGTCGTAGAAATGCGGAACGGGGGTGGCGGCGTTTCCGGTGGGCCAGATCTTGTCCACCCAGTCGGCGGGCGCGTAGGACTTCAGGACGTCGGCCGAGACGGGCAGCGGGTGCACGTCGGTGTCGACGATGGTGACCGCTATGTCTTGTCCGGTCTGCGCTTCGGCTCGTTCGATGGTGGTCATCAGACGCGCTCCTTGAGTCCGTACAGCTCACTGGCGTTCTGCCATAAGATCTTTGCTCGTTGTGCGTCGTCGAGGCCGTCGGCGATGGCCTCGGGCGGCGACGTGGACCAGTGCGGGTAGCTCGACCCGTACATCAGCAGGCCGGCCTTGTCCGAGAAGTCCATCCAACGCCGCGTCTTTTCGGCCTCCATCGGCCCGTCGAACACCGAGGAGCAGAACCGGACGTGACCGGGCAGGTACTCGCTGGGATAGCGGTCGACCCACGGCGTCTGGTCGCGCATCGACAGCCAGAACGTGTCCAGCCGCCACATGAGCGGGGTGAGGATGTCGTAGCCGCCGTCGGCGAACACGAACTTCAGGCCGGGATGCCGGCCGAACACGCCCTCGACGATGAGCGCGGCCAGGTGCACGAAGTAGTTCAGCGGCATGAACGCCGCGTACCCCGGGTAGGTGTGCGCGTGCCCGGCGAAGGTGGGCGGATGATCGACGCCGTTGCCGCCGTTGATGTGCACCGCGACCGGCAGCCCGTGGGCGGCGGCGGCCTCCCAGATGGGCTCGAACATCGGCTTGCCGTAGGGCTCGCGTGACTGCATCGGAACCCCGACCTGCACCAGCTTCGGGTGGCCGGCGAGGCGTTCGCTCTCGGCGACGGCGCCCTTGGGGTCTTCGGGGTTGACGCGGATGGTGCCCCGGAACCGATCGGCGGTGTCGGGCTCCAGCCAGCGGTCGAGCAGCCAGTCGTTGACCGCGGCGCAGATCCGGCTGTTGAGTAGGTAATCGGCGATGTTGCCGCGGGTCAGCGGGTTCAGGATGGCGTACGTGACCCCCATGTCGTCGAACAGGTGCCGGCCGACGGTCTCGGGGTCCGACCCCGGGTAGTGCTCGCCGTAGAGGTCTTGCCGGTAGTCGCCGCCGGGCGCCTGATACCACTGCTGCTCGACGTCGGGGATCGACCGCAGTTTGTGGGCTTCCGGGAGGTAGCGGCGGATCTCGGCGTTGTAGCGGAAGTGCGGTTGGACATTCGTGTCGATGATCATGCCGTTAAATACACCTCCCCGTCGGTGACATCGACGTGGTAGGTGCGGACGCGGCGCGTCGGGTCGGCGACGTTTTGACCCGTGGTGACGTCGAATTCCCAATTGTGCCAAGGGCAACGGACGATCTGCCCGTCACGCGCCCGGCGCAGCCCGCCCGGCTCGTCCGGTGCCGGTTCGTTGGTGCCGCCGATGAGGCCGAGGCACAGCGGGGCGCCCTCATGCGAGCAATAGTTCACGATCGCGTACAGCTCGCCGCGCACGTTGTACACACCCACACCGAACTTACCCACGTCGACCAGCTTCATCTCGCCCGGCGGCAGCTCGTCGAGGGAGCACACGAATCGACGTTGGGGCACCTGAGGATCACCGCCTCCGCGCGAGCTCGGCTTCGTTGCTATTTATATTATGATAGCGACATTCAACCTCAGGAGGAGCGCTGATGACGCTCAGCACCAACCGTCTCGATGTCAAAGGCCAGCCCGTCACCCTCGACACCACCGGTGAGACCAGCCCGTATCCGTTCTTCGAGTACATGAGGCGCACCGATCCGGTCTGGCATGGCGCCCTCATGGACCACGATCAGATGCCGGAGGAGCTGCGGCCGAACGACGAGTGGGTGCTGTTCGGTTATGACGGTGTGTTCCAGGGTTTCCGGGACGACCGGATCTTCACGTCGGCCGCCTACGACAAGACGATCGGTTTGGTCATGGGCCACACCATCCTGGCGATGGGCGGCAAGGAACACCACGACCACCGCAGCCTGGTGGCCAAGGCGTTCCGGGCCACCGCGCTGGAACGCTGGGAGCCGTCGGTCATCGGGCCGGTCTGCGATCGGCTGATCGACGAAATCAAGAACGACGGCCACGCCGACCTGGTGAAGGCGCTGACGTTCGAGTTTCCGACCCGGATCATCTCGGTGCTGCTCGGGCTCCCCGCCGAGGATCTCGACCTGTTCCGGCGGCTGTCGCTGGACCTCATCTCGATTCCGACCGACATCATGGCGGGGCTGAACGCGGCCACCGAGTTGCACGGCTACTTCCTCGAGCAGGTCGAGCAGCGGCGCCGCAAACTCACCGACGACATCATCGGCGACCTGGTCGCCGCCGAGATCGACGGCGAAAAGCTCACCGACGAGGCCATCATCGCCTTCCTGCGCCTGCTGCTGCCCGCCGGGCTGGAGACCACCTACCGCTCGTCGGGCAACCTGTTGTACCTGCTGTTGACGCACCCCGAGCAGCTGGCGATGATCCGGCGGGACCGGTCCCTGATCCCCGCCGCCATCGAAGAGGGCCTTCGCGTCGAGACCCCACTCACCATGGTCATGCGGACCACCACCGAGGAGGTCAAAATAGGCGGCAAGACAATCCCGCCCGACGCGCAGATCGACATGTGCATGGGCTCGGCCAACCGCGACGAGACCCGCTGGACCGACCCCGACACCTTTGACATCGGCCGCCCGCGCCAGGCGCACATCGCGTTCGCGGGCGGCATTCACATGTGCCTCGGAATGCACTTGGCGCGGCTGGAAACCCGGGTCATGTTGAACAGCCTGTTGGATCGCCTGAAGAATCTGGCGTTTGTTCCCGACGACGGAACCGGTGTCGAGTCCAAGATCGTCGGGCTCACGTTCCGGTCGCCCAACAAACTTCCCGTCGTGTTCGACCCGGTCGCATGAGGAGCCACGCGGCGATCCTGCACGACGTCGGCGGGCCGTGGTCGGTCGAGGAATTCGAGCTGGACGCGCCCCGCGCCGGGGAGGTCCTGGTGCAGCTGGCCGCCGCCGGGTTGTGCCACTCCGACGATCACATCCTCAAGGGTGATATGGCGGCGCCCAACGAGGTGATGCGATCCCTCGGGCTGCCCACCATGTTCCCCACCATCGGCGGGCATGAGGGTTCGGGCATCGTGCGCGAAATCGGTCCCGGGGTCACCGATTTCGCGCCGGGCGACCACGTGGTGATGTCTTTTGTCGCCGTGTGCGGCCAATGCCGGTGGTGTGCAAGCGGAATCGAGTACCTCTGCGACGTCGGCATCGGCACCATGATCCCTGGAATGCCCACCGACGGCACGTTTCGCCACCACACCGCCGACGGCCGGAACCTGGGCCACATCGCCAAGGTCGGCGCCTTCGCCGAACACACTGTGGTGTCGACGAATTCGCTGGTGAAGATCGAGCCGCACCTGCCGCTGGCGCCGAGTGCGCTGCTGTCGTGCGCCATCCCGACCGGCTACGGTTCCGTCGCCAACCGCTCCAACATGCGCGCCGGCGACACCGTCGTCGTGATCGGCGTCGGTGGGATCGGCACCGGCGCGATCCAGGGAGCCCGGATCAACGGCGCCGCGCAGATCGTCGCCGTCGACCCGGTGGACTTCAAACAGAAATCGGCGCTGCAGTTCGGCGCGACGCACAGCGCCGCCACGGTCGCCGAGGCTCTGGACCTGGTGCGAGAGTTGACCTACGGCGTCATGGCCGATGCCGTGGTGGTCTCCCCTTCCCTGATCACCGCCGACGACGTCCGCGACGCGGTCAAGCTCACCCGCAAGGGCGGAACCTGCGTGCTGACCGGCATGACCTCACAGCTGACCCACTCGGTCAACCTCGACCTGCAGGACTTCATCCTTACGAACAAAACCCTGGCCGGCACCATCTTCGGCTCATGCAATCCCAAAGCCGACATCGCCCGACTGGCCAGGCTCTACCACACCGGACAACTCCAGCTCGACGAGATGATCACCAAACGCTACCGTCTCGACGACATCAACAACGCCTACGATGATCTGCTCAACGGCAACATCATCAGAGGCATCATCGACTTCGGTCTCGAACCGCTCGGCTGAGAAGCGCACCAACGAAAGCGAATTGGCCCCCTTCGTTGAAAAGGGGGCCAATCGCCGTTCGGTGGTCACCGGCTCGCATCGGCGACCACACCGGTCTCAAAGCAACTTGAGCAGGTTGGAGATCAACAGCCCGATGTTGGTCGCGAAGGTTGCACCGAAGCTGGCCAATAGCGACGGCATTTGCGATGAAACGTTTTGCAGCAGCGTGGTCAATCCCGTGCTGATGCCGCTGACGGCGGTGCTCAAGGATGGCCAGCCATTGGTCAACTGGGTCACAAACCCCTGCAGAGCGCCCTGAAGACTTCCACCAGTCGCGATGTTCACCGCATTGGGAGCCACCAAGTTCTTCGCCAGACCCGGGGCGATAGTCGTCAACACGGTTCGGTCGAGGAAGGTGCCGAGCAAGCCCGTGTTCCCAGTAGGGCCGTTGAGGAAGGTATTGACCACCGCACCCGGGGTATTGAGCAGGTTGCTGATCGCCCCCACCGGGTCCCCGGCCGCCCACGCGGAGGATGCAGCCTGAAGACTTTGTCCGAGCGCCGTCGCAACCTCCTGAGTTTGGACATTTGGCTTAGTACCCGGGTTTGAAGCCGAGGTCGGTGAGGATCCTGCGCTCGGGGTCGGGGATGTCCGGTGGGAAAGTCTGGGTGGCGCCGTTGATGTTGATGGTGGCGCTGCGCAGCGGTCGCAGCGCCTTGACGGCTTTGGCGATGGATATGCCGGTGCGCGACTGGATGACGTGAGAGACGGCCAGGGCGGCGAACACGACGGTCAGGTGCGCTTCGATCGCGTCACGCACCCGGTTGAACATCGGCCGCGCCTGCAGGTCGCTCTTGGACATCCGAAACGACTTCTCCACGTGCCACAGGTCGTGGTATTTCGCGATGATTTCGCTGGCCGTCATCACGGTGACCGGCACATTGGTCACATACCCCTTCAAGCCCACCAGCGATTGGGCACGGGCCAAGCTGGCCTCGTCGATGGCCCGGTCATCGCCGCGGACCTTCACGAACCGGGCGGTCTTGGCCTGCTTGGAGCCGTCGACGATGGCTCGCGCGCGGTTTCTTGGGCGGCCAGGGTTTTCTGGTCGCGGCGGGCCCGTTTGGCCGAGTACGCCCAGACCGCCCGCCAGGCGCCCGGGTGGGCTTCGGGGTCCCAGACCGGCTCAGCACGTTTGTTGCAGTCGTTGACGGTGCTGTTTCCGTGCCGGGGTGTGACGGTGTCGATGATCTGCCCGTCGGTGAAAACATCGCCGTTCCAATGGAAATGGGACTCCAGATCCCCAGGCGCCTTGGTCATTCGGGAGCCGACGATGAACGACAACTCCAACTCATCGAGGGCTTTGAGGTTGGCCGCTGAGAGCATCCCGGCATCAGCGGCCACCACCATCGGCGTCCCTTGCAGTTGGTGGCGTTCGACGAATCCGCGGATGATCGGCACGATGGTGGTCGTCTCGGCGGTGTTGCCCTCGAAACAGCCGATCTCCAAAGGCATCCCGGTGCGGTCCACCAGCAGTCCGACGACGATCTGAGGGTCGACCTTGCGGTCCTTGCTATAGCCAACCCGGCGCAGCGTGTCTTCTTTCTCGGCTTCCCAATGCAAGGTCGTGACGTCATAGAGCAGCAGTGACAGACCGCCGCAATCACGGGAATGCGCAAAGCATTTCGCGGCGAGCACATCCGGGCCGGGCCGGCATGGAGGCTGCGGACGTGGCGGTCGATCGTCTTGTACGACACCAGTGTTGCTCCGAGGTCGGCCAGCACTCGCAGCGCGTCGATCTTGCTGGTCGGCTCCACGATCCGGGCGATCACCAGGTCCCGCAACACTTCATCGCCGACCTCGCCGAAACCGAGCCAGTCATACACGTGGGCCAGCACGTCATAGAGCAGTCGTGAACTGGTGCCCAGCGTGCGCCCCGGTGCCACCACCGCTGCTGGGTTGCTGGGCCGGACCGGCGCAACGAGCAACGCGCGCTCCCGGAAGTCGGCCACCCGAGCCATCGACTGAGCGCGAGCACCGACCTCAAAGTCAAGAGCGGCCTGACCGTCAAGCACCACCTGGTGGGCCACATCGAGCAGAATGCCCAGCTCAGCATCGGTATGCGCCGAGCCCAGATGCGCCAGGATCACCACCTTGCCCTGGTCCTTGCGCGCTACCTGCACCGCCACCGCACCCGAGGCAGTGCGCACCTTCCGCACGTACGCCACCGCACGAACCTACCCGGTTAGTACCCCAAAACACCCACCCGCGCGACAGAAACAGCAGGTCAGAGAACTACGCCACGTCAGAATCGCCGAGGGTGTCCAAACTCAGGCCAGACCCGGGGCGATAGTCGTCAACACGGTTCGGTCGAGGAAGGTGCCGAGCAAGCCCGTGTTCCCAGTAGGGCCGTTGAGGAAGGTATTGACCACCGCACCCGGGGTATTGAGCAGGTTGCTGATCGCCCCCACCGGGTCCCCGGCCGCCCACGCGGAGGATGCAGCCTGAAGACTTTGTCCGAGCGCCGTCGCAACCTGTCTTGGAATTGTGTCGAGCCCAACCAAACCAATATCGGTTATGCCGGTGATCGCATAGTTGGTTGCGTTCGCCAGATTCTGCGTGAAGTAGGCGGGTATCTTCAACATACTTTCCATAGGCAGCCCGATGCCGACAACTGGATTGAAGTAAAAGGCATTGGACAAGCTTTGGACCGCTTGTGTGATGTTGCCTGAGGCGAAGCTGTTGAACGCCGAGTTCAGGGTAGGCCAGACATTGGTAGTGCCGGTTCCGGTGTACAGAGCGACGGCGGCCTTCGCGGCGGCTTGCCATGTTGAGACGTACAAGTCGCCGTATGAGGCCCAGTTGGCGACGACCTGCTGCGCGACTGGGAAGGGAATTTTGCTCCAGGTGTTGTAAATCGTCTGCAGGTTGATGGCCGCGTTCTGGAAAGTGTTAACCCAGGTCGCGAGTGGAAGAGGTAGTGCGGCGGGGTTGATGAAGTCAGCGAGGGCAGCCGCGGGCACTGCGGCCGCGGCTGCTCCGCTGGCGATGGATGCTAGTTCGTTTTCGACGCCGGAGAACAGATCTATCACGCTGCTGCTGGCGTCAGTGAGCTGGATGTTGGAAATGCTCACCCGAGAGAACGGTTGGGTCAGGTGAAGCTCGGGTAGGTGCTGGGCTATGGGACCGGCGGCGAGGACGGCGGCGCTGGCTAGGATGACTCCAGCGGTGATGTGGGGGCGGGCTGCGAGATCCACGACCATCTCCTTTGTATGATTTCTGAATAATGGCGTGTTAAACGTACTCGTGAAATACGTTGGATGAATTACGGCAATAAAATGAAAAATTAACTGTGGTGATATACCCATGCAGCAAAACCCGTGTGAAGTGCATTGAAAGCCATCGCTGATTTAGAGCACATTGGTGGCCTGCTAAAATCATTTATGGGCGGAACCTGAATTAGTCAGCAAGAGCGTGACACAGCATCGCTGCCGGGCGCCAACAAAGCCATGAGGTGAGCATCTCGATTCACTCACAGCCAGCCGGTTCACGCCCCTCAACGTGTCGGTGGATTTCACCGAGCAGCACCCGAGCTGAATGACGCGAGCGGGCGGCGAAAACAGTCGTGCGGCTTGCCCGTACCGCCACGAGACGAGGAGATCACCGTCGGTAGAGCCAGCGACAACCAGAGTCAGCGCACACCAGGATCGGACGGCGCCGGTGTGCTTGTGGCACAAGCCAATCCGATCACGCCGTCGATCCACAAGCGCTCACCCAGGACAATGCCGGGCACACCACACCCACCTACCTTGGGGTGAACCTATAGCCGATCCGTACGCAGGTGGCCCGGCGATCACGGCGGAAGGATTCGCCGGGTGGGTCGGCCGCCTCGGAAACACCGGTGGGCATGGGAGGGGTTTTCATCGGTGGCGGACACCTGGCTGTCGCAGATCACGTGGACCGGAGATTGAGGTGCCTCGCGAGGTCCTCGTGCGTTGCCGGCCGCGACAGAGCGCAGTGTGTCGTCGACGAGCGCCGTCTGACCGCGTCGGTGTCGGCGGCGAAACGCTATCTCTCAGCAAATACCAGAGGAGCCCCTGTATGTCCTGGCGAATAATTGGATTGCTGTGGTAATAGCTATCGTAGGTGCGGGAGCGAATGCGGCCCAGTGCACTACCGATCGGTAATATCGTATTTAACTATTCTAGCGGCAGACATAGTTTGCTATAAAGCAAAGCAACCGCATACTAACAGGTAATTTTCAACCTCGCGATGGTTGCGAAGCCGCATATTTCTGAAGCGATCACCCACAGCCTGTCGAAAACGCCACGGGCCCACGTTCTTCACGAGTACATCCAGCTTGCCGGCCTGCCTGACCTCGACTCCACACCGGGCTCCCGCTCCACGCCCGGCCGGCTGAGCAAGATTGCCTCGTCGGACACCTCGTCTACCAACTGCAGGTGCTCAAGGACTATGCGAACACCGCGTCCCCAAAGCATTCGTCAAGACACTTGCCCAGTGACGTCAGCCATGCACCAAAGCGAAACCGGTGCGCCGACAGGCCTTCCGAGGCACTAGACCTGACGTATGAGGGTGATGCGACGGCCGACGCTGTGGTGGTCTTACCTTCGTTTATCACCGCCAACGGCGACTGCCCGGCTGTCGTGCGCGGCGTCGAAAATTCTCGACATACGACGCCCTATACGGCCTCTTCACGGACGCCAGACCGGCATAAGTGTCACTGAACACCGTCGACGACCCGTGGCCGCAGCGCGCCCCCGCGAAGTACACTGGCCTGTGATCTAGAGTGTGATAGTTCAGTGTTTTAGCACGCTAAAAGTTTGTGTTCTAAGTTCTATGTGGAGTTAGGCGGCTACGACGACGGTGACACCCGCACGGCCCGATCTGATCGCATACCGAGAAGCGGTCACCATGTCGACCCCGGAGCTGGTATCCGCGTTGCGAGAGCTTCTGGGGTCGAAACTCGTCGCCTACCTAGGGAAAGTCAAGGAGACCCGCGCGGTACGCCAATGGGCCGAGGGCAGCCGTGAGATCGCCAACGCTGCCGATGTGGAACGGCTTCGGTTGGCCTACCGCGCAGCGCGACTGATCACCGAACGGGATCGCAAGGAAGTCGCCCAAGCGTGGTTCCAGGGACTCAATCCGGTCCTCGATGACCGATCGCCGGCGCGGGTGTTGCGCGACGGCGATCTGGAAACCGACGGCGCCTTGGTTCTTGCCGCGGCGCGCCAGTTCTCCGCCGTCGGCTGAATGCCTGCCGACGCGGTTCGAATTAGAACCGTCTTTGGGCTGGTGCATGGCTCTCGTGTCGATGCACTACCGGTTTACCGGGTGGGCTACAAGCCCGATCCATGGCATTGGACTCCCTGGGAGTTCGCCGATGAGCACGGCCGCTTCACCGGCAGATGGGATGATCCGGCGGGCATCTGGCGGACTCTTTACGTGGGCTCGTCGGCGCTTGCCTGCTATCTGGAGGTGCTCGCGGTTTTTCGCGCCGATCCTGTTGCTGCCCGCGACATGGACGACATCGCAGTGGAGGATGCCGACGATCTGTATCCCACTATCCGTCCAGGGGAGATCCCGCGGGCCTGGCGCGAGCCTCGCTCGATCTGCTCGGCGGAGCTGTCTGGCTGGTTCGTTCTCGTCGGCCACTACGAGACTTTGCCGACGCTGAGACGGCAATTCCTACCTATGGCAAAGGAATGCGGACTCCAGGATCTTGATGCTGCCGCAATCCGCGATGGTAAGCACCGGCGGCTCACACAGGCTATGTCGGCGTGGATCTACACGCTCAGCACTCCTAACGGCGATCCCACCACGGGCATACAATTCGATTCGCGCCATGGCGATCAACTCACACTTTGGGCTATCTACGAGCGCTCGGCATCGACCGCACCGCCGCCGTAAATCGCGAATTATTCTGGAACACAGGATATTACAGAACAGGACGCGGATTTGACGGAAGCGATGCATATCCACCATCTGACGTGGGCAACATAGCGCACCGTGACGACGTTGGGGCCCGATGCGCCGGGGTGGCAAACCGGCTGACTACAGAACCTCGACCAGGCCGGCGGGTGCTGAATCGGCCAGTGCAGCGTCGAATGTGACCAGCCGGCCACCGTACCGGGCGACCAACGCGATGAGATGACAGTCAGTGACAAGGCGGTGGCTCGACACAGCACCACGATCACCCCCCTCACCAACCACCAACGGCACGTCATCAGGCCAGAACGCATGGCCCGGAAGAGCTCTCAGCGCTTCCAACTGAGCAAGCGCAGTCGCCGGAGTCGTCGACACCTGCACCACCCTGCGATCGCTCGAAATCCGGACAAAACCCACCTCGGTGATCGGCGTGGTAGCCCATCCATTCGACGAAGACCGCGTGAACCACTCCCGTGCCGCTGAGTGATGAGCATGGTTACGCCAGCTCAACGCGATAAGCACATTGACGTCGAGCAGCGCTGTCACACGTCTTCCTCGAGCCCCCGGGCGACGTCCTCGTCGGCGATGATTGGCGCATCTGGCGGCACATCGAACATCGGGAGCCCGTCGACCACGACAATCCCGACGGGCCGAAGCGACCGACGCGCCAGATCGGAAATCACCGCACCGACCGACCGGCCCTCCGAACGAGCGATGCTCCGCGCATCTTCGAGGATATCGTCATCGATTTGAAGAGTGGTGCGCATAGCATCATAGTATTGCGGGCCCTTCCGGTAATAGTCCAGCCCGCTGGGCCGCGTCCGCGCGGCTGCATACTTTTCTGGGGCCGGGGGAACAGTCATAGACGTCTTGGTGAGCCGCCGCCGTCTTGCCCGCCGCTCATCCGCGGCCTCGTCCCGCCCGATACGGAACGTCTACAGGTACGATTGCCTGTAGACGTTCCGTATCATTCTCGGAAGGGGAGGTGGCATCGGTGGATGCCTTGACGCCGAGCACGACGGCACAGGCCGGCCTGTCGCGCAGCGCGCTCTACCGCGGCGCACGGGCGGGCCAGTTTGACCGCATCGCCCGCGGCATCTACCTGCCCGCAGACGCCTCGGCCGCCGACTGGGACCAGATCGAGGCCGCGACGCGGCGCCCCGACGCCACGATCTGCCTGACCTCCGCACTCGCCCATCACGACCTGACCGACACGATCCCCGCCGCGCTGGACGTCGCGATCCCCCGCGGGACGAGAACACCGGCGAGCACCGGTGCGATCGCCTGGCATCACTTCGACCGGGCCACATTCGAAATCGGACGCGACGAGATCACAATCCCAGGATCAGATCAGACGATCGGGATCTACTCGCCCGAGCGGTCGATCGCCGACGCGTTCCGGCTGCGCGGCGAGGTCGGCTACGAACTGGCACGAGACGCGCTGCGCGAATGGCTACGCCGAGGCGGCAAACCGACCCACCTGATCGACATCGCCTCCCGCCTCCCACGAGCGAAATCCCCTGTCCTACACGCATTAGAGATGCTGGCGTGAGCTCCGGCGACACGGTGTTCCGCCGGATTCAGTCCCTCGCCCGTTCCACAGCGGCGAAAAGCGGGACCGGCGCACCGACACAGGAGTACCTGATTCGGCACACCCTCGAATCGTTCCTGGACCGGCTCACCCGCACCTCCCGCGGCGGCGACTTCGTCCTCAAGGGCGGAATTCTGCTGGCCGCCTACGGGATACGGCGCCCAACGAAGGACGCCGACTCCAATGCCGTCAACGCCGACGTCACCGCCGAACATCTTGGCCAGGTGGTCCGCGATATCGCCGCAATCGAGGTCGATGACGGGGTGGTGTTTGACCTCGACACGATCAGCGTGCAGGAGATCCGCGAGCAGGCCCACTACCCGGGCCTGCGCGTGCGGGTCTCCGTGTCGATCGGTCCATGGAAGGGCGCCGCGGCCTGGGATGTATCCACCGGAGACCCGATCGTTCCGCCACCCCGGCAAGTGACCATCGACCGGATCATCGGCGACCCAATCACACTCCTCGGCTATGCGCCCGAGACCACCATCGCCGAGAAGGGCATCACCATCCTCGAACGCGGCATCACCAGCACCCGCTGGCGCGACTACCTCGATATCGTCGCACTCGCCCGCCACGGCATCGACCCCGATGAACTGCTCCGCTCGGCACGAGCCGTCGCACGCCACCGCGGCGTCACCCTCGAACCCGTCGCACCACACCTCGCTGGTTACGGCGCAGTCGCACAAGCGAAATGGGCCGCATGGCGCCGCAAGGAGCACCTCGAATCCGCATGCGAGGAGAACCTCGAAGACCAGATCACCTTGGTCGCCTCCTACCTTGACCCCGTCTTTGTCCACGGCGCCGAATAGGTAGCGGCGCAAAGGCCCTGCTGGGTGGGGACTCCGACGAGAGCGAAGGGCGCCGCGTCATACGCGGTGACGTATGCGGTGACCCTGGCGCGCACCATCTTCGGCTCGTGCAACCCCAAGGCCGACATCGCCGTCTAGCCAGGCTCTACCAAACCGGACAGCTCCAATTCGACGAGATGATCACCAGACGCTATCGCTTCGAAGACATCAACAACGCCTACGACGACCTGCTCAACGGCAACATCATCAGAGGCATCATCGACTTCGGGGGCGAACCGCTCAGCTGAGAAGCGCACCACCGAAAGCGAATTGGCCCCCTCCTTGCCGAAGGGGGCCAATCGCCGTTCGGTGGCCACCGGCTCGCATCGGCGACCACACCGGTCTCAGAGCAACTTGAGCAGGTTAGAAATCAACAACCCAATATTGCTTGCGAACGTCGCACCGAAGGCGGACAACAGCGACGGCATTTGCGATGAAACGTTTTGCAGCAGCGTGGTCAATCCCGTGCTAATGCCGCTCACCGCGTTGCTCAGGGATGGCCAGCCATTGGTCAGCTGGGTCACAAAGCCCTGGAGCGCAGCTTGGAGGCTTCCACCAGTCGCGATATTCACCGCATTGGGAGCCACCATCGACTTCGCCACACCCGGGGCAACGGTCTTCAACACGGTGGTGTTGAAGAAAGTGCCGAGCAAACCCGTTTTCCCAGTACCATTGAGAAAGCCGTTGACCACTGCGCCGGGGGTGTTGAGCAGGTTGCTGATCGCCCCCACCGGATCCCCATGGGACCACGCGGTAGACGCAGCCTGAAGACTGCTTTCGAGCGGTGTACCGACCACGCTTGGAGCTGTGTTGACCCAGAAGTTACCAATCTGGGTTATGCCGGTCGTCGTCAGATATTCGGTCGCGTTCGCCAGATTCTGGGTGAAGTTCGCGGGAATCTGCAAAATCTTTTCCAGAGGCAGCCCGATCTTTGTGAGTGGGGTGACCCAGAAGGCATTGATTAAGTTCGCTACTGCACCATTGTTACCACCGATTCTACCTAAGGCGAAGTCGGTGAACACCGTGTTCAGAAGTGGCCAGAAAGCGTTACCCGTGGTTCCGGTGTAGTAAGTGACAGCAGCCTGCGCGGCGGTTTGCCATGTTGAGACATACAGATCGCCGTATGAGGCCCAGTTGGCGATAATCTGTTGCAAGGTCGGGAACGGCAATTGCTGGATCAAATTAGCGGCTGTCTGCAGGTTGGTGCCCGCGTTCTGGAAAGTGGTCACCCACGTCGCGAGGGGCAGGGGTAGTGCGGCGGGGTTGATGAAGTCGGTGAGGGCAGCTACAGGCACCGCGGCCGCGCTTGCTCCGCTTGCGAATGAGGCGAGTTCGTTTTCCACGCCGGAGAACAGATCCATCACACTGCTGGCGGCGTCGGTGAGCTGGATGTTGGAAATGCTCACCTGGGAGAGCTGGCGAGTGACGTGAAGGTCGGGTAGGTGCTGGGCCACGGGGCCTGCGGCGAGGACAGCGGCGCTGGCCAAGGCCACTCCAGCGGTGATGTGGGGGCGGGCTGCGAGATCCACGACCATCTCCTTTGTACGATTCTGGATAACGACGAATTAAACGTACCCAAGAATTACGTTAAGCGAATCGTGGCAGCAGAATAGGAAATTCGACGTGGTGGATATCTATATTCAGCAAAGCCTGTCCGAAATATGCGAAAACTACTGCCTGAATTGCGCTAAGTGGGCGGCCTCGGCACAATCATTTAGTGGCAGTATTGAAGTGGGGTCACGGCGCGTCGTTGTCGGGTGTCGACAAAGCCATGATTGGAACGTCTCCATCCGTTCATATCTAGGCATTTGACTCCCCTCAACGTGCCGGTGGATTTCACCGAGCCGCGGCAGCATGCTGACGCGAGCTGGGCGGTGAAAACATTCGTACGGCTTGTCTGTGCCGCTACAGCACGGAGGAGACAGCCCATAGGTGCCTCTAGAAGACGACCACGGAGCAGCAGCACCGCCAGGCCAGACAGCGCCTGTATGCGCTTGTGGCACAAGCCAATACCCATCATGCCCGGCGACTCACCACAAGCACTCGCCTGGGACGAGGCCGCGCGTACCGCACCCACCACCAATCTTGGGGTGGACCGTAAGCGGTGTGCACGGAGGTGGGCCCTGGCGGTGATGGGGGGTTATCGCCGAATGGGTCGGCCAACTCGAAGCAGCAGTGGACCGAATGCGCGGGATGGGTTTTGGTCGCTGGCGGAAACCTGGCTGCGGCAGATCAGGTGGCCGGAGAACGAGGTACTTCCCAATGTCATCGTGGGGACGCGTGCTGCAGCAGGTCACAACGCCTCGGTGACAAGCACGGCCGGCGGCATCGGTGTCGGCGGCAAAGAGCTATCCCCCAGCAAACACAGCGGCGTCCGCTATGCGCTGGCAAACAATTGCGTTGTAGCGGCAACAGCTACCTTAAGCACCGGGATGAATGCTGGCCTGTTTGTTACCGATAGGTATTTTCATATTTAACTATTTGCCGGCCGACAGAGTTTGCTATGATACTGGGATTCATATAGTTAACAGCGGTTTCTCTGCTCACCAAAAGTTGCGGAGTACGCGTTCGCTAAAACGATCACCCAAAGCCGGTCGAAAGTCCCACGAGGCTTGGTTCTTCTTGGGTACGTCCAGCCCGTCGACCTGTAAGAACCGACGAAGGACATGGCCGCGGGTGTCATCGCCGCAGGTGCGACTGCCCAGCGCGCCTCCCCGCCCTCACCTGGACCACCAGCTCTCGCAGGTCGGCATGTCCGCTATCTGTTTCGCCGGAGCGAAGAACGAACTCGCCTCACTCGCCAGCAAAGGCGGCTGGCAACCAGACCTGGACTTGCCGACGGCGATCTCCGGGATCCGCATCGCCTCACTGGCCGACCCGGCGCCGTTGCCGCGTTCCTTGACGCCGGCAGCGTCAGACGTCGACGTATACAGCATCGCGCTGCGCGGCGGATTGACCACATTGGCGCCAATCATCGCCACCGGAATCACCCGGAGAAACTGCCGCGGAGAACCCCGGCGGCGATCGTTACACTCCCCGTGGAGGACTAGGCAATGACGCGTAGGACGATCGTCATCACCGGCGCCAGCGACGGCATCGGCGCCGCGGCGGCCCGTCGGCTACACCGCATCGGCGACAACATCGTCGTGGTGGGACGGTCGGAAACCAAGGCCGCCGCGGTCGCCGCGGAATTGAACGCCGACTACTTCGTGGCCGACTTCGCCGACCTGTCTCAGGTGCGGGCCTTGGCGGACAAAATCCGTTCGCAGTACCCGCGCATCGACGTCTTGGCCAACAACGCCGGCGGCATGTTCACGAATGTCCACAGGACGGCCGACGGTCACGAGATCACTTTCCAGGTCAACTATTTGGCGCCGTTTGTGCTCACCACGCAGTTGATGGAGACGCTCGTCGATTCCCGCGCCACCGTCCTCAACACGACCAGCTCGTCACAAAAGCTGCTTCCCAGGGTCACCATCGGCGGGCTGGAGAACACGGTTCAACGCCGGCCCAGCACTGCCTATGCCCTGACCAAACTGGCAATCGTCTTGTTTACCAGGGAATTACATCGCCGATACCATGCCGGCGGACTGTCGGCGGCGACGTTTCACCCGGGCTACGTCAACTCCAACTTCGGCGACGCGTCGGGATCGCGGTTCCTCGGCTTCATGAAGTATCGCGTGCCATTGACGGCCCGCTTCGCCGCGACCGCGGACCAGGGAGCCGACCAACTGGTCTGGCTGGCGTCAAGCAAACCCGGTGTTGACTGGACGCCCGGCGAGTACTACTCGAAGGGCAAAATCGCGAAAGCCAACCGCGCGGCTTACGATCCCGACCTTGCGCGCGAGCTGTGGGACCGCACCCTGGCCAAGATCACCTAACTGAGCGGGCGGTTCAAATCTGGCTGGACTGGGCGCCTTACGGTCATCCGCCGAGTCGGGCTCGCTTGCGATGGATCGGGCAGCACAAAGTGTGACACCTTTGCACATAGTGTTACACTTGCGTGATGCCAACAGCTCGCCGGCGCCACGCGATTACCGAAACTGACGACATCACAGAGGCGCTGGAACTTGCGGGCAGAACATGGCCCGATCTCGTCAATAAGCCCGGTGCGCTATTGCGTCAGCTCATTCTGGTCGGTCGCAACACTCTTATTCACCGGCGCGCTGTGGGCGACCAGACGCGTAGCCGAACGATTGAGGCAACCGCCGGTGCTTTAACTGGTGCCTTTGGACCCAATTACCTGAAGGAACTGCGTGAGGACTGGCCCGAGTGATCCTCCTCGACGCCAGCGTGCTGATTGGGCATTTCGAACGTGCCGATGCGCACCACGCTGACGCGACTGCACTACTGCGGAATCATCTGTCGGAGGTGTTCGCGTCGAGCGTCATCACGCTAGCCGAGGTCTACGCGGGCGCAGCGCGGGCGGGGTTGGCTGATCGGCTGCGCCAACTACTAACTCGGCTAAAAATCCAGACCCTCGACCTTCCCGCTGACGCCGCCCCTCGGTTGGGCGAGCTACGCGCCGCAACCAAACTCAAGATGCCCGATTGCTGCGTGCTATACACCGCGCAGCGACACGGCGCGGCAATCGCCACATTTGATGACAGACTCGCGGCTCACGCCGCCGACCTCGGCGTAGCCGTCGTGACCGATGAATGAGGTGCTGCGATCGAAGCTCACAGCCGAACTCGCCGATCGGTAGCGCCGGCAGGTGTTTGACCTGCTGACCTCCATGCAGGCCAGTGCAGCACCCATGCAAAAGTGCGCGCCATAGCGCTCCATCCTGGTACCAAGAGGACGGCCTACTTATGGGCAAGTCAGTTAGCAATTTGGTTAGCAATTGGACTTGCAGTACGATCGGCATGTGGCTGGAGGAGGTCGACCCATGACAGAGACTGCAAATCGTAAGAAAGCGCGACGGCCTGCCCGGGGCGCGTCCTCGACGGGGTCGGTGACCTACATGCGAGTGGTCGACGAGGTGACCCGTTCCGGGATCACCCAGGCCGAACTCGCCAAGGCGGTTGGTGCGGGCGCGCGGAGCGTCCAGAACTGGGCCAGCGGACACAATGCCCCGCGCGGCAAGGCTGCTGAACGGTTGCTGGACATCCGCACGATCGTGGAGTTACTCGGCGATTCCTACACCGACGAGGGCATCGACATCTGGCTACATTCGCGCAATCGAAATCTCAACATGCGCCGCCCTATTGACCTCCTCACCGAGGGCCAAGTCGATCAGGTGCTTGACCAAGTCAAGTGGGTCGCCGGAGGCATGTAGCCCCATGGACCCGTTGCCAGCCAGACTGGCGCAAGCCTCGCTGAGCACCGTCGATGGCATCTGGCAGCGGCACGTCCCCGCGAAGTACACCGACACCGCACTTGTCGGGCGAGCGACCGTGGGGCGCTGGGGTACCGAGGGCGGCTTTCCCCTCCTCTACCTAGGTAAGCCGACAGATTCGGTCGTCGTCGAGGCATACCGACATTTGATCGATCCCATCGCCGAACCTGACGGACCCGTTCCTGGCATCAGGCCCCGGGTGCTCGTCACGTGTGAGCTATCCGTCGCGGACATCTTGGATCTGCGGCTCGCGCGCAACCGTAGCCTCGCCCGCTTGTCGAGGCAGCAGCTGCAGTCCGAGCCGTACGACCGAGCCGCCTATGCGGCCTGTCAAGACGTCTCCGCAGCGGCTCATCAGCTCGGGTATCACGGTCTGGTTGCACCCGCAGCCACGAGGATGGGTGAAACTCTCGTGCTCTTCACTGATTTGCTCGCTGAAAGCGAACAGCCGATTCGAGTTTCCGATGAAGCGTGGTTCGAACTCCCCGCAGATCCGCGAAAGCGCGGCGCGACTAGACATCTCCGAGTCGTGGAGTAGCGAGTGGCGTCCCTGGTCTGCCGGTTATGGCATCGCTGAACCAGCGTATGTCACATGGCTCTGGCTCAGGTCAGCGAGTAGCGGACCGGCAGGTGTTTGAGACCGCCAACGAAGGTGGTGGCTGTCAATTCCGGATCACCGGTCAGCTCAATGGATTTCAACCTGGGCAGCAACTCGGAGAAGAAGCTGCTGACCTCCATGCGGGCCAGGGCAGCACCCATGCAGAAGTGCACACCGTATCCGAAGGCCACATGCTTGTTCGGGTCGCGGCCGACGTCGAAGCGGAACGGGTCGTCGAAAATCTCCTCGTCGCGGTTCGCCGACACGTAGGACAGCAGCACGGAATCGCCTGCCGCGATGGGTGTTCCGCGCACGGTCGTGTCCTCGGCGGCGGTGCGCATGAACTCCTTGACCGGGGTGACCCAGCGGATCATCTCCTCGGTGGCCAGTGGCATCAACTCGAGGTTGTCGCGCAGGCGCGCGAGCTGGTCCGGGTTCTCGATGAGCGCCTGCAGGCCACCGGAGATGGTCGCGCTGGTGGTGTCGTGCCCCGCGGTGGCGACGATGAGGTAATACGAGACGGTGTCGATGTCCGACAGCGGCTCGCCGTCGACGCGGGCGTTGGCGATCGCCGACGACAGGTCCTCGGTCGGGTGCTCGCGGCGCGACGCGGTCACCGCGTTGAAGTAACCGAACATGTCGAGCAACGCCGGCAGCTGATCCTCGTTGGTGGTGCCGCGCTTGAACTCGGAGTCGTCGCTGCCGAACAGCTCCTGGGTCAGCTTGAGCATGCGTGGGAAGTCGTCCTCCGGCAGCCCCAGCAGCGACATGATCACGTAGAGCGGGTAATTGACCGCGACCTGCTGAACGAAGTCGCACTCGGGGCCCACGGCCAGCATCTTGTCGACGTAGATCTTGGCCAGTTCGTCGACGCGAACCTTCAACGCCCGCATCGCCTTTGGCCGGAACCAGTCGGAACCGATCGCGCGCACCACCCGGTGCTGCGGGTCGTCCATGTGGATCAGCGTGCGCACGCCCGCCGCGGCCTGCATCTCGTCGCCCTCCGCGGTCGTCAGGACCGGGCGCGGCCAGTTGGTGAACAACATGTTGTCGCGTTCGATGTCCATGATGTCGGCGTGCTTGGTGATCGCCCAGAACGGCCGGTAGTTCGGCACGTCGACCCACGACACCGGCGCGTTGGCGCGCAGCTGAGCCAGCGCCGCGTGCAGCCGCCGCTCGTCGGTGTACGCCAGCGGATCCGCCAACAGCCTGGCGGCCTCGTCCATCGTCGTCGTGCTCACTCGCGAAACTCCTTCAGTGCGGCGGTAATACAGTCCTGGGATGCGGTCGCAAAGATCGGCAGGACGCGGTCGACCGCGCCCTCGCAACGACTTCGAAGCGCGACGGCGATCGTGTCGACCGGGCCGGCGACGGCGAAAGCCGCCAGCATCTCGTCGTCGATGAGCGAGCCCATGGTGTCCCACTCCCCCTCCAGCGAGAGGCGGTGCAGTTCGGTGTGCGCATCGCCCCAGCCGTGCAGCTCGAGGACCTTGCGGTAGGCCGGCGTCGACCCGTAGAACGCGATCTGCTTGCGCACGGCGGCCGTCGCGGCCGCCAACTCGGCGTCGTTGGCGCCGGTCGCCACCATCACCTCGCAGGACACCTCGAAGTCGCCGCGAGCGCGGCCGGAGCGCCGCATGCCGCGCTCTAGCGCCGGCATCGTCACCTCGTCGAGGTAGCGCTTGGAGACCATCGGGTGACCGAGGTGACCGTCGGCGACCTCGCCGCACAGCTCGGTCATCGCCTCCCCGACGGCGGCGAGGAACACCTTCGGCGCCGAATAGGGTTGGGGCTCGGGCGTAAACATCGGGGTCATGATCTTGTGCGTGTAGAAGTCGCCCTCGAAGCGCAGCTTGGTGCCGTCCTTCCACGCCGACCAGATCGCATGCAGCGCGCCGACGAATTCGCGCATCCGGGGCGCTGGGTGGCTCCACGGCATGCTGAATCGCTTCTCGATGTGCGGCCGGATCTGGGTGCCCAGGCCGAGAATGAACCGGCCCTGCGAATACGCCTGCAGGTCCCAACCGATGTTGGCGACGGTCATGGGATTGCGCGCGAACGCCACCGCGATGTTGGTGCCCAGCTCCAGTCGCGACGTGTGTTCGGCGGCCAGCAGCAGCGGCAGAAACGGGTCGTGACTGGTTTCGGCGGTCCAGCCGCCGTCATAGCCGCCGCGTTCCAGAGCGACGGCCGCCTCGGTTGCTCGTTCGAGTCGATTGGGGATGCCCCCGTCGAGCTTGAGGCGGGGGGCGCTACCCATGCGGGTAACTTTACAGTAAGCAATCCAGTATGTGACCCTACTGGTCTAGTGGCGATCGCAAGCGCGGCGTAGCCGGGCGCAGTGGGTCGCCACCATCGGTCTAGGCGCGCGGCGAATCTCCCATGAGGTAGGACATAAGGATGACGAAAGCCCAGGATTGGGGGGAGACGCTCGACGATCTCGAGCGCCGCCGTGAGCGCGCATGGGGAATGGGCGGGCCCGAGCGGCTCGACAAGCACCGCGGCAAGGGCAAGCTCGACGCCCGCGCGCGCATCGAGCGGCTGCTGGACCCGGGCACGTTCCGCGAGCTCGGCACGCTGGTCGGCGGCGAGATCGCGGCCGACGGGCTCGTCGTCGGCTCCGGCTCGATCAACGGCTCGCCGGTGATGCTGGGCGCCGAGGACTTCACCACCATGGCCGGCAGCATCGGGCCCGGCGGCAACTCCAAGCGATACCGCATCGCCGAACTGGCGCTGCGCGACAAGATTCCGCTGGTGATGCTGCTCGAAGGCGCCGGCTTTCGTCCCACCGGTGGGCATTACGGGCGCAGCCCGACCGATCTGCTCGCCCAAGCGCAGTGCTCGGGCCGGGTCCCGACCGTCGCCGCCGTGCTCGGACCGTCGGCCGGACACGGCGCGCTGGTGGCTCCGGCGTGCGACTTCCGGATCATGAGTAGGCAGGGCGCGATCTTCACCGCGGGACCTCCCGTCGTCAAAGAGTCGACGGGCGAAGACATTTCCAAGGAAGACCTCGGCGGGCCGGACGTCGCCCTGCCCAGCGGGGTGATCCACAATGTCGCCGAGGACGACGAAGCCGTGCTCGGCGACATCCGGCACTATTTGTCCTACTTTCCGCCGAGCGCGTGGTCTTACCCTTCGCCGCTGCCGGCCTCCGAGGCGACCGGGCCACGAGCGACGCCGGAACTGCTCGACGTCGTCTCCCGCGACAACCGCCGCGTCTACGACATGCGCGCCGTGCTCGACGTGGTCTTCGACAGTCCCGACTGGTTCGAAGTGCAACCGCAGTTCGGCAGGGCGATCATCTGCGCGCTGGCCCATCTCGGCGGCCACCCGGTCGCGGTGGTGGCCAACCAGCCGCGGGTGCTGGCCGGCTCCATCGACGCCGACGCGGCCGACAAGGCGGCCCACTTCATCATGGTGGCCGACTCGTTTCACCTGCCGATCGTCTTCCTCGCCGACAACCCCGGCATGCTGCCCGGCAGCCGATCCGAGCGCAGCGGCGTGCTGCGTGCCGGCGCGCGGATGTTCGCCGCCCAGACAGCGGCCAGCACGTTGAAGCTGCACCTCACGCTGCGCAAGGCGTACGGCTTTGGCTCCATGGTCATGTCACTGCTGGGTTTCGACCATCAGGTCGCGACCTTCGCCTATCCGGGCGCGACGATGGGCGCGATGAGTGCCGCGGCTTTGAGCAGGGCGTCGCACGCCGGCGAAGACCTATCGGAGAAGCTGCGCAACGCCGAGCTGCAGGCGTCGTATCGGTCGGCCGAGGGGATGGGCTTCGACGAGCTGATCGATCCGCGCGAGACGCGCGACGCCCTGCTGGCTTCCCTGCTGCGCGGCCTGTCCAGCCGGCAGGCCGCCGCCGAGCCGGTGACCCGGACCGCCATCCTGCCCTAAGGTTTTTTGGCGCCTTGGCGCCTTGGCGCGAGCGTGCGTGTTTGTACACGACACGCCGGTGTTGCGTGGCATTCTGCGCACGCTCGGGGCGTCAGGCGCCGGCTCGCTAGGCGGCGTCAGGCGCCGGCTCGGTAGGCCGCGACGACGGGCGCGAGCTCGTCGGGCGTCGCGCCGTGCAGGATCACCGCGTCGGCCCCGTAGTCGAATTCCCCGCGGATGCGGTCCACGCACTGCTGGGCCGAGCCGGTGGCCGACGGTTCCAGCCATTCGTCGGGGATCAGCGTCGCGATGTGCTCGATCTGCTCGGGCGTGGCTTTGTGGTCGATCCCACCCGGGATCGACGTCACCACCGGGTCTGCCCGAAACCGTTGCAGCACAGCGGGATCCCAGCCGTTGGTCCGCACCAGCAGATCGCCGTATCCCTGCAGGTAGGTGGCCAGGCGCGCGACGGTCTTCTTCAGCCGCAGCTGCTCGGGAAGGTGGTCGCCGACGGTGGCGAAGCACGACCACACCCGCACGCTGTCGGGGTCGCGGCCGGCCTCTTCAGCCGCGGACTTGACGGTCCGCACGCAGCGCCGCAACGTCTCCGGCGTGAAGTAGGTGTGCAGGATGACGTCGTCGAACACCCGGCCGCCGAGCGCGAGCGTGTTGGGTCCGAAGGCCACCAGCGCCAAGCGAATGTCTTCGTCGAAGTCCGGGTCGAGAAACAGGATGGGGTACTTGCCCATCGGGCCGTCGTGGTTGACGATCACCTCGCCGCGCCACAGGCGGCGCATGACGTGGGCCCAGTCCTCCATCTGCGCGGTGGTGACCGCCGGGATGCCGAATGCGCCGTAGATCGCGGCGATGCCGCGGCCGATGCCCAGCGTGAACCGGCCGCCCGACAGGCGATGCATGGTGGTCGCCCAGGACGCGGTGATCAGCGGGTGGCGGGTGTTGTGATTGGTTGCGGCGGTGGCGATCTGCATCCGGGTGGTCACCGCGCACGCGGCGCCGGCGAGCGACGACGCTTCCTTGACGTTCCAACGCTCGGAGATGAATGCGGTGCCGAAGCCCAGCTCCTCGCCGCGGCGGGCCTCGTCCATCAACGTTGCCGGCCCGTCACCGCCGGCCCCGGCCAGCAGGTAGTAGCCCAGTTCGTCGAGCACGCGATCGGTCAATTCACCACTCCTTGCAGGAATCGCTCGGTGACCCGCATCGCCATTCGGCCGTGCCCGTGCGGCGCCGGGCTTCAGCCATCGTCGCCGCTGATCTTCAGGATGGTCCGGGTCAGATGCAGGGTCTTGATCCGCCAGGCGCCGTCTTGCTTTTCGTACGTCTCGTGATAGTGGCCGGCGCCGTGCAGCTCGCGGCCGTCGCCGAAGATGAGCAGGTCCTCCATCGCCCAGATGCCGGTCGCGGTGGTGGGCGAGGTCAGCGCGATCTCCGGGGTGTGGCAGTGGTGCATGGTGGCGACGTTCTCCAGGCCGCCCATCACCATCGGAACGAAGTTGTCGACGCCCTCGATCGGCGGCGCGGTCATCGGGTCGGCCCCGCCGGTGGAGACCGCCATGTCCAGGGTGACGACCACGTCGGTGGTGAACACGCCGCGCCAGGACTCGACGTCTTTGATGTCCAGGAACCGGCAGTAGCGCGCCTTGAGCTGACGGATCGCTTCCAGCTCGTCAGCCGCTCCACCCATTTCACTCCTTGCCGCGCATCGGCCGAACTGCTGAAATCTATACTGTAACGGATTTAGTATCAACGATCACGGGAGGCGCCGGCGTGAAAGTGCCGTTCACCTGGAAGGTCACCGGGTGGTTCATGGTCGGGTGGTCGCCCGAGTTCCCGATCGGCGAGGCGCGGCCGCTGCATTATTTCGGCGAGGATCTGGTCGCCTACCGCGACGACCAGGGTGAGCTGCACGTCCTGGAGGCGCACTGCAAACACCTCGGCGCGCACATCGGCCACGGCGGCAAGGTCGTCGGCGACTGCGTCGAGTGCCCGTTTCATGGTTGGCGCTGGGGCCCCGACGGCACCAACCGATACATTCCCTATCAGCCGGACCGGCCCAACCGCGCGCTGCGGCTGCGGGTGTTCCCGGTGGTCGAGCAGCACGACTGCGTGTTCATCTGGCATCAGCCGGAAGGCAAGGAGCCGCAGTGGGAAATGCCGGACATCTTCGGCAAATTCCCACAATTCGAGACCGATCCGGCGGCCTACTACCGGGCGTATCCGGAGTTCTCCCGACGCGCGGAGCGCGAACCGGTGCATCCGCAGATCGTGGCCGAAAATGCTCCCGACAGCGCCCATTTCGAGTACGTGCACCACGCCACGGTCACACCCAGGGTGCTGGACTGGAAGATCGTCGACCACGAATGGCAATTCATTGCGGGTTGGCCGGACGCGCGCAGCGATGACCCCGAGGATCTCGCGCTGCGATTCCACAGCCACCTGTTCGGTCTCGGCGGGGCGATCAGCGTCTTCGAGGGTGCGCAGAACCACCGGCTGATCTTCACCTGCACGCCGGTCGACGACGGGTGCTCGGACCTGTTCTACTCCATCTGGTGGCCACGGATCCCCGGCGACACAGCCGACGTGCCGCGCGGCGAACTGCGCGAGCTCATCGAAAGGCAGTTCCTGTCCACCGTCTTCGACGATCTGGAAGTCTGGCGCTACCAGAAGTACGTGGAACATCCGCCGCTGTCCAAGGTCGACGCGAAAGGCTATATGGCGCTGCGGAAGTGGGCGACTCAGTTCTACGACGTGCCGGCATGACGGCGCTCGACGACCTCGCGGCGCCCGGGCATACCGCGATCGTCACCCAGGAGTGCCAGGGCGCGGTCATCGGCCCGCACGCGGGGCTGGCGCTGCTCGCCGACGAGGCGCGCCGGGTCGCGCTGCCCAACATCGTGCGGCTGTTGCCGGCGGCGCGGGCGGCCGGGGTGCGCGTGGTGCACTGCCTGGTGCAACGACGGCCCGACGGGCTGGGCTCCAACCACAACGCCAAGATCTTCAGCCGGGGCCGCGGCCCCGGAAAAGGCTCCGTCGACGTCGCCCCCGGCACTGCCGGAGCCGCGCTGCTACCCGAATTGGGGCCCGAACCAAGCGATCTGGTCCTGAGTCGGTGGCATGGCGTCGGGCCGATGGGTGGCACCGACCTCGACGCCGTGCTGCGAAACCTCGGGGTGTCCACCATTGTGGTGGTCGGCGTCTCGCTGAACATCGCGATCCCCAACGTCGTGATGGACGCGGTCAACGCCGCCTATCGCGTCATCGTCCCGAAGGACGCCGTCGCCGGCATACCCGCCGAGTACGGCGCCGCCGTCATCGCCAACACGCTGTCGCTGCTGGCGACCATCACCACGACCGACGACCTGCTGCGGGTCTGGACGCGGCCATGACCGCCCCGAGTTGGTTGCGCGAGCAGACGCAGAATCGCACCGCGCAAGGCTTGCGCGTGCGATTCTGTGTCTCACTCGAAAATGTGGTGACCCGAAGCGGGTGAGTCGCTGGCCCCTGGTGTTAGGCGACTTCGGTGAGTGGTTCGAGGATGACGTTGTATCCCAGGGCTTCGAGCTGCTTGATGGCGTTGGCCTTGGTCTTGCTGGGGTGGTGGCGGGTGTAGTAGCCGGGGCCGGGGTCGCGGTAGAAAGCGCCGTTGATCAGCATGTTGTAGGCGTCGGTGAGCATCTTGTGTTCCAGGGCGACCAGGGCGATCATGCCCGCTGGTGAGCTGTGCTGGGCTTTGGTTCTGTTCCTGCGTTTTGGCTGGGGTGGGCGGCTGCCGGCGATGCGTCGGTAGCGGGCGTTGTAGTAGGTGTCTTTGCTGCGGGCCGCCGAGAGGGCCGCGACCCGAGGGCGGCTTTGAGGTAGCGGTTGCCCGCTCGGGTGGCCGCTGATTTGACCCGGCCCGCTGATTCGTTGCAACCGGGCACCACCCCAGCCCACGACGCCAGGTGCGCCGCAGTGGGAAACACGCTCATGTCCGCGCCGGTCTCGGCGATGAACACATCGGCCACGATCGTCGAAAAGCCCGGGATGCTCATGAGTAACTCCCGGATGGCTTGAAAGGGTTGGATCGCCTCCTCGATGCGTTCATCTAGGCGGGCGACGTCGGCGTCGTGGGCGTCGATGCGATCCAGATACAACCGCGTCATGAACGCGTGATGGTCGTTAAACCGCCCGCGCAGCTCCTCGGTGAGCGCGGGGATCTTCTCCCGCAGCCGTTGTTTGGCCAGATCAGCCAGCACCGCCGGATCGCGCTGCCCGGCGATCAGCGCCTCGAGCATCGCCCGCCCGGAGACCCCGACGATGTCAGAGGCCACCGCCGACAGTTTGATCCCGGCGTCTTCGAGCAGTTTCTCTAGCCGCTGAATCTCCTTGGTACGCGCCCGGGTGATCATGGTGCGCGCCCGCGTCAGATCGCGTAACTCCCGAATCGGCTGCGGCGGCACGAACGAGGCGCGTACCAGCCCGTGTGCGCCCAGGTCAGCCAGCCACATCGCATCCGAGACATCGGTCTTGCGGCCAGGCACATTACGCACCGCCTTAGCGTTGGCCAAGATCACCGGCAGCGCATCTTCAAGCAGGTAGTAAAACGGCTTCCAATAATCCGACGTCGATTCGATCACCACACAGCTGACCTGCTCAGCCAGCAGATGCTCGCGCAACGCCAGGATCTGGCTGGTGGTCGAACCCACGTGCTCACCGTCGTCGTGGTGGCGCGCCGACCCTGACCCTGAACCCGGACACAGACCTTGGCGTCCTTCTTGGAAACATCAAGGCCTGCACACCGCCGATGGACCACCTCCATGATCAATCACCTCATCATCTAGAACCTGTTGTTAATCAGCGTGTTCCGGGAAGAGTGAAAACAAACAGGAGTCTCACTCGCGTGCTCACAGGCAACAAACCACGGCCCCCGCACAACCACGGGGTACCCTTCGTCCCAAGCTGCTCGGCGTGCTCACGACAACACAGACGCAACGGGATCCACCGAAACACCCCTCCAGCGTCAACCCCGCCAGCACGCCAAGCAACCACCTAGCCACGCCGAACGACACCACCAAATTTTCATCCCCCACGGCGGGGCCTCAGCCCCCCAGATAGCTGCTCGGCGGAAAGGAAATAGTGGACAGCACGACGCAATTCACGGTGCCCGCCGTCGCGGAGGCCGTCGCCGCGGCGATTCCCGACCGTGACCTGGTGATCCGGGGCGAACGGCGTTACAGCTACGCGCAGATCCTCGAGCGGTCGAACCGGCTCGCCACGTATCTACGCTCGCGGGGCCTGGGATGCCACACCGAGCGCTCCGCGCTCGAGGGCCACGAGGTCGGTCAGGACCTGCTTGGCCTCTACGCGTACAACGGAAACGAATTCGTCGAGGCGTTGCTGGGCAGCTTCCAGGCGCGCGTGGCCCCCTTCAACGTCAACTACCGGTACGTCAAAAACGAGCTGCAGTATCTGCTGACGGACTCCGGGGCGACCGCCCTGCTCTACCATGCCGCGTTCGCGCCACGGGTGGCCGAGATCCTGCCGGACCTGCCGCGGCTGCGGGTCCTGATTCAGATCGCCGACGACTCGGGCAACGAGTTGCTCGACGGCGCAGTGGATTACGAGGCCGCCCTGGAATCCAGTTCGCCGGAACCTCCCGCGGTGCGGCACTCCCCCGATGACCTGTACGTCCTCTACACCGGTGGCACGACGGGGATGCCGAAGGGGGTACTCTGGCGCCAGCACGACATCTTCATGACGTCCTTCGGCGGGCGGAATCTCATGACCGGCGAGCCCTTTGGCTCCGTCGACGAGATCGTGGCCGGGGTGGTCGGGGGCCCGGGAACCAAGCTGATGATCTTGCCGCCGCTGATCCACGGCGCGGCCCAGTGGAGCGTGATGACGGCGATCACCACGGGGCAGTCCGTCGTTTTCCCTTCGGTCGTCGACCATTTGGACGCCGAGGACGTCGTGCGCACCATCGAGCGTGAGCGGGTGACGGTGGTGACGGTGGTCGGTGATGCGATGGCCCGACCGCTGGTGGCCGCCATCGAGAAGGGCATCGCGGACGTGTCGTCGTTGGCCGTGGTCGCCAACGGCGGCGCGCTGCTGACGCCGTTCGTCAAGCAACGCTTGATCGAAACTCTGCCGAACGCCGTCGTCGTCGACGGCGTCGGATCGTCGGAGACCGGGGCGCAGATGCACCACATGTCGCTGTCGGGGGCGGTGTCGACCGGCACCTTCAACGCCGGACCCGACACGTTCGTGGCGACCGAAGACCTGTTGTCGATTTTACGGCCGGGTCACGACGGCATGGGCTGGCTCGCGCAGCGGGGCTACGTTCCGCTGGGCTACAAGGGCGATGCGACCAAGACCGCCGAGACCTTCCCGGTGATCGAAGGGGTGCGCTACGCGGTACCCGGCGACCGCGCGCGCCACCGCGCCGACGGCGCGATCGAGCTGTTGGGCCGCGATTCGGTGACCATCAATTCCGGCGGCGAGAAGATCTTCGTCGAGGAGGTCGAAACCGCGATCGCGTCGCACCCCGCGGTGGGCGACGTGGTGGTCGCCGGGCGGCCGAGCGAGCGCTGGGGCCAGGAGGTCGTCGCCGTCGTCGCGCTCGCCGACGGCGCCCACGCCGACGCCGACGAGCTGATCGCACACGCCGCGCGGTCGCTGGCTCGCTACAAACTTCCCAAGGCGATCGTGTTCCGTCCGGTAATAGAGCGCAGCCCGTCGGGCAAGGCCGACTACCGGTGGGCACGCGAACAGGCCGGACAGGGGAATTCGTAACGGGCTCATCGGCATTAGCGTCGGATGGCTCGGTTTGGTATTCACGTAGGCCGCGGTGGGCCAAGGTGGCGCGTCAATCCCCAGGTGTCACATCGGTAACCAGCCGGCCGGCACACACCGATGTGCCCGCCTCCGAGCGACAGCCAACCGCACAGTCGCTCGGAGGCGGGCAGAGAAGTATGTGCCTCCGAAGCCGAGACGCGAGTGACACATGTGACCACCACGACGTCTCCGCCATGTCGAACCTTTCTAGCGCCGTGCCCCAGAACTGTCGTCCTGACGCAACTTTGCGACGACCCCCGCGACCACGTCCGACGGGAGGGCCGCCGGAAACGCCGGCATCACACGGTCGACCAGGCCATGACACCGGGCTCGTAGCGCGGCGGCGACCTCGTCGACTGGAGCGACTACCGCGAAGGCGCCCAGCACCTCGTCGTCGATCAGCGCGCCCATGGCATCCCACTCCCCGCGCAGGGACAACCGGTGCAGCTCGGTGTGCAGCTCGCCCCAGCCGTGCAAATCGAGCACCCTGCGGTAAGCCGGCGTCGACCCGTAGAAGGCGATCTGCTTTCTGGTGGCTGCCGCGGCGGCCGCCATCTCGGATTCGGTTCGCCCCGTCACGACAAACACCGGGCAGGACACCGCGACATCACCGCGCCCGCGACCGGACCGCCGCATGCCGGCAAGCAGTGCCGGCAGGGTCACCTCGTCCATGTACCGGCGGGTGGTGAACGCGTGGGCGATCAGGCCGTCGGCGACCTCACCACACATCCGGGTCATGGCTTCGCCGACGGCCGCCACGAATACCTTTGGTAGCGCACACGATAGCGGCTCGGGGGTAAACATCGGCGTCATGAGTTTGTGCGTGTAGAAATCACCCTCGAAGCTCAGCCGGGATCCGGCTTGCCAGCAGTCCCAGATGGCGCGCAGCGCCAGGACGAACTCGCGCATCCGCCGCACCGGCTGGCTCCAGGGCATGCTGAAGCGCTTCTCGATGTGGGCCTGGACCTGGGTACCCAGGCCGAGGATGAACCGGCCGTCCGAGTACGACTGAAGGTCCCACGCGACCGTGGCGACGGTCATGGGGTTGCGCGCGAACGCGACCGCGACGCCGGTGCCCAATTCGATCGTCGAGGTGTGCTCGGCCGCCAGCAGCATGGGCAAAAAGGGATCGTGGCTGATCTCACCGCACCAACATCCGTCGTAGCGCCGCCGCTCGAGCGCGGCCGCGGCCCCCGGCACGCGCGCAAGATCCATGGGGATGCCCCCATCGATCTTGATTGCGGCAGTTGACATTGCCGTCATCGCGAACGCGACACGCCGGTTCGCAACCCGCCGCGGACCGGCACGTTGCTCCAGCCCGCCACGTTCTGCATGTTGACCCGCTTGCAGCCCGCCCAATCGACCTCGTAGCGAGGCATGAAATCCAGCATCCGGTCCAGCGCGATCACGCTCTCCATGCGCGCCAGGGCGGCACCGAGGCAGCTGTGGATGCCGTAGCCGAAGCCCAGATTCTGCGCCTGAGTACGGTCGCGATCGATGTCGAAGGCGTCGGGATCGGTCCACGCCAACGGATCCCGGTTGGCCGAACCGCCGACCAGGAACACCGGTTTGCCGGCGGGGATCGTCACACCGTGCAGCGTGACCTCGCGCAACGAGCACCGCACGTTGTACTGCGCGGGCGCCTCGTAACGCAGCAGCTCCTCGACGGCCAGCGGGATCTTGCCGCGGTCGTCGAGCAGTTTCTGCCACTGGTCGGGATTCTTCGCGAACACCACCGCGGCGTTGCCCAGCAGTTTGGTCACGGTCTCGGCGCCGGCACCGCCCAATAGCGTGGCGAATTCGGTGATTTCGACGTTGTCGAGCGGCGTCATCTCGCCGTTGTCGCGTTCGATCTCCGATTCGATCAGCTTGCTCAGCAGATCGTCGCCCAGATTCTCGCGGCGTTGCTTGATGAGCCGGTAATAGTAGATGGCCATGTCGATGGCGGACTTTTGACCCGCCTCGCTCATCTCGACCTCACCGGGGCCGCGGTGCAGCAGGTCGTCGATCCATAGCCGGATCTGTTGGCGATCGTCCTCCGGCACGCCCTGCAGCGTGGCCATCACGTCGACGGGAAACAGCGCCGAGAAGTCCTGGACAAAGTCGAAACCTTCCGGATTCACCGCCGACAGATGCTTGTCGACCACGTCGGCGACCAACGGCCGCAACGCCTGGATTGCGCGCGGGGTGAACACCTTGTTCAACAGGCTGCGCATGCGGCGGTGCGCGGGCGGGTCCATGGCGATGATCGATCCGTGCTCGGTCACGTGGCCCTTGCGCACCTGGGCGAGGTCCACCCCGTAGGCCGACGAGTAGGTCTCGTGGTCCTTGAACGCGGCGGCCACGTCTTCATGGCGGGTCAGTGCGTAGAAGTCGTACTCCTGGCTGTAGTAGACGGGAGCTTCCTCACGCATCCGGCGGTAGGTCTCGTAAGGGCTGTTGAAGAAGTCCTCGGAGAACGGGTCGAAAAGCACCGTGGCGGTGGTCATGCGCTCGCCCCCCATCCGTGCGTCGAACTCGCGCGCGCACCGGGCCGATCCTTGGGCGCACCGTCGACGGCCAACTCCGATGTGGTCATCTCCTGTCCCTTCCCAGCTCGCTAGGGGGCGTCGCCAGGCCCATTCGGCACGATCTACGGTAATGGTTACAGTAGTATAGACAAGTATTTCTGGCATCGTTACGGTCAAGCCGCCGGATCGGTCAAGAACGCCGACAGCGGACCGGCAGGAAAGCGGGAAGCGCAATGAACGACGTGGCCATCATCGGCGTGGGCCTGCACCCCTTCGGCCGATTCGAAGGAAAGACGGCGATGCGGATGGGCGTCGACGCCATCTTCGCCGCGGTCGAGGACGCCGGCGTGCAATGGGGTGATGTCCAAGCGGCCACCGGTGGCAGCTGGACGGTGGCCAACCCGGACGCGATCGTCGGGATGGTCGGCCTGTCCGGGATTCCGTTCACCAACGTCTTCAACGCCTGCGCCACGGCGGCCAGCGCGGCCAAGGCCTGTGCCGACGGGATTCGGCTGGGCGACTACGACATCGGCGTCGCCGTCGGACTGGACAAGCACCCCAAGGGGGCGTTCACCGAGGATCCCGCGCTGGTCGGAATGCCGCGCTGGTACGCCGAGAACGGCCAGTACCTCACCACCAAGTTCTTCGGCATGAAGGCCAACCGCTACCTGCATGACCATGGCATTTCCCAGCGAACCCTGGCCAGGGTGGCCGCCAAGAACTTCCGCAACGGCGCGCTGAACCCGAACGCGTTCCGGCGCAAGCCGATCCCCGAGGATGAAATCCTCAACTCGGCGATGCTCAACTATCCGCTCACCCAGTACATGTTCTGCGCGCCGGACGAGGGCGCGGCGGCGGTGGTGATGTGCCGGGCCGACATCGCCCGCCGCTACACGGACAAGCCCGTCTATCTGAAGGCGGTCGAGGTGCGCACGCGCAGATACGGCGCCTACGAGGTGAACACCACCTTCGCCCCGGTCGAGGAGGACGTCGCACCCACCGTGTATGCCGCCATGGCCGCCTTCGAGAGGGCCGGCGTCGGCCCGGACGACGTGGACGTGATCCAGTTGCAGGACACCGACGCCGGCGCGGAGATCATCCACATGGCCGAGTGCGGTTTCTGCGCCGACGGCGATCAGGAAAAGCTGCTCGCCGACGGCGCCACCGAGATCGGCGGTTCGATGCCGGTCAACACCGACGGCGGCCTGATCGCCAACGGCGAGCCGATCGGCGCGTCGGGCCTGCGCCAAATCCACGAGATCGTCCGACAGCTGCGCGGTCAGGCCGGGGATCGTCAGGTTCCGGGCAAACCCAGGGTCGGCTTCACCCAGCTCTACGGGGCGCCGGGCACGGCCGCGGCGACCATCCTGACCACCTGAAACTTTCACCGCCGAGCAGACACAGACTCGCATCGATTCGCGCGATCGTGTGCGAGTCTGTGTCTGCTCGCGGGCTGCTATTTTCCGGCCGGCGCCGCGTAGTTGGGCTTGCCGAGGCCCAGCGCATGCTGGGCGATCATGTTGCGGAAGACCTCCAGGGTGCCGCCGTAGATCCCGGCCAGCGGGGCGAATCGGTAGAGATATTCCGCGGCCCCGTCGTCGGCGGCGCCGTCGGTGTCGACGGGCAGGGCGGAGGCGGGCCCGGCGATGTCCATCAGGTCCGGCGCGATGTCGCGCATGGCCTGCGCCTGCGCGACGCGGCCGAAGATGCTCGGGGTCGACAGGGCCGCCTCCACGCGGGCGACGCTGCGGCCCAGCCGGTATGCCACCGACCCGTCGTCGACCGGGCGTGCGCCGTCCGGGCCCGGTCGTGCGACCGTGGCCGCCACCGCGTCCACCGCCGCGGACATGAACCCGGCCTGGTGCGCCATGATCGCGACGTCCTGCAACCCGTCCGGTGCCGCGGCGACCGCGCCGTGTTCGGTGTCCAAGGGCCCGCGCAGCACGGTCCAGCCGCCGTTGACCTCACCGAGCAGGTACTTGTCGTCGACCCGGACGTCGCTGTAGTACACGATGTTGGTGCGGTCGCCGTCGACGGTGCGGATGCCCTGGATCTCGATTCCCGGCAGGTCGAGGGGCACCAGAAACATGGTGAGGCTCTTGTGTTTTGGGGCGTCCGGGTCGGTGTTGGTGATGAGGAAGACGTACTGGCAGTTGTGCGCGCCGGTGGTGAACATCTTCGAGCCATTGATGATCCACTGGTCGCCGTCGCGCACCGCCCGGGTCTTGCAGGTCGCGACGTCGGATCCGCCCTCGGGCTCGGTGTAGCCCAGGCACATTCGCACGTGCCCGCTGAAGACCTTGGGCAGCACCTCCTCGACGAGTTCGGGCCTGCCGAACGTCGCGACGGCGCGCGCCACCATCGCCGTCGTACCCCAGGTCACCCAGGGCGTATGCACCCGGCGCTTCTCGAGCTCCCAGATGCGGCGGCGAACCCGGCTGAATCCGCCTTCGGCCGCCGGCTTCCACTCCTTCTCCAGGTAGCCGGCCGCGCCGATCGCCAGGTGCACGCCCTCGTCGAAGTTGTCCCCGGTTTCGCGGTCGCGCCGGCGAACCTCGTCGGTCACGTGCTCGGCGAGGAAGGCCCGCACCTCCGCGAGGAACGCCGTGTCGTCGTCGTCGAGTGCTACGCGGCTGAAATCCATTGTTCGATAATCCTTTACACGGAGACGGGTGAGATCGCGGCGGCGCTTTCGCGTTCGGCGACGTGCCGCCCCACGTGCCTGGCCGTGACACCGGGATCGCCCCCGGCCAGCGCCCAGCCGCGGGCCCGCACCAGATACGCCGTCGCCGCGGCTTCCGTGGACACCCCGAGGCCGCCCTGGATGTGCACCGCCATGGTGGCCGCCTTGGCCGCTTCCTCGGCCATGAACACGAACGCGCAGCCGGGCAGTTCCGGGCGCTCGCCGGGCTCGTTGTCGAGGAACCAGGCGGCGCGCCGGGCGAGGTTACGGCCGCCCTGCACGACGATCGCCATGTTGGCCAGCGGATGCGAGATCGCCTGCAGCGTCGAGATCGGAACGCCAAGCGTGTACCGGGATTTCGCGAACTCGGCCGCGATGGTCATCGCCTGCTCGACCAGGCCGGCCAGCGCCGCGGCCGTCAGCAGCCGCCACTCGTCGAGCGCGCGACGGTGCGCCGCAACGGCTTCGGGGCCCGAACCCAGCACGGTCCGCGAATCGGCCGCGCCGGGGTCCACCCAGGCCATCGGCAGCTGGCCGATGTTGGGCACCCGCGCGGGCCGGGGGGCGAACGTCAACAGGACCACCTTGTCGCCGTCGCGGACGACGAGGCCGTCGGCGACCGCCGCCGAGGGGACGAGTCGCGGCCCCGCGACGGGTTCCGGTGCGGCGTCGAGCCCCAGAATCCGGCCGCCCTCGATCACGTCGGCCTCGACGGCGCCGAGTCGTTCGGCCAGCCGCGCGGCGCACACGTGGTCGATCCAGGGCACCGGGGCCAGCGCCCGGCCCAGCTCCTCGGCGACGAGCGCGAGATCCACCAGGGTCGCCCCGTCACCGCCGGCGTCCTCGCCGACCGCCATGGAGGTTGCGCCCATGGCGCACAACCGCTCCCACAGGCTCTTGTCGAACCCGGTGTCCTGCGCGGCCCACACCGTCTCGATCGGGCAGTGGGCCTCCAGCAGCTGGCGGTAGGCGGCCTGCAGGGCCTTGTGGTCCTCGGTCAGGCTGTAGTCCTGCCGGCGTAACTCGTAGCGATCCATCGCCTCACCGCTCCTGATTCTGGTCGGGCCGCGCGCCACCGCCGAAGAAGAACTCGTTGGCGTTGTTGTAGAGGTAATTGTCAAGGACTTCCGGGGGCAGGTCGAGGGCGTTGGCCTCGGGAATCACGCGATGCTGGCGCAGCACCGGCCAGTCGGAGGCGAAGATCACCTTGTCGGGGCCCCGGGTGCGCATGTAGTGGATGAGGCTGTCCGGCAACCGCTTCGGCGACCACGCCGAGGTCATCAGGCGCAGGTTCCGGTATTTGATCAGCATCCGGATCGCGACGTCCCACCAGGGATCCGCGCCGTGGATCATGCACAGCTTCAGCTCCGGGAAGCGCACGCACACCCGGTCGAGGTGGATCGGGTTCTGCACCTCGCCGGGGATGGGCGGCCCCGGGATGCCGGTGTTGACGCACAGCGGCAGGCCGATCTCGGCGCACTTGGCATACAGCGGGTAGTACACGGCGTCGCTGGGCGGGTACTGGCCGTCGGCCCAGAAGCTGGGACCCACCACGGCGTAGGCCACCGGCAGGTCGGCCGCCGTCGAGGCCAGCTGCCGCAGCGACGCCACCGGACGCAGCAGGTTGACGCCCCCCATGGCCAGCGCGAAACGGTCCGGGCGCGCATCGACGAACTTGCGGGCGGTCACCGACGGCTTGGCCAGGTTGTCCATCAGGATGGCCTTTTCGACGCCGTGTTCGTCCATCTCGCCGAGCAACTCCGACAGGTCCACGGGGTCGAACATCGACGCGGGGCCCTTGAAGTAGTCGTCGCGGACCTTCGTCATGAACTCCGGTTGCACCTCTGTCTCGCCGAAGTGCACATTGACCAGGCAGTCGATGGCCGGTCGGGCGGAACCATGCGTCATTGTCGAGTTGTCCTTGCGCTCCCCGGGGCGCCGGCGACGTTCGTCGACGCCGGAACTAGCTGTGTCGCTGTCTGTTTGGCCCATCGGTAGTCGGCCTTGCCGTTGCCCAGCCTGCGCACCCGGTCGACCGCGATGAACGCCTTGGGCGCCTTGAACCTCGCCAGCTCGGCCGTGCAGTGCGCGTGCAGCGCCGCGTCGTCGGGCTCGGCTCCGTCGCGCGGCTCGATCAGGGCGACGACTTCCTGTCCCCAGCGCTCGCTTTCGCGGCCCACCACCACCGCGTCGGCGACGGCGGGGTGCGCGCGCAGCACCTCTTCGACCTCCTCCGCGAAGACTTTCTCGCCGCCGGTGTTGACCACCAACGAATCCCGGCCGAACAGCCGCAGCGTGCCGTCGGGGTCGACGCTGGCGCGGTCGCCGGATATCACCACCCGCTGCCCCCGCACCACCGGGAACGTCTCGGCGGTCGCGGCCGGATCGTCGAAGTAGCCCAACGGGATGCGACCGGTGCGGGCCACCCAGCCGACCTCGGGTTCGCCCGGCTGGAGGAACCGGGTGTAGTCCTCGGACACCACCAGGCCGCCGGGCCGGAACGTGAAGGTATCCGCGTGGGCGCCCAGCCTGCTGCGCCCGAAACCCATGTTCCCCGTCTCCGAGGAGCCGTAGCCGTTGATCAGCGTGATGTGCGGCAGGTATTTCAGCAGGGCCCGTTGGTATTTGAGGTTGGTCGCCGCCCCGCCGGTGCCGATCGCGAACAGCGACGACAGGTCGTAGCCGCGGCGGCCGAGTTCCTCCACCACCGGCCCCGCGTAGGCGTCTCCCACCATCGTCATCATGCCGACCCTTTCACGTTCGGCGGTCTGCAGCGCCGACGCCGGGTCGAACTTCCGCCGGGTGTCGTAGAGGACGGCCGTCTGACCCGACAGGATCGCCGAAAAGGCGGTCCACATGCCGGCGGCATGCATCAGCGGCGACACCGCGAACCACGGCGGTCCGGCGTTCCGTACCTTCCGGTGGATCTCGTCGACGGCCGCGTGGTCGTCGCCGTTCATCGACATCACGTAGATGTCGGACTGCCGCCAGAGCACACCCTTGGGCCGGCCGGTCGTCCCGCCGGTGCAGATCATCAGCAGGTCATCCGGTGACGGCGTGTTGCCGTGGTCGGAATCGCCTTGCGCCAGCGCGTCTTCCAGCGTGACGGCGCCGGCCAGCTCGGGGTAGTCGCTGCCGTCGTCGACCGAGATCAACAGGTCGGCGCCCACGCAGGGCAGGACGTCGGCGAACTTGGCGCCCAGACCGCGGTGGTAGACGATGCCGCGGGGCTTGACGTAGGCCAGCAGGTCGGCGACCTCCCGCGGCGTGTAGTAGTGGTTGACGTTGACCGGCACCACCCGGGCCTTCAGGCACGCGACGACCATGTCGGGGTACAGGTCGTTGTACATGATCAGCGCCACGCGGTCCTGGCCGCACTCCCAGTTGCCGAGCGCGTCGCGCTCGGTGTGTGCGCCGAAGCCGTTGTGCGCCAGGTAGTTAGCGAGCCGACGGGTCCGGTCCGCGGACTCGGCGAAGGTGCTTCTTCGGGCCCCGCAGATGGTCATCACCCGGTCGGGGACGGCGTCGGCGACCGCATCCAGGACCGCCCCGATCGTCCATTCGCTCATCGGCGGCACCCCGGCGACGCGTTACGCCGACGCGGGAACGTTGACGCCGAGCAGGTCAAGCGCGTTGTCGCGCATGACTTTACGGGTGTCTTCGGCGCTGAACTCCGGGAACTGGGGAATGTCGGCGGTGAAGGTCATCGGATCGGCGAGCCCTTCGCCGTGCGGCCAGTCCGAGCCGAACAGGATCTTGTCCACGCCGATCGTGTCGGCGAGCAGCTTCACGTCGTCCTCGTAATAGGGCGCGATCCAGACGTTGTTTTTCAGCTGCTGCACCGGATCCTCTTTGAAGTGGTAGGGGGCGGTATTGGCCGCCTTCTTGAGCCGCTTGATCAACCGGTAGACGAAGTACGCGCCGTTCTCGATGCTGACGGCCTTCAGCTTGGGGTGGCGGGTGAACACCTGGTGCACGATCATCGATGCCATCGTGTCGTGGATCGCCCGGTCGTCCAGCAGCACCTGGTCCAGCGGGTCCTTCTTGCCGAACCCCTCGAAGGTGGACTTGCCGCCCCACAGCGCGGCGATCGCCAGATAGCCACTGTCGCTGAGGTGGAAGCCGACCGGAACACCGGCTTCGGCCAGCCGCGCCCACACCGGGTCGTGCAGCGGGTCGCCCAACGACCGCGGCTTCACCGGGCCGGGCACCGGGGCGGGCCGCACCAGCACCATCCTGGCCCCCCGGTCCAGGACGAATTCGACCTCCTCGACGGCCTTTTCGGGATCGGCCAGCGAGACGATCGGGGCGGACAGGATGCGGTGGTCGGGACGGTCGAAACCCCAGTCCTCGTCGAGCCACAGGTTGAACGCGTGCAGCGACGCCATCGTGGCCTCGATGTCGTGTTTGAGGGCCTCCTCGACGCCGCAGGCGAACGTCGGCAGCATGAACACCGTCTCGAGGTTCTGGGTGTCCAGGACCTTCACCCGGGCGTCACGGTTCTGGTACTCGGGATGATTCTCCATCCGATCGACCTTCATCAACGACGCGGGGTCAACGCCGTCGGGAATCTCGCCGCGGAACAGCAAGTCCAGGCAGCCCGGCTCGATGATCGGGTCGAACGTCGGGTTCGGAATGAAGTGATTGATCCGGTCGCCGATCACGGCCCACGTGCGCTTGCCGTCCCTGACCATCTGCACGCCGCGGCGCTTGAACTCCCTGGGCAGGTGGCGGGTGAACGCGTCCAGCGGTTCGTAGTAGTGGTTGTCGACGTCGATCGCCTGATAGTCCAGCGTCGTCATGGTCGGACGTCCTCTCAATCTTCTTCGGCTGCTTAAGTTTGGCCGCCGTGCGCGGTCAGCGGCGGGAAATTCGGTGAGCGCTTCTCGAAGAAGGCGGTGATGCCCTCGATGAAGTCGGGGCGGGTCATCGATTCGTGCATCAGCTTCTCGGCCCTGTTGCTGGTCTCGACGATCGGGAGCTCCGCGTCGGCGTAGAGCTGCCGCTTCATCACGGCCAGCGAGCTCGGCGCGCAATTGCTGGCCATGTCCGCGGCGTAGCCGATGACCCGGTCCATCAGTCGCTCGCCCGGCACCACTTCCTTGACCAGGCCCAGTTCGGCGGCCTCCTCGGCGAGGAAGGTGCGACCGGACAGCAGCAGGTCGGCGGCGGCTCCCCAGCCGGCGAGCCGCGGCAGGATCCAGGAGATGCCGTACTCGCCGACCAGCCCTCGTCGCGCGAACGAGGTGCTGAACTTCGCGCCCGCCGCCGCGAAGCGGATGTCGGCCATCAACGCCATCGACAGGCCGATCCCGGCGACCGACCCGTTGATCGCGGCGATCACCGGCTTGCTCAGCTGCGTGAGGAAATACGGGTGCTTTTCAGCCACCAGGGCGCTCACGTCAGTCTTGCTCGCCGACTCGACGGTCGTCGACGAGAGGGAATCGAGATCGCCCATGTACGCGCCGGCGCAGAACGCGCGCCCCGTCCCGGTCATCACGATGACGCGCACGTCGGGGTCGGCCTCCGCCATGTCGATACAGCGGAAGAATCCGCTCGTCAACGTTCCGCCCCACGCGTTCATCCGCTCGGGACGGTTCAGGGTGATCACGGCGACGCCGCCGTCGTGGGCCTCGTAGAGCACCGGCTCGTTCGACGCGATCGGGCGTTCGGCAACCACGCTGCCGTCGGTGCTCATTCGGACCCGTCCCCTTCATCGGCGGCCACCCGAACGTGGCCGCGTAGTAGATACTGTATACCTATCGGTACAGCTTTCTGCAACGCGCGTCAACGCCCCCGCCGGTTCGGCGAAGCGCCTGATCAAAGCGGCTGTCGGCTAGCGCTTTCCGACGAGACCGAGCCGCCGGTAGGCGCCCTCGATCTGCCTCTTCGCCGCGTCGGGTAGCAGCGCCTGTGGGGGCCGGGAATGCGGGTAGCCGCCGATGGGCAGGCCCAGGACCGCCGCGGCGTGCTTGAACGCCGCGCCCCAGTGCGTGAAGTAGTCGGGCCTTCCCGGATAGCAGGTGAACCACGAGCCCATGTCAGCCTCGAATCGATCCATTCCGGATTCCCGCGCGAAGTCCATCGCCTCGATCAGTTTGTCGTTGTAGACCAAATCCCAGTACTCGGTCACGATCCGGCGCTGCGGCGTCTCGTGGAGATAGCCGACGGTGCCGAGCTGAGCCGGGCACACGATGCCGGCGCGCAGCCAGCCCGCCCGGTACACCGTGAGGTCGCACTCCCAGATCACCAGGCCCGGCGCCAGGTCGTGCAGCGCCTTGCTGTTGCGGGGCCGAAACGCCCCCTCCTTGGTCGCGCACACCGCCGGTATCTGCTCGTAGATCCGGGCGCTTTCGGCGGCGGTGAGCACGTATCCCGACGAGGGCGAATTGAACATGCCCAGCGCGATGTCGGTGCGCTCGGCGATGTGGGCGAAAAAGCGCAGCACCCCTTCGCCGCCGTGGGTCTCCATCACCGGCGTTTGAATGTAGGCGATGTCGGCGCCCGCCTGTTGCGCATGCCGGGTCAGTTCCAGGCAATCCTTGACCGACGCCGCCGTGGTGCAGGCCTGCACCACCAGACCGGGGTTGGCCGCGCGTCCCACGTCGATCGCCAACTCCAGCAACCGCTTTCGCTCATCGAGCGTCAGCGACCAGAACTCGCCGACTCCGCTGGTGCACCACAGCATGGGGTGCTGGAGGTCGGCGACGCAGTAGCGGACGAGCTCGCGGTAGGCGTCCCAGTCGATCTCGTCACCGTCCGGACCGGCAAAGGGGGTATACAACGAGTCGCCGATGCCGCGCAGGGCGCCTCGCGCCCAGGACCGGGCCTGGCCTGCCGTCGCCACGATGTCGCTCCTCTCGCTGTCCGGTCCTCAACCCGGGGCCCAATGAGGTTTGGCGCCAACCCCTTAGGCGATGGCGCCCGAGTCCTTGAGCTCTTCGATGCGGTCCCAGTCCATGCCCAATTCCATCAACACCAGTTCGGTGTGCTCGGACGCCTGCGGGGCCCGCGTGGTGACCAGGGGCTCATGGTTGAACTGCACCGGTCCGCGCACGACCTTGAACGGGGGACCGCCGTCGGCGGCCTCCACCTCGGCGATCATGTCGTTGGCGATGGCCTGCTCGTCGGCGCCCAGGTCGACGAGGCTTTGGAACGGCGCCCACTGACCCTTCATCGTCTTGAGATGCCGGCACCAGTATTCGAACGGCCTGCCCCCGATCGCCTCGGCGATCAAATCGCTTGCCGCCTCGGCGTTCTCGATCAGCGCCAGCACGGTCGCGAAGCGCGCGTCATCGGCCGCCTCGGCGATGCCAAGGTGTTCGAACGTGTCGCGAATATACCCGGTGGGGCTCACGATGCACAGATTGATCGTTCCGCCGTCGGACGTCTGGTAATTGCCCAGAAACGGGTTGACCTCAGAACCACCGGATTTCGGCATCTCCGCGCGCATGGCTTCGCCGGTGTCCATGCCCTGCGTCACGCTCGCGCCCGCCGCCCACCACGCCGTGCTCAGCAGCGACACGTCGACCTCGACGGCCTCGCCGCTGCGTTCGCGATGCAGGAGCGCGGCCGCGATGCCGCCCGCGATGTTCATCCCGCCGATGGAATCGCCGAACGCGGGAATTCCTTGCGCCAGTGGCGCGCCCAGCTCGGCCGGCGTCAGCGAGTGGCCGATGCCGCTGCGGGTCCAGAACGCCGTCCCGTCGTAGCCGCCGACGTCGCGCTCGGCTCCCTTGTCCCCGTACGCGCTGCCGCGCGCGTACACGATCGCCGGGTTGGCGGCACGGATATGCTCCACGTCGAATTTGTTCTTCTGACGCGCCGACGGCAGATAGTTCGTGAGAAACACGTCGGAGGCCTTCGCGAGTTCGTACAGCACTTCCCGCCCGCCGGGGGTCGACAGGTCGATGCCGACGCTGCGCTTACCCCGGTTGGGGTGCTCGATCAGCGGGTGCCGGTCGGGGTCGAGGCGAAAACCGCCCATGTGCAGAAACCCGCGCTGCGTGTCGCCGCGCACCGGATGCTCGACCTTGATGACGTCGGCGCCCCAATCGGCGAGGATGGCGCCGGCCGCCGGGACGAACGTGAACTGCGCGACCTCGAGGACCCGGAAGCCCGCCATCACCCTGACCAACTGAGTCCACTCCTGCCGCCGAAACTCTTACGGTCGACGCTTCGGCATTTCCCACCCGACTGCCTTACCGTTGTCGCAACGGTACCGCACCCACCGCACCGGCGAAAGCTACCTCGACTCCGGTTCGGGGACCTCGAAGTGCTCGTCGCGCAGGCGGAACGCCTCCTTGGTGCCGTGTTCCGCCCGGGCCTTGACGAAATTGAACTCGCCCGGAGCGAATTGCAGGTTCGTTCCGAACGCGTGAAAGAGGTAGCTGGCGACTTCCTCGCCCTGATACGCCTGGCTCTGCTCGACCAACCGGAACGCCTCTTTGGCGATGACGACCCCGTCGGCCGGCATCTTGGCCGCCTTCTCCGCCCAGTACCTGGCCCGCGCCGAAACCATTTCGGCCGCACAGGTATCGGTGAAGATGCCGAGATGCTCGACCGCACCCGCCTCGATGATGTCGCCGGTGAGCAACAACCGGCGCGCGAGGACCGGGCCGAGCCGGTGAAAGAACATGTGCAGGCTTCCCAGCGCCGGCCCCAGGAAGCGAGTGGCCGGCATCCCGATCTTGGTGTCGCGCGCGATGACCGAGATGTCGGTCATCAGGGCCATCTCGAATCCGCCGCCGAGGGCGTAGCCGCTGATTTCGCCGACCGTGACCTTCGGGAAGCCCATGAAGTTGTGGTAGAAGCCGAACGAGTTCCGGTCGACCGTGAGCCGACGACGCTGGCTCGGGCGCCGCTGTGCCGCGGCCGCGTCCCGGTCGCCGTACCAGGCGTAGGCGTTGTTCATGTCCGCGCCGGTACTGAAAACGCCTCCCTCGCCGCGCAACAACACGACGGTCAGGTCGTCGTCGGCGGCGACCCGGTCGAGGCAGCGGGCGATCGCATCGCGCATGGCGGCGTCATAGGAGTTGCGCTGCTTGGGGTTGTTGAGCGTGATGGTGGCGATCCGCTTGCCGGGATCGACGTCGAACAGTACGCGCTCGTCGCTGGTCATCGCATGTCACTTTCTTCGCAGGCCGGCCGTTGCCCGAAATGGGCCTCGCCTCAATGGTTTTGTCCACCCCGTAGGCGAGGGCGTTGCGGCGCGCCGGAGCGTCATCGGGTTCGTCGCTTGCCGAAGTGGAAGCCGGTCAGGGTCTCGGGACGGGCGGCCAGCGAATCGAACTCGCCGATGCAGAGCACGTCGTCGTCGCGGAGCAGCCGTGCCGTCGACCGGACACCCCGCTCGACCGGCGACCGGACGATGTCGAACCGCAAGTCGGTGAGGATCGGGGTGGGTCGCCGGAACGTGACGCCCAGCGAACGCGTCTTGCCCGACAGGCTCGCCGCGCAGTTCTGGTGCTGGGTGACGCAATCGAAGAAGACCGCGACGAACCCCCCGTTGACGAATCCCGGTGGCCCCTCGAAGACCAGCGGGAAATTCACACGGCCGGAGGCGGTTTCGGCGTCGAGCCGGTCGAACTCGTACTCCGGATAGCACGGGTTGTACGCGCCGACGTCGAAGGCGTGATCGAGGTAGACGCGTTTGGTGTCGCCCGCGTCGGGTCCGACGCGCGGCGCGCTGTCCGGGGAGACCGCGGCGGCCAGTTCGTTCTCCCACCGGCCGAACTGGGCCAGCATCGCGTCGACGGCGGGGTCGGAATGCTCGAGCGACAGGACCAGTCCGGTCAGGCGCCGGACGGCGCCGGCGAACGCGATGGTCTGAGGCAGCGGCCGTTCACCGTATTGCGGTTTGTCCTCCGCCATGCACCCTCTTCACCGGCCGCCTGTTCCGTCGGCGACCTTTCTGCGCTAACTTGTACACGATAGCAATCGAATTGCTTACTGTAGCGGTAACCGTATCAACCGGGGAAGGGCCTACTCGACGGTGACTCACGAGGTTGACGCTGCCGACGGAACGGTGACGACGAGCCGTGACGGCGAGGTCCTGCGGATCACGCTGGACCGTCCGTCGAGGCGCAACTCGCTGAGCCATTCGATGGTCGACGCGCTGGTCGACGCGCTCACCGCGGCCGCGTCGGACGACGCCCTGCGCGCCATCCACATCCAGGGCGCCGGCGGCGATTTCTGTGCGGGTGCGGACTGGGTGGCGACGAACGCCGACGGGCAGCGACCCCGCGCCGGTCACCTGGTGCGCCGTATCCCGCACGCCGCCCACCGCGTGATCGACCTCGTCCACACCATTGCGCTGCCGGTCGTCTGCGGCGTGCGGGGCTGGGCCGTCGGCCTCGGCTGCAATCTGGCCCTGGCCGCCGACTTCACGATCGCCGCTGACGACGCCCTGTTCTGGGAGCCGTTCGCCGATCGCGGGTTCAGCGCCGATTCGGGCTCGACGTGGCTGCTGCCGCGGCTGGTCGGTTTGGCGCGGGCCAAGTCGATGCTGCTGCTCGGCGACAAGGTGGCCGGGTCCGAGGCCGCCGACTGGGGACTGATCCACGACGCCGTGCCCGAAGCCGAATTGACCGAAGCCGTCGAAGGACTGCTGGCACGGCTTGCGTCGGCGCCCACGGTGGCGATCGGCCTGACCAAGCAGGCGATCCACCATGGCCTGCATGCCTCGCTGGCCGATTCCATGACGCAAGAGCTCTTCAACCTCGAACTGTCCTGCCGCACAGGCGATTTCAAGGAGGGGCTGGCGGCCTTTCGGGAGAAGCGCAGGCCGGACTTCCGTGGCCGCTGACGAAGGGAAGACCATGTCGTTCAACGACATCAAGTACGAGGTCGACGGACATAAGGCCACCATCACGCTCAACCGGCCCGACGCGCTGAACGCCCTGAGCCCGCACATGATCACCGAATTGCGCGCCGCCTACGACGAGGCCGAAAACGATGACAAGGTGTGGCTGCTCATCGTCACCGGGACCGGGCGCGCGTTTTGCGCGGGCGCCGACGTCAAGGAGATCCCCGGTGACGGCAAGGTGGTCGACGAGCGGGCGTACCTGTCGACCTACGAGCAGTGGGAGGCGCCGCAGGAGGGCACGCCGCCGTTTCGGCGGATGGCCAAGCCGATGCTCGCGGCCATCAACGGGATCTGTTGCGGCGCGGGGCTGGACTGGGTGACGACGGGTGACATCGTCATCGCCTCGGATAAGGCGACGTTCTTCGACCCGCACGTCAGCATCGGCCTGGTGGCCGCGCGCGAAGTGGTGCGACTGGCCCGCGTGCTGCCCCGATCGACCGCCCTGCGGATGGCGTTGCTGGGCAAGCACGAGCGGATGACCGCCCAGCGGGCCTATGAACTGGGGATGATCAGCGAGATCGTCGAGCACGACCGTCTCCTCGAGCGGGCGCACGAACTCGCCGACGTCGTCAATTCCAATGCGCCACTGGCCGTTCGGGGAACCCGGCTGGCCATCCTCAAGGGCCTCGACCTGCCGCTGCACGAGGCCGAGACGTTGGCCGAGGCGTTCCGCGAGCGCAACCTGCACACCGAGGATTCGCTCGAGGGTCCGCGGGCGTTCCTGGAAAAGCGCGCCCCGAATTGGCGATGCCGATGAGCTTCGACACGATCCTGCTCGACGTCGACGCGGCCGACCGCGTCGCCACCATCACGCTGAACCGGCCGGAGTCGCTCAACGCGTTCAACCGGACGATGTGCGAGGAGATGGCCGAGGCATGGCGCATCGTCAAGCTCGACGATTCCGTGAACGCCGTCGTGCTGCGGGCGGCGGGAAGCCGGGCTTTCAGCGCGGGCCTGGACATCAAGACGCCCTACGGGCAGCCCGAGAATGTGTGGAACCACGAGGATCCCGGTGAGGCGCTGAGCCCGAAGTGGCAGAAGATGTGGAAGCCGGTGGTGTGCGCCGTGCAGGGAATGTGCACCGCGGGCGCGTTCTATTTCGTCAACGAGGCCGATGTCGTCCTCTGTTCGACCGACGCGACGTTCTTCGACTCGCACGTGAGCGCGGGATTGGTGTGCGCGCTGGAGCCGATCGGGTTGATGCGTCGGATCGGTCTGGGCGAGACGCTGCGCATCGCGTTGATGGGCGGCGACGAACGCGTCGGCGCCGACACCGCGCTGCGGATCGGTCTGGTGACCGAGGTGGTCCCCCCGGACCGGCTGTGGGCGCGCGCGCACGAGATCGCCGCCACGATCGCCGCCAAGCCGCCGTCGGCGACCCAGGGCACCGTCAAGGCCATCTGGGAGTCCCTGGACAAGCCCTATCGCGCGGCCCTGGAGCAGGGCCTGATCTATACCCGGCTGGGCAATCCGCTCGGGAAGGCCGAGCTGGCCGCCCGGGGCGGCACGGCCGCGCCCAGCACGCCGAGAATCCGCTGATGACCCACCCGCTCACTCGGCGTATCGCCGACGTGCTGGGCCTGGCGCCCGACGCGCGCGCGATCGAGTATGCGGACACGTGGTTTTCGTGGGGCCAGGTCGCCGCGATGGCCGAGCGGATCGGTTCCCTTGCCGCACAACGCGAGGTGGGCATCCTGCTGCGCAACCGGCCCGCCCACGTCGCGGCCTTCCTCGGGGTCCTGCTGTCGGGGGGCACGGTGGTGACCGTCAATCCCTCCCGCGGCGACGAACGCACCAGGGCCGACGTCGAATCGCTGGGATTGCCGGTGCTGGTTGGCGATCCCGACGATCTGGCCAATCTTGGTGCGCCACCGGCGCTTACGACGGTGGTGTCGATCTCCGGTGTGGATCACGCCGCGCGGGTGACGCCGGCCCGGTCGGCCGGCGCCGGCCCCGGTACCCGGCCCGGCGTGGCGGTCCGGATGCTGACCAGCGGAACCACCGGCCCGCCCAAGCGCGTCGACCTCACCTACGACATGCTGGCGCGCAGCGTGCTGGGGCCCGACCCGCGGAACTCGCCGGCCCCGACCGAGCCGCGGCGCGGCGTGGCGATCGTCAACTCCCCGCTCGTGCACATCGGCGGCGTCTTTCGCGTGCTGCAGTGCGTCACCGAGGCGCGGCCCTTTGCGCTGCTGGAGCGGTTCGAGCTCGACCGGTGGGCCGCGGTGGTGCGCAGGCATCGGCCCGCCGCGGTGTCGCTGGTGCCCGCCGCGCTGCGCATGGTGCTGCATTCCGACCTGCGCCGGGAAGACCTGGCGGGCATCCGCGCCGTCACGTCCGGCACCGCGCCGCTGTCGGCCGAGGACGCCGACGCGTTCACCGAGAAGTTCGGCATCCCGGTGCTGACGTCCTACGCCGCCACGGAATTCGGTGGCGGCGTGGCGGGTTGGACGTTGCCCGACTACCAAAAGTACTGGAAAGCCAAGCGCGGCAGCGTCGGCCGGGCCAACCCCGGGGCGCAGCTGCGCGTCGTCGAGGACGGCGTGCCGGTCGGCCCCAACCGACCGGGCCTGCTCGAGGTGAAGCCCGGCCAGCTGGGTCCGTCCGCCGACTGGATCCGGACCACGGACCTGGGGCGCATCGACGAGGACGGATTCCTGTGGATCGTCGGCCGGGCCGACCAGGCCATCATCCGCGGGGGCTTCAAGGTGATCCCCGACGACGTGCGCACCGCGTTGGAAAGCCATCCCGCCGTGCGGGGCGCCGCGGTGGTGGGCCAGCCCGACGAGAGGCTCGGGGAGACCCCGGCCGCCATGGTCGAGCTGCGCTCACCGGCCGACTCGGCCGAGCTCGCCGAGTACCTGCGCGACAGGCTGGCGCGCTACGAAATCCCCACCCGCATCGCCATTGTCGACACGATCCCGAGGACCCCGTCCGGCAAGGCCGACCTGGGCGCGGTCCGCCGCTTCTTCGGCGATGCCGTCGAACATGTCGACTAGCACGGTGGCCGGCGTGCTGCGCGAGCAGGCCCGCGCCCGCGCGGACCGTCCGCTGCTGGTCTGCGACGACGACGTGATCAGTTATGCGGAGGCGGATGGCCGCTCGGCCCGGCTGGCGGGTGCGCTGCTCTCGCTCGGCGCCGGCAAGGGCACGCACGTCGGGTTGCTGTACCCCAACGGCACGGCTTTCGTCGTGGCCACGCTCGCCGCGGCACGGATCGGCGCGGTGGTCGTCCCGTTTTCGACGTTCTGCACGGCGCGCGAGCTGCGCGAGCAGCTGGCCCACGGCGACGTCCGAATCCTCCTTGCCGCGCGGGCTTTTCGGTCCCACGACTATACCGAACGGCTGGCCGGGGTCCTCGACGATATCGCCGTCCCGTTGCTGCGTCACGTGTTCTTCGACTGGGAGCCGGGCGAATCGGCCGACCAGGCGCGGCTGGCCGCGATGGAAGACGACGTCGACGGCTGCGACCCGCTCGCGATCGTCTACACGTCCGGGTCGACGGACACCCCGAAGGGCGCGGTGCACACCCACGCGGGTCTGCTCGAACACCAGCGCAACCTCAACGGGATCCGGGGCCTGTCCGCCGACGACAAACTCTTCTGCAATTCGCCGTTCTTCTGGATCGGCGGGTTCGCGTTCGGGCTGCTTGCCACGCTGGTCGCCGGCTCGACCCTGGTGTGCTCGAACGCCGCGGACGCCGGCGACACCCTCGACCTGCTGGAGGCCGAAAAGCCCACGATCACCAACGGTTTCGCCGCCGCGGTCGCCCACCTGACCCGGCACCCGAGCTTCCCGCACCGGGACCTGTCGTCGATGCGACGCGGCAACCTGTATCCCATCATGGCGCCGGACGCGCGCCCCGCCGATCCCGAGCTGCGTCACAACATGCTCGGGATGACCGAGGCCGGCGGCGTGGTGCTGCTCAGCGGCGACGAGACCGATCAGCCCGAGCGGCGGCGCGGATCGTTCGGCAGGCCCGCCCCGGGATTCGAGGTCAAGATCGTCGACGGTGAACTGTGCCTCCGCGGCCCCTATCTGATGCAGCGGTACCACAGGCGCAGCCGCGAGGAAAGCTTCGACGCCGACGGCTGGTTCCACACCGGCGATCTGGTCCGCGCCGACGCCGACGGCTTCTATTACTTCCTGGGTCGGCGCGGGTCGATGATCAAGACCGCGGGCGCCAACGTGTCACCCGAAGAGGTGGCCAAGGCGATCACCAGGGTCACCGGCGGGCTGACCGCGTATGTCGTCGGTGTCCCCGACCGCGAACGGGGCCAAGCGGTGGCGGCGGCCATTGTCGTCGAGGACGAGGCCACGGTCGACGAGGGCGCGCTGCGCCGCGAGCTGAAGTCCGAGCTGTCGGCGTACAAGATCCCACGCCGAATCGTCCCCATCCGCCGCTCCGACGTGCCGCTGATGTCCAGCGGCAAGGTCGACATGCGTAGGCTCGCAAAGGTTTTCGATGGCTGACGCCCCGTCCACCATCGACCGGCTGGTGCGGTCGCGCGCGGCACGCGACGGACCCAAGCCGATGGTGATCGATGCGTCGGCCCGCCTGAGCTACGGCGAGCTGGACTCGACCACGCGCGCGATCGCCGCGGAGTTCGTCGACGCCGGCGTCGCCAAGGGCAGCCGGGTCGGGCTGATCATGCCCAACGGCGTGCGATGGGTGCAGACCGCCATCGCGCTGACCCGTATCGGTGCGGTGTTGGTGCCGCTCAGCACGCTGCTGACGGCGGGCGAGCTGCGGGACCAGCTGCGCGTCGCCTCGGTGCAGTTCCTCATCGGCGTCGAAGAATTCCGGGGCCACCGCTACCTCGAGCACGTCGTCGACAACCCTGATCTGCCCGCGCTGCAGCGCGTTTGGAATGCGGAACGGCTGACGCTGGGCGCCCCTCGTGTGGCTTTTCGGCTCGCCGACGCGATGACGCGGACCGTGACACCCAGCGACACCATGGTGATCATGTTCACTTCGGGCAGCAGCGGGGCGCCCAAGGGCGTCATTCATTCGCACGGAAACGCGCTGGGCGCGGTGCGATCCGGCCTGGCCGCCCGCTGCATCGGCGCCGACACCCGCCTGTATCTGCCGATGCCGTTCTTCTGGGTGGGCGGGTTCGGCAGCGGGGTGCTCTCGGCGTTGTTGGCCGGCTGCACACTGATCACCGAGGAAATCCCTTCGGCGGAAGCCACACTGCGGCTGCTGGAACGCGAGCGCGTCACCCTGTTTCGCGGCTGGCCGGACCAGGCCGAAAACCTTGCCCGCAAGTCGGCCGGTGTCGGGGCGGACCTGTCGGCGTTGCGGCCGGGCAGCCTCGACGCGCTGCTGCCCGCCGAGCTGCGCGCCGAACCGGGGGCGCGGGCCAGGCTGTTCGGCATGACCGAGGCGTTCGGGCCCTACTGCGGCTACCCCGCGGACACCGACATGCCCGAATCGGCCCGGGGCAGCTGCGGAAAGCCGTTCGGCGGCATGGAGGTTCGGATCGTCGACCCCGAGGACGGCTCGCCCGTGCCCGCCGGAACGGGCGGGATGATCCAGATCCGCGGGCCACACGTCATGCGCGGCATGTGCCGGCGCGGCCGGGAGGAGCTGTTCACACCCGACGGCTTCTATCCCACGGGCGATCTCGGCCACCTCGACGGCGACGGGTTCCTCTTCTACCACGGTCGCTCCGACGACATGTTCAAGGTGAGCGGCGCGACGGTGTACCCCGGCGAGGTGCAGCGGGCGCTGCGGTCGATCGACGGCGTCGAAAACGCCGTCGTCACCAACGTGGCCGACGACACGGGCGATCGGGTCGGCGCCGCGGTGGTATGCGACACCGCCGCCATGACACCCGATCGGCTTCGAAGCGCCGCCCGAAAGCTGCTGAGCGCCTTCAAGGTTCCGACGCTGTGGCTGCTGGTGGACTCCGACGAGGGTATCCCGCGGGGCGCCACCGGCAAACCCGACATCCGAAGGCTCCGCGCCTTGTTGCGCGAGCAGACACAGAGTCGCATGATTTAGCGCCGGATAATGCGATTGTGTGTCTGCTCGCGCAAGAAGGCTGCTCGCGCAAGAAGGCACGGGGTTGGGGCTATGGGTTCAGGGCGGGAAAGCGCGGCGGCCGCTTCTGCAGGAAGCTCACGATCCCCTCCATGACGTCCGGCCGCGGCAGCGCCTCCCACATCAGCGCCTCGGCGGCCAAATTCGCCGCCGCGACATCGCGGTTCGCGTCGCCGTATGCCTGCCGCTTGATCACCGACATGGCGGTCGGCGAGCAGTTCTGGGCGATGTCCTCGGCGTACTCCATGACACGCCTCATCAGGTCCTCGGGCGCCACGACTTCCTTGACAAGGCCGAGCTCGGCGGCTTCGTCGGCAAGAAACGTGCGCCCGCTGAGCAACAGGTCGAGGGCCACCCCCCACCCCGTCAACCGCGGGAGTATCCAGGAGATGCCGAACTCGGCGATCAGCCCCCGGCGCGCGAACACCGCGGCGAACTTGGCCCCGGCCGCCGCGAAGCGGACGTCACACATCAGCGCCTGAGTCAATCCGATGCCGACACAGGCGCCGTTGATGGCCGCGATGACGGGCTTGCGCAGCTCCGTCACGAAATGGGGCGGGCGTTCGCCGACCAAGTCCGCCACGTCCTTCTCCCCCGCCTTCTGCAGGGAATCGCCGACGGCGTCGGTCGCGCCCGACGAGCCCAGGTGCGCGCCGGCGCAGAACGCCCGGCCCCGGCCCGTCAGCACGATGACCCGAATGGCCCCGTCCAGCTCGGCGCGATCGATGGCGGCATAAAACGCCGGGGCCATGTCGGGCCCCCAGGCGTTGAGGCGCTCCGGGCGGTTGAGCGTGATGATCGCGACGCCGCTCGGGGTGGCCTCGTAGAGCACCGCGTCCTCGGGCTCGACGGCGCTCATCGGCGTACTCTTAACGCGCAGGTCCCGCACCCGACTGCCGCCACGATCCACTCCTTTTGCCGGACAAGCGCTTTCAAGGTCAGATGAAGTCGGAGCCGCCGTCGACGTTGACGTTGGCCCCGGTCATGTAGGAATTACGCCGCGACGCGAGGAAGGCCACGACCGGCCCGATCTCCTCGGGCAGGCCGGCCCGCGGCAAGTGCGCCGGATGCCCGAAATGCTCGGCGATGGCATCCATCAAGCGGTAGGGGTCGCTCCCGTCGACGCCGACCGACTCCGCCCAGCCGATCAGCGACTCGGACGCGATGCTGCCGGGCGAGACGACGTTGACCAGAATCTCGTCCTTGGCCAGCAGCAGCGACAGGTTCTTGGAGACGCTGGTCAGCATGGCCTTGGCCCCGGTGTAAGCGGCCAGCATCACGCTTTGCCGCTGTATCGAGTGCGCGGAGAAGTTCACGACGCGCGCCCACTGCGCTTTGCGCAGCGACGGAAGGGCCGCGCGAACGCAGCGCACCATTCCCATCACGCCCGCCTCGACGGCCTGGTGCCACTGGTCGTCGGTCAGGCTTTCGAAGCTGCCCACCGAGCCCGGACCGACCGCGTTGATGAGCGCGTTCAGCTCGCCGTTCCACCGCTCGCCCAGCTCGGCGAACACCGTGTCGACCTGCGCGCCGTCGCGGACGTCCGCGACCATCCCCAGGGCGTCGGGACTACCGCAACCGCTCAATTGGGCGACCGCACGGTCAAGCGCCGACCGTGAGCGGCCGATGACGGCCACCCGCGCGCCTTCCTCGGCAAGGCATCGCGCCGTGGCCAATCCCATCCCGCCACCGCCGCCGACCACGGCCGTGGCGGCATTTGCCAGCCCTAGATCCATGCCCTGCCGAGCGGCGCGCCCGACGGCCTCGGCCCTGTCATGTTCGCCCGTCCAGCCGCAGTTACCAAAAAGCCTACGATAGCCATTACAGTAGCAGAGGGAAAACCCCGATGGAATCGGCACCGGTGACCGCGGCCGGTAAGGTCCAGGGAGGTAGCGCAACCGCGACACGCGCGCGCATATGCAGGACAGATTGTGATGGAGGTGCCCGTAGTGGCTAAGCAGGCAACCGCTGAAAAGCGTCAGCGACGCGAACGCGGTTCCATCAATCCCGACGACATCATCAGCGGCGCATTCGAACTCGCCGAGCAGGTGTCGATAGACAACCTCAGCATGCCGTTGCTCGGCAAACACCTGGGCGTCGGCGTCACGAGCATCTACTGGTACTTCCGGAAGAAGGACGATCTGCTCAACGCGATGACGGACCGCGCTTTGAGCGAGTACGTGTTCGCCACCCCGTATGTCAAAGCCAGCGACTGGCGCGAGACGCTGCGGAATCACGCGCGCTCGATGCGGAAGACCTTCATGGGCAACCCAATCCTGTGTGATCTGATTTTGATTCGCGCCGCCCTCAGTCCCAAGGCGGCACGCGTCGGCGCCCAGGAGATGGAGAAGGCGATCGCCAACCTGGTCGAGGCCGGCCTATCCGCGGATGACGCCTTCGACACCTATTCGGCGGTTTCGATGCACGTCCGCGGATCGGTGGTGTTGCAACGGCTCTACGAAAAGAACCGGTCCTCGGACAGCGGGGGGCGTGCCATCGAGGACGCGGTGGCCATCGATCCCCAAACCACTCCGCTGATTGCCCAAGTCACCGAGAAGGGCCACCGCATCGGCGCGCCGGACGAAACAAATTTCGAATTCGGCCTCGACTGCATCCTCGACCACGCCGGCCGGTTGATCGAGGAGACGAAAAAGGGGAACGGAGCGACCAAGCCCGCGCCCGCCCGGCAGCGCAAGGTGGCCGGGGGGCGGACCCGGCCGGTCGCGGCCCGTTGAGCCTCGGGCGCGTGAAAGCGCCTGTGGCGTAACGTCAGCGCGAATCGCCCGTGTCGACAACGACCCCGCGCGCGACGAGGTGGTCGATCAACGGGTCCGCGCCGGCGGCGAGATGCTCCGACATCGCGGCGCGCGCCAGCTTGTCGTCGCGCTTGTTCAGCGCGGACAGTATCCGTCGGTGGTCCTTCATCGACTGCTCCGGCCAGCCCGCGATGGTCGGGAACACCGATTCCGGTGCGTAGCGGGTGATCTGCAGCATCAGCTGGGCCAGCTTCGGCGAGTCCGCGGCGACGTTGATGGCCCGGTGGAACTCGTGATTAAGCCGAACGGTGCGCTCGTGGTCGTCACCGGCATAGGCCTCTTCCAATTGCGCCTGGATCTGCTTGAGTTCGCGCAGCTGGTCGTCGGTGATGGTGATCGCGGCTCGCGCGGCGAGCTCGCCGCCGACGTGTGCCTGCACGTTCGCGACGTCGGTGACGTCCCGGCCGGTGACCGGCAGCACCACGAAACCCCGGTGGGGCTGCTGGGCGATCAGGCCCTCGGCGCGCAGCGCGAACAGCGCCTCACGCACCGGTGTGACGCTGACGCCCAACTCCGCGGCCAACTGGTCCAGGCGAACGTAGGACCCGGCGGCGTAGGTGCCGTCGAAGATCCTCGTGCGGATGAAGCGCGCGATGTCGTCGGAAAGTTGTGGCCGCGCGGCGAAATCCGGAACGGTCATCGCCTCACACCCGATACTCGGCGAGCAACCGCTTGCTGATGACGGACTTCTGGATCTCGCTGGTTCCCTCACCGATCAGCAGGAACGGCGCGTCGCGCATCAGCCGTTCGATCTCGTATTCCTTGGAGTAGCCGTAGCCGCCGTGGATCCGGAAGCTCTGCTGGGTGACTTCCGAGCAGTATTCGCTGGCAAGGTATTTGGCCATGCCGGCGGCGACATCGTTGCGCTCCCCGGAATCCTTCAAGCGCGCCGCGTTGACCATCATCAGGTGTGCCGCTTCGACTTTGGTGGCCATCTCCGCGAGCTGAAAGGCGATGGCCTGATGCTCGGCGATCGGCTTGCCGAAGGTGTGCCGCTGCTGGGCATAGCGCACCGCCAGCTCGAAGGCGCGAATGCCGACACCGCACGCCCGCGCCGACACGTTGACCCGGCCGACCTCGATGCCGTCCATCATCTGGACGAAGCCCCGGCCCGGGGTTCCACCGAGGATGTCGTCGGCGCTGGCGTGGTAGCCGTCGAAGAGGAGTTCGGTGGTGTCGATGCCCTTGTAGCCCAGCTTGTCGATCTTGCCGGGGATCGTCAGGCCGGGCACGACTTCGCCGAATCCCGTGGGCTTTTCGACCAGGAACGCGGTCAGGTTGCGGTGCGGCTTGTCGGCGCCCTCGTCGGTGCGCACCAGTACGGCGATCAGCGTCGAACTGGCGCCGTTGGTCAGCCACATCTTCTGGCCGTCGATGGTGTAGGTGCCGTCCGGATTGCGCCCCGCCCGGGTTCGGATCGCGGCGACGTCGGAGCCCAGCTCCGGCTCCGACATGGAGAACGCGCCGCGGGACTCGCCGGTCGCCATGCGCGGCAGGAAGCGACGCTTCTGCGCGTCGGTGCCGTGCTGGCGCAGCATGTAGGCCACGATGAAGTGGGTGTTGAGCACGCCGGACACGCTCATCCAGCCGCGCGCCAGCTCCTCGACGCACAGCGCGTAGGTCAGCAGCGACTCCCCCAGCCCGCCGTGTTCCTGCGGGATCATCAACCCGAACAGTCCCATGTCGCGCATCTGGTCGACGATGCGCTGCGGGTAGGTGTCGCCGCGTTCGAGTTCGGCCGCGTGGGGAATGACTTCCTTGTCGACGAATTGCCGTACCGTGGCGAGGATCTCGGTCTGGAATTCGGTCAGCCCGAGGGTCTGGGCAAGCTTGGTCATGCGCTGTCTTTCCCTATCGTGTTGGCGGCCGTCAGGCGCGCGATGTCGGCGGCCGTCAGACCCAGGCACTCGGTGAGCACGTCGGCGGTGTCCTGTCCCAGCGCGGGGGCGGGTGCGGGTTCGGGGTGGGCGCCGTCGAACGCGGCCGGCATGCCGGCGGCGAAGTAGTCCCCGACGCCGGGCTGGCGAAGCCGGGAAAACAGCGGATTCGCGGTCACTTTCGGGCCTGCCGCGACCTCGGCGAAGGTGCGGTACCGCTCGAACAGCACGGTGGTGTCCGACAGCGCGGCGGTGATCTCGTCGGCCGTGTGGTCGGCGAACCAGGTGGCGAACAGCCCGGACAGCACGTCGCGGTACCGGTATCGGTCGCCTTCGGCGTCGAAGTCCACGCCGAGCGCCCCCGCGAGCGCGGACACCGCCGCGCCGGTTCCGGTCACCTCGACCAGGTCACGAAAGTGCCTGCCGGTCAAGGCGACAACCATGAACCTGGCGCCGTCGCTGCTGGTGAAGTCCCGGCCGTACTGGCCGTAGATGGCGTTGCCCAGCCGCTCGCGTTGCGTCCCGTTGACCTGGGGCTCGGTCAGCAGCCCAAGGTTTCCCGCCGTGGCCAACGCGACGTCCTCCAGCGCCAGGCTGATCCGCGCGCCCACCCCGGACCGGTCGCGGCGGCGGACGGCGGCGACGACGGCCAGCGCCGCGTACAGGCCGCAGCACACGTCCCAGGCGGGCAGCACGTGGTTGATCGGGCCGGCATGATCGGCCGGGCCGGTGACGAGCGGGAACCCGACGCCGGCGTTCACGGTGTAGTCGACCCCGGTGGAGCCGTCGCCGCGCCCGAGCAGCTGAACGTGGATGACGTCGGAACGCTTGGCGGCCAGGCGATCATGGCTCAGCCAGGACAGGCCGGCGGCGTTGGTGACGACGATGCCGTCGCCCTCGACGATCAGCCGCCGCACCAGATCCTGGCCCTCGGGCGAGCGCAGATCGATGGTGGCCGAACGCTTTCCCTTGTTCAGCCCGGTCCAGTAGATCGACGCGCCGCCGTCGGCCAGCGGCCAGCGCCGGACGTCGGAGGCGCCGCCGATCGGGTCGATGCGGATCACTCGCGCGCCGAGCTGGCTCAGCGTCATGCCGCACAGCGGCGCGGCGACGAAGCTGGACACCTCGACGACGGTGAGGCCGCTCAACGGGTTCATGTCGAGGCGACCCGTTCGAAGACCGCGGCGAGGCCCTGCCCGCCGCCGATGCACATGGTCTCCAACCCGTAGCGCGCCTGGCGGCGGTCGAGTTCGCGCGCCAGGGTGGCCAGCATCCTGCCGCCGGTCGCGCCGACGGGATGCCCGAGCGAGATTCCCGACCCGTGCACGTTGGTCCGGTCGTGGTCGGCGGCCCCGAACTTCCATTCCCGCATGACCGCAAGCGCTTGCGCGGCAAAGGCTTCGTTGAGTTCGATGAGGTCGATGTCGGACAGGCGCAGGCCCGCCTTGGCGAGCGCGGCCTCGGTCGCGGGCACCGGGCCGACGCCCATGACGTTGGGCGCCACACCGGCCACCCCCCACGACACCATGCGCACCAACGGCGTCAGGCCGCATTCGTCGGCCTTCTCGGGCGTGGTCACCACGCACATCGACGCCGCGTCGTTCTGCCCGCTGGAGTTGCCGGCCGTGACCGTCGCCTCCGGGTCTTCGTCCAGCAGAACGGGTTTGAGCTTGCTCAGCGATGCCACCGACGTGTCGGCGCGCGGGTGCTCGTCGGTGTCGATCACCTCCTCGGCGTGGCGGCCGCGCACGGTGACCGGGACTATCTCCGAGGCCAGGATGCCGTCCTTCCGCGCGGCCACCGCGCGCTGGTGCGAGCGCACCGCGAGCTCGTCCTGCTCCCGGCGCGAAATGCCGTACCGGCGGCGCAGGTTCTCGGCGGTCTCCAGCATCCCGCCCGGCACCGGGTGGTGGCGGCCACCGGCGGTGGTGCGCCCCCGCGCCAGCCCGTCGTGCACCCGGACACCGCCGCGGGCGCCGCCCCAGCGCATGTCGGAGGAGTAGAAGGCCACGTTGCTCATGCTTTCGCAGCCGCCGGCGAGGACGAGGTCGTGGTCGCCGTTGCCGACCTGCAGGCACGCCTGGATCACCGCCTGCAGGCCCGACCCGCAGCGCCGGTCGACCTGCATCCCCGGAACCGTCACCGGCAGGCCGGAATCCAACGCCACCACCCGCCCGATCGCCGGCGCCTCGCTGCTGGGATAGCAGTGCCCGAGGATGACGTCCTGCACCGCCTCGGGCGGGATTCCGGTTCGCTCGAGTAGTCCCTTGAGGGCGGCGACGCCGAGGTCGACGGCGGTCAGCGATTTGAACATTCCGCCGTAGCGGCCGATCGGCGTCCGCACGGGTTCGCAGATCACGGCTTCACGCATCGCGACTCCTGTCTTGAGGCCGAGCAGACGCAAAATCGCGTTAATTGTCCGCCAAAAAGGCGATTTTGCGTCTGCTCGCGGTGATAGTCAGATGTGCCGGCCGCCGGTGACTTCCATGACGGTGCCGGTCATGTACGAGGACAGATCGGAGGCCAGGAACACGGCGACGCTGGCGACCTCGCTGGGCTCGCCGGCCCGGCCCATCGGCACCTCGGCGACCTTCGAGTCCCAAATGCGTTGCGGCATAGCCTCAGTCATCGCCGACCGGATCAAGCCAGGAGCGATCGCGTTGACCCGAATGCCCAGGTAAGCAAGCTCTTTGGCGGCCGCCTTGGTCATCCCCACGATCCCGGCCTTGGCCGCCGAGTAGTTCGTCTGCCCGACCATCCCGACCTTGCCCGACACCGACGACATGTTCACGATGGCGCCCCGCTGGTTTTCCCGCATGATCGCGGCCGCCAGCCGGATGCCGTTCCAGGTGCCTTTCAGATGCACGTCGATGACCTGATCGAACTGCTCTTCGGTCATCTTGCGCATCGTCGCGTCGCGGGTGATGCCCGCGTTGTTGACCATGATGTCCAGGCCGCCGAAACGCTCGACGGCCGTCGAGATCAGAGCCTCGACGTCGGGGGCCCGCGTGACATCACAGCGGACCGCAACCGCGACATCGCCGCCGCCCAGCCGCTTGGCCGCGGCCTCGGTTGCGTCCAGGTTCAGGTCACCGAGCACGACGCGTGCGCCCTCGGCGACGAATCGCTGGGCGATGGCGAAGCCCAGGCCTTGCGCACCACCCGTGACGACCGCGGTCTGACCGTCCAGCAACGACACCTGAATCCCGCCTCCCTTGACTTGCCCGCGTCCCGAGACGCCCCGTCGGTCGAATATCATATTTCATATAGGATCTTGCCCGATACCGGGTGGCCGAGCGCGCCCGTCGCCCGAACGAGGATGCCAACGAGGAGCGTCTGCCCGATGACCACCGCCGAGGCCCAGGAAGTGTCCGACGAGGACTTTCGGGAGATCCTTGCCCAGACCCGACACTTCGTGCGCACCGCCGTCGTTCCCCGCGAGCAGCAGATCCTGACCGACGATCGGGTGCCCGATGGCCTTCGCGACCAGGCCAAAGAGATGGGCCTGTTCGGATACGCGATCCCCCAACGGTGGGGCGGCCTCGGCCTGAACCTGGTGCAGGACGTCGAGCTGGCGATGGAGTTGGGCTACACGTCGCTGGCGCTGCGGTCGATGTTCGGCACCAACAACGGCATTGCCGGGCAGGTGCTCGTCGGGTTCGGCACCGACGAGCAGAGGAAGCGCTGGCTCGCGCCGATGGCGGCGGGCGACGTGGTCGCCTCCTTTGCGCTGACCGAGCCCGGGGCCGGATCGAACCCGGCCGGCCTGCGCACCAAAGCCGTTCGCGAAGAAGATAATTGGGTGATTTCGGGGCAGAAGCGCTTCATCACCAACGCTCCCGTCGCGAACCTGTTCGTCGTGTTCGCGCGGACCCGGCCGGCCGACGACCGGGGGCCCGGGATCGCCGTCTTCCTCGTCCCCGCGGACGCGCCGGGTGTCGAGGTCGGCGCCAAGGACGCCAAGATGGGCCAGGAGGGCGCGTGGACCGCCGATGTCAGCTTCGGCGACGTCCGGGTCGACAGCGGCGCGTTGGTCGGCGGCAGCGAGGACATCGGCTATCGCGCGGCGATGACCTCGCTGGCGCGCGGCCGCATTCACATCGCGGCCCTGGCGGTGGGCGCCGCCCAACGCGCGCTCGACGAATCCGTCTCGTACGCCGCCACCGCGACCCAGGGCGGGACGCCGATCGGAAACTTCCAGCTGGTGCAGGCCATGCTCGCCGACCAGCAGACCGGGGTGCTGGCCGGGCGGGCGCTGGTCCGCGACGCCGCACGGCTGTGGGTCACCGACCAAGACCGCAGGATCGCGCCGTCGGCGGCCAAGCTGTTCTGCACCGAAATGGCCGGCCGGGTCGCGGACGTCGCGGTGCAGGTCCACGGCGGGACCGGTTACATGCACGGGGTCCCCGTCGAACGCATCTACCGCGACGTGCGCCTGCTGCGGCTGTACGAGGGCACCAGCGAGATCCAGCGCCTGATCATCGGGTCGAACCTCGTCAAGGCGGCACGGCGATGAGCGGAGGACGCGAGGGGCGGCTTGCGGGGAGGGTGGCGTTCATCACTGGAGCGGCGCGCGGCCAAGGGCGGGCGCACGCGGTGCGGATGGCCGAGGAGGGCGCCGACATCATCGCCGTCGACATCGCCGGCAAGCTCCCGTCCTGCGTCCCATATCCCCCGGCGACCGAGGAGGACCTGGCCGAAACGGTTCGCCTGGTGGAAAAGACCGACCGCCGGATCCTCGCCTCGGTCGTCGACGTCCGCAACCTGGAGGGGCTCCGCAAGGCCGTCGACGACGGTTTCGCCGCGCTGGGACGCCTCGACATCATCGTGGCCAACGCCGGCATCTCGGCTCCGCAGGCGTGGCACGACATCACGGCCGAATCCTTTCGCGACGTGATGGACGTCAACGTGACGGGCGCCTGGAACACCGTGATGGCCGGCGCGGACAGGATCATCGAAGGGGGCCGCGGCGGCTCGATCATTTTGATCAGCTCGGCGGCCGGGGTGAAGATGCAGCCGTTCATGGTGCACTACACGGCCAGCAAGCACGCCGTCACCGGGTTGGCCCGCGCCTTTGCCGCCGAGTTGGGCAAACACTCGATCCGGGTCAACAGCGTGCACCCCGGACCGGTGAACACCCCCATGGGATCGGGCGACATGGTCGCGGCGATCGGCAAGGCCATGGAGACCAACCCGCAGCTGTCCCACATGCTGACGCCGTTCCTGCCCAGCTGGATCGCCGAGCCAGAACAGATCGCCGACGCCGTCTGCTGGCTGGCCAGCGACGAATCGCGCAACGTCACCGCCGCCCAGATCCCGGTCGACCAAGGCTCCACGCAATACTGACGCCCGGCCCGGATATGCCGCCGCCGCGCCGGAACGACGTGTCGTGAACGAGGGCGAATTCCGCCCGGCCGAACAGGGCGGACGCCAGGTCAGCGGCGACGCGCATCGCAGCCATCACGAATAGTGATGGCCACCACACCCCAAAGAGGCAGCAAAACATTTGGCGGCCCTCTTATTCTCTCTTGCATGGGTCGGGCCCCTCTGTCGATCAATGCTGCTCAGCCCGCGATGGCTGACATCAATGACTACGTGCGTGCTGACGGCACCATCGTCATACCCGAGGGGGTGACACTCACCTCCTTTTTCGAACAGAACCAGCGAGCGTTCGGCGACCTCCCGTCGTACCGGTTCATCGACTACGCGAGGGAGCAGGACGGGCGCATCATCGAGCTCAGCTGGAACGAGCTGTGGACGCGGGTCCGCGCGATCGGGGCGCGTCTCCAGCAAGTCACCAAGCCGGGTGATCGGGTGGCGATCCTGGCGCCGCAGGGCATCGACTACGTTGCGGCCTTCTTCGCCGCCGTCCATGCGGGAAACGTCGCCGTGCCGCTGTTCGCGCCGACGCTGGCCGGACACGCCGAGCGGTTGACGGCGGTGCTGGCCGACGCCCGGCCCACCGTGGTGCTGACCACCAACGCGGCGGCCGAGGCGGTACGGGAATCCCTGCGGACAAATCCGGTGGCCGGGCGGCCGCGACTGATCGCGGTCGACGCGGTGCCGGGGACCCTGGCGTCGATGTTCGCCGACCCGACAATCGGCACCGATGATGTCGCCTATCTGCAGTACACGTCGGGTTCGACGCGCAGCCCCGCCGGCGTGGAGATCACCCACCGCGGCATCTGTACCAACGTGCTGCAGATGATCCTGGCCGACAGGCTGGACCGCGGAATCCGAAGCGTGAGCTGGCTGCCGCTCTATCACGACATGGGACTGATCATGATCATGTTCCCGGCGCTGTGCGGCGGCGGATACCTCACGCTGCTGGACCCCATGGCGTTCGTTCGACGGCCCTTCCGATGGATCAAGGAGTTGAGCGCGGAAGCGGCCAACGGCCGGACGTTCGCGGCCGCGCCGAACTTCGCGTTCGAGTTGGCGGCGGAGCGGGGACTGCCCCCGCAGGGCGTCGATATCGACCTGCGGAACGTCGTCGGCCTGCTCAACGGATCCGAGCCGGTGACGATATCGGCCATCGAGAAATTCACGCGCGCGTTCGCCCCCTACGGCCTGCCCGCGACGGCGGTCAAACCCTCCTACGGAATGGCGGAGGCGACGCTGGCGGTCGCCACCATTGGCCCGGACGCGGCGGCCAGCGCCGTATTCCTCGACCGCGTCCGGCTCGCCGCCGGGCACGCGGTAGTCGTCACGCCGGAAACCCCAGGCGCGGTCCCCTATGTCTCGTGCGGCCAGCCGATCCGGGACCTGTGGGCGGTGATCACCGACCCCGACGGCGCCGAGGTGCCGGACGGCACGGTGGGACAAATCTGGTTGCACGGCAACAACGTCGGCCGCGGCTACTTCGAACGCGAGGACGAAACGCAACGCACGTTCGGCAACAAGCTGCAATCCCGGCTCGAACAGGGTAGCCACGCCGAGGGCGCCCCGGACAACTGCTGCTGGCTGGCCACCGGCGATCTCGGCGTCTACCTCGACGGTGAGCTGTACCTGACCGGGCGGATCAAAGACCTCATCATCGTTGACGGCCGGAACCACTACCCGCATGACATCGAGACCACCGTCAGCCAGGCGTCGCCCGCCATTCGCGCCGGCTACGTGGCCGCGTTCTCGGTTCCGGCCGACGCCCTGGACGCACCGGGCGGCAACTCCGGCGAGCAACTGGTCGTCGTCGCCGAACGCGCCGCGGGCGTCGGACGCGTGGACCCGACCCCGATCGAGGCCATCGTGCGGGCGGTGATCTCGCGGGAGCATCAGGTCCGGGTCGCCGACGTCCGCCTTGTCGCCGCGGGCACGATTCCCCGCACGACCAGCGGCAAGCTCGCCCGCAACGCGTGCCGCGCCGACTACCTCGCCGGCCGCATCAGCCGCTGACTCAGGCGATCAGGTCCACCGTCCCCAGGTCCCGGATCGCCTGGCCGCCCCGCCGCAGCATGGTCAACACCATGTCGTCGCCGCCTCGGTGGCGGCGGCGAACGCAAACCCCAGGGCGGAGATCAGCAGGGCCTGAATCATCCCCAGACGATAATCGCGCCAACACGTTTCGCGGTCGTAACCGGTGACCCCGTGGCCCAGCAGCGCCGTGTGGTACTCGCCGACGAGGTCTTTCTCGATCGCCGCGCGCAGCCGCGAATCCAGGCTGGTTGCCGTGAAATACGCGAGGTCCCTCGCCGGAAGGCCCACGCCGAGCGTCTGCCAATCGACCACGCTCACCCCACCGCGGTCCGGGTCGAACAGCAGGTTGTCGAGGCGATAGTCGCCGTGCAGCAGAGCGAACCGGTCCCGCTCGGCGAAGAGCCAGGGCGCCACCTTGCCCATTGCCGCGGTGAGGGTCTCGCGGTCTTCGGCGCTCATCCGGTCGCCCAGCTTCTCCAGGGTGATCTCGGCGCTCAGCTTCGCCACGTCCCCAAGGCCCTTCGCGGACGCCTCGTCCGGGCGGGGAAACGCGAGGCCGGGCACGTTCAGCCAGAACGGGTCACACCAGCTGGGCCCGTGCAGCCCGGCCAGCGCCACCACCGCGAGCCGCGCCTCCCGCTCGCCGCAGCCGGCGATCTGGTCGCCCTGCACCGCGGGCGCCTGATCGGCAAGCAGCAGCGCGTAATCCCTGGCGTCCTCGGTGATTTCGCAATAGAAGCACCGCGGGCTCGGCACGCGAACGCGGTCGGCCACCGTGGTATAGAACGCGCACTCGCTGCGATAGCCGATGGTGACCCGGTCGCGCACGGCGTCGTCCTGCGCGGGCAGCTTGATCACAAAGGTTCGCGGCAGCTCACCCGGGTCGGTCGCGTACCCGGCCGTCACACGAAACGTCGCCCCGGTCTGCCCGGTGCCGATGGCCACGACGTCGATCGCGGACACCCGGACGGGTGCGCGGCCGTCGCTGAGCACGGCCGACAACCATTCCGGCGTCACGTCGCCGGGGTAGCGCGGAATCGACACCACAGCGCTCATACGCAGCACGCCTCCAGCACTCGCACGGCCGACTGACCGGTCAACTGTAAGGCATACGGCAAGAGCCCCGTGGCTAGTCGGCGAGGATGTGCCACTGCGCGGCGTCGCGTTGCTGCCGCCAGAATTCGTTGAAACGCCCACCCGCGGCGAGCAATTCGTCGACGGCACCGTCCTCGACCACCCGGCCGTCGTCGAGGAAGAGAACGCGGTCGGCATGCCGAATGCTGGCCAGCCGGTGCGCGACGATCACCCGGGTGCGGGGCCGCGGATCGCCGGTGAGCGCGTCGACCACGGCGGCCTCGTTCTCGGTGTCCAGGGCGCTGGTCGCCTCGTCCACCAACAGGATTGGCGCCGCTTTGAGCAGCGCGCGCGCGATGCTGACGCGTTGTCGCTCGCCGCCGGACAGCGCCGACCCGGCCTCGCCGACGACGGTGTCGGCGCCGTCGGGCAGCCGGCCGGTGAGTTCGTCGACCCGGGCCAGCGCCACCGCCCTGGCAAACCGGTCGTCGTCGGCGGACGGGTCTCCGGCGAAGACGTTTTCACGGATGGTGCCATGGAACAGGTACGGGTGTTGGAACACGACGCTGCTCGCCGCGCGCCGAGCCTCGGCGGCCAGCGTCGCCGCGTCGACCCCGTCGATGAGGACGCGGCCACGGGTGGGCTCGTGCAGGCCGGCGATCAGCGCCAGGATGGTGCTCTTGCCCGAGCCGGAGGGACCGACGATCGCCGTCGTGCTCCCGGACCGCAGCGAGAAGCTCACGCCATCAAGTACGGGCGCACCGGCGCCCTCATAGCCGAAGGCCACGTCGTCGAACTCGATGCGCGGAGCCCCCGCAGAAGATGGGGCGCCGTCGGCCAGCGTCGCGGCCCCGGCGTCGACGGCCGGCGCGGTGAGCACGGAGCGAATGCGGTCCAGCGTGGCGCGGGTGCTCTCCAGGGCCGGGGCCAGCTCGCTGATGGTGGTGAACGGCTCCAGGTAGCGGGCGATCACGACGATCAGCGCGATGGCCTCCGGCACGGTGAGCGTGCCGTTCACGGTCAGCGCCGCGGTCGCGCCGGCCAGCAGGATCAGAGCCAGCTGGCTGGCCAGGCTGAACAGCAGCTGGCCCGGGACCTGCATGGCCAGCAGCCGCATCGTCGCGCCGCGCTGTGCGGCCAGCGCGTCGCCGACCAGGCTGCGGGCGGGTTCCACGCGCCGCGCGGCGCGCAACGCCTGCTGGGTGCGGGCGAATTCGATGATCCGCTCGGTGAGCGCGGTGTTGGCGTCGGCGGCCGCGGCGTCGGCGCGCCGGGCCAGCCGCGCGGACGCCCACAACGCGCCGAGCAGCGGCGGCACGCCGCCCAGGGCGGCCAGGCCGAGCTGCCAGGAAACCGGCAGCAGGGCCAGCGCGATGGCCGCCGGCAACAGGATCGCGGTGACCAGCGGCGTCAGCAGGTTCACCACGAGGCCGACGAGTTCCGGCCCGGTTGCGGCGATCGCCTGCCGCGCCGTCGCGGTGTTCTCGGCGGTGAACCACTCCAGCCGGACATCGGGAAGCCGGTCCGCCATGTCGTGCTGGGTGTGGTCGAGGACGGCGAAACCCAGATCGAAGCCGATGCGCGCGGCCGCGGTGTCGATCACCCACCCGGTCACGGTCGCGGCGCTGAGCCAGCCCAGCCACACCAGGGCGCGGTGCGGTGAGTCACCGAACAGGGCGCCCACCAGCGGGACGAGCAGCACCGTGGCCACCGCCCGCACCACCACCGACAGCACGGCCAGCACGGTGTACCCAATCACCTTGCCGCGGTGGTCTTGTGGAACCAGCCGTATCCAGGTGCGGATCATCGCGCCCCCTCCCGGGCCGCGGTCGCGGGCACCGCATCGACGTGGCCGGTGTCCCAGAGCCGGCGGTAGCAGCCGTCGGCGGCGAGCAACTCGTCGTGGGTGCCGCGCTCGGCGACCCGGCCGTGATCGAGCACGACGATCTGATCGGCCCGGGTGATGGTGTGCAGTCGATGCGCGATCACCAGCACGGTGCGGTCTCGGGTCAGCCGGTTGAGTGCCTGCTGCACAAGGTATTCCGATTCCGGGTCGGCGAACGCGGTGGCCTCGTCGAGGATCAGGACCGGGGTGTCGGCGAGGATGGCGCGGGCGATGGTGAGCCGCTGGCGTTCCCCGCCCGACAGTCCGGTGCCGGCGCCCAGCACGGCATCGTAGCCGTCGGGCAATCGCAGGATTCGGTCGTGGATTTGCGCCGCGCGGGCGGCGTCCTGAATCTGTGCGGCGGTGGCGTCGGGGACGGCCAGCGCGATGTTCTGCGCGACGGTGCCGTGCACGAGCTGCGTGTCCTGCAGCACGAAACCGACGCGCGTGTAGAGTTCGTCGGGGGTCAACGATCGAATATCCTGTCCCCCAACGCGTATCGCACCCTCGCCGATGTCGTGGAAGCGGGCCAGCAGCGCGGCCAGGGTCGACTTGCCGGACCCCGACGGGCCCACGAGCGCCGTGACGGTGCCGGGCCGCAGCGTCAGCGACACGTCGTTGATCACCGGGACCCCGGGGCGATAGCCGAAGCCGACGCGATCGAACACCACCGTCGCCGACGAGTCGTCGTGGGGCGCTTCCCGCTGTCGCACGGCCAGGTCGGGCTCGTCGAGGGTGTTCTGCAGGCGCCGGGCGGCCAGCATCCCGGCGCGGATGCCGCCGAGCCCGTAGGCGATGCCGAGCAGGCGTGCGCCGAATGTGGTGCCCAGCAACAGGAACGGCAACAGGTCGACCGGATTCATCCGGCCGGTGACCACCAGCACGGTGCCGGTGACCGCGATGAGCCACAGGAACGTCGAGGGGCGGGTGGCCAGATCCATCAGCGTTTTCTTGCCGGCCAGTGGGCGCTGCCAGGCCACCAGGAACCCGACGTACTCGTCCAGGCGGCGCCGGAAGCTGGACGCCGCGGCGCCCCCGAAGACGCGAATCACCGGTTGCCCCTCGAGGTAGGCGCCGGCCTCCCCGCTCATCCTTTCGGCCCAACGCTGCGATTGCGGAATGCGCGGGCCGGACTGGATGGTGAGGGAGGACGTCAGCACCAGGTAGACCAGGACGGGCAGGAACAGGACGAGCGCCACCCGCCAGTCGACGACGAACAGATAGATCAGCACGGCCACCGGCGCGACGATCGCGGCGACCGCGTCCGGGATGGCGTGCGTGACCAGGTAGTGCAAGGACAGGGTGTCGTCCTGGACGAGCTGCTTGATCGAGCCCGAGCCGCGGGCGGTGAACCAGCCCAACGGAAGTCGGGACAGCTTGGTCAAAAGCCGTGAGCGCAGGTCGCTGGCGAATCGCGCGTCGACGACGTGCAGCCACAGCGTGAGGGCGGCACCGAGCACGGTGCCCGTTCCGAGCAGCGTGACGGCCGCGACGCCGACCGTCCACAGCCGGGATTCCGCGGCGCCGGACACCAGAAGCCGGGCCAGCTCGACCAGGAGCACGAACGGCGCCAGCTGCACCAGCGTCAGCACGACCTGCAGCGCGCCGGAGAGGATCAGCGCCGGCCGCAGCGGGGCCAGCAGCCGGCCCGCGGCCTGGGCGCGCCACCGGCCGCGGGACATAGGTGACTTATGCTGTGCCGCAGCCACTTCCGGCGATGTGTCGTCCGGCGGTGGTGCGGCGGCTTCGTCCGGGCCGTCACCGCGGCGGATGCCCATCGCGCGCCCGGCGCTCCAATAGGCCTGCGCGTGTATCTCGGATTTGGGAAACCCGAACTCGTCGCGCAACCGCGTTCGGACGTGCTTGAGCGTCGTCGCCTCGGGCGTCGCCCACGCGTACCAGTCCGACCAGTCGCGGCTTTCGACCGCCGCCGCCAGCGACGTCTCGTCGCGACGCGCAACCCAATGCACGTGCAGCCGGGGGTGTTTCGCGATCGGGATCAGCGGGTCGTTGTCGTCGTGCTGCTCGAGGTACATCTCGATCGGGACGTCGTGGGGGACGGTTCCGACGATCCCGTTCATGCCCGGGATCGATGCCGAATCACCGATCAGCAGGTAGCCGGCCGGCTGTTCGTCGGGCGCGTCGAAACGCGACGAGCCCATCAGCGACATGACCGCGATGGTCGCGCCGGGTTGCACCGTGCGCGCCCACGACGACGCCGGGCCGGCCGGCTCATGCAGCACGACGTCGACCGCGAAGCGGCCGGCGGCGGCGTCGGCCTCGGAGATCGTGTAGGCGCGCTGGAACTCGGTGTTCGACCCGTCCGGGTCGGGAAACCAGAACCGCAGCCACGCCGCCGGTTCGGCGTCCGCGTCCTCGAACAGGGTCGGTGACACCATCCGCACCCGCACGAAATGCGGTGCGATGCGGACGGTTTCGAGGACCGTCGCCGTGTGATCGCGGGCACCGAAACTCCGCAGCATCACCCCCTGAAACCCGCGCGCCATCAGCGGTCCTCTCCGGCGGCGCGCAACTCCGCCACCACCTCGCCGATCGGGCGCCCGGGCGGAATCACCGCCACCAGACCCCGAATCGATGCGGCCAGCAGCAGCCGCACGAACTCCACATCCGAGACCCGCGGCAACCCGACGTGGGCGGCGCCGAGCTGCGCGTTGCCGGCCAACCGTTCGGCGGCCGCGTCGCGCTCCACCGCGAAACCGCCGGCCTGGTCTCCGCCGGTCGCGTTGGCGTTGCTCTCTTCCCGCGCGGCCAGGCTGATCGCCAGCGTGGCGACCGCGCTGCTCAACACCATGGCGGCGTCGGCGGAGTATCCGCGCCGGCTCAGCGCCTCGACCTCGGTGGCCAGCAACCGGGCACCGGCGTCGCCGCGCGGGAACAGCACCTGAAGGTAGGACGCGAGCCCGGGGCGCCCGGCGGTGAAGTCGCGCAGCTGCAGGCCGAACGACAGCAGGTGCCGCTCGGTGTCCGCCGTCGGGTCGTCGCGCAATTCGAGTTCGGCGAGCAGGCTCTCGCCGACCAGGCGCTCGAGCTCCCACCGGCTTTCGACATACCGGTACAGGGCGGTCGCCGAGACGCCGAGCCGCAGCGCGACCGCGTTGACGCTCAGCCGCTGCATGCCGAGTTCGCGGCCGACCCGGACGACGTCGTCCACCGCGATAAGCGCGGGTCGGCCTCCCTGACGCGACGCAACCGACTGCATCCGGCACCCTCCGAGTAGGTAAGTTACCCCCACAAACTAAGGGTTGCCTTACCTTCCGTCAACCTCGGGGCCGTGCCGCGGCGCTGGCCAGCCAGTAGCCTGGGCCGCGTGGAGACGCAGGTCGCACCGGTGCTGCTGTACGACGGCGTCTGCGGCTTCTGCAATCGGGCCGTGCGGGCGGTGCTTCGGTTCGATCCACGCGGCGCCCTGCGCTTTGCGGCCCTCGACAGCGACTTCGCGCGTGCGATCATCGATCGGCACCCGGACGTCCAGAACGTCGACTCCATGGTGTTTGTCGATGAACCCGGCCGGCCCACCGAACGGGTGGCGGCCCGATCGGCGGCCGCGTTACGCGTGGCGGACTACCTTGGCGGGCCGTGGAAGCTGTTCAAGGTAGCCCGCGTCATACCGGCTCCCCTGCGTGACTGGCTCTACGACAGATTCGCCGATATCCGCTACCGCGTCTTCGGCAAGTACGAGAGTTGTCCGCTGCCGCCGCCGGAGGTGCGCGCCCGTTTTCTGGACGCGTAGCGTCGAAAAACGGTGCGGGCGGAGGGACTCGAACCCTCAAGCTCTCACGAGCACCGGCACCTAAAGCCGGCGTGTTTGCCGAAATTTCACCACGCCCGCGCGCGTGCCGATCGTACAGCCTCAGCTTGGGCCCAAATCGTGAGCGGTACCGTCAAGGGGTGCCCACCACCCGTCGTCGCAGGGCCGCGTTGATCGCTTTGGTGATCGTCGCGGCGTGTGGGTGTTTGGCCCTGGGCTGGTGGCAGTGGACGAGGTTCCAGTCGGTCTCGGGTACGTTTCAGAATCTCGGCTATGCGCTGCAGTGGCCGTTGTTCGCCTGGTTCTGTGTCTACGCGTACCGCAAGTTCGTCCGCTACGAAGAGGAACCCCCAGAACCACGGAAGAGCGGCGAGATGACCGAGATCCCCGCCGGGCTGCTGCCCGAACGGCCCGCGCCCGTGCGGCAGCCGCCCGACGATCCCGCGCTGCGGGAGTACAACGCCTACCTGGCCGAGCTCGCCAAGACCGATGCCGAAAAACAGAACAGGACCATCGCATGACCACACCCGAGACACCGGCGCCCGCCGTGCCCGTCGAGAAGATCCGCACCGCGTTGCTCGGCTACCGGATCATGGCGTGGACGACGGGTCTCTGGCTCATCGCCCTGTGCTATGAGATCGTCTCGCATCTGGTCTTCCACCACGAGATCCGGTGGATCGAGGTGGTGCACGGCTGGGTGTACTTCGTCTACGTGTTGGCGGCATTCAACTTGGCGGTCAAGGTGCGTTGGCCAATTCTCAAGACGGTCGGTGTGCTGCTGTCCGGCACCATCCCGCTGCTGGGCATCATCGTCGAGCACTTCCAGAGCAGGGACGTCAAGGTCCGCTTCGGGCTTTAGGGGCGCACCTGCCACAGCGGTCCCACGCAGGCGCGACACACGATGTGCCCGCCTCTGCGCGACAACGCAAGCGGCGCAACGGATTGTCGCTCACGAGTCGGGCAACAAAGTAGGTGCCTCTCCGCCGAGACTGGTGTGACGGCTGTGGCTTAGGCCAGGGCCGGACGAGCACCCGGGATCAGCCGAGCCCCCGCAGCGCCGGCACCAGCAACGCCAGCGCCCGACCACGGTGCGAGACCGCGTCCTTTTCCGCCGGGCTCAGCTGCGCGGCGGTCCGGTCGCTGCCGGACGGAACGAACACCGGGTCGTAGCCGAACCCGCCGTCGCCGCGCGGTTCCCGGGCAATCGTCCCGCGCCACTCGCCCCGGACGACGACCTCCCCCGAAGCCGACACCAGCGCGCACGCCGACACGAACGCCGCGCCGCGCCGCGCGTCGGGAACGTCACGCAACTGTGCCAGCAGCAGCGCGGTGTTGGCGGCGTCGTCGCCGTGGCTACCCGACCAACGCGCCGACAGCACGCCGGGCATGCCGCCCAGCGCGGTCACCTCCAAACCGGAGTCGTCGGCCACGCTGGCCAGACCGGTCGCGGCGAACGCGTCCCGCGCCTTGGCCAACGCGTTGTCCTCGAAGGTCGCGCCGGTTTCGGGCGGTTCGTCGAACGGCGCCACGTCGTTCAGCGACACCAGCGTCAGCCCCGACAGGCCGGCGCCGTCGAGCACCCGGCGCAGTTCCGTCAGCTTCTTGGGGTTGCGGCTGGCAACCAGCAGATGTGTCACCAAGAAATCCCAAACATCTTGTTCATACAGCACCGCTTGTGGGGAAAGCGTTGACCTCGAACCACTCGCCTGCCCTCTTGAGGGTTCGGTCGGGGTCCTCTTCGACGTCGAACAACCGCCGCGAGACAGCCAGCACAAACGCCTCTGCTTCCACGTCTGCGATGTTGTCACGGACCTGATATCCGTTGATATCGAGAAACACGACCGCGGCAATCCAAGCAGTCCGTTTGTTCCCATCGCTGAAGTACTGCGTCGAACTGAACGAATGGACGTAGACGCCCGCCTTCACCCACAGACTGGGAAAAGCTTCCTGGCCGAAGGCGGACGTCGCCGGCCGATAGACAGCAGCTTCGATGCCGTCCCGATCCAGTGGATATCCGCCGAAACCGGCGTTTATATCTATGATTACCTGCGCAGACAGGTACTCGGTCACTCCTCGGCGAGGCGGTCTAGAAGATTGCCCCATCGGGAGAGCTGGCGGTCGACGGCCTCCATCGCCCGACCGTGATCGGCGAATGTAATGCAGCGTTCGTCACGCGGCAGGCTCGTGTCTAAAGTCGGGGGAGTCACTCTTCCACCTCCTCAGCAATCCCTTTGTTAGCAGCCAGGCTACCACACGTAGCCATCCGCGCCGCACGTATAACCAGTGGTCAAGCAGGTTTATGCCTCGGCTCCCGGTAGCCGCGGCATCTCACGGTAGTAGCCGAATAAGTTGCCCAAAACCCTGCGATTGCAGCCCTCACGCTGTTCTGCACCGACCCTGTCATGGTGCGTTTGGGCCCACCCGGCTGGCGACCAGCAGGCGGGTCATCATCTATTCCTAAACGTGCGGTCTGGGCCGTTGCCGATGCACCCCGAACACCTTACGGACTGCGAGACGATGGGTTGGCGACGCGAATAGCATTAAGCAGTGCAGAGGGTGAAGATGCCGACGGCCGCCACCGCCATTTCAACGCTGCTGACCACCCTGGTGGATCTCTAGTTGCGAGTGCCTTGGGCCCGAGGCCGGCACGGCGTACAACACGGCACGCTCCGCAAGGAATAGCGCAAGGAATAGACGGGGCGACCAAGTAGCTTCCTCCAGAGTGAGTCAAAGACCCGATACCGAGACCCTCAAGGCGCTCAATAACAACATCACCGACGAGTTTCGCGCCAACGCCGGCAAGGTCGGCGGGCGATTCGAAGGCAACGAGCTGTTGCTACTCACTACGAAGGGCGCGAGGTCCGGCGAGCCGCGCGTCGCGCCGCTGGTGGTCTTCCGTATCGACGGCAAGCTGCTGATCGTCGCCGGTTACGGCGGCGCCGACGTCAACCCGGCGTGGGTGCACAACCTGCGGGCCAACCGGCGGGCGCGCGTTGAAGTCGCCACCGGCTCGTTCGACGTCGTCGCGCGCGAGCTCGACTCGTCCGAACGTGAGGCGATCATCCCCAAGATCAACGCGACCGTACCCGCGTTCGCGTTCGCGAACTACCAGTCAAAAACCACGCGCACCATCCCGATATTCGAGCTGCGGGAGGACGAGTCATGACCGACTGGAATGGGTCTCGTCTTGGCCGCGGTGTCGGCGGTGATAGACCGCGGGGCAGTTAGGCCAGGGTCAGACTGGCGACCAGCAGCCGTGACGATCGCAAGGGCGGCGAAGCCGGGCGTAGCGGGTCGTCACCATCAGGCACGGTCAGCTGCCGAACGCCTTGGGCGGAGGGGGTCCGTCCGGCAGCACGCCCGGGTACGGCAGCGCCAACGCCTCGCGCTGGGCGGCGAACAATGTGTCGCACGCGCCCAACGCCATGTCGAGCAGTTTGTCCAGCGTCGACCGCGGGAACGTCGCGCCCTCGCCGGTCCCCTGGATCTCGACGAGGGTCCCGGTGTCGGTGGCGACGACGTTCATGTCGACCTCGGCGCGCGAATCTTCGTCGTAGGGCAGGTCCACCCGGACCCGACCGTCGACGACGCCGACGCTGACAGCCGCGATGGCGCACGACAAGGGCCTCGGGTCCGACAGCTTGCCCGCCGCCGACAGGTAGGTCACCGCGTCGGCCAACGCGACGTAGGCACCGGTGACGGCCGCGGTGCGGGTGCCGCCGTCGGCCTGCAGCACGTCGCAGTCGACGGCAATGGTGTTCTCCCCCAACGCCGCAAGGTCGATGCACGCCCGCAGCGACCGGCCGATCAGCCGGCTGATCTCCTGGGTGCGCCCGGACAGGCGGCCCTTCACCGACTCGCGGTCGGAGCGCGTGTGGGTGGCCGACGGCAGCATCGCGTATTCGGCGGTCAGCCACCCCAGGCCCGATCCCTTGCGCCAGCGCGGTACCCCCTCGGTGACGCTGGCGGTGCACATGACCTTGGTCTGACCGAATTCGATCAGCACCGAACCCGCCGGGTGCTCGGTGAATCCGCGGGTGATGACTACGGGGCGAAGCTCGTCATCGAGGCGGCCGTCTTCTCGTTTGGACACGAGGCAACCCTAACGTGGGTCTTAGACCCTTTCCGAGCGGCGGACGTCGAACGTCTCACCGCACACCACCGCGTGCACCGGACCGTCGAACTCGGCCTTGGCCTCACTGATCACGTCCTCGCGCGAAGTCCACGGCGGAATGTGCGTCAGCAGCAGCTCGTGAACGCCGGCCTGTGCGGCGACCCTGCCGGCTTCCGTGCCCGAAAGGTGCAGCGCGCGCGGACGATCCGGCGCGTGCGTCCAGGAGGCCTCGCAGAGGAAAACGTCGGCGTCGCGGGCCAGCTCGACGAGCTGATCGCAGATGCCGGTGTCGCCGCTGTAGACGAACGAGGCGCCGCTCGAATCGGTGATCCTCAGGCCGTAGGACTCCGTCGGGTGCGCCACCACCCGCGGCGTCACCGTGAGCGAGCCGAACGTCACCGGCTCACCGTCGACCCAGTGATGAACGTCGAAGATGTCCGAGCAGTCGTCGATCTCGCCGCCGTAGGGCGAGGACGCGGCGCCCAACCGGGACCAGGTGTCGCTCGGGCCGTACAGCAACGCCTTGCCCGAAGGGCGCGACGGATGGTAGCGGCGCCACACGAACAGGCCGGGCACATCCAGGCAGTGGTCGGCGTGCAGATGAGACAGCAGCACGTTCACCGAACCGGGGTCGGCGTAGCGCTGCAGCGCGCCGAGGACACCGCCGCCGAAGTCAAGGACCAGGGGCGGGGTATCCGGCGCTCGAAGCAAATAACCGGACGCGGGCGAATCCGGACCCACGACGCTGCCCGAGCAGCCGAGCACGGTAATTCGCACGGACACTACTGTGCCATGCCCGATCGCACCATGGAGAAAACATCACCGCTTTGGTGTGATGAGAATCTCTCCGGGGCCCTTAGTGGACGCGGGAGCGACGGACGGGCTGAACGCCGGTGATCGCGGGGCCCAGGAACCGCGTCGCCAGTTTCGTGAACGCCTCCGGGTCGCCGGTGGCCTCGAACACCCGGGCGGCGGGCGGCGCGTCATGGGGCCGCAGCAGGTCGCGCTCGGTGAGCACCCGGACCACCTCCTTGGCTGTTTCCTCGGCGCTGGAAACCAGCGTCACGTTGTCGCCCATCGCCAGCTGAATCAGCCCGGACAGCAGCGGATAGTGCGTGCAGCCCAGCACCAGCGTGTCGACCTGCGCGCGCTGCAGCGGCTCCAGATAGCCCTCGGCCAGCCCGAGCACCTGACGCCCGCTGGTCACGCCGCGCTCGACGAAGTCGACGAACCGCGGGCAGGCCACCGCGGTGATCTCGGTGTCGCGGGCGGCGGCGAAGGCGTCCTGATAGGCGTGCGAGTTGATGGTCGCCCGCGTGCCGATGACGCCGATGCGCCCGTTGCGGGTGGTGGCGACCGCGCGGCGCACGGCGGGCAGGATCACCTCGACGACGGGCACGTCGTAGCGCTCGCGGGCGTCCCGCAGGCACGCCGCCGACGCGGTGTTGCAGGCGATCACCAACGCCTTGACGCCGCGGTCCACCAGGTCGTCCCCGATGGCCAGCGCGTGCGCGCGCACCTCGGAAATGGTGAGCGGGCCGTAGGGGCCGTTGGCGGTGTCGCCGACGTAGACGATGTCCTCGTCGGGCAACTGGTCGATGATGGCCCGCGCGACGGTCAGCCCCCCGACGCCGGAGTCGAAGACCCCGACGGGCGCCAACGGCGAGCTCATGTCGTCGGCCGCCGGGCGCGGGCCTTGCGTTCGGGGCCGGACAAGATGTAGGCGGCCAAGACGCCCGCGAGCGCGCCGCACAGGTGGCCCTGCCAGGACACGCCGCCGCATTTGTCGAGGACGGGCACGGCGCTGACGAGGATCCCGCCGTAGGCGAACAGCACCACCAGGCCGGTGATGATGTCCCAGAACCTGCGCACGAATATCCCGAAGACCAGCAGGAACGTCAGCCAGCCGAAGATGAGGCCCGAGGCCCCGATGTGGTCGGACTCAAAGCGGCAGCCGCCCCAGTTGCCGATGAGCCAGGTGCCGAGGCCGCCGACGATCCACACGATCACGGTGGCCCAGACGAACCGGGACATGCCGGCCAGCGTCACCAAAAACCCCAACACCAGCGCGGGGACCGTGTTGGCGAACAGGTGCGTCCAGCTCCCGTGCAGGAACGGCGCCCAGATGATCCCCCACAGCCCGTCGGCCTCCCACGGCCTGATGCCGTTGCGGTCCAGCGAATGGTGCGTCAGCTGATCGATCAGCTCGACGAGGTACAGCAACGCCACGAACGTGAGGATCGTGGCGCCGCCGACCATCCACTGGGGTCGCTTTTTCGATTGTGTCGCCGGCCCGGTCACTACGCGCCGCTCCTACTCATCGCTGCGCTCTGCATCGTCGCCGGCGCACTCATGCCCATAGCTGCCCTTCTAGAGCGTTTTCGGCATCGTCCAGGCTACCGGCATAGGCGCCGGTGGACAGGTACTTCCAGCCGGCGTCGGCGACGACGAAGGCGATGTCGGCGCGCTCGCCGGCCGTGACGGCCTTGGCTCCGAGGCCCAGGGCGGCGTGCAGCACCGCGCCGGTCGAGATGCCGGCAAAGATGCCCTCGGCGTCCACCAGCTCGCGGGTGCGGCGCACGGCGTCGCCCGCGCCGACCGAGTAGCGGGTGGTCAGGACGTCGGGGTCATACAGTTCGGGCACGAAGCCCTCGTCGATGTTGCGCAGCGCGTACACCCCCTCGCCGTAGCGGGGCTCGGCGGCCACGATCTTGACGCCGGGGACGCGCTCACGGAGAAACCGGCCGGTGCCCATCAGGGTCCCGGTGGTGCCCAGGCCGGCGACGAAGTGGGTGATCTCGGGCAGGTCGGCGAGCAGCTCGGGGCCGGTGCCGTGGTAGTGCGAGTCGGTGTTGGCGGCATTGCCGTACTGGTACAGCATGACCCACGACGGGTTGGCCGCGGCCAGCTCCTTGGCGGTGGCCACCGCGGTGTTCGACCCGCCCTCGGCCGGCGAGAAGACGATCCGCGCGCCGTAGAGCTCCAGCAGCTGACGCCGTTCCACCGAGGTGTTCTCGGGCATCACGCAGATCAGCCGGTACCCCTTCAACCGGGCGGCCATCGCCAGCGAGATGCCGGTGTTGCCGCTGGTGGGCTCGAGGATCGTCGCACCGGGCGCCAGCAGCCCGTCCCGCTCGGCCTGCTCGATCATCCGCAAGGCCGGCCGGTCCTTGATCGACCCGGTCGGGTTGCGGTCCTCGAGCTTGGCCCACAGCCGCACGTGCGGACCGTCCGGCCCGTCGTCCCAGCGCGGCGACAGCCGCCGCAGGCCGACCAGCGGCGTGTTGCCCAACGCCTCTAACAGCGAGTCGTAGCGCGTCATGCGCCTGGTGTGAGCACGGGCTCACCCACCCGCCACGGCCGGCAGGATGGTGACCGAGTCGCCGTCGGCGATCGCGGTGTCCAGGCCGCCGGAGAATCGCACGTCCTCGTCGTTGACGTAGACGTTCACGAAGCGATGCAGCTTGCCGTCATCGATCAGGCGCTCGGAGATCCCGGAGTAGTGGGCCTCCAGGTCGTCGATGACCGCGCCCAGCGTGTCGCCGCTGGCCGCGACGCGCTTCTCGCCGCCGGTGTGCGGCCTCAGGATGGTCGGGATGGACACGGTGACGCTCATGCGGACCTTTCCGAATACTTCTCGACGATGTTGACGGGTTCCTCGGTGACGGCGCCGTCGACGATGCGATAGCTGCGCAGCTCGTGGCGGTCGGGGTCGCGGGTGGACACCAGCACGTAGTGCGCGTCCGGCTCGGCGGCCAGGTTCACGTCCGTGCGGCTCGGGTAGGCCTCGGTCGCGGTGTGCGAGTGGTAGATGACGACCGGGACCTCGTCGGCCTCGTCAAGCGCCCGCCACACCGTGAGCTGCTCGCTTGAGTCGAAGCGGTAGAACGTCGGCGAGCGCTCGGCGTTGAGCATCGGGATGTGCCGCTCGGGACGATCGGAGCCCTCCGGACCGGCCAGTATCCCGCACGCCTCGTCGGGGTGGTCGCGGCGCGCGTGGGCCACGATCGCCTCAACCAGGTCGGCGCGGATCACCAGCACGTCAGCTGCTCCCTCTCGCGAATGCTCCGGGCAACATGTCGCGGTAGGTCGGTATTCCGGCGACCGACTCGGCGGCCAGCACACCGGCCAGCACCGCGCGGGCGAGGCAGTCGGCCGCGGCCGCGCCCACCTCGGTGACCAGCCGCGTCTCCGGCGACATCGCCGCGGGTGTGTCGGCCGGCGGTGGCACCTCGACGGCCCCGGTGGCCAGCGCGAATACCGTGTCACCGTCCAGCGGGGTGTGCGCGGGCCGGATGGTGCGGGCCAGGCCGTCGTGGGCGGCGATCGCGACCCGCCGGCACGCCGCCGGGCTCAGCGCCGCGTCGGTGGCGACCACCGCGATCGTCGTGTTGAGCGGCTCCAGCGGAGAGGGCAGCCGCGCGAGCGCGTCGATCTGCCCGGCCGGCGGTGGCCTGAGCCCGAACTCGCCGATCAGGTCGGCCATCCACGGCAGGCCGGTCGCCCGGTCGACGACGTCCCCGGCGGAATTCACGACGACGAGGGCGCCGACGGTGACGCCGGACGGCAACGCCGTCGAAGTCTTCGAAGTCGTCGACGCCGTCCCGAGACCGCCCTTGAGCACCCCGGCGCGCGCACCCACGCCGGCCCCGACCGTGCCCACCGCGCAGTCCCCGCCGGCGGCGGCCTCACACGCCGCATAGCCGAATTCCGCCGTCGGCCGGCAGCCCCAGCCGCCGACCGGCAAATCGAAGATCACCGCGCCCGGCACGATGGGCACCACGCCCCCGTCCATGCCCACGCCGCGCTCGCGCTCCTCCAGCCAAAGCATGACGCCGTCCGCGGCGGCCAGGCCGTAGGCGCTGCCGCCGGCGAGGAGCACCGCGTCGACGAACCGCACGGTGTTGGCCGGGTCCAGCAGATCGGTCTCCCGGGTGCCGGGCGCGCCGCCGCGGCAATCGACGGCGCCGACGGTGCCGGGCGGGGTGAGCACGACCGTCACGCCGCAGGCCCAACCGGAGCCCAGAGACGCGTCAGGGTCGAGCCGGTGATGGTGACCGACGCGGATGCCCCCGACGTCGGTGATGGAGTTCATCGGGGCCCCATCAACGCCAGAACGAGGTATTCCTGCAGGACGGTCAGCCACTGGTAGACGTCGAAGTGCACGGCCAGCGGATGGTCGGCCGGCAGGCGATCCGGCCCCTCGGGCCCGATCTCGAGCATGACCCCCAGCGTCAACCGAACGTCGTTGACCGCCGCGACCCACGCGTTCGCGTCGTCCTCGGCCAGCTCGAAGCGGCCGCCACCTTCGGGAAGGGTGTCCAATAGCCGTTGCGCCGCAGCGCGTTTGGCGTCGATGATCTCCGGCTCGTGCAGGCTGCGCAGCGCGGCGTTGAGGCTCTGGTAGCCATCGCCGCGGGACGGGGCCTCGTCGTCCGGGTCGTCCCGGTCGCCCGGGTCGTCCGGGTTGTGGAAATCCGGCAGCAGCCGGCGCAGCGTCGGATCGCGCGGGGGTTCCGCGTTCCCGGTCTTGATGCCGGTGATCTCTTCCAGTTCGTCTGCCGGCGCGGAAGATTCGCGCTCGTCGAGCAAGCCGATCATCGCCGTGACGAGATTCTTGAGCAGGACAGCCTCATGGGAGGCCAAAGCGGACCGAAAACGGGGACCGTTGGCAGTCTCGACGCGCTTCCATTTGCGCACAAAAAGTCCCGGACGACCTCGAACCTCACCGGTCCTGCTGCATCGTCGCCCACAAACCGGCGGCGTGCAGCTTGGACACGTCGACTTCCATGGATTCCCGGCTGCCCGACGACACCACCGCCTTACCCTCGTTGTGCACCTGCAGCATCAGCTTGGTGGCGTGCGGCTCGCTGTACCCGAACAGCTTCTGGAAGACATACGTCACATACGTCATCAGGTTGACCGGGTCGTCCCACACGATGGTGACCCACGGGCTGACTGTGGCGTCAACCGGGGCCGACTCGCGTTGCCCGATAGTGCCCGGCCTCGACTTCGGCTCGGTGGGCGCCGACGCAACAACCATGGCCCCTAGGATACCGAGACCCGGGGCCGTTGCCGCCGGCCATTATCGTTTGCGAGATGAACGAGCCGGTCCTGACTGGGCTGCTGACCGACAAATACGAGTTGACGATGCTGGCGGCGGCGCTGCGCGACGGCACCGCCCAGCGCCGGACCACGTTCGAGCTGTTCGCCCGCCGACTGCCCGACGGCCGCCGGTACGGCGTGGTCGCCGGGACCGGTCGGCTGCTGGAAGCCTTGCCGCGGTTCATGTTCGACGACGACGCGTGCCGATTGCTGGCGCAATTCCTCGACGAGGACACGGTGCGCTACCTCCGCGAGTTCCGGTTCGGCGGCGACATCGACGGCTACGCCGAAGGGGAGCTCTACTTCCCGGGGTCGCCGGTGCTCTCGGTGACCGGCACCTTCGCCGAATGCGTGGTACTCGAAACGCTGGCGCTGTCGATCTTCAACCACGACACCGCGATCGCGTCCGCGGCGGCTCGCATGGTCAGCGCCGCCGGGGGCCGCCCGCTGATCGAGATGGGGGCGCGGCGGACCCACGAACGGGCGGCGGTCGCCGCGGCTCGCGCCGCCTATCTCGCCGGCTTCGCCGCGTCGTCGAACCTGGAGGCCCAGCGCCGATACGGGATACCCACCGAGGGCACCGCCGCGCACGCGTTCACCATGCTGCACGCGCGGCACGGCGACCCCCTGGAAACCACCGAACTGGCGGCGTTTCGCGCCCAGGTCCACGCGCTGGGCGCCGGCACCACGCTGCTGGTGGACACCTATGACGTGACGACCGGCGTGGCCAATGCCGTGGCCGCCGCCGGGATGACGCTCGGCGCGGTCCGCATCGACTCCGGCGAGCTCGGGGTGCTGGCCCGCCAGGTGCGTGAACAGCTCGACGGGCTGGGCGCCCGGCGGACCCGCATCGTGGTCTCCGGCGATCTTGACGAGTTCAGCATCGCCGCCCTGCGCGCCGAGCCGGTGGACGCCTACGGCGTCGGCACGTCGCTGGTCACCGGCTCCGGCGCGCCGACCGCGAACATGGTCTACAAGCTCGTCGAGGTGGACGGCATGGCCGTGCAAAAGCGAAGCAGCCACAAGGAATCCCACGGCGGCCGCAAGGCGGCGCTGCGGCTGTCGCGCCCGACGGGAACCATCACCGAGGAGGTGGTGCATCCGGCGGGCCGCCCACCGGACACCGCCGAGCCGTGCCGGGTGCTGACGACGCCGCTGGTGCGCGGCGGAGAGCCGGTATCCAGCCCGACCCTGGCGGCGGCACGCCAGCTGGTGTCCTCCGGCCTGCGGAGCCTGCCGTGGGAGGGGCTGAACCTGTCGCACGGCGAGCCCGCGATCCCGACGACGCAGATCCGGGCCTGACGTGTCGGTGTCCGTGCGCGAGCTGCTGGCCGCGGCCGTGGCGGCGCTCGGCGGCAGCGAGCGTAGCGGCCAAGTGGAGATGGCCGAGGCCGTCGAGCGGGCCTTCCGCACCGGCGAGCATCTCGTCGTGCAGGCCGGCACGGGCACCGGCAAGTCGCTGGCCTACCTGGTTCCCGCGATCGTCCGCGCGGTCGGCGACGACGCGCCGGTCGTGGTGTCGACGGCCACGATCGCGCTGCAGCGCCAACTCGTCGATCGCGACCTGCCCCGGCTGGCCGATGCGCTCGTCGACGCGCTGCCCCGCCGCCCGCGCTTCGCGCTGCTGAAGGGGCGACGAAACTACCTGTGCCTGAACAAAATCCACAACGGCGCCGCGGACGATCAAGACGCGGAAGGCGAACGGCCGCAGGAGGAGCTCTTCGACGCCATGGCCGCCACCGCCCTGGGCCGCGACGTGCAACGGCTCACCGCCTGGGCGTCGACGACCGATTCCGGCGACCGCGACGACCTGAAGCCCGGGGTGCCGGACCGGGCCTGGTCGCAGGTGAGCGTCTCCGCGCGGGAATGCCTCGGGGTGGCCCGCTGCCCGTTCGGCACCGAGTGCTTTTCCGAGCGGGCCAGGGGTGAGGCCGGCCGCGCCGACGTCGTCGTCACCAACCACGCGCTGCTGGCCATCGACGCCGTCACCGAATCGGCGGTGCTGCCGGAACACGCGCTGCTGGTGGTCGACGAGGCGCACGAGTTGGTCGACCGGGTGACCTCGGTGGCCACGGCGGAGCTGACGACGACCGCCCTCGGCGTCCTGTCGCGGCGGATCGCCCGGCTGGTCGATCCCGAACTGACCCAACGGCTGGAGGCGACGACGGCGAACCTGGCGGCGGCATTCCACGACGCCCAGATCATCAAGCCGGGCCGCGTCGACCGCCTCGACGACGAGATGGCGACGTACCTGACCGCGCTGCGCGACGTCACCGGTGCGGCGCGGTCGGCGATCGACACCACGAGCGACGCGAAGGCCGCCGCGGCGCGGGCCGAGGCCGTCGCGGCGCTGAGCGAGATATCCGACACCGCGTCGCGGATCCTGACGTCGTTCGGCCCCGCCATCCCCGATCGCACCGACGTGGTCTGGCTCGAGCACGAGGACAACCGGGGTGCGCCGCATCCCGTGCTGCGGGTGGCGCCGCTGTCGGTCGCGGACCTGCTGCGCGGCCGGGTGTTCGCCCGTTCGACGACCGTGTTGACGTCGGCGACGCTGACCGTCGGCGGGTCCTTCGACGCGATGGCCGCGGCATGGGGTTTGAGCGGCGCCGGCACCGGTGACGATCCGCCCTGGCGCGGTCTGGACGTCGGGTCGCCGTTTCAGCACGCGCGGGCCGGAATCCTTTACGTGGCCGCCCATCTGCCGCCGCCGGGCCGCGACGGCACCGGCTCGGCCGAGCAGCTGACCGAGATCGCCGAGCTCGTCACCGCCGCCGGCGGGCGCACCCTGGGGCTGTTCTCGTCGATGCGGGCCGCGCGGGCCGCCGCCGAGGCCATGCGGGAACGGCTGGCGACGCCGGTGTTGTGTCAGGGCGACGACGGCACCGCCGCGCTGGTCGAGCGGTTCGCCGCCGAGGCGGAGACCTCGCTGTTCGGCACGCTGTCGCTGTGGCAGGGCGTCGACGTCCCGGGGCCGTCGCTGTCGCTGGTGCTGATCGACCGCATCCCGTTTCCCCGGCCCGACGATCCGCTGCTGGGCGCCCGGCAGCGCGCGGTGGCCGCCCGCGGCGGCAACGGCTTCATGGCCGTCGCCGCCAGCCACGCCGCGCTGCTGTTGGCGCAGGGGTCGGGCCGGCTGCTGCGCCGCGTCACCGACCGCGGGGTGGTGGCGGTCCTCGACTCCCGGATGGTCACCGCGCGCTACGGCGGTTACCTGCGCGCCTCGCTGCCGCCGTTCTGGCAGACCAACGACGCGGCGCAGGTCCGCGCCGCGCTGGAGCGGCTGCGCGCCTAACGAGCCAGCGTGACGAGGCCGAGCTCGTTGCCGGCCGCGAGCATCGGATGGTGGGGCAGCACCCGCACCGTGTATCCGACCGCTCCGGCCAGCGGCAGCGGCGTCGTCGTCGAAAAGACCTGATTGCCCGCCTCGGCGGTGCCGGTGTAGGACATGTCGACGGTCACCGGGTCCAGCAGCGCGTCGGTGGCGTCGACCCTACCCACCACCGCCTGAACCGTGACCTCGTCGGGCCGCAGCCCGGCCAGGTCCACGGTCGCGGTCAGGGTCAGCTTCGAGCCCAGCGCGGGCGTGTCCGGCAGGCCGGTGCTGTCGACGTCGGTGACGGTGATCTTGGGCCACGCCCCTTCCGCGCGCCGGCGGTAGGCGGCCAGCTCGCGGGCGGCGCCGAACTCGCCACTCGCCTCGTCGGCGGGGGCGACGGTCCTGTGCAGCGACTCCGCCGCGGGCGTGTAGTAGCTCTCGACGTAGTCCCGCACCATCCGGGACGCCAACACCTTCGGCCCCAGCGTCTGCAGGGTGTGCCGCACCATTTCGATCCACCGCGGCGGCACCCCGTGTTCGTTGCGCTCGTAGAACTTCGGTGCCACCGCCTGCTCCAGCAGGTCGTAGAGCGCGCTGGCCTCCAGGTCGTCGCGCCGCGTCTCGTCGGCCAGCCCGTCGGCAGACGGTATCTCCCAACCGTTTTCGCCGTCGTACCATTCGTCCCACCAGCCGTCGCGGATGGACAGGTTCAGCCCACCGTTGAGCGCGCTCTTCATCCCCGAGGTGCCGCAGGCCTCCAGCGGCCGCAGCGGGTTGTTCAGCCACACGTCGCAGCCCCAATACAGCAGCCGGGCCATCGACATGTCGTAGTCGGGCAAAAACGCGATGCGGTGGCGCACCTCCGGCCGGTCGGCGAAGCGCACCACCTGCTGGATCAGCGCCTTGCCGCCGTCGTCGGCCGGGTGGGACTTCCCGGCGACGATCAGCTGGATCGGCCTCTCGTCGTCGAGCAGCAGCCGTTCCAGCCGATCCGGATCGCGCAGCATCAGCGTCAGCCGCTTGTAGGTCGGCACCCGTCGGGCGAACCCGATGGTGAGCACGTTCGGATCGAAAGCCGTTGCTATCCACCCTAATTCGGCGTCCGACGCGCCGCGTTCCTGCCACGAGCGGCGCAGCCGCCGCCGGACATCCTCGACCAGCAGCGACCGCAGCTGCGAGCGGATCCACCACAGATGACCCGGGTCGACCTGCTGCAGTCGCAGCCACACGCCGGGGTCGCCGAACGAGTCGGACCCGGCCAGTTCGCGCCCCAGCTGCAACCATTGCGGCGCGGCCCAGGTGCGCGCGTGCACGCCGTTGGTGATCGATCCGATCGGCACCTCGCCCGGGTCGAATCCGGGCCACAATTCGTTGAACATGGCCCGGCTCACCCGGCCGTGCAGCAACGAGACACCGTTGGCCCGTTGCGCGAGCCGCAGGCCCATGTGGGCCATGTTGAACTTGGTCGGATCGTCCTCGGCGCCCAGCGCGACGATCCGCGCGGTCGGTACGCCCGGCAGCAGCGCGGGCCCGCCCGCACCGTCATCACCCAGATGGTCGTCGAAGTAGAGCCGCACCATCTCGACGGGGAACCGGTCGATTCCCGCGGGCACCGGGGTGTGGGTGGTGAACACCGTGCTGGACCGCACCACCGTCAGCGCGGTGTCGAAGTCCAGCCCCGAGTCGGTGATCAGCTCCCGGATGCGTTCCGTCCCGAGGAACCCGGCGTGGCCCTCGTTCATGTGCCACACCTCGGGCGCGGGCAGCCCCTCGATGGCGGTGAACGCGCGGATCGCCCGCACCCCGCCGATGCCGGCCAGGATCTCTTGCCGCATCCGATGCTCCTGATCGCCGCCATAGAGGCGATCGGTGACGCCGCGTAGCTCGTGTTCGTTCTCGGGAACGTCGGAATCCAGCAGGAGCAACGGAACGCGGCCCACCTGCGCCACCCAGACCCGGGCCCGCAGCTGGGTGGATTCGGGAAGCGTCAGCTCCACCAGGACCGGGTCGCCCGTCGCGTCGGTCAGCAGCCGCAACGGCAGCCCCTGCGGGTCCAGCGACGGGTAGGTCTCGTTCTGCCAGCCATCCGCGGTCAGCGACTGCCGGAAGTACCCGGAGCGGTAGTAGAGGCCCACCGCGACCAACGGAACCCCCAGATCCGACGCCGACTTCAGGTGGTCGCCGGCGAGAATCCCCAGCCCACCCGAGTAATTGGGCAGCACCTCGGCGACGCCGAACTCCATCGAGAAGTACGCGACCGCGCTCGGCATCGCCCGGCTGTCGGGGCTTTCGCGCTGCCGCTGCTGGTACCACAACGGACGGCTCAGGTAGTCGTTCAGGTCGGCCGCCAGCCCGTCGAGCCGGCCCAGGAAGCCTTCGTCGAGCGCCAACTCGTCGAGCCGTGCCGGGCTCACCGCGCCCAACAGCGCCACCGGGTCGCAGCCGCACCGCTCCCACAGCGTCGGGTCGATGGTCGCGAACAGCTCCTGCGTCGGTTTGTCCCACGACCACCGCAGGTTCGTCGACAGCTGATCCAGCGCGGCCAGACGCTCGGGCAAGTGCGCACGGACGGTAAAGCGGCGAAGGGCTTTCACACGTGACTACCTTACTGAGGATTCCGCCGCGCGCAGGACCAGTGATTGACCGTGCGCCTTCGAGGGTATGACCGGACACTAGGGTGGGTAGCGGGTAGTCATTGGTGTTTGGCCGCACACAATCGGAACACCCCGGCGACGATTGCGGCCCGAGGAGCGGGCCGAGGAGCCGGGTAAGTCGAACGGAGTGGTCGTGACCGGTCGTGTCGAGATCGACAACGTCGCGCCCGTCGTGTCCTGCGGCGCGTATCCCGCCAAGGCCGTGGTCGGTGAGGTCGTCCCGGTCAGCGCGGCGGTATGGCGGGAGGGTCACGAGGCCGTCGCGGCGACGCTGGTCGTGCGCTACCTCGGGCCGCGCTATCCGCAGGCGGCCGAGATACGCCGGATCAAGGCGGTTCAGGCCCCCGAGCGGCCGGCGCGCGCGCTCGAGGCCGGCGCCGACGAGCGGCAGCGGGTCAAGCCGTTGCTGCTTACCATGGCGGAGGGGCAGGAGCCCTACGTGTTCCACGGTCAGTTCACCCCGGACCGCGTCGGGCTCTGGACTTTTCGGGTCGACGGGTGGGGTGACCCCATTCACTCCTGGCGGCACGGCCTGGTTGCCAAGCTGGACGCCGGGCAGGGCGAGACGGAGCTGTCCAACGATCTGCTGGTCGGGGCTTCGCTGTTCGAACGCGCCGCGGCGGGCGTGCCGCGCGCCCAGCGCGATCCGCTGCTGGCCGCCGCCGCGGCGTTGCGGACTCCCGGGGATCCGGTGACCCGCACCGCGCTGGCCCTGGCTCCCGACATCGAGGAACTCCTGGCGAACTACCCGTTGCGCGATCTGGTCACCCGGGGCCAACAGTACGGGGTCTGGGTGGATCGGCCGCTGGCCCGCTTCGGCTCGTGGTACGAGATGTTTCCGCGCTCGACCGGCGGGTGGGACGCCGACGGCAGGCCCGTGCACGGCACCTTCGCCACGGCGGCCGCGCAGCTTCCGCGCATCGCCGCGATGGGGTTCGACGTCGTCTACCTGCCGCCGATCCACCCGATCGGCAAGGTACACCGCAAGGGCCCCAACAACTCCCCCACCGCCGCCCCGACGGATGTGGGTTCCCCGTGGGCGATCGGCAGCGACGAGGGCGGCCACGACGCCATTCACCCGGCCCTGGGCACGATCGACGACTTCGACGACTTCGTCGCCGCGGCGCGGGATCTGGGCATGGAGGTGGCGCTGGACCTGGCGCTGCAATGCGCGCCGGATCATCCGTGGGCCCGCGAACACCGCCAGTGGTTCACCGAATTGCCGGACGGAACGATCGCCTATGCGGAGAACCCGCCGAAGAAGTACCAGGACATCTATCCGCTCAACTTCGACAACGACCCCGCGGGCCTCTACGACGAGGTGCTGCGCGTCGTCCGGCACTGGATCGACCACGGCGTCAAGTTCTTTCGGGTCGACAATCCCCACACCAAGCCGCCCGACTTCTGGGCGTGGCTGATCGCTCAGGTGAAAGACACCGACCCCGACGTGCTCTTCCTGTCCGAGGCGTTCACCCCGCCGGCCCGCCAGTACGGCCTGGCCAAGCTGGGCTTCACGCAGTCGTACTCCTACTTCACCTGGCGCACGGCCAAGTGGGAACTCACCGAATTCGGCAACGACATCGCCGCCCTCGCCGACTTTCGCCGGCCGAACCTGTTCGTCAACACCCCCGACATCCTGCACGCGGTATTGCAGCACGACGGCCCGGGCATGTTCGCCATCCGCGCGGCGCTGGCGGCGACCATGGGTCCGGCCTGGGGCGTGTACTCCGGCTACGAGCTGTTCGAGCACCGCGCGATACGGGAGGGCAGCGAGGAGTACCTGGATTCCGAGAAGTACGAATTGCGGCCACGCGACTACGCGGGCGCCCTCGCCGAGGGCAGGTCACTCGAGCCTTTCATCACACAGCTCAACACGATTCGCCGCCTGCATCCCGCGCTGCAACAGCTGCGCACGATCCATTTCCACGGCGTGGACAACGACGCGCTGCTGGCCTACAGCAAGTTCGACCCGGCCACCGGCGACTGCGTGTTGGTGGTGGTGACGCTCAACGCCTTCGCGCCCGAAGAGGCGACCCTGTGGTTAGACATGGCGGCGCTGGGTATGGAGCCCTACGAACGGTTCTGGGTGCGCGACGAGATCACCGGCCAGGAATACCAATGGGGGCAGGCAAATTACGTTCGCATCGATCCCGGGCGTGCGGTCGCCCACATCATCAACATGCCGCTCATACCGTACGAATCCCGAACCACGCTGCTGCGCAGGAGGTGAGTTGTTGTGAGCCGAGCCGACCAACTCGCCGGAGCGGACCTGGCGCCCGACCCCTCGGACCTGGCGCGCCTGGTGGCCGGTGCACACCACAACCCGCACGGCATCCTCGGCGCCCACGAGTACGGCGACCGCACGGTCATCCGGGCGTTTCGACCGCACGCGCGCGAGGTCGTCGCGCTCGTCGGTGGCGATCGGTTCCCGTTGCGGCACATCGAATCCGGCCTGTTCGCCGTGGCGCTACCGTTCGCGAACCTGATCGACTACCGGCTGGAGGTGACCTACGCGGGTTCTGGCCCCCACGTCGTCGCCGACGCGTACCGCTTCCTGCCCACCCTGGGCGAGGTCGACCTTCATCTCTTCAACGAGGGCCGCCACGAGCGGCTCTGGGACGTCCTTGGCGCCCATCCACGCTCGTTCACCACGGCCGACGGCGTCGTCAACGGCGTGTCGTTCGCCGTGTGGGCGCCCAACGCCAAGGGCGTCAGCCTGATCGGTGAGTTCAACGGGTGGACCGGCGACGAGGCGCCCATGCGGGTGCTGGGCTCCTCCGGAGTATGGGAGTTGTTCTGGCCCGGTTTCCCGGCGGACGGGCTGTACAAGTTCCGCGTGCACGGCGCCGACGGCGTCGTGACCGAGCGGGCCGACCCGTTCGCCTTCGCGACCGAGGTGCCGCCGCACACCGCGTCGCGAGTGACGCGCAGCAGATACGTTTGGGAGGACGCCGACTGGATGGCGCGGCGCGCGCGGCGCAACCCGGTGTTCGAGCCGATGAGCACCTACGAGGTCCATCTGGGCTCGTGGCGCCCCGGACTCGACTACCGACAGCTCGCCCGCGAGCTGACGGATTATGTTGTGGAACACGGGTTTACGCATGTGGAGCTGCTGCCGGTCGCTGAGCATCCGTTCGCCGGGTCCTGGGGATACCAGGTCACGTCGTACTACGCGCCGACATCGCGGTTCGGCGCGCCGGACGATTTCCGGGCGCTGGTCGACGCCCTGCACCGGGCAGGCATCGGGGTCATCGTGGACTGGGTGCCCGCGCACTTCCCGAAAGACGCGTGGGCGCTGGGGCGTTTCGACGGCACCCCGCTATACGAGCATTCCGATCCCAAACGCGGGGAGCAACTCGACTGGGGCACTTACGTGTTCGACTTCGGCCGCGCGGAAGTGCGCAATTTCCTGGTGGCCAACGCGCTGTATTGGCTCGAGGAGTTCCACGTTGACGGCCTTCGCGTGGACGCCGTCGCGTCGATGCTGTACCTGGACTACTCGCGGCCCGTGGGGGGCTGGACCCCGAACGTCTACGGTGGGCGGGAGAACCTGGAGGCCGTGCAGTTCCTGCAGGAGATGAACGCCACGGCACACAAGGCGGCGCCGGGCATCGTCACGATCGCCGAGGAGTCGACGTCGTGGCCCGGCGTGACGCGCCCGACAAACCTTGGCGGCCTGGGCTTTTCGATGAAGTGGAACATGGGCTGGATGCACGACACGCTGGACTACATCAGCCGCGATCCGATCTACCGCAGCTACCACCACCACGAGATGACGTTCTCGATGCTGTACGCGTTCAGCGAGAACTACGTGCTGCCGATCAGCCACGACGAGGTGGTGCACGGCAAGGGCACGCTGTGGGGGCGGATGCCGGGCAACAACCACGTCAAGGCCGCCGGGCTGCGCAGCCTGCTCGCCTATCAATGGGCGCACCCGGGCAAGCAGCTGTTGTTCATGGGCCAGGAATTCGGCCAGCGCGCCGAATGGTCCGAGCAGCGCGGGTTGGATTGGTGGCAGCTCGACGAGCAGGGTTTTTCCAACGGGATTCTGCGCCTCGTGCGCGACATCAACGACATCTACCGCACTCACCCGGCGCTGTGGAGCCAGGACACCACTCCCGAGGGTTATTCCTGGATCGACGCCAACGACTCCGCCAACAACGTGCTGAGTTTCCTGCGGTACGGAAGCGACGGCTCGGTCATGGCCTGCGTGTTCAATTTCGCGGGTTCCGAACACGGCGGCTACCGTCTGGGCCTGCCGTCGACCGGCCGCTGGCGCGAGGTGCTCAACACCGACGCGACCGTCTACAACGGGTCGGGAATCGGCAACCTCGGCGGCGTCGACGCCACCGAGGACCCGTGGCATGGGCGGCCGGCCTCCGCGGTGCTGGTCCTGCCCCCCACGTCGGCGTTGTGGTTGGCGCCCGCGTAGCGCGAGCGGGTCTCAGTAGAGGGCGTTGGCGAGGTTGCGCCGACCGACGACGACCTCGGGGTCGGCGGGGTCGAAAAGCTCGAACAGCTCGATCAATCGGGTGCGCACCCGGGTGCGCTCGTCACCAGATGTGCCGCGCACCAAGGCAATCAGGCGCTCGAACGCCCCGCTCACGTCGTGGTTGAGGATTTGCACATCGGCGGCCGCCAAGGCGGCGTCGACGTCCCCCGGCGCGGCATCGGCCATGGCGACCGCGTCCGGGCTCTGTGCGATCGCGCGCGTGAGGAAGCCGATCCGGTGCAGCGCGGCCTTCGCCTCGACGCTGCCGGGATCGGCGTCCAGGATCGCCTGATACGACTTTTCGGCGGCGCCGAGCTCGCCGGCCTCCAGCTGTTGGCGGGCCCGCGCCAGCTCCGGATCGGCTTCCGCGGCCCCTTCGGAATCGCCGGGGCCCCGAAGCTTCCCGGCTGTCGCGGAAAGCAATTGGTCCACCCACTGGCGCATCTGATCGGGCGGCAGGAGGCCCTGGAAGCTGGACAGCGGCTGGCCGGCGGCCAGCGCCACGACGGTGGGCACCGCTTCGACGCCGAATATCTGGGCGACCCTGGGGGTCGCGTCGACGTTGACCGTCGCCAGCGACCACGCGCCGTTGTCCTCGGCGGCCATGCCGGACAGCGCCTCAACCAGCTGAACGCAGGCGTCGCTGCGCGGCGACCACAGCAGCACCACGACCGGCACTTCGTCGGACCGGATCAGCACCTCGGATTCGAAGTTGGCTTCGGTGACCTCCGTTGTGCCGGCGGGACCACCCGCCGAGGCCTTCTGCTGGGCTCGCTGCTTGAGACCGGACAGGTCGACCGCACCGGCCAGCGCGGGCCCGATCGAGGATCGCGGACGCGTCACGCCGTCAAGTTTGTCATGCGCGCCGGCTACCGATCCACCCGGTGGCACGGACGCCCTTGCGGGGCGAGCCCCGCCCGAAGGATCGGCCGACAGCGCCGTGATCGGCCAATATGACCTAAATCACAAGCGGTCGGCCGGTTACCTGCCAGCAACGCCGTTCGAGCCCGGCTAACCGGCGCGCAGGATCAGCGCGTCGCCCTGGCCCCCGGCCCCACACAGGGCGGCGACGCCGTAACCGGAGCCGCGGCGCGCCAGTTCCAGCGCCACGTGCAGCGTGATTCTGGCTCCCGACATGCCGATCGGATGCCCGACCGCGATCGCGCCGCCGTTGACGTTGACGATCCCGGGGTCCACGCCGAGCTCGCGCGTCGACGCCAGCGCCACCGCCGCGAACGCCTCGTTGATCTCCACGACGTCGAGCTGATCGACGGAGATGCCCTCGCGGCCGAGCGCCTTCTTGATCGCGTTGGCCGGCTGCGACTGCAACGTCGAATCCGGCCCGGCCACAACGCCATGGGCGCCGATCTCGGCCAGCCACGAAAGCCCCAGCTCCCGCGCCTTGTCCTTGTTCATCACCACGACCGCCGCCGCGCCGTCGGAAATCTGGGACGCCGAGCCGGCGGTGATGGTGCCGTCGCGGCGGAACGCCGGCTTGAGACCGGCCAGGGACTCGGCGGTGGTGTTGGCGCGGATCCCCTCGTCCTCGGTGAACTGCAGCGGATCGCCCTTGCGCTGTGGGATGTTCACCGGCACCACCTCGTCGGCGAAGACGCCGTCCTTCCACGCCGCGGCGGCCTTCTGGTGCGACCGGGCGGCGAACTCGTCCTGTTCGGCACGGGTGAACCTGTCGACGTCGTTGCGCTGCTCGGTGAGCGCGCCCATCGGCTGGTCGGTGAACACGTCGTGCAGGCCGTCGTAGGCCATGTGGTCCAGAACCGTGACGTCGCCGTACTTGTAGCCGGCCCGGCTGTCCATCAGCAGGTGGGGCGCCCTCGTCATGGACTCCTGGCCGCCGGCCACCACCACGTCGAACTCCCCGGCGCGGATGAGCTGGTCGGCCAGCGCGATGGCGTCGATACCCGACAGGCACATCTTGTTGATCGTCAGCGCCGGCACGTCCCAGCCGATGCCGGCGGCCACGGCCGCCTGGCGCGCCGGCATCTGGCCGGCCCCGGCCGTCAGCACCTGCCCCATGATCACGTACTCGACCAGCGAGGGCGCCACGTTGGCCTTCTCCAGCGCGCCGGCGATCGCGATGGCACCCAGATCGCTGGCCGAAAAGTCCTTCAGCGAACCCATCAACCTGCCGATGGGCGTCCGCGCTCCAGCAACGATCACCGATGTCGTCATCACTACCTCCTAGGCCCCCGGACCGCCGATTCCGCCTCCCGGCGACGCGCGTTCCCTGCCGTCAGGTTACCGTTGTGGGGTGACGACCGATCAAGTTGATGCCCGTCAGATCCTGGCCTCCTCACTGGTGACGGCGATCGATCACGTCGGCATCGCGGTCGCCGACCTGGACGCCGCCATCGCCTGGTACCACGACCACCTCGGCATGATCCTGGTGCACGAGGAGGTCAACGACGACCAGGGAATCCGCGAAGCCATGCTGGCCGTGCGCGGCGCGCCGACCGGCACCGCGCAGATCCAGTTGATGGCGCCGATCGACGACACCTCGGTGATCGCGAAGTTCCTCGACAAGCGCGGGCCCGGCATCCAGCAGCTGGCGGTTCGAGTCAGCGATCTCGACGGCCTCTGCGAGCGACTTCGCGCGCAAGGCGTCCGGCTGACCTATGACGCGCCCCGGCGCGGCACGGCGAACTCGCGAATCAACTTCATCCACCCCAAGGACGCGGGCGGGGTCCTGATCGAGCTGGTCGAACCGGCCTCGGAAAACCCGCGGAACTAGGACCACTTTCGGGTCGGGCCGCGCGTGGCGCGGTTGGCCCAGCACGTGGTGTGCCAATGTCGCCGGTCGTCCGGCCCCTGCCGCAGGCCGGTCGGCCACACCACCACATGCGCGGTGCCCGAACGGATTTCGTGGTCGCAGCCGGGACAACGATAGGTCTTGACCGCGCGGGCGGCGGCGACCGGGTGCACCTCGTACTCCTGGCCGTCGGGCCCGGTTTCCACCCGGCGCAACACCGGCGGCAGCGATACCGGCCGCCGGTGCGGCGGTGTGCGGCGCCGAGCCATGCCGCTAGTGTAAGCGGGCGCGTCAGAACAGCCGGTACTCGTCGCTGTCCATTCCCCGCATCTTGTCGTAATCCAATGTGACGCAACGGATCCCGCGGTCGGTGGCCAGGGTGCGGGCCTGCGGTTTGATCTGCTGCGCGGCGAAGATCCCCTTCACCGGGGCGAGAACGCTGTCGCGGTTGAGCAGTTCGAGATAGCGGGTGAGCTGCTCGACCCCGTCGATCTCGCCGCGCCGCTTGATTTCCACCGCGACCGAGCCGCCCCGTTCGTCGCGACACAACAGATCGACGGGCCCGATCGCGGTCATGTACTCGCGGCGCACCAACGTGTATCCCTCGCCCAGCAGCCCGACGTGCTCGGCGAGCAACGCCTGCAGGTGCGCCTCGACGCCGTCCTTCACCAACCCGGGATCGACGCCGAGGTCGTGGCTCGAGTCGTGCTCGATCTCCTCCACGGTGATCCGCAGCTGCTCGCCCGCCTTGTTCTCGACGACCCACACCGGCGCCTGGCCGTCGAGGTCTTCCGTCAACCAGCACGGGGGACTCATCCAGTTCAGCGGCTTGTAGGCGCGGTCGTCGGCGTGGACGCTGACCGACCCGTCGGCCTTGAACAGCAGCAACCTGCGTGCCGACGGCAGGTGCGCGGTGAGCCGGCCGACGTAGTCGACGGTGCATTGGGCGATGACGAGACGCACCCGACTCACCTTAAAGCGTGACCGACAAATTAGGCTGGCGCCACGATGTTGGCCAACCAGAGGATGGCGCAACGCCTCGGCCGGGTGCTGGAGAGGGTGACCCGTCAGAGCGGTCGACTGCCGGACACCCCCGCGTTCGGTTCGCTGCTGCTGGGCGAAGTGTCGGAAAGCCAGCGACGTCGGCGCATACGCATCCAGGTCATCCTGACCGTTCTCGTCCTGGGGACCAACCTGATCGGCATCGGCTTCGTTCTGCTGTTCGCGTCGGTCGCCGTCCCTCAGCCCAGCGTGTTCGACGCACCGCGGTGGATCACATTCGCGGCAATCCCGGCATATCTTGCGGTCGCCTTGGCGGTGGGCATCTATTGGATTACCCGGCGCACTGTGATGGCACTGCGGTGGGCGATCGAGGGTCGCAAACCCAGCCGCATCGACGAGCGGAACACCTTCATGGCGCCGTGGCGAATCGCGATCGTCGACCTCGTGTTGTGGGGGGTCGGAGCGGTACTCTCGACGATTCTCTACGGCATGGTCAACACCATGTTCATCCCGCGGTTCCTGGTCGGAGTGTCCTTTTGCGGGGTGTTGGTTGCCACCGGCAGTTACCTGCTCGCCGAGTTCGCGCTGCGGCCGGTAGCCGCTCAGGCGCTCGAAGCGGGAAAGCCACCGCGGCGGCTGACCGCCGGTCTCATGGGCCGAACCATGATGGTCTGGTTCCTGAGCACGGGCGTGCCCGTCATCGGCATCGCCTTACTGGTGATCTTCGAGATCCTGTGGCGGAATCTGACCGAAACCCAGTTCGCGGTCGGCGTGCTGATCGTGTCGTCGGCCACGCTGATCTTCGGTTGCATCCTGATGTGGATCCTGGCGTGGCTGACGGCGACGCCGGTGCGGGTGGTGCGCGCGGCCCTCCAGCGCGTCGAACGCGGCGATTTGCGCGGCGACCTGGTGGTGTTCGACGGGACGGAGCTCGGCGAGCTGCAGCGCGGTTTCAACGCGATGGTCGACGGCCTGCGGGAGCGGGAACGCGTGCGCGACCTTTTCGGCCGGCACGTCGGGCGCGAAGTGGCCCTGGCCGCCGAACGCGAGCGGCCCAAGTTGGGCGGCGAAGAACGCCATGTCGCCGTCGTCTTCATCGATATCGTCGGCTCCACGCAATTGGTGACCAGCCAACCGCCGGCCGACGTCGTCGCCCTGCTCAACCGGTTCTTTGCGATCGTCGTCGACGAGGTGGACCGCCGGCGCGGGCTGGTCAACAAGTTCGAGGGTGACGCGTCGCTGGCCATCTTCGGGGCCCCCAACCGTCTCGACTCGCCCGAAGGCGAGGCGCTGGCCGCCGCGCGGGCCATTGCCGCACGGCTTGCCGGCGAGATGTGCGAGCTGGACGCCGGCATCGGCGTGGCGGCCGGCCAGGTCGTCGCCGGCAATGTGGGCGCCAAGGAGCGGTTCGAATACACCGTGATCGGCGAGCCCGTCAACGAGGCCGCGCGCCTGTGCGAGCTGGCCAAGTCGCGCCCGGGGAGGTTGCTCGCGACGGCCGACGCGCTCGCCGGCGCGAGCGAAAGCGAGCGTGCCCGTTGGTCTTTGGGTGAGACCGTGACCCTTCGCGGGCACGAGCGTCCCATCCGGCTGGCCTCGCCGGCGCCGTAGCTCATCGCGTCACGTACGAGGCCTGCGGATCGTCCGGTGGCGTTTTTCCGATCAGGCGCCGTCGTGGAGCGTGACCCGGTAGCCATCGGGGTCGGCGAAGGTGAATGTCCGACCGAAGGGGCCGTCGATCGGTGCGGAGACGATGGTGTGACCGTCGGCGACGAGAGCATCGTGGATGGCCTGGACGTCGGTGGCGTGCAGCCAGATCGCGGCACCGATGCCGGGCTGAGCAACGGATGCGAGGTCGGTGCCGGGAACGACGTCGCGGAGCGCGAACGCGATCGGCTTCGTCTCGAAGACGACGGCGTGCGGAGGCCCGGCCTGCGAGCGGACGAGGCCCAGGTACTGCTCGTAGAACGCCCGCGAAGCGTCGAGGTCGCGCGCTTGGAGCGAGATGAAGTCGGGGCCGGTGGCGGGCATGATGGTGCTCCTTTCTTTCATGTCAGTTTTCTGACACAGATCAACCTATGTCAGAATACTGACATGAGTCAAGACGGTGTCGGCATCGACCTGAAGACGTCACTGGGCTACCTGCTGAAAGAGGCGTCGAGCGCCCTTCGCGCGGCCATGGAAGAGGTACTGCGGCCGCTCGGGATGAGCGTGACGCACTACTCCTGCCTCGAGCTGCTGGCTCAACGACCGGGCTTGTCGAACTCCGAGCTCGCGCGGGGCGCGTTCGTGACACGGCAGACGATGAACGTGCTGCTCCAAACCCTGGAACGAGACGGCTACGTGACCAGGCCGGCGGAGGCACCCGTCGGGAAGGCCCTTCCGACGCGGCTCACACCTCGCGGCCGCCGGAGCCTCGAGAAGGCGTCGGCGGCGGTCCGGTCCGTCGAGATCAGAATGCTGGCCGGCCTGACCGAGACCGAGCAGTCGGACGCGTTCCGGATCCTGCAGAGCATGATCCATTCCCTGCGCGAGGGCGACGGCGGCGCATAGCTAGTTCCCCGGGGCACGTGTCGTCGCGCCGGCACGCGCCACCATCATGTCGTTTTTCCGCCAGTTTTGTCGGTGGCCGGGTGTAAGTGTTGAAGCGTGCACGACGATTTCGAACGCTGCTACCGGGCCGTCCAGTCCAAGGACGCCCGGTTCGACGGCTGGTTCGTCACCGCGGTCTTGACGACCCGGATCTATTGCCGGCCGAGTTGTCCTGTGCGGCCGCCGTTCGCGCGCAACGTCCGCTTCTATCCGACCGCGGCGGCAGCGCAGCGGGCGGGGTTCCGGGCGTGCAAGCGGTGCCGTCCGGACGCGTCACCGGGATCTCCCGAATGGAACGTGCGCGGTGACGTCGTCGCGCGGACGATGCGGCTGATCGCCGACGGCACGGTGGACCGAGAGGGCGTGGGCGGCCTTGCGGTGCACCTCGGTTACACCGCGCGCCAGCTGGAGCGGCTTCTGCAGGCCGAGGTCGGCGCCGGTCCGCTCGCCCTGGCCCGCGCGCAACGAGCCCAGACCGCCCGGGTGCTGATCGAGACGACGGACCTGCCGTTCGGCGACGTCGCGTTCGCCGCCGGATTCTCGAGCATCCGTCAGTTCAACGACACGGTGCGGCTGGTGTTCGAAAGCACCCCGACGGCGCTGCGCAACCGCGCCACCGTCCGGCCCGTGTCGGACGCCAATTCGCCGGGGGCGGTTCGTCTTCGGCTTCCGGTACGCACACCGTTCGCCTACGAGGGCGTCTTCGGCCATCTGGCGGCGGGCGTCGTGCCCGGCTGCGAGGAGGTCCGCGACGGCGCATACCGACGCAGCCTGCGGCTTCCTTGTGGGACGGCCGTGGTCAGCCTGACACCGGCCGTCGATCACGTCCGGTGCCAGCTCGTCCTCGACGACTTCCGCGACCTCACGACCGCGATCGCCCGCTGCCGGCGGCTGCTGGACCTCGATTCCGACCCCGAGGCGGTGGTCGACGCGCTGGCCACCGACCCCCACCTTGGCCCGGTGGTCAAAAAGGCGCCCGGGCAACGGATTCCGCGGACGGTCGACGAGGCCGAGCTGGCCGTGCGCGCGGTGCTGGGCCAACAGGTTTCGACCAAAGCCGCCAGCACCCACGCGGGCAGGCTGGTCGCCGCCTACGGGCAGCCGGTGCGCGATCCCGATGGCGCGCTGACCCATACCTTCCCGTCGGTCGAGCAACTCGCCGACGTCGACCCGATCCATGTGGCGGTTCCCCGGGCCCGACGGCGGACGATGAGCGCCCTGATCGCGGGGCTCGCGGACGGCAGCGTCGTCCTGGACGCCGGCAGCGATTGGGAGAGCGCCCGCGACCAGCTGCTGGCCCTGCCCGGGGTCGGCCCGTGGACCGCGGAGGTGATCGCCATGCGCGCCCTCGGTGACCCGGACGCCTTCCCCGCCAGCGACCTCGGCCTTCGACTGGCCGCCGGGCAGGTCGGTTTGCCTACGGCGCAACGCAATCTCATCGACCACAGCACACGGTGGCGCCCCTGGCGTTCCTATGTCACCCAACACCTGTGGACCACCCTCGAGCATCCGGTAAACCGTTGGCCGCCAAAGGAGGTCGCATGATCCACTACCGCACGATCGACAGCCCGATCGGACCGCTGACCCTGGCCGGGCGCGACTCGGTGCTGACGAATCTGCGGATGGTCGACCAGACCTACGAACCGAGCCGCGCCGACTGGTCGCCCGATCCGGGGGCGTTTGGCGACGCCGTCGAGCAACTCACCGCCTATTTCGCCGGCGAGCTCAGCGACTTCGACCTCGACCTCGACCTGCGCGGGACCGAATTCCAGCGGCGAGTGTGGAGGGCGCTGCTGACAATCCCGTACGGGGAAACCAGATCCTACGGGGAAATCGCCGAACAGATCGGCGCCCCGGGTTCCGCGCGCGCCGTGGGATTGGCCAACGGCCACAATCCCATCGCGATCGTCGTTCCCTGCCATCGCGTGATCGGGGCCAGCGGCAGCCTCACCGGCTACGGCGGCGGGCTCGAGCGAAAGCGGGCCCTGCTCGAACTGGAGAGGCAACGCGCGAATTTGACGCTATTCGACTGAGGTCCCGGCGTCGAGCGTGCACAGTTGTCCGCTCGTAACGGCGTGTCGCCGTACAAACACGCACGCTGGCGACTGATGAGCATGCAAAAACACCCCCGTTGCCGGGGGTGTTTTTGTGTATGTTCGGCGGTGTCCTACTTTTCCACCCGGATTGGGCAGTATCATCGGCGCTGACAGGCTTAGCTTCCGGGTTCGGAATGGGACCGGGCGTTTCCCTGTCGCTGTGGCCGCCGTAACTCTATTACGGAAACACTATTCATTTTGGTTGTTCTGGTGGGGGGGTGCGGTGTTCTACGCCTTGCGGCGTTGACGGATGTGGTTGCGATGTGTGTTGGTAAGTTTTCGGCCGGTTAGTGCCAGTTCCCTGCGCCCATTACTGAGCTTCCAGGTCTGGCCTATCGATCCCATGTTCTGTGGGGGGCCTTATCCCTCTAAAAGGGTGAGAAACCTGATCTTGGAGAAGGTTTCCCGCTTAGATGCTTTCAGCGGTTATCCTGTCCGAACGTGGCTATCCAGCGGTGCCCCTGGTGGGACAACTGGTGGACCAGAGGTTCGTCCGTCCCGGTCCTCTCGTACTAGGGACAGGTTTCCTCAAGTTTCTGACGCGCGCGGCGGATAGAGACCGAACTGTCTCACGACGTTCTAAACCCAGCTCGCGTGCCGCTTTAATGGGCGAACAGCCCAACCCTTGGGACCTGCTCCAGCCCCAGGATGCGACGAGCCGACATCGAGGTGCCAAACCATCCCGTCGATATGGACTCTTGGGGAAGATCAGCCTGTTATCCCCGGGGTACCTTTTATCCGTTGAGCGACACCCCTTCCACTCAGAGGTGCCGGATCACTAATCCCGACTTTCGTCCCTGCTTGACGTGTAGGTCTCGCAGTCAAGCTCCCTTGTGCATTTACACTCAACACCTGATTGCCGTCCAGGTTGAGGGAACCTTTGGGCGCCTCCGTTACATTTTAGGAGGCAACCGCCCCAGTTAAACTACCCGCCAGGCACTGTCCGTGAACCGGATATACGGTTCGACGTTAGGTGTCCAATACGATCAGAGTGGTATTTCAACAACGACTCCGCCCCAACTGGCGTTGAGGTTTCACAGTCTCCCACCTATCCTACACAAACCGTACCGAACACCAATACCAAGTTGTAGTGAAGGTCCCGGGGTCTTTTCGTCCTGCCGCGCGTAACGAGCATCTTTACTCGTAGTGCAATTTCGCCGAGTCTATGGTTGAGACAGTCGAGAAGTCGTTACGCCATTCGTGCAGGTCGGAACTTACCCGACAAGGAATTTCGCTACCTTAGGATGGTTATAGTTACCACCGCCGTTTACTGGGGCTTAAATTCTCCGCTTCACCCTTGCGGGTTAACGGGTCCTCTTAACCTTCCAGCACCGGGCAGGCGTCAGTCCGTATACATCGTCTTGCGACTTCGCACGGACCTGTGTTTTTAGTAAACAGTCGCTTCTCGCTGGTTTCTGCGACCGGATCCCGCTCCCAGCGCAAGGCTGTTCACGGTGTTCCGGTCCCCCTTCTCCCGAAGTTACGGGGGCATTTTGCCGAGTTCCTTAACCATAGTTATCTCGTACGCCTCGGTATGCTCTACCTGACCACCTGTGTCGGTTTGGGGTACGGGCCGTGTGTGTGCTCGCTAGAGGCTTTTCTTGGCAGCTGAGGATCACCGAATTCGCCTCAAACGGCTATGCATCACCTCTCAGGATTAATGAGCGACGGATTTGCCTATCGCTCTCCCTACAGGCTTGCCCCAGTATTACCACTGACTGGTACGGCTACCTTCCTGCGTCACCCCATCGCTTGACTACTACCAGCGAAGGTCCCACGCAGCCCCGAAACTCCGCGCCCCCGAAGGGGCATGGTCGATCCGGTTTTGGGTGGTTAGTACCGCTGATTCATCACGGGCGCCCACACACGGGTACGGGAATATCAACCCGTTGTCCATCGACTACGCCTGTCGGCCTCGCCTTAGGTCCCGACTCACCCTGGGCGGACTGGCCTGGCCCAGGAACCCTTGGTCTTTCGGCGGGCAAGGTTCTCACTTGCCTTATCGCTACTCATGCCTGCATTCTCACTCCCCCACCCTCCACCACCGGTCACCCAGTGGCTTCGCAGAATGAGGGACGCTCCCCTACCCAACCTTGCGGTTGCCGCGGCTTCGGCGGTGTGCTTGAGCCCCGCTACATTATCGGCGCACAATCACTTGACCAGTGAGCTATTACGCACTCTTTCAAGGGTGGCTGCTTCTAAGCCAACCTCCTGGTTGTCTCTGCGACTGCACATCCTTTTCCACTTAGCACACGCTTAGGGGCCTTAGCCGGCGATCTGGGCTGTTTCCCTTTCGACGTACGGAGCTTATCCCCCGCCGTCTCACTGCCACGCTGTACACCACGGCATTCGGAGTTTGGCTGACGTCAGTAACCTAGTAGGGCCCATCGGCCATCCAGTAGCTCTACCTCCGTGGTGAATCACGCAACGCTGCACCTAAATGCATTTCGGGGAGAACCAGCTATCACGGAGTTTGATTGGCCTTTCACCCCTACCCACAACTCATCCCCTCAGTCTTCAACCTAAGTGGGTTCGGGCCTCCACGCGGTCTTACCCGCGCTTCACCCTGGCCATGGGTAGATCACTCCGCTTCGGGTCCAGAACACGCCACTGAATCGCCCTATTCAGACTCGCTTTCGCTGCGGCTACCCCACACGGGTTAACCTTGCGACGTGTCCCTGACTCGCAGGCTCATTCTTCAAAAGGCACGCCATCACCCCATAAAGAGGCTCTGACGGATTGTAGGCACACGGTTTCAGGTACTATTTCACTCCCCTCCCGGGGTACTTTTCACCATTCCCTCACGGTACTAATCCGCTATCGGTCATCGAGAAGTATTTAGGCTTACCGGGTGGTCCCGGCAGATTCACAGCAGATTCCACGGGCCCGCTGCTACTCGGGAGTTGATACAAGGCAGGTGCCGGGTTTTCGCGTACCGGGCTCTCACCGTCTACGGCAGACCATCCCAGGCCATTTCCGCTAACCACGACACTTTCTGACTGCCCCTCAGCCAGGTAGAGCTGAGACGTATCAATCCCACAACCCCGCACACACAACCCCTACCCGGTTACCCATGCGTGCGGTTTAGCCATGTTCCGCGTTCGCTCGCCACTACTGACGGAATCACAATTGTTTTCTTCTCCTACGGGTACTGAGATGTTTCACTTCCCCGCGTTCCCTCCCGCACCCTATATATTCAGATGCGGGTAACACGACATCACTCGTGCTGGGTTTCCCCATTCGGAAATCCTCGGATCAACGCTCGGTTGACAGCTCCCCGAGGCATATCGCAGCCTCCCACGTCCTTCATCGGCTCTCGATGCCAAGGCATCCACCATGCGCCCTTAAGCACTTACTAACACAAAAACCAAAGAAAAATTACACATTTTAATGAATCCGCCACCGCCCCGATACTCGGAGGGCAACGCATTCATTTAGATGCTCGCAACCACTATCCAGTTCTCAAACACCACACCCCACCACCAAGATGGAGGGACAACCACTCGAACAACCCGAGTGTTGTCTCAGGGCCCAATAGTGTGTCTGGCAATCATTTGCTGTTGCGCACCCGGCCCTCGCCCACTACAGGCGAGAACCCCGCACGGCTTGCACCCCACCAATTGGGGTGCTTTTCGTGGTGCTCCTTAGAAAGGAGGTGATCCAGCCGCACCTTCCGGTACGGCTACCTTGTTACGACTTCGTCCCAATCGCCGATCCCACCTTCGACAGCTCCCTCCCAAAGGGTTAGGCCACTGGCTTCGGGTGTTACCGACTTTCATGACGTGACGGGCGGTGTGTACAAGGCCCGGGAACGTATTCACCGCAGCGTTGCTGATCTGCGATTACTAGCGACTCCGACTTCACGGGGTCGAGTTGCAGACCCCGATCCGAACTGAGACCGGCTTTAAAAGGATTCGCTTAACCTTGCGGCATCGCAGCCCTTTGTACCGGCCATTGTAGCATGTGTGAAGCCCTGGACATAAGGGGCATGATGACTTGACGTCATCCCCACCTTCCTCCGAGTTGACCCCGGCAGTCTCTCACGAGTCCCCGGCATTACCCGCTGGCAACATGAGACAAGGGTTGCGCTCGTTGCGGGACTTAACCCAACATCTCACGACACGAGCTGACGACAGCCATGCACCACCTGCACACAGGCCACAAGGGAACCGACATCTCTGCCGGCGTCCTGTGCATGTCAAACCCAGGTAAGGTTCTTCGCGTTGCATCGAATTAATCCACATGCTCCGCCGCTTGTGCGGGCCCCCGTCAATTCCTTTGAGTTTTAGCCTTGCGGCCGTACTCCCCAGGCGGGGTACTTAATGCGTTAGCTACGGCACGGATCCCAAGGAAGGAAACCCACACCTAGTACCCACCGTTTACGGCGTGGACTACCAGGGTATCTAATCCTGTTCGCTCCCCACGCTTTCGCTCCTCAGCGTCAGTTACTGCCCAGAGACCCGCCTTCGCCACCGGTGTTCCTCCTGATATCTGCGCATTCCACCGCTACACCAGGAATTCCAGTCTCCCCTGCAGTACTCCAGTCTGCCCGTATCGCCCGCACGCCGAGGGTTAAGCCCCCGGTTTTCACGAACAACGCGACAAACCACCTACGAGCTCTTTACGCCCAGTAATTCCGGACAACGCTCGCACCCTACGTATTACCGCGGCTGCTGGCACGTAGTTGGCCGGTGCTTCTTCTGCAGGTACCGTCACTTGCGCTTCGTCCCTGCTGAAAGAGGTTTACAACCCGAAGGCCGTCATCCCCCACGCGGCGTCGCTGCATCAGGCTTGCGCCCATTGTGCAATATTCCCCACTGCTGCCTCCCGTAGGAGTCTGGGCCGTATCTCAGTCCCAGTGTGGCCGGACACCCTCTCAGGCCGGCTACCCGTCGTCGCCTTGGTAGGCCGTCACCCCACCAACAAGCTGATAGGCCGCGGGCCCATCCCACACCGCAAAAGCTTTCCACCACAAGGCATGCGCCTCGAGGTCCTATTCGGTATTAGACCCAGTTTCCCAGGCTTATCCCGATGTGCAGGGCAGATTACCCACGTGTTACTCACCCGTTCGCCACTCGAGTATCTCCGAAGAGACCTTTCCGTTCGACTTGCATGTGTTAAGCACGCCGCCAGCGTTCGTCCTGAGCCAGGATCAAACTCTCCAAACAAAAACCCCTCGATAACGAGGTGAATTTACAATCAGAGAAAATCTGACCTAACAAAAAGACACCAAAACTGGCATCTAGATAAATTGCGACCACACCCATACACGGGGAGTGCTAGGTGTAGTCAAAAAACAACAACAAAATAAAAAGACCAAACACACTATTGAGTTCTCAAACAACACTCTTGCTTATTTTCGCCCGCTTTGGGGCAACCCTGCCAGCTTAATACAGATCCGGTAGGGGAGTCAAGCCCCGGTTTCGGTCATCTTCGCGTGGTGACCGCGCCTGTTGGGCATTACCTGGCGACTACTCTACCCGCTCGATCTCCGCTCCCAAAACGGCCAGGTTCTCGACGAATAACGGGTAGCCGCGGTCGATGTGGAAGACGTCGTGGACCTCGGTGTCGCCGTCGGCGACCAGCCCGGCGAGCACCAACCCGGCGCCGGCCCGGATGTCCGAACACCACACCGGGGCGCTGGAGAGTTGCGGGAGACCCCGCACGACGGCGTGGTGCCCGTCGGTGCGGGCGTCGGCGCCGAGCCGGATCATCTCTTCGACGAACCGGAAGCGCGCCTCGAACACGTTCTCCGTGATCATCGACGTGCCGTCGGCGATCGACGCCAGGGCGATGGCCATCGGCTGCAAATCGGTCGGAAACCCGGGGAAGGGCAACGTCGCGACGTTGACGGCCTTCGGGCGCTCGTACTGCGTCACCCGGAAGCTGTCGTCGGTCTGGGTGACGGTCGCGCCCGCGTCGTGCAGCTTGTGCAGCACCACCTGGAGGTGCGCCGGGTCGGCACCCTTCACCGAGATGTCGCCGCGGGTGATGGCGGCGGCGATGCCCCAGGTGGCGGCGACGATGCGGTCCCCGATGACGCGGTGCTCGGTCGGGTACAGCCGCGGGACGCCGGTGATGGTCATGGTCGGCGAACCCGCGCCTTCGATCTGTGCGCCCATCTGGTTGAGCATCGTGCACAGATCGACGACGTCGGGTTCGCGCGCCGCGTTGTGAATCGTCGTGACGCCCTCGGCCACGACGGCGGCCATCAGGATGTTCTCGGTGGCCCCCACCGATGGAAACTCCAACTGAATCTCCGCGCCGCGCAACGCATCTGCCTCTGCGACCACACACCCGTGCTCGATATTGCAGTGCGCGCCGAGCTGCCGCAGGCCCGCCTGATGCATGTCGAGCGGACGCGAGCCGATCGCGTCACCGCCCGGAAGCGCGACCCTGGCCCGCTTGCACCGGCCGACCAGCGGGCCCAGCACGCAGACCGAGGCCCGGAACTGTCGCACCGCGGCGAAGTCCGCGTCGTACTTCGGCTCGTCGGGCGAGGTGATTCGGGCGACGTCGCCGTCGAGTTCGACGTTGGCGCCCAAACCCCGCAGCACCTCCGCCATCAGCGGCACATCGAGGATGTCGGGGCAGTTGGTGATCGTGCTGGTGCCCTCGGCCAGCAGCGTCGCGGCCATCAGCTTGAGCACGCTGTTCTTGGCGCCCCCTACAGCGACTTCGCCGGACAACCGGTTGCCGCCGGTCACCACGAATCGCTCAGCCACCCGCGTCAGTCTAGTGAAGCGCTTTGCGGTTGTCAGTCAGCCGAGTCGGCCGGCCGAGTACGGTTTGCTCATGGCAGTGCACCTGACCCGCATCTACACGCGGACCGGCGACGACGGGACGACGGGATTGAGCGATTTCTCCCGGGTCTCCAAAACCGATCTCCGGCTGGTGGCGTACGCGGATTGCGACGAGGCCAACTCCGCGATCGGCGTCGCGATCGCCCTCGGTCGGCCCGACGAGGAAGTCGCCGGTGTGCTGCGGCGGATTCAGAACGACCTGTTCGACGCCGGCGCGGACCTGTCGACCCCCGTGGTGGAAAATCCGAAGCATCCGCCGCTCCGCGTCGCCCAGGCCTACATCGATCGGCTCGAAAAATGGTGCGACACATACAACGAGCCCTTGCCGGCGCTGAATTCCTTTGTGCTGCCGGGTGGTTCGCCGCTATCGGCGCTGTTGCACGTCGCCCGCACCGTGGTGCGCCGGGCCGAGCGGTCGGCGTGGGCCGCGGTCGATGCCCACCCGGAAGGGGTCAGCGTGCTGCCGGCGAAATACCTGAACCGGCTCTCGGACCTGCTGTTCATCCTGGCGCGGGCGGCCAACCCCGGCGGGGATGTGCTCTGGCGACCGGGCGGCGACGAATAAGCCCCAAGCACTGCGCGAGCAGACGCAGACTCGCATAAATCCGGCCGGATTTATGCGAGTCTGCGTCTGCTCGCCGACCCTGCCGGTCCGGTCAGACGCTGCGACGGCGTGCGCGCGGCGAGGGACGGGATTCCAGCCAGGACAAGAACGCCGTCAACGCGCCCTTGTCGAGCGCGATCTCGTAGCCGGACCTGCGGTCCTGCGTCGTGTCGCGCAGCTCCAGCACGACGATCTCGTCGGTCATGATGTCGAACTCGTCGCCGCGCGGCGCACGTCGGGCAACGATCTCCACACCTCGGCGGCTGAGCCGGCGATCCGGCCACAACCGCAGGCTGGACAGCCGGTAGAAGGCGGCCTCGCCGCCGCGGTAGCGGATCACGCCGTGCCGCCAGCCGTGACCTCCGACCGCGGGGATGTCGCGCATGATCGCCGCGGTTCCGCCCTGGCGCAGCTTCCACAACCGATAACTCAGGGCGACGACGGCCGCCGCTAATACGACAACGAGCACGACCATGCCAACCATGGGCGCGCTCATCGGCGATTAGTCGATCGCGCCGACGGCGCGCAATCTGGCGCGTCCCCTGGCGGCGATGCGGGGATCGTCGGACTCGGAATCCTCCTTGGCGGCGGCCTCGTCGATCTCCGACTCGAACTCGGCGGATTCGGCCAGGATGCTGACCCTCTCCTCGGTCACCGACAAGAACCCGCCATCCACCGCGATCCGCAGGTCGTCCTCGCCGTCGCGTTCGACGCGCACCATGGCGTCGTCCACCAGCTGGGCCACCAGCGGGATGTGGCGGGGCAGGATGCCGATCTCGCCGACGGTGGTGCGGGTGAACAGGAACGTTGCCTCACCCGACCAGATCTTTCGGTCGACGGCGACGATCTCAACGTTCAATTCCGCCATGCCACACCACCTTTCGACTCGATGCTCTTACAGCTTGGCGCCGAGGCTCTCGGCCTTCTTGGCCAGGTCGTCGAGCCCGCCGATCAGGAAGAAGGCCTGCTCGGGCACGTGGTCGAACTCGCCCTTGCACAAGCGGTCGAACGCCTCGATGGTCTCCTTCAGCGGAACCGTCGAACCCGGCTGGCCGGTGAACTGTTCGGCCGCCATCATGTTCTGCGAGAGGAACCGCTCGATGCGCCGGGCCCGGTTGACCAACTGCTTGTCCTCCTCCGACAGCTCGTCGATACCGAGAATCGCGATGATGTCCTGAAGGTCCTTGTAGCGCTGCAGAACCCGGATGACTTCCTGCGCCACGCGGTAGTGCTCCTCACCGACGATGCTCGGGTCGAGGATGGTCGAGCTCGACGCCAGCGGGTCCACGGCCGGGAAGATGCCCTTGGAGAACACCGAACGCGACAGCTCGGTGGTCGCGTCCAGGTGCGCGAACGTCGTCGCCGGCGCCGGGTCGGTGTAGTCGTCGGCGGGCACGTACACGGCCTGCATCGAGGTGATCGACCGGCCCCGCGTCGAGGTGATGCGCTCCTGCAGCTCGCCCATCTCGTCGGCCAGCGTGGGCTGATACCCCACGGCCGACGGCATCCGACCGAGCAGCGTCGACACCTCCGAGCCGGCCTGGGTGAACCGGAAGATGTTGTCGATGAACAGCAGCACGTCCTGGCCCGCCTCGTCGCGGAACCACTCCGCCATGGTCAGGGCCGACAGCGCCACCCGCATGCGGGTGCCCGGCGGCTCGTCCATCTGACCGAACACCAGCGCGGTGTCCTTGAGGACGTTGGCTTCCTGAAGCTCCACCCAGAGGTCGTTGCCCTCGCGGGTGCGCTCCCCCACCCCGGCGAACACCGAAGTGCCACCGAAGTTTCGGGCGATGCGGTTGATCATCTCCTGGATGAGCACCGTCTTGCCCACCCCGGCGCCGCCGAACAGCGCGATCTTGCCGCCACGCACGTACGGGGTCAGCAGGTCGACGACCTTGAGGCCGGTCTCGAGCATCTCGGTGCGCGGCTCCAGCTCCTCGAACGGCGGCGGCTTGCGGTGAATCGACCAGTGCTCGAAGTCTTCTCCGTATCCCGGCTTGTCCAGGCAGTATCCCAGCGCGTTGAAGACGTGGCCCTTGACGTCTTGGCCGACCGGCACCGAGATCGAACTGCCGGTGTCGGTCACCTCGACGCCGCGCACCAGGCCGTCGGTGGGCTGCAGGGAGATGGTGCGCACCAGGTTGTCGCCCAGGTGCTGGGCCACCTCCAGGGTGAGCGTCTTCGCCAGCTCCTCGAAGGTGATTTCGGCGTGCAGCGCGTTGAACAGCTCGGGGACGGAACCCCGGGGGAACTCGACGTCGACGACGGGGCCGGTGACCCGGACCACGCGGCCGCTCGTGTCGGCGTCCTTCGACTTTGCGGTCTTTTCCGTGTTTTCAGTGGTGGCAGGCATCGTTTCTTTCGCTTCCTCGTGGTGCTACCTAGCGGCGGCGTCGGCGAGCGCGTTTGCGCCACCGACGATTTCGCTAATCTCCTGGGTGATCTGGGCCTGCCGCTCGCGGTTTGCCTCCAGCGTCAGGGCTTTGATGAGGTCGTCCGCGTTATCCGTTGCCGACTTCATCGCTCGTTGGCGCGACGCCAGCTCCGACGCCGCGGATTCCAGCAGCGCCGCGTACACGCGGGTGGTCACGTACCGCGGCAGCAACGACTCGAAGAGCGTCGTCGCATCCGGCTCGAACGAATACAGGGTGTGCAGGGCCTCGGGCTCCTCCGTGTATTCCACGACCATCGGCGCCATCCGATGGGCCACCGTGGACTGCGACAACATCGACTTGAATTCCGTGTAGACGATATGCAACTCGTCGACGCCCTCGTCGTCGCTGCCCCGCATGAACGCGTCGACCAGGGTGGAGGCGACCTCGGCCGCGTTCTCGTATGTCGGCTGCTCGGAGAAGCCGGTCCACGATTCGGTGATGTCCCAGTTGCGGAAACTGTAGTAGTTCAACGCCTTACGGCCGACGACGTACAGCACCGGAGCCTTGCCTTCGTCCCGCAGCAGCGAAAACAGCTCCTCGCTGCGACGGAAGACGCTGGAGTTGTACGCGCCGCACAGGCCACGATCGGAGGACACCACCAGCACGGCGGCCCGCTTCGGTTCGGGCCGCTCGACGAGCAACGGATGATCCAGCGCCGCCTCGCTGGACAGCGTGGTCAGCATCAGGGTGATCTCGGTCGCGTACGGGCGGGCGGACTGCAGTCGGGCCTGCGCCTTACCGATGCGCGAGGTCGCGATCAGCTCCTGGGCTTTGGTGATCTTCTTGATCGCGCCGGCGGAACGGATCCGCCCGCGCAATTCGCGAAGTGTGGCAGCCATCGGTCGCTACTTCTTTTCCTTCTTCTCTACCTTTTCCGGCTTGGGCTTCTTGACCGTCACCGATTCCTTTTCCAGGTTTTCCTTGTCCATCGCCTCGACGTGCTCGTCGGGAACCACCGACCCGCCGTCCGAGGCGGCGAAGCCCTTCTTGAATTTCTTGATGATCTTTTCGAGTTCCTCGGCCGTCTCGTCGGAGAGCTTTCCGCTGTCACGGATTCCGGCCAAGATCTTCCCCTCGGATGCCCGCATGTGGTCCAGCAGTTCGGTTTCGAACCGCCGGACGTCCTCGACCGGCACCGAGTCCAGGTGGCCGCCCGTGCCCAGGAAGATCGAAACCACCTGCTCCTCGACGGGCATGGGCTGGTACTGCGGCTGCTTGAGCAGCTCGACCAGCCGCGCGCCGCGGTCCAGCTGGGCCTTGGAGGTGGCATCCAGATCGGAGGCGAACGCGGCGAAGGCCTCCAATTCGCGGAACTGCGACAGGTCCAGACGGAGACTTCCCGCCACCTCTTTCATCGCCTTGATCTGTGCGGCACCACCGACGCGGGACACCGAGACACCGACGTTGATGGCCGGCCGCACCCCCTGGTTGAACAGGTCGGACTCCAGGAAGCACTGCCCGTCGGTGATCGAGATGACGTTGGTGGGGATGTAGGCCGAGATGTCGTTGGCCTTGGTCTCGATGATCGGCAGGCCGGTCATCGAGCCGCCACCGAGCTCGTCGGAGAGCTTGGCGCAGCGCTCCAGCAGCCGCGAGTGCAGGTAGAACACGTCGCCCGGGTAGGCCTCGCGGCCGGGTGGGCGGCGCAGCAACAGCGAGATCGCGCGGTACGCCTCGGCCTGCTTGCTCAGGTCGTCGAAGACGATCAGCACGTGCTTACCGTCGTACATCCAGTGCTGGGCGATCGCCGAACCCGTATACGGCGCAAGCCATTTGAACCCGGCGGAGTCCGATGCGGGCGCCGCGACGATCGTGGTGTAGTCCATCGCGCCGCCCTCTTCCAGCGCGCGGCGGACGGCGGCGATCGTGGTGCCCTTCTGCCCGATGGCCACGTACACGCACCGCACCTGCTTGCGTTCGTCGCCGCTCTCCCAGTTCTGCCGCTGGTTGAGGATCGTGTCGACGCAGACGGCGGTCTTGCCGGTCTTGCGGTCGCCGATGATGAGCTGGCGCTGGCCGCGCCCGATCGGGGTCATGGCGTCGATGGCCTTGATCCCGGTCTGCAGCGGCTCCTTCACGCCCTGACGCTGCACCACCGAGGGCGCCTGGATCTCCAGCGCGCGCCGCGTGTCGGTCTCGACGTCGCCCTGCCCGTCGATGGGCTCGCCCAGTGGATTGACCACGCGGCCTAAGAACCCGTCGCCGACGGGCACCGAGAGGACCTCGCCGGTGCGCTTGACCTGCTGGCCTTGTTCGATCTTCTCGAAGTCACCGAGGATCACCGCGCCGACGCTGTGCTCGTCGAGGTTGAGCGCGACGCCGAGCACCCCGCCCGGGAACTCGAGCAGCTCCTGGGTCATGACGGACGGCAGGCCTTCGACGTGGGCGATGCCGTCCCCGGCGTCGACGACGGCACCGACTTCCTCGCGGGAGGTGTCGGCGGTGAAGGAACTTACGTACTCCTCGATGGCGCCCTGGATGTCGTCAGCGGAGATTGTCAACTCTGCCATGGGTTTTCGTCTTCCTACTTGATCTTCGTCTTAGCGTGGTCTCTGATGGTCTGTGGTGACTGGTTGGTTCAGTCGGGCACCTGGGCCCGGGCCGCGGCCAGGCGCGACGAGAGTGTCCCGTCGATCACCTCGTCAGCCACGGTGATGAGCAGCCCACCCAGCAACTCGGCGTCGATCCGCAGCTGCAGCGTCACCGGATGACCGTAGATGCGGCTGAGAACTTCCGCGAGACGAGTGCGCTGCGCGGCGCTGAGTTCGGCGGCCGCGCCGACCTGCGCGACGATTTCGCCGCGGCGCGCCACCGCAACCTCCGCCAGGAATTTCATGGCTTCCTCGGCCGGCTCGCCTCTCAGCAGCTCGACGGTCTGGGCGAGCAGTGCCGCCACGACCGGGTTGACCCCGCCGGTCGCGTTCTCGAGCACCGCGCGCAGCAGTCCCACCCGACCCTCGGCCGGAACGGCGTAGTCGCCCAACAGGATCGCGAGCCGCGGCTGCGCGTCGAGGATGCGGGAAAACCTGAACAGCTGGTCTTCGACCTCGTCGACCCGGTCCTCACGTTCGGCGACTTCCAGCAGCGCCTGCCGCGACACGTGCTCGATGGCATCGATCAGGTCGGGGCCGGCCGACCAACGCTCCGATACGGCCGCCCGCAGGACGTCGAGCGTCGCGTCGCCGACTTTGCCGGAGACGAGGCGCTCGACGAGCCGGACCCGGGGGGCAGCGTCCTCGGCGGGCACGGTGAGATACCGGGTGACCACGATCTCGCGACCCAGCAATTGCGCCACCGACACCAGCTCGCTGGAGACGGCATAAAGTCCTTTGTTGTCAAGGCTTTTGGCGATGACGCCGAACCGGTCCGACAGGTTGATCAGGGCCTGCCGGCTGGCCGAGCGCATCTTCGTCAGCAGCGGGTAGGCGACCTCGGCGGACGCCGGCGCCATGGCGTCGAGGTCGTCGAGGAACCGATCCACGGTGGCCGACCGTTGCGCCGCGTCGGCGACGTAGTTGCGCACCAACTCCCCCGCCTGGCGCACGGATTCGTGGCCCAGCTCCAGGCGGAGCTGACGGGTCAGCTGCGCCCGCAGCAGCTCGGCCTGGCGCGCGCCCTGTCCCTTGATGCGTTCCGCCTCGACGTCGGCCTGGGCCGCGAATTGCTCGGTGATCCGTTGCGCGTCCACCTGAGCCTCGTCGACGACTCGTTTCGCCTCCGACGCGGCGGCCTGCACGGCCTTGCTGTGCGCTGTGGTCGACTCCGTCAGCCGCTCGGCGGCCGCGGCGGCGTCGGCCAACTGCTGGCGCACCACGTTCTGCCGGGCCGTCATCAAATTGCGCACCGGCGGCACGACATACCGCACGACCAGGAACACGATGACCGCGAACCCGACTAACTGTCCGATGAAAGTCGACATTGATGATTACCTTGTCGCAGCGGAGGTGGTGACGTCGACGCCGAGGATTCGACTGGCCAGGGTCGCCGACATGGCTCCGACGTTGGCGCGCAGATCCAGTTCCGCGACGTCCCTTTCCCGCTTCAATTGTTCGGCGGCCACTTGCACCGTCGACATCACCTCTTGCTCGGCATGGGCACGCGCGTCTTCGACGACCTTACGGCCTTCCGCCCTGGCGTTGTCGCGGAACGACGACGCCTGCACGCGGGCTTCCTTCATCGCCTCTTCGTAATCGGCCTGGGCGGCCTCGAACTGCTCGGCCGACTTCTTGTTGTCGGCGGCGGTTTTGGCGACCATGGCGTCGCGCTCGCGCAGCACCTTCAGGATCGGCGGCACGACGAAAGTGCCGATGACCGCGAGCACGATCAAGAAGATGGCCAGTACGAAGAAGAAGGTGCCGTTGGGGACGAGGAAGTTGCTGGTCTTGCCTCCCTCTGCCGCCTGGCCGGTCGCCAGGACCATCGGGTTCACTTCACCCATTTGCAACCCATCACGCCCTGACTACGTGACGGGGGTGGCGAAGACGAACAACGCCATGAAGGCCAGGTTGATGAAGTAGGCCGCCTCAACCAGACCGACGGTGATGAAGAACGGCGTGAACAACCGGCCCTGCGCCTCGGGTTGCCGGGCGATGCCCGAAACCAGCGCGTTACCCGCGATACCGTCACCGATACCGGCACCGATCGCACCGCCGCCCATGATCAGTCCACCACCGATGAGGGCACCGGCAGCGATAGTGGGGTCCATTCTTTCCTCCTTTGTTCAGCTTTATCTGCTGGCTTATCCGGTAGCGGTCTACCAGGCCTCTGTAATAGCGTGCGGGCAGGGACAATTCGTGGTGGTCTCAGTCATGATGCTCGTCGAGCTCCATCGCCTGGCTGAAGTACAGGATGGTCAGGATCGAGAAGATGAAGGCCTGGATCGCCCCGACGAACAGGTCGAACGACTTCCAGATCGCGTTGGGCGCCCACATGATGTACGGCGGGAAGAGCGCGATCAGCGCCACCAGGATGCCGCCGGCGAAGATATTGCCGAAAAGTCGGAGCGACAACGAGATCGGCTTGGCCAGCTCTTCGACCAGATTGATCGGCGCCAGGAACACCACGTGCCCCTTGAGCACCCTGATCGGGTGCCCGATGATGCCACGGCGCCAGATCCCGGCCACGTGGTAGCAGACGAACACGAAAAGGGCCAGCGCCAGCACGTAATTGATGTCCGCCGCCGCCGATTTGAGTAGCTCCGTGGTGTGGCCGGACTTGTCGGTGTACTGCAGCGGCAGCACCGAAAGCCAGTTGGAGATCAGGATGAACACGAAGATCGTGACCGCCAGCGGCAGCACGAACGGCGCGATCCGCATCCCGATGGCGCCCTCGATCTGGTTGCGCATCTGTATGGTGAGCGCCTCCCAGAACAATTGGACTCCACTGGGAACACCGCTCGAGGTGATCTTGGCGCGCAGGAAGAAGGCCAGGGCGATGACGATCACCGCGGCGATCGCCGTGGAGAGCACCGTGTCGGTGTTGACGGTCATCCCGAGCCACGTCGCCGTGGTGTGCTCGCCGACCTCGATTTGGGCACCGGCCAGGATCGTCTCAGTCATCGCTGGCGCTCCTCGGTTCCGCCGCTTCCGGGTCCGACGAGGGTGCCGGCTCGCCGGTGCGCAGCTTCTTCCAGACCGGCAGCGCGGTCGACGCGACCAAGAGCACCTGGAAGAGCGCGAGTCCGAAGACCACGCCCAGTCCGGCGGGCCGGAAGACGTAGGCGAGGATCAGCCCGATGATGGTGATGATCGCCAGCCGGGACGCCGAGTTGACCGCCATCGACCTTTTCAGCGGGTGATCCCGGGCGGTGATGGATCCCACCGAACGGCGCACCAGGAGCGCGTTGAGCAAACCCAGCAGCAAGCCGATGCCGAAGAACACCCCGGCCATGAGGTGGCCCGCCCATCCGGCGGCGAGCATGGCCACCGCGGTGATCCCGACGCTGATCACAAGGAGTCGAGCGGGGCGGAAAGCAACAGAGGGAAACACCAACGGCGCGTCCTGCGCTGGTGTCGTCACTGCAGCACCTCAATCCCAGGTAGTGGAGCGGAGATCCGCCGATCGACCGATCGGTGGCCCGCCGAGCGTATCGCACGTCACACTGGAATCACCCAAGGGGTAGCTCCCTTTGTCGGTCGTGAATCGGCGCCATCGGATAAGCGTCCGACGGGCCGGCTGGCCGGCAACCCTCGAGGCTTCTTTTCGGGGTTCTACCTGCACCGTACCATACGGCGGGCACCACTACTACTAGGTGTCGTAGGCTCGTCTGGTCCTAGTCCAAGTCCACGTCTTGGTAGTCGTCGCGGCGGCGCAGGAGCGGAATCGCCGTCGCCACGCCCGCGACGACAATCGCGCCGAGCATGACCGCCGCGGTGTCGCGCGGGTCGAAAAAGATCGTGCTCGCGGCGCCGAACGCGACAATGCCCACCCAGAGATAGATCAGCAGCACCACCCGGCGATGCGAATGACCGATCTGCAGCAACCGGTGGTGCAGGTGCATCTTGTCGGGGCTGAACGCGCTGCGGCCCGCGCGGGTGCGGCGCACGATCGCCAGCAGGAGGTCGAGCATCGGCACGAAGATGACGGCCGCCACGAGCAGGAACGGTGACAGCAGAGCAAACACGTCGCGAGCGCCGTAGGCGTTCTGCGAGACCGGGCCGGCCGCGGTCGTGGAGGCGGCGGCAAGCATCAAGCCGATCAGCATCGACCCGGAGTCGCCCATGAAGATCTTGGCCCGGTGGAAGTTGTGCGGCAAAAAGCCCAGGCAGGCCCCCGCGAGCACCACCGAGATCACGGCCGGCGGATAGAACAGCACATCGCCGCCGTGGTCGCGCAGCAGCCCGACCGAGAACATGCAGATCGCCAGCGCCGTAATGAGTCCCAGGCCGGCGGCCAGTCCGTCGAGCCCGTCGACGAAGTTCATCGCGTTGACGACCGACACGGTCAGCGCCAACGTGAGCAGGATCGACGACGCCTGGTCCAGCACGATGGTGCCGACCCCGCCGATGGGGATGTACAGGACGCTCCACGCGACGCCCATGGTGACCAGCACGCTGGCCGCGGTGATCTGACCCGCGAACTTGGTCAACGCGTCCAGGCCCCACCGGTCGTCGATCAGGCCGATGCCCATGATCACCGCGCCCGCCACCAAAACCGCGGGCATGCCGGTGGAATAGACGAACCCCCGGGTGAGCGCCGGAAGCTGCGACGCCAGAAAGACGGCCGAGACAACGCCGAGGAACATGGCCAGCCCGCCCATCCGCGGCGTCGGCGTCACGTGCACGTCGCGTTCCCGCGGGTAGGCGACCGCCCCCAGTCGGGTGGCCAGCACCCGCACCGGTCCGGTCGCGAAGTAGGTGATGATCGCCGCGGTCAGCCCGACCAGCGCAAGCTCGCGCAGGGGGACGCCGGCGCCGCGATCCGACAGGGCGAGGAACCCGCCGGCGAGGCTGGTTAGATCGCTGGCCGGGTCGCTGGACACCTCGAGACCGTACTGCACCAACCTGAGACGCGGACAACGGCGCCGCTCTCACGCCGAGCGTGCAACCGTTGCGAAAAAACTCGCGAAACGTCGCCCTGAGCGCACGTTCGGCGCTAGGCGGTCAGGCTTCCCGCGTCCACCCCGAGCACCTCGGCGATCCGTTCGGCGCTCACCGGTCCCGCCCGCAGGATGCGCGGCGCGGTTTCGGTCAGGTCGACGATCGTGGAGGCGGCCTGCTGCTGCGACGGGCCCGCGTCGAGGTAGACGCTGACGAGATCGCCGAATTGGCTGCGGGCCTCGTCGGCGTCGACCGCGGCCGGCCGGCCGGAGATGTTGGCACTGGACACGGCCATGGGCCCCACCTGGCGCAGCAGCTCGATCGCGACCGGGTGCAACGGCATCCGCAGCATCACGGTGCCGCGGGCGTCGCCGAGATCCCACTGCAGCGACGGCGCCTGGGTCACCACGAGGCTCAGCGCGCCCGGCCAGAACGCGCGGATCAGTTCGCGGGCCCCGTCGGGCATGGTGTAGACCAAACCCTCGATGGTGTGCCACGAGCCGACCAGCACGCCCACGGGCATGTCCCGGCCCCGTCCCTTCGCCGCCAGCAGCGCGGCCACCGCCGAGCTGTCGAAGGCGTCGGCGCCGATGCCGTACACGGTGTCGGTTGGCAGCACAACCAGCCGGCCGTTCTTGAGCGTCCCCGCCGCCGAGTCGATTCCAGCCGAACGCTGGTCGGGGTCAGCACAGTCGAACACCGCGGTCATGGCGCCGCTCCTCCTCATCCCTTTCGCTCTGCATCGTCGCGGCGCGGGTCATCTGCGCCGCTCTCCTCTTTTGCGGGCCGTCACGAATCTCGGCCGGCCGGCCAGGTCTCGGCGGGCCTCGATGTCGTCGAAAAGCCCTGTGGCCTGGACCGATTCGACGGTCTGTGACGACGTGGTGTCGTCGTGCTCGACGGCGAACAGGCCACCCGGGCGCAGCCAGCGCCCCGCGAGGCGGACGACGGCCCCGATCACCGCCATCCCGTCCTCCCCGCCAAACACCGCGTGCGGCGGGTCATGGTGGGCCACTTCGGGTTCCAGGGCGACATCGTCGGGAACGTAGGGCGGGTTGGCCACCACCAGGTCGACGCGTCGATCCAGCTCGGGAAGCAGGCCCGGCTCGGCGACGTCGGCGCGGACGAGCTCCACGGCGGTGCCCTCCGCGTTGCGGCGCGCGTATTCGAGGGCCGCGTCGGAGTCGTCGACGCCGATGACCCGCGCCTTCAGTCCAAGGGTGGCCCGGTGGTGGGCCAGCGCCACCGCCAACGCGCCGGATCCGGTGCACAAATCGACGATCACGGGCCGCTCCGGGAGTCGTTGCGCGGTGGCCCATTCGAAGATGGCCTCGGTTTCGGGGCGCGGCACGAACACACCGGGGCCGACGCGCAGCAGCACCGGGCCGAACGCCGCCGTCCCGGTGAGGTGCTGCAGCGGCACCCGCCGCGAGCGCGCGGCCACGATGTCGCGGTAATGCCCGAGGAATTCGTCGCCGGGCGACTCGAGCAGGGCCAGCCGGCCGCGTTCGGTGCCCGCCAGGTGGGCGGCCAATTCCTCGGCATCGAAACGCGCGGAATCGATTCCCGCTTCGGCGAGCCGCGCCGCGGCGGAGTCGATCGCGCGCCGCAGGGAGGTCATGCCCGCTGCAGCCGGGACTGCTTGTCGGCGGCGCTCAGCGCGTCGAACAGCGCGTCGAGGTCGCCGTCGAGCACCTGGTCGAGATTGTGTGCCTTGAAACCGATTCGGTGGTCGGTGATCCGGTTCTCCGGGAAGTTGTAGGTGCGGATCCGCTCGCTGCGGTCGACCGTGCGGATCTGGCTGGCCCGATCCGCCGACGCGTCGGCCAGCGCCTGTTCCTCGGCCAGCGCCTGCAGGCGCGCCGCCAGCACCTGCAACGCCCGCGTCTTGTTCTGCAGCTGCGACCGTTCGTTTTGGCAGGTGACGACGATCCCGGTGGGCAGGTGCGTGATCCGCACCGCGGAGTCGGTGGTGTTGACGCCCTGGCCGCCCTTGCCGGACGAGCGGTACACGTCGATGCGCAGGTCCGACTCGTCGATCTGGACCTCGCCGACTTCCTCGGGCTCCGGATAGACGAGCACGCCCGCCGCCGAAGTGTGCACGCGGCCTTGGGATTCCGTGACGGGGACGCGCTGCACCCGGTGCACGCCGCCCTCGAACTTCATCCGCGACCACACCCCGTCGGCGGAGTCGCCCTTGCCGGCGATGGCGAGCGTCGCGTCCTTGTACCCGCCCAGGTCCGAGGTGGTTTCGTCCAGCACCGTCACCGTCCAGCCATGCCGCTCGGCATAGCGGATGTACATCCGGGCCAGGTCGGCGGCGAACAGTGCCGATTCCTCGCCGCCCTCACCGGATTTGACCTCGAGGACGATGTCGTCGGCGTCATGCGGGTCGCGCGGGGCCAGCATGTCGGTGAGCTGGGTGTCCAATTCGGCCACCCGCGATTCCAGCTCGGTCACCTCATCGGCGAACGACTCGTCGTCGGCGGCCAGCTCGCGGGCGGTCTCCAGGTCGTCGCGCGCGGCGGTGAGCTTGCGGTGCGTGGCGACGATCGGGGCCAACCGGGCGAACCGGCGCCCCGCTTTGCGGGCCTCCTCAGGCCTGCTGTGCAATTCGGGATCGGCCAGCGCATGCTCGAGCTCGGCGTGTTCGGCGAGCAGCACGTCGATCGTCTGTACCGGCTGCGTCATGTCACACCTCCTGCCCGGTGGGCGAACTCTTTACGGCACACGCGAACCGACGCCCGGCCTGCGCGGGTGCACGCACAGTTCGGGCGTCGGCGACCCGGCTATTTGTCGGTGCTTTCGGCGTTCTCGGCGGCAGCGGCTTTGCGCTTGCCGTAGCGCTTTTCGAAGCGGGCCACCCGGCCGCCACTGTCCAGGATCTTCTGCTTGCCGGTGTAGAACGGGTGGCACTGCGAGCAGACCTCGACGACGATGCGGCCGCCCGGCTTGGTGCTGCGGGTTTGGAAGGTGTTGCCGCATCCGCAGAGCACCGTGGTCTCCTCGTAGGAGGGGTGAATGTCAGCTTTCATGATGTCCTCTTCGATCGTTTGCCGCCCGGCCCCCGTCGCGAATTCGACGGTCGGGCGTGAACTCCGCGAACCTGAGGTGGTTCTGGGTGGTCGGGGCTCGATTATGCCAGGTCAACCGCCATCACCCCAAACACCCAGATGCGCCCGCGCATTCCCGGCGGCCTTTGGGCTACCCGTAGGCCCCGCCTCGCCCGCCGCGCGTCCAGACCACACCGCTGCCGGGGGCCGCGCCGCGGGCGGCCAGCTCGCGCTTGAGGATCTTGTTGGTCGCGGTGGTCGGCAACCGGTCGGTGAGCCAGACGTGGCGGGGCCAGGCCTTGGGCGACAGGTCGGGCTGCGCGGCAAGGAAGCGGCCGAACTCCTCGGGCGTCAGATCGGCGTCGTCGGCCAGCACGATCGCCGCCATCACCTGATCGCCGGCGTGTTCGTCGGGGACTGCGTACACGGCCACCTGGCTGATCGGCGTCAACCGCTGCAGGATCCGTTCGATGGGGGCCGTGGTCATGTTTTCGCCGTCGACGCGCAACCAGTCGCCGCTGCGTCCGGCGAAGTAGATCCACCCGTCGGCGTCCCGGTAGGCGAGGTCGCCCGACCAGTACATGCCGTGGCGAAGGCGCGCGTCGGTGGCCTGCGGGTCGTTGTAGTAGCCGGCGAACAGCCCGGCGCCGGTGGTGTTGACCAGCTCCCCTATCGCCTCGTCGGCGTTGGTGAGCGCGCCGTCGTCGCCGAAGGTGGCCACGGGGCACTCCGCCACGGTCTCCGGGTCGTAGATGGCGACGCCGGGGAAACCGCGTCCGAGCGACCCGGGCGGGCAGCCGTCTTCTCGGGTGATGATGATCGCGCCCTCGGTGGAGCCGAAGCCGTCCCACACCGTGCAGTCGAAGCGCCGACCGAATTCGGCGATGTCGCGGTCGCTCGCCTCGTTGCCGAAGGCGACCCGCAGCGGGTTGTCGTGGTCGTCGGGTTTTTCGGGGGTGGCCAGGACGTAGGCCAGGGGTTTGCCGACGTAGTTCATGAACGTCGCCCCGTACCGGCGCAGGTCGGGCAGCAGCCCCGACGCGGAGAACGTCGCCGGGACCATGGCCGCGCCGGCGCCCACCGCCACGCTCCATCCGGCCAGCAGCGCGTTGGAGTGAAACAGGGGCATCGACAGGTAGCACACGTCGGAGGGGCCGATCCCGAACCGCGCGATCAGCGTGGTGCCGGCAAACACCACGGTCAGGTGGGTGACCTGCACCGCCTTGGGCTCGCCGCTGGTTCCGGAGGTGAAGATCATCATGAAGGTGTCGGTGGGCTCCACCTCCCGATACGGTGCCAGCGTTCCGGCACCGTCCAGCAGCGTCAACCACGATTCGCCGGACACGTCGAGGACCCGCACGCCGGGCAGATCGAGTCCGTCCAGCAATTCTTTGTGCGCCGGATCGGTGAGTAGGAGCTGGCAGTCGGCGCGCAGGATGTCGGCGGCCAGTGCGGCGCCGCGACGGGTGTCGTTGATGCCGCACAGGACGTATCCGCCCAGCGCCGCCGAGGCCATGGCCGTGACCATCTCGGGGGTGTTGCCCAGCAGCGCGCCGACGTGCAGCGGACGTCCCGGCTCGGCGACCCGGATCAGCGCGGCCGCGGTGCGGGCGGCGTCGGCCAGGTGCTCGCGCCAGGTCCAGACCCGGTCGCCGTATTTCAGCGCCGGTGTGTCCTGGTCCAAACGCTGACGAAGCAGTTGTTGCAGCGTCTCCGCCACGGCCGGCGTGGGTTAGTCGTCGTTCATCGATCCAGGCGTCGTCTTGGACACCTGCACCAGGAACTCGTAATTGGTCTTGGTCTTGCGCAGCTGCGACATCAGCAGGTCGATGGCCTGGTGGGGGTCCAGACCCGACAGCACGCGGCGCAGCTTGTGCACGATGGCGAACTCGTCGGGCGACAGCAGCAGCTCGTCCTTGCGGGTGCCGGAGGGGTTCACGTCGACCGCGGGGAAGACGCGCCGCTCGGAGATCTTGCGGTCCAGCTTGAGCTCGGCGTTGCCAGTGCCCTTGAACTCCTCGAAGATGACCGTGTCACCGGTGGAGCCGGTCTCGACCATCGCGGTGGCGATGATGGTCAGCGACCCGCCTTCCTCGATGTTGCGCGCGGCGCCGAGGAAGCGCTTGGGCGGGTACAGGGCGGTGGAGTCGACGCCACCGGACAGGATCCGGCCCGACGCGGGCGACGCGTTGTTGTACGCGCGGCCGAGGCGGGTGATCGAGTCGAGCAGCACCACGACGTCCTTGCCCTGCTCGACGAGCCGCTTGGCGCGCTCGATGGCCAGCTCGGCCACCGCGGTGTGGTCCGACGGCGGCCGGTCGAACGTCGACGCGATGACCTCGCCCTTGACCGAGCGGGTCATGTCGGTGACTTCCTCGGGCCGCTCGTCGACGAGCACGACCATGAGGTGGCATTCCGGGTTGTTCTTGGTGATCGCGTTGGCGATGTCCTGCAGGATCGTCGTCTTGCCGGCCTTGGGCGGCGACACGATCAGGGCCCGCTGGCCCTTGCCGATCGGCATGATGAGGTCGATGACCCGGGTGGTCAGCCGATCGGGGGTGGTCTCCAGGCGCAGCCGCTGGTTGGGGTAGAGCGGCGTCATCTTGCTGAAATCCGGCCGCTTCTTGGCGTCTTCGACCGGCCCGCCGTTGACGGTGTCCAGGCGCACCAGCGGGTTGAACTTCTGCCGCTGGTTGGGCTGCTCGCCGTCCCGGGGCACCCGGACCGCGCCGGTCACCGCGTCGCCGCGGCGCAGGCCGTTCTTGCGCACCATGTTCATGGACACGTAGACGTCGTGCGGGCCGGCCAGGTAGCCGGAGGTGCGCACGAACGCGTAATTGTCGAGGACGTCAAGGATTCCGGCGACCGGCTGGACGACGTCGTCCTCGCGCAGTTCGGCGTCGGCGCCGTCGCCCGAGCGTTCGCCGCGGCGCCGGCGGTCGCGGTCGCGGAACCGGCGGCCGCGCCGGCCCTGACGGCCCTCGCCGTCGTCGTCCTGCTGGTTCGAGCCGCGCGACTGCTGACCGCCGCCGCCGTCCTGCCCGCGCTCGTCGGCCTTGGTGTCGCGTTGGCCCTCTTGGCGGTTGTTGGCGGCGCCTGCTGTGCGCTCGCGGCCGCCCGAGTCGTCGCGATCCGGCTCCTCGGCCGCGCGGGCGGGCGATCCCGCGCCGCGGGAGGCGCCGCGGCGTTCGCGGTGCGATGCCTCGGCGGTGGAGCCGTTCTGCTCCGCCTGAGCCACCGGCGCGTCGGCCGGCGCCTCGGTGGCGGCGGTGTCGGGTTTGCCGCTGTCCTGCGGGGCGGCCGGGGCCGACGTGCCGTTGGCCTGTCCCCTGGTCTCCTGTATCGCGGTTTCCTTTATCGCGGCGATGAGTTCGTTCTTGCGCATGCCCGACGTGCCCCTGACGCCGACCTGGTTAGCCAGCGCACGCAGCTCGGGCAGCACCATGGTGGACAGGGAGCCGGCCAAGGCGTTGGTCTTGACGTCGGGTGTGTTTGTGGTCACGGCGTTCGGCACCCGATTGCTATCGGTGCTTTCGCCAGCCGTGAACAGGTCCGTATCAGTCACGGATTTCCTTTCTTCCCCCGCTGATCAGCTCATACGGGGGTCGTTGCATTCAGCCAATTCGCCGAGTGCGCCCAATCATCGACTCTGCAACGCTGATCGCCAGGGATGGGCGGAGAGAGCGGCGAACCTCGTTCACGAGAAGAATTGGTGTTGTCCTAGCGGCAAGGCAGTATGGATGCAGATGCAGATGCTGCAATTGCTGGACGGCTCCGAGGATAACCCGCATCCCTGCCGGAAGCAAGCAAACCCCTCCCGCCACGCTGTGGATCAACCCGCGACGGTGACTCCCGGGCTCCAGCGAACTCCTTCGCCGGCAGTCATCTTGGCGATGGTAAATCCGTTCGTGACTCCGTAGTCCAGCGCTTCCAGGGGTAATTCGGGTTGGGTGCTCAGTGCGATCAACGAGGGGCCGGCCCCGGAAACCGTCGCTGCCACCTTATGACGCCGCAACAGCCGCAAATATTCCGCCGAGACGGGCATCGCCGGGGCGCGTTGCGGTTGGTGCAGCAGGTCCTCGGTGGCCGCCATCAGCAGATCCGGCCGTTCGGTGAGGGCCACCACCAGCAGCGCGGCCCGGCTGACGTTGAACCTCGCGTCGGCGTGGCTGACCTGCGCGGGCAGCAGCACCCGGGTCTCCGCGGTCAGCGAGCGCTCCTCGGGAATCGCGAGGAACACATGGATGTCGGGGTGAAGCCGCAGCGGGACGCCCAGGTAGTCGGACCGATCGCCGGCGCGCTCAATCCAGGAAACCACCGCACCACCCAGCACGGCGGCCGCGGCGTTGTCGGGATGCCCCTCGAACTCCGAGGACAGCTGGATCAGCTGGGCGACGCTGAGCGGTATCGAATCCGTTTGTGCGACAAGGCCGTTCACTGCGGCGAGGCCGCCGACGACGGCCGCCGCCGACGAGCCGAGACCGCGGCAGTGCGGGATGGCGTTGCGGCAGCGCACCACCAACCCCGGGGCGGTGGCCCCGACGGCTTGCAGCCCGCGTTCGACGGCCCGCACCACCAGGTGGCCGGCATCCAGCGGCACCTGGTCGGCGCCCTCGCCCTCGACGACCACGACCAGTCCGGAAGCCGTTGTCTCGACGATAATTTCGTCGCTAAGGCTCAATGCCAGGCCGATGCTGTCGAAGCCCGGGCCGAGGTTCGCGCTGGACGCCGACACCACGGCGCTGGCCACCAGCCCGGCGGGCAGGGCCTTAGCCACTAGCGCAACCCCAGCTTCTCGACGACGAGCACCGGGTCAACGGGCAGCGGGGACACGCTCGGCATGTCCTTCAGCGCGGTGTCGGGATCCTTGAGGCCATTGCCGGTCACCGTGCACACCACCGTCGACCCGCGGGCCACCCAGCCGTCGTCGACGGCCTTGAGCAGGCCCGCGATGCTGGCCGCCGACGCGGGCTCGACGAAGACCCCCTCGGAGGCGGCCACCAGGTGGTACGCCGCCAGGATCTCCTCGTCGGTCGCGGCCAGGAAGCGCCCGTTGGATTGCCGCTGCGCCTCGACGGCGGCCGTCCACGACGCCGGCGCGCCGATGCGGATCGCGGTCGCGATGGTCTCCGGGTGGCTGACCGGTTCGCCGAGCACCAGCGGCGCCGCGCCGGCCGCCTGGGTGCCCAGCATGCGGGGCAGCTTGTCGATCACGCCTTCCTGGTGGTACTCGGTGTAGCCCTTCCAGTACGCGGTGATGTTCCCGGCGTTGCCGACCGGGAGCGCGTGCACGTCCGGCGCGGCGCCCAGCGCGTCCACGATCTCGAACGCCGCCGTCTTCTGGCCCTCGATGCGCACCGGGTTGACGGAGTTGACGAGCGAGATCGTCGGGAAGTCGGCGGCCATCTTGCGGGCCAGTTCCAGGCAGTCGTCGAAGTTGCCGTCGATCTGGATGATCTTGGCGCCGTGCATGACCGCCTGCGCCAGCTTGCCCATCGCGATCTTGCCCTGCGGTATCAGCACCGCGCAGGTGATGCCGGCGCGGGCGGCGTATGCCGCCGCCGACGCCGAGGTGTTTCCGGTCGACGCGCACAACACGGCCCGCTGGCCGCGGGCCACGGCGTCGGTGACCGCCATCGTCATGCCCCGGTCCTTGAAGGAGCCGGTGGGGTTGAGGCCTTCGACCTTGAGGTGGACGGTGCAGCCGGTCTTTTCCGACAGCCGGGTCGCCGCGATCAGCGGGGTGCCGCCCTCGAGCAGGGTGACCGGGGCCCAGTCGTTCCCGACGGGCAGCCGGTCGCGGTACGCCGCGATCACACCCGGCCAGGGATGGTGGATGGCCGTGCGCGGAGCGCTCATAGGCTGGTCCCTTCCAGTCGCAGCACGCTCGTCACGCCCTGCACGACGTCCAAATCCGCCAGCGCGTGGACGGTTTCGGACAGCGCGGCGTCGGTGGCGGTGTGGGTGACCACCACGACGCGGGCTCCCACCCGTCGCCCGCCCTCGCCCACCACGCCTTCCTGGCGGACCTCGGCGATGCTCACCTCGCGCTTGGCGAATTCCGCCGCCACCGAGGACAACACGCCCGGCTTGTCGGCGACGTTCATGCTGACGTAATAGCGGGTAGAGATCAAACCCATTGGCGCGATAGGAAGTTGGGCGTACCGGGACTCCTTCGGCCCGCGGCTGCCCAGGACCCGGTTGCGCGCGGCCATCACCAGGTCGCCGGTGACCGCCGATGCGGTGGGCGCGCCGCCGGCCCCCTGGCCGTAGAACATCAGCCGCCCCGAGGCCGCCGCCTCGACCACCACCGCGTTGAACGCCCCGCTGACGGTGGCGAGCGGGTGCGACAGCGGCACCAGCGCCGGATAGACGCGGGCCGAAACCCGTTCCTGCCCATCATCTCCCGTGATGCGCTCGCAGATGGACAGCAGCTTGATGGTGCAGCCCAGGGCGCGTGCGGAGGCGAAGTCGGCGGGGGTGATCGTGGTGATGCCCTCGCGATGGACGTCGTCGGCGGTCACCCGGGTGTGGAACGCGATGGACGCCAGGATCGCGGCCTTGGCCGCGGCGTCGTAGCCCTCGACGTCGGCGGTGGGATCGGCCTCGGCGTAGCCCAGCGCGCCGGCCTCGGCCAGAGCGGTGTCGTAGTCGGCGCCGGTGCTGTCCATCGCGGACAGGATGTAGTTGGTGGTGCCGTTGACGATGCCGGCCACCCGCAGCACGGTGTCGCCGGCCAGCGACTGGGTGAGCGGGCGGATGACCGGGATGGCGCCCGCGACCGCCGCCTCGAAATACAGGTCGACGTGGGCGTTTTCGGCCGCCTGCGCCAGCTCCCCGGTGGACGTGGACAGCAGGGCCTTGTTGGCCGTGACGACGGACTTGCCGTGCTCGAGCGCGGACAGGATCGCCTTGCGGGCGGGCTCTACCGGCCCCATCACCTCGACGACGATGTCGACGTCCTCGCGCGAGACGAGCTCCTCGATGTTGTCGGTGAGCAGGCCGACCGGCACGCCGCGGTCGGCGCCGACGCGGCGCACCCCGATGCCGCGCAGCACCAACGGGGCGCCGACGCGAGCCGCCAAATCCTCGGCGCTGTCCTCGATGATGCGGACGACCTCGCTGCCGACGTTGCCCAACCCGAGTACCGCTACGCCGACGGGCTTTTCGTCACCGGACACGGTCACCTCACTTCCAGACTCAGCAGATCGTCGACCGTCTCGCGGCGCAGGACCAGGCGGGCGCGGCCGGCGCGCACGGCTACCACGGCGGGGCGGCCGACCATGTTGTAACGGCTCGACAGCGAATAGCAGTAGGCGCCGGTCGCGGCGACCCCGAGCAGGTCCCCGGGCCGCAGGTCACCCGGGACCCAGGCGTCGCGGACGACGATATCGCCCGTCTCACAGTGCTTCCCGACGATGCGGGCGAGCTCCGCCGGCGCATCGCTTTTCCGCGAAACCAGCCGGGCGTCGTACTGCGCGTCGTAGAGCGCGGTGCGGATGTTGTCGCTCATGCCGCCGTCGACGCTGACGTAACGCCGGTGCGCCGTGGTGCTCACGTCGACGTCCTTGACGGTACCGACCTCGTACAGCGTGATGGTGCCCGGTCCGGCGATGGCCCGCCCGGGCTCGACCACCAGCCTCGGGGCGGGCAGCCCCACGGCCGCCGACTCGTTGCGCACGATGACGCCCAGCTTGTCCGCCAGCTCGGCCACCGGCGGCGGGTCGTCGGGCGCCAGGTACGAGATACCCAGGCCGCCACCGAGATCGACGGTGGACAGCTGGGCCGTCTTTTCCGGGCCGAACTCGGCGACAATTTCGCGCAGCAGGCCGATGACGCGGTGCGCGGCGAGTTCGAAGCCGGCGACGTCGAAGATCTGGGAGCCGATGTGGCTGTGCAGCCCGACCAGTCGCAGGTGATCGGTGGCGAACACCCGGCGCACCGCCGCCATCGCCGCGCCGCTGGCCACCGACAGCCCGAACTTCTGGTCCTCGTGTGCGGTGGAGATGAACTCGTGGGTGTGCGCCTCGACACCGACGGTGAGGCGCACGAGCACGTTCTGGACGACGCCCGCCTCGCCCGCGATGGTGTCGAGGCGCTCGATCTCGGTCATCGAGTCCAGCACGACGTGGCCCACGCCGGCCTTGACCGCGGCTGTCAGTTCTGCGACGGATTTGTTGTTGCCGTGGAACGTGATTCGCTCCGGCGGAAAGTCGGCGTGCAGCGCCACCGCCAGCTCCCCACCGGTGCACACGTCCAGCGAGAGGCCCTCTTCGTCGATCCAGCGCGCTATTTCGGTGCACAGGAACGCCTTGGCGGCGTAGTGGACGTTGCGGCCGCCGCCGAAGGCCGCCGCCATGTCCTGGCAGCGGGAGCGAAAGTCGTCCTCGTCGATGACGAACAACGGCGTCCCATACTCCTGGGCGAGGCGGGTCACCGGGACTCCCCCGATGACCGCGGCACCCGTTTCGTCGCGAGTTGTGCTGCGCGGCCACACGTGTGGGGCCAACACCAGCAGCTCCTCGGGGGATTGCGGGCGCGGCGGGCTTTCGGCGTGACGCGTCTCGTCGGCATGCCGGGGACCGGCGGGGTGGACGTTCACATTCGCTCCGGGGCGCTGACGCCGAGTATTGCCAGCCCGTTGGCGATGACCTGGCGGGTGGCCTGGCACAGCGCCAGGCGCGCGGTGTGCAGGTCGGTGGGCCGCTCGTCGCCCTGGGGCAACACCCGGCAGGAGTCGTAGAACCGGTGGTAGTCACCGGCGAGGTCCTCCAGGTACCGGCACACCCGGTGCGGTTCCCGCAGGGACGCCGCCGTTTCCAGCACCCGCGGGAATTCGCCGATGGTGCGCAGCAGCGCACCCTCCTTGTCGTGGCCGAGCAGCTCGAGGTGTTCGGTGTCGGGGATCAGGCCGAGCTCGGCGGCGTTGCGGGCCAGCGCCGAAAGCCGGGCGTGCGCGTATTGCACGTAGTAGACCGGGTTTTCGTTGGACGCCGAGGACCACAGCGCCAGGTCGATGTCGATCGGGGTGTCCACCGACGAGCGGATCAGGCTGTAGCGCGCCGCGTCGACGCCGATCGCCTCGACCAGGTCGTCGAGCGTGAGCACGGTCCCGGCCCGCTTGCTCATCCGGACCGGCTGGCCGTCGCGGACCAGGTTGACCAGCTGCCCGATGAGCACCTCGACGGTGGCGGGGTCGTCGCCGAACGCGGCGGCCACGGCCTTGAGCCGCGCGACGTACCCGTGATGGTCGGCGCCGAGCATGTAGATGCACAGGTCGAAACCGCGTTGCCGCTTGTCCAGGTAGTAGGCGATGTCACCGGCGATGTAGGCCGGCTTGCCGTCGCTCTTGATCACGACGCGGTCCTTGTCGTCACCAAAGGCGCTGGTGCGCAACCAGGTTGCGCCGTCCTTCTCATAGATGTTGCCGGTCTCGCGAAGCCTGGCGATGGCCTGCTCGACGCGGCCGCTGGTGTGCATCGATTCTTCGTGGGTGTAGACGTCGAAGTCGGTGCCGAATTCGTGCAGCGACTCCTTGATGTGGGTGAACATCAGGTCGACGCCGATCGCGCGGAACGTCTCGTGCATCTCGGGTTCCGGCAGGCTCAGCGCGTCGGGCGCCTTCCGCACTATCTGCGCGGCGATGTCGGTGATGTAGGTGCCGGCGTAGCCGTCTTCCGGGGTGGGCTCGCCCTTGGCCGCGGCGATCAGCGAGCTGGCGAACCGGTCGATCTGGGTGCCGTGGTCGTTGAAGTAGTACTCGCGCACCACGCCGGCGCCCTGGGTGGACAGCAGCCGGCCCAGCGCGTCGCCGACCGCGGCCCACCGGGTGCCGCCGATGTGGATCGGCCCGGTCGGGTTGGCCGAGACGAATTCCAGGTTGATCCTGTGCCCGGCCAGCGCGTCGGAGCGACCGAAGTTCTGGCCAGCGTCGATGACGTCGTTGATCACCTTGGCCTGCGCCGACGCCTCGAGGCGCATGTTGATGAAGCCGGGCCCCGCCACCTCCGCCGAGGCGATGCCGTCGGCGTCGGCCAGCTTTTGCGCGAGCCATCCGGCCAGCTCACGCGGGTTGGCGCCCACCGCCTTGCCCAGCTGCAGCGCCAGGTTGCTGGCGTAATCGCCGTGATCGGGGTTACGCGGCCGTTCCACCGTGACGGCCGCCGGCAGAGCGGCAGCGTCGAGCCCGCGCTCGGCGAGCACCGCGGCGGCGGTGGTTTTGAGCAGCTCAGCCAGGTCGGCGGGGGTCACGAACGTCCATCCTATGGGCTGGGGTGCTCTCGCCCGAATCCATTGCGGTGGCCGAGGGGTCACCGCAATGCGCTAGTCTGGCGGGGCCCAATGGCGCAACGGGTACGTCGGTGCGCCCCCGTAGCTCAGGGGATAGAGCGTCTGCCTCCGGAGCAGAAGGCCGCAGGTTCGAATCCTGCCGGGGGCACCAAGCGTTAATGCAGGTCAAGGCGGTTTTTCCGCTACCTGGCCAAACATCGAATGCCCCCGGCATGCCCCTCGAAATCCTCCGGTCCGGTGTCAGCAAACGGGGTGAGCAATTTTGCTCACCCCGCGACACCAACCGAGAGGGCGCCATGCCTACTACCCCCGAGACCACCACCGAGGCGTACACCGCGCTCGCCAACGCCCTGCAGCACCTGCGGCACGCGCTGCGCTGCACGGGCCGCGCCATCCCCGACCTCGGCGAAGCCACACCCGCCGCGCTGCGCGGCGCGGAACTCTGCGTCGACATCACCGCCGCGGCCCGGTCCTGCGCCAACCTGCTCGACCACCTCGACGGCTACGGCACCCCATCACTTGACGACCGTCGGCAGGCGATCGACGAAGCCAAGGAACGCCACCCGGCAGGCGGTGCCCTGTGAACACCAGACCGTCGAAAACATGCGCGGTGGCCCGCATCATCGGCGGCCGCGCCGCCGCCTACCTCGTGTGCACGCTCCTAGCCTCGATGGCATTCGACGTGGCCGCGCACACAACACCCGGCTGGGCGCTCACCTTCGACGTCGGGGGGTTCGCGATCTGGCTGCTATGGCTGGTGAGCCTCCCCTTCGCGATCGCCGGCATCGTGCGGGAGGTGAAACGGTGACCCGCCGCGGGTGGGCGTGGTTCGCCGCCCTCACTGTGGCCGCTGTGGGTTGGGTGCTGCTACACGCCGACCCGGCCGCGTTCGACCCTGGCGTTGTTGGTTGGCCGCGCGTCCTGCTCGGGCAGGCCGCCGACTGGTTGGTGACCCGGTGACCCGCTGGTGGCTGGCCGCCGCGATGGCCGCCGCCTGGGTGGCGTGGGCGCCGGCCGCTGCCGCCGACTCCGCATTGCCCCCGACGCCGCCGGGCTACGTCGAGTGCAACGGCCAGCTGATATCGGCGGACCCGCGGCTCGACGTCCAGAACCCGCTGGGGGCGATCGAATACCGCTGGTTCCTGCAGCAGATGTGCGCGGCAGGGACACCACCCGGGCCGCCCATGTAGCCGCCGCGCGCGGGGCGCGTCCATTTTTCCCGCCCCCTAGAGGCGCCTACCCATTGCTAGCCGGCCATAGGGCGGGCCGTCTTTTTCTCCGGTCCCGGTGCTGCCGAGACGACGGTGGCGTAAGCATTCGCAAGCTGCTCGAGCTGCGCAGGCCCGTACGACTCGGCGTCTTTCTTGATCGCGTTGAGCAACGCCACGGCGGCTTCGTTTGAAAGGTCTCTGATGTTCTCCCCAGACATGGGTACGGACGATAGCCGCCAGATCTGTTGCAGATGTCCGATTCCGGGAACACCCGACCTTGGCCGCGCGCGCTCGTCACCGAATTCGCGTGGATTATCGCGGCGTTCGCGTAGCGTCTATACCCTCATGACTCAATCCGTCGCAGGCCAAGCCGGGCTGAACGACCGCGTGGCCGCATGGGCATGGCGTTGATGGCCGCGGCTAAGCATCTGACAGCCACGTTCTTTATTGATGAGTCTGGCGCTAAAGCAACAAGCGGCAACTTTTTCGTGGTCGCCGGCATCAAGTGCCGGCAGCCCGGTCGGCTGCAGCGGAAGATCGAAGAGTTGCGAGATCGAACGGGCTATCGCGAAGAGTTCAAGTTCTCGCGCATCTCCCGAGAGCGCCTTCCTGTATTTCGTGAGCTCGTGGAGGTCGTCGCGTCATCGGACATCCGGCTCATAGGATCCGTCATCGATCGGTCGCGGCTCGACAACCCATTCAAGGGCGACGACGAGTGGCGAGTACATGCCAGAATCGCAGCTCAGCTGATTGTCGGGAACATCAATATGGGTGAGCACGTCGCTGCTGTCTTAGATCATCGCTCCACCAAGCCGAACGTTTCGTTCGGCGACACAGTCAAAAGCATGGCTAACTACGGCATGTCTACGCCCGCTGTTGTTAGCGCGATCACAGTCGACTCCGAGGCAAACGACCTACTTCAGGTCGCTGACCTAATCGCAGGCGCAATCGGTAACCACCGTCGTGAGCCTCGCCCGCGAACATTCAGCAAAAAAGCGCAGGTAGCGTGGGATCTCGCCCACAGCCTAGGCGTTCGCGACTTCATCTCCGACACCCACAAGGGACGGGTAAACATCAAGACTGTGACGAAGATGCGACGAGGGCAGCCGACGTGATGTCGCGCTGCCCTCGCCTGAATCTGTGTGAGCGGTCCTCTCCCCGCTCGGGATTTTTCACACGAACTGTGAGCCCAAAATCTCTGGCCCGTGCGCGCAACTGTGAGCCCGTAGCTCTGGTCGCTCCACAAAACTACCACCGTCGGTATTCACCAGCAAGGTTAATGGCACGACACGCCGCCCAAATCACAATGGTGTAATACCTGGTCAGAGCCAACAGACGATAGCCTCCGAACAGCCTCAGGCGGCGCAACGATGACATCCCGTCGTTGATGTTGCGGCTGGGTAACGGGACTGAGTTCGCAGGCCACCACGGCGGCAGTGAACGCCGTCAACGCGCTGCGAGTCGGCAGGACACCTGGGTTGGTCTCGCAACGCATGCACTTGCCGCGGCCACACGCCCACGCCACGCTGACCGGGTCAGCAGAAAGCTACGGCTTTTCTACGGCGGGAATGACCTGGCCCGGGACGTAGATGCCGGGTTTCAGGTGACGCTCGCCAACGCTTCCATCCGCACGCAGTTCAGGCTCGGTATCGCCGGGAATGATGGTCACGTAGTCGGGCGCGAGCAGCGGTTGACCCTCCCGCAAGGTTGGCTTGTTCACAAGACCCCCATCCGATTAGCTGTGTGTAGTGTCTTTACTAAATTTAGGGTACACGCTAAATTTAGTACATGGCCGAACAACCTATTGAAGTCGACCTGGGATTCACCAACCCCTATCGCCCCGGAGCGGGTCACATGCCGCCCTACCTCGCCGGCAGGGAACGCGAATACGAAGTCTTCGACGGACTGCTCGCACAAGATCCGGTCCTCGAGAACCTAATTCTTACGGGGCTTCGTGGTGTCGGCAAGACCGTCCTGCTCGAGACATTCAAGCCGCGCGCCGTGAAGGCCGGGTGGAACTGGGTCGGAACGGACTTGTCGCAGAGCGCGAGCGTTTCAGAAGACAATCTGGCCGTCCGCGTGATGACCGATCTTGCCGTAGTCACGTCGGCGATGTCCGTACCGACGCCTACGCCCGCAGGCTTTGGCTTCGGTCAGCAGCAGGCCCCGGCAACCACTGACATCCCGTTGTCATATCAGGTGCTGCGCCAGATATACGAGAATGCGCCCGGACTTGTCGCGGACAAGCTCAAGAGTTTGTTGACCTTTGTGGCGATGCAGATGAAAGCCCAATACGGCCACAGCCGTGTTGTTTTCGCCTACGACGAGGCACAGAACCTAAGCGACAATCACTCGCGCGAAGAATATCCGCTCTCCACCCTGCTGGACGTCTTCCAGTACCTACAGCGTGAACAGATTCCGTTCATGCTCGTCCTCACCGGTCTACCGACCATGTTCTCGAAACTGGTCGAGGCGCGGACCTACAGCGAGCGCATGTTTCGCGTCGTGACACTCGGCAGGCTCGAGCGGTCGGACGCCCGCGAAGCCATCATCAAGCCGCTCGATACCGCGAGCTGCCCCATTCGATTTCGGGACGAGACGATCGAAGACATCTGCCAGCGATCGGGCGGCTACCCCTACTTCATCCAGTTCATCTGCCGCGAGGTGTTCGACGTCTGGATTTCACAGATGAGCATGGGCAAGGATCCGACCGTGCACATCGACGCCATCCAGGCGCGGCTCGACGACGATTTCTTTGCCGGACGCTGGGAGAGGGCGACAGACAGGCAGCGGGATCTGTTGTGGGTCATCGCGCATGTGGACGAGCCCGACGCCGAATTCTCTATCTCCGAGATTGTCGAGAAAGCACGAGTGCTGCTGCCAAAACCGTTCTCGTCAAGCCACGCGAGCCAGATGCTCGCGAGCCTGATCGAGCGTGGCCTAGTACACAAAAACAGATTCGGCAAATACTCCTTCGCCGTCCCGCTTCTGGCCGGCTTCATTCTCCGTACTCACGAAGCGAGTAAGGATGCTTTCATGTTCGCCGACATAATCATCGAAGACGACGACGCGGAGAACTAACCGCGTTACGCGCGTGCGACGACCCTAACTACAACAGCAACTTCTGGCGAAAGTTCCTATCCCGCGTCGGAACTGGCGGCACTCATGGGCGGCCTGGCGGGATCGAAGCATTCATCGAGGGCGCAACAGAAAGCGAGCCACCCCAATGCGGGAAGTGACCAAACTAGCGCTGCGGGCAACTGCACTGGTCGCAATTGCCGTTTGGCTGCTGGTCACAACCCACGGCCTGCCAGTCGCGGCCGCCGCGGCCGCGTTGCTGGTGATGGCCGCCAACGACGTCGCCGTGATCGTCCGCCAGCGGCGACACCAGCCGATTAAGTAGCGCCGCCCACGCGCACGATCACCGGCCGCCCGGCCTCCAACGCCGCGATCCGCTGCTCGAGGCAACTCATTTCAACAACCGTTGCTGCTGAACGGCTAGACGTTTCGCCAAATACTGTCCGCGCATTTATCGCTGACGGAAAGTTTAAGGGCTACAAGGTGGGTCGCCTCGTCAAAGTAGATGCCACCGATATCGAAGCCTACTTAGATCGCGTGGCGAGTGCTTGACTAAAACGGAACTTCCGGCGCAGTCGCGTTTCGAGGCCAACCAAATCTCTCAACATTCTCGACATGGACTTTTAGCCATCTTAAAGCCTCTTCAGCTTCCCAAGCCGCTTTTTGATGTCCCTGCACCTTTCCATGTCCAAATTCGGAGCGATATTGACCCCCAACGAGGCCACTGGAGCCAAAAGCTGTGTAACCGGCCATCAGCTTAGTTCGCAATTCATCAGTTGGCCTTGTACTATCTTGCTGGATCATTTTCAACGCTGCACCTAGGCTGGCCGTAGAGCTACTTTGGTCTACCTCTTGCAACCGCAGGAAGTCGGTAAGCGGATGCGTTTGGCTTGCAAGCCGATTCATAAATTCCGCGTCCATCTTATCGTCAAACCATTTCAGATTTTGCTCCAACCTCTGCAGGCGAACAAAACCGGTTAGAGTATTCCAGTTGGTTCTAATGATTGACCATTGGATCTGTAAGTTGTACTGGGAACCAACGATTTTCAAGACCTCCATCATGGCCCTGTGCATCACGGTGGACCGCTCGCGAAGGTAGTTTTGAAACTCGGCTATCTCGTCGTCAGTTGCGTTACGGTAATGAGGCGGCCCATTGGGTAATCGTGTTTGAGCTAGTGCGATTCGTCGTTGATATTCCTCAAAAATTCTGTCGTGGAGCTCACGAACACTTCGCGCGTTGCCAGCCAAGCCCGGATAAATCCGATCATACGAGCACAGTTCGAATACCGAATCTCTAAACTTCTCCCACGCCAGCAGGGTCATATTATTGATCCTGTCAAGAGCCATCTTGTGTTCTCGTTCGGTTTGAAAAGTAGCGAGGATAACGAGACCAACAGGTGCGCCGATGAGAAATCCGGTGAAACCGGCCGCTATATTCGGTATGTATGAACGCTGGTGCCACCACTGCCAAGTCGTAAAATCTAGGAGCGAAAACGCGAACAGCGCTATGGCTCCGACGATCAGCGCAGCGCGAATGAACTTCTGCGTGAATGGTTTGAAGCTTTTGTACGTTGTATAGAAGCTGGTAGCTTTCGGGTGCCAAAGGGGCCACCCGCTGATTTTGGTCAATTCCCGCGCTAGTTTATTACTGATGTTCGCTTCCCGTCTTTCGCGATGCCCACTTGCGTTTCACAGCGTTTCTTAGGCGATATCGTCTAGCACGAAAACGGGTTCGTAGCGATGGATATAACGGCGGTCGCACCGTTCTAGCGAGCTTCACCCTAGCCTCGTCTGGCCCGAGGATATGACGCTTGTAGAAGTCATTAAGCGGTCCTTCGGGATGCAAAATAGTCAAGGTGTTGACGGAAATTCCCGACGCATCGGTTGGATTTTTTAGATCGAACCCTGTAGATTCGCTTTGATTGGCATAGACGCCTGTTCCGATAAAATGCGGAATATCTGGCGATGCGATCAGCCTACCTGCACCACACATGTTGTACGACAACCAATATCGCTGATAGCCGCCGGACTTATGGAAATCGTGGGCGCGCAAATATCCAAGTCTTGATGCACCAATCCACAAGATCTCTCCATGATAACCGATTTCGTTTGGCCTGCTGAACCTGTCTTTCCCTAGCTTTACATCGAGAAATCCAAACGTCAAACGCTTGGCGTTATAATGCATCCAACGACTCGTCACAGTGATAGAGAATGCAATAACGACGTTTTCCTCAAGTTCAATCATGACCCACGCGCCTGGCAGGTGATAGGTGCGCTGTTCACGTCCATCTTGAGTCGTAATGAACTGCGCTACGCCTAGAAGTGATTCAACGTAGTCAACTGAGCTGCTGCAAGCCAGCTGGTCAAGTAACTTAGCTTGTGCCCTTCTGCGGCCCACAGTCCGCCGATACAGCGTCGCGACAAGTTTTACGATTCCCCAGGTAGCGCTCAGCAACGCTACTGTGGCTGCGCCTGCACCAAGGCTGCGGTAGATGAAGTCCACAGTCGCTGGCGTCACAAATCGAATCTTCGCAGACATGACCACCGGATCGGGTGAAGCGAAACCAACGCGCCCGGGCTGACTCCAAAGCGGGATCGATCAGATTGAATGCGCTGCGATGACCCAAAGGCGGTCGCCGCGCTCCTACGTCCATCCGTACCGCTTTGCGATCTTTTCTAGCTCTGCCTCAAAGATGAGTCGATTGCGCTCTGAGAGCCTGCCGTCTAGCTGGCAGGCGAAAACCTCGCGAGCGGCACGCCCGCAATCCGCTCAATCCAGCCGAAACTTCATGGCGCCGAACGGCTCCGACGTGCCGAGCGCGAACACCGTCGGGGCCCGCATGCAAGCGCGTCGCCCCCCGAACGGATCGCCTGCCCGACGTCGTCGCGCGAGAACCACGCGCTGCGCGTGTCCTGTTCCCCGCGCTCGTGACGCGACGCGTCCGATGAAAGGCACGTCGCCCGGTATCGCCGTCAAACGAACCGATGTAGCGTCCGAAGTCATGCCGTCCCAGGAAGCCATCACGCAGACCGTCAACCGCTACCTCGCGCTCGTCGCCACGGGTACCGCCGACGAGATCCTGCCCCTCTACGCCGCCGACGCCACCATCGAGGATCCGATCGGGTCGGACCTCCGGCGCGGCCACGACGCCATCCGCGAGTTCTATGCGGGCTTCCAGGACGTCAAGAAAGAGACCGAACTGGCCGAGCTGCGCGTCGCTGGCAGCGAGGCGGCGTTTTTGTGGCACCTCAGGCTCGACGCCGGTGACAGCCGCACCCAAATCTCGCCCATCTCGCTGATGACGTTCGACGAGGACGCCAAGATCACGTCGATGCGGGCGTTTTGGTCGCCTTCCGACGTTCAAGTCCTGTAAAGACCTGCGGCCGAAGCGAATACGATGGTGCGCAGCCACATCATCGTCAGCGGCGACGACGCGCTGGCGACGACGATCGTTGAGGAACTCAACAACGCCGGGGTGCACATCGTCAAGCTCACCACCGCCACCGAGCTCGCCGACGCCGGGGTCGCCCGCGCCCGCGCCGTAATCTGCGTCGGGGATGACGACGCGACAAACCTCGAAATCGCGCTGTTGGCAAGGAAAGCCAACCCCCGCGTGCGGGTGGTAGCGCGGCTGGCCAACGACGTGTTGCGGACGGCGATGGCCGCCGATAAACGCCCCGGCGCGATCCTGGACGTCGCGGACCTCGCGGCGCCGTCGGTCGTCGAAGCATGCCTGGCGCACACCGTGCACCCGTTCGAGGCCGCGGGAATCAAGTTTGTTGTCTCGGGCGCGGAGGCACCGCGTGACGCGACGCTGCGCGAGATCTACGGCGACCTGGCGCCGGTGGCGGTGATCCACGGCGAAAACTCCCCCTCCCCGGGCGAGGTCGTGACATGCCCGGGCCGGGATCTGGCGGTGCACGCCGGGGACTGGACCGCGATGATCGGTACCGCCGACGAATTGGCCGCCCGCGGCATCAAGACCCCGCGGCCGACCGAGACGCGCTCGCGCCGGCCGCCGCTGCGGCGGGTGCTCGACGCCGCGCGCGGCCTGCGTGACGACGTCAACCCGATGTTCGCGCGAGCGTTGCTGGCCGCGGCATGCCTGCTGATCGGGTCGACGGTCGTCTTGCGCTTCTGCTACCAGCCGCATCCGAAGATGACGTGGCTGGACGCGTTGTATTTCAGCACCGAGACGATCGCGACGGTGGGCTACGGCGACTTCAGCTTCCTCCACCAGCCCACCTGGCTGCGGCTGTTCAGCATCATGCTGATGTTCGCCGGCGTGACCACGACCGCGCTCCTCGTCGCGTTCATCGCCGACCTGCTGTTGTCGCGGCGTTTCGCCCATTCGGCCGGACGCCGCCGGGCGCGCCATCTGCGCAATCACGTCATCGTCGTCGGGCTGGGTTCGTTCGGCAGCCGCGTCGTCGCCGACCTGACGGCCGCCGGATACGAGGTCGCGGTGGTCGAGCGCGACGAGAACAACCGCTTCTTGTCGGCGGCGGCCGACCTCGACGTGCCGGTGATCTTCGGGGACGCGACGCTGCGCCAGACGCTGGACTCGGCCGGCGTCGCCCGGGCGCGGGCGGTGGCGGTGCTGACGCAGGACGACATGGTCAACATCGAGACCGGGATCGTGCTGCGGGAGATGTTGGGGCCCCGGGTGATGCCCGAAGTCGTCCGGCCCGAGGTTCCGCTGGTGCTCCGCGTATACGACCGCGCGCTGGGGGCCGCGGTGGCGCAGCGGTTCGGATTCGAGAACGTGCGGTCGACCGTCGAACTGGCCGCGCCGTGGTTCATCGGCGCCGCCATGGGCCTGCAGGTGCTGGGGACGTTCTCGGTCGGCCAGCGCTCCTTCATGGTCGGCGCAATGCACGTGGCGGCCGGCAGCGAACTCGACGGCCTGAAGATGTTCGAGCTGTCCACCCACACCCGCGTCATCGCGATCACCCGCCAGGACGCGCCCGTCGCGCTCCACCCGCGGCGCGACGCCTGGCTCGGCGGCGGCGACACCGTCTACCTGGTCGGCCCGTACCGCGAATTGTTGGCGACGCTGCGCAAGGGGCAGCCTCCCCAGGAGCCGGCCACCGGCGACGAGCGCGCGTCAGCCTAAGGCTCGCCTAAAGCCGCCCCGCCACGTCGGCGGCGCGGCGCAGCTGGTCGAGGTCCGCACTCGTCGGGATGAGCTGAACCTCGTCGGTGCCGATGCCCTCGAACGTGCGCAGCACGGCCAGCAGCTCGTCCTCGCCGCCGGCCCAGCCGGTCATCGGCGCCATCGCGTCGACGTATTCGGCCGGTATCCAGTTCATGTAGCGCCGCAGGTGGCGATGCACCTGGGCGCGGGCCCGCTCGGGCGACCCGAACGCGTACCAGAACGACGTCACCAGGTGGGGTTTGGGCTTGCCGGCCTGCGCCCACGCCTCCCGCGCCACGTCGAACAGCTCGTTTTGCTTGGCGACGTCGAGGTCCAACGTGGTGCCGGCCAGACCGTCGGCCCAGGCGGCGGCGCTGCGGATGGTCTTGGGCCCGATGCTGCCGACGAACAGCGGCGGGCCGCCGGGCTGGACCGGGGCCGGCCCGACCGGCAGCACCGACTCGGTGATCTTTTCCCCGGCCCACACCCGTTTCATGACCGCGACGCGTTCGGCCATGCCGCGCATCGTCTGCGTCGCCGGGTCGGCGCTCACGGCGTGGTAGTCCTCGTGCCTGCCGCCCACGCCGATGCCCACGGTCAGCCGCCCGCCGGAGAGCACGTCGCCGGTGGCCAGCGCCTTGGCCAGCATGACCGGGTCGTGCAGCTGCGGCACGATCACGGTCGTCAGCAGCCGCACCCGACCGGTCCAGGCGGCCAGCGCGCCGAGCAGCGTGAGGTTGTCCGGGTTTTCGAAGGCGATGCGCTCGCCCCAGCACAGCGACGAGAACGGGCCCTCGTCGATCGCGCGCGCCCAGTTCTCCAACACCGTCGCGTCCAGGTCCGGCTCCATCACCGGCATGGTCATCGCTATCCGCACGACGGCGATTGTGGCACGGGGGTCAACACGTGTGCCCCTCTCGGTGGCAGCATGGACCAGATGGGTTTGACCAGCACCTCCATCGCGCACGTCCGGCTGACCGTCACCGAGATCGAACGATCGCGGCGGTTCTACGAGAGCGTGTTCGGTTGGCCGGTGTTGCTGGAGGTCCCCGACAATGCCGACGAGGCCACCCGCGACCAGTTGAGTTTCCTGTACGGCGGCGTCGTCTACGACCTCGGCGGCATGCTGCTGGGGCTGCGGCCGGTCGCGACGGACCGTTTCGACGAGGATCGCGTCGGGCTCGATCACATCGCCTTCCGGCTCGCCAGCAGGGCCGAATTGGACGCCGCGGCCGCGCATCTCGACGACGTCGGCGTGCGGCACGAGCCGATCAAAGACATTGGCCCGTCCTATATCTTGGAGTTTCGCGACCCGGACAACATCGCCCTGGAGCTCACGGCGCCGAAGTAGGCCCCAGCCTTTGGCGCGAGCGTGCGCAGAATGACAGCCCGCACGGCGTGTCGTGTACAAACACGCACGGTCGCGAAGGTATGCCGGCCCTACGGTCGCCTGCTAGTCGGCGCGGCGCGGCGCGCCGTGCCGCACGCTCTCCTGGTCCCGGTAGTCGTCGGCGAGCCGCGCGACATGCCTGGGCAGGGCACCGCGCGCGACGTCGGCCAGAGTCGTTTCTTCCAGCACCGAGCGCATGCTGGCCCGCAGCGCCCGCCAGACATCGGCCAACGGCGCGGTCGGCCCGGAATAGGGCAGGTCGCCGAGCCCGATGTCGCGGACGCTGGCCAGCGGCCCGTCGATGCAGCGCAGCACGTCGGCGATGCTGATCTCGTTTCCCGGGCGGGCCAGTTCGTAGCCACCCTCGCGGCCACGATGGCTGCGCACCAGGCGGTCGGTGCGCAGGTTGGTCAGGATGTCGACGAGAAATTGCGGCGGTATGCCCTGGGCCTGGGCCAGGTCTTCGGTCTTGACCAGCGTGCCCCTGTCGACCGTGGCCAGCTGGACCATCGCCCGCACCGCGTACTCCGCCTTGGCTGACATGCGCACGGTGTGGATTTTGCCATCCGCTCGATCTAGGGCAGCGACTCGAGCAGGTCGATGATGCTCTGCGCCTGCTCGTCGAGGGTGCGTTCGGGGGTGAGCCGCAGGTCGGGATTCTTCGGTCGCTGGTACGGGCTGTCGATGCCGGTGAAGTGCGTGATCTCGCCCGCGCGCGCTTTGGCGTACAGCCCCTTGGGATCACGCTTCTCGCACTCCGCGATCGGGGTGTCGCAGAACACCTCGACGAAGTCGAAGCCGGCGTCGGCGTGCACCTTACGGGCCAGCTCCCGGTGCTCGGCGAGCGGGCTGATCGCCGGCACCAGCACGGTTTGGCCGGAGTCGGCCAGCAGCGTGGCCACGTGCGCCAGCCGGCGCAGGTTCTCGGCGCGGTCGGCCATGGAGAAGCCGAGGTCGGCGTTCAGGCCGTGCCGCAGGTTGTCGCCGTCGAGAACGTAAGCGGGAACGCCCTTTTCGAGCAGCTTCTGCTCGACCAGCATGGCCACCGACGACTTGCCCGCGCCCGACAGCCCGGTGAGCCACACCGTCCTGCCCCGGGCCGCCCTGTCCGCGGCGGTCACCAGCGACTTGTGCCGCACGGTGTTCGGGCTGGCCGCCTGCGCCGAGACCTCACGCAACACCATGCCCGCGGCCACGGTGCCGTTGGTGTCCGGGTCGATGAGGATGAACGAGCCGGTGCTGGCGTTGCGGGTGTACTCGTCGAGCAGCAGCGGCACCTGGGTGCGCAGCGAGATCCGGCCGAGTTCGTTGAGCTTCAAGGCCGTTGCGGTCTTGTCGCGATGCAGGGTGTTGACGTCGAGCCGGTAGTCCAGCGCGGTGATCCTCGCCCGCGTGGTCCGGGTGGTGTGCTTGATGACGTAGTCGCGGCCGGGCTCCAGCGCCGAATCGTCGTCCATCCAGCACACGGTCGCGTCGAATTCCTGAGCGATCCTGGGCTGGTTGTTGGTGCGGGCGATCAGGTCGCCGCGCGAGATGTCGATCTCGTCGGCGAGGCTCAACGACACCGCCATCGGCGGAAACGCCTCCGCCACCGGACCATTCGTCCCCTCGATCGCGGCGATCCGGGTGGTCTTGCCGATGGGCAGCACGACGACGTCGTCGCCCGGGCGCATCACCCCGCTGGCCACGGTGCCGGCGTAGCTGCGGTGGTCCTGATGCTCGCGGGTGTGTGGCCGGATGACGTATTGGACGGGGAACCGCACGTCGACCAGGTTGCGGTCACCGGCGATGTAGACCTCTTCGAGGTGCGACAGCAGCGCCGGCCCCTCATACCACGGCGCCTTGTCCGACTTGGTCACCACGTTGTCGCCGTGCAGCGCCGACATCGGGATGGTGGCCACGTCCTGCACGTCCAGGCGCGCGGCGAAGGCATGGAATTCGTCGCGGATCGACTCGAATCTCGCCCTGTCCCAGCCGATCAGGTCCATCTTGTTGACGGCGAGCACGATGTGCTGGATGCCCAGCAGCGACGCCAGGAAGGCGTGCCGGCGTGACTGCTCGAGCAGGCCGTGCCGCGCGTCGACGAGGACGATCACCAGCTGGGCGGTCGACGCACCGGTCACCATGTTGCGGGTGTACTGGATGTGCCCCGGGGTGTCGGCGATGATGAATTTCCGCTTGGGAGTGGCGAAGTAGCGGTAGGCGACGTCGATGGTGATGCCCTGTTCGCGTTCGGCCCGCAGGCCGTCGGTGACCAGCGCCAGGTCGGTGTAGTCGTGGCCGCGCTCCTTGGACGTGCGCTCCACCGACGCCCACTGGTCTTCCATGACGGCCTTGGAGTCGTAGAGCAGGCGCCCGATCAGCGTGGACTTGCCGTCGTCGACGGAACCGGCGGTGGCGATGCGGAGCAGCGTGGTGGGGGCGGCCATCAGAAGTAGCCCTGCCGTTTGCGGTCTTCCATCCCGGCCTCCGAGATCCGGTCGTCCGCCCGGGTCGCGCCGCGCTCGGTCAGCCGCGAGACCGCGGTCTCAGCGATCACCTCCGACACGGTGGCGGCCTCCGACTCCACGCAGCCGGTGCAGGTGACGTCCCCGACGGTGCGGAAACGGACCGTCGCCTCGAACACCGGCTCGTCGGCGCGTGGCTGCATGTGCCGGTGCACGGCCAGTAACATCCCGTCGCGCCGAAACACCTTGCGCCGGTGGGCGAAATAGATCGACGGCAGCGTGATCTTCTCGGCGCCGACGTACGACCAGATGTCGAACTCGGTCCAGTTGGACAACGGGAAGACCCGGATGTGCTCGCCCTTGTGGTGCCGGCCGTTGTAGAGGTTCCACAGCTCGGGCCGCTGGGCTTTCGGGTCCCACTGGCCGAATTCGTCGCGGAAGCTGAACACCCGCTCCTTGGCGCGCGCCTTTTCCTCGTCGCGCCGCGCCCCCCCGAACGCCGCGTCGAACCTGTTCTCCCGGATGGCGCGCAGCAGCGTCACGGTCTGTATCGGATTGCGCGACGGGATGGTCTCGACGACCCGTCCGGCGTCGATGTCCTCCTGCACCGACGCCACGACCAACCGCACCCCCGACTCGGCGACCAGTTCGTCGCGGGTGGCGATCACCTCGTCGAAGTTGTGGCCGGTGTCGACGTGCATGACCGGGAAGGGCGGGCGGCCGGGCCGGAACGCCTTGAGCGCCAGGTGCAGCATGACGATGGAGTCCTTGCCGCCCGAGAACAACAGCACCGGTCGCTCGAACTCGGCGGCCACCTCCCGGATGATGTGGATGGCCTCGGCCTCCAGCGAGCGCAGGTGGCTCAGTTCGTATTGGCCGGCGGCGGGGCCGGCCTTCACAACGGCGGTCATCGCGCCCCTCGTCATATTCCCGATAAATTTGGTAGAACTGACCATGTTTATGGTCATTGCCATCTATGGAACCAGGCGACCACGCCGGTGTCAATGACACGCATCGGACGCATGACGCCAAGGCCGCGGCGCCCGGGCCACCTACAAGATCGGCCGAGGCGTATCGCCCGCCTCCGCGTCACACCGCCGCGCGGGCCGCATCGTCGTCGGTCAGCGCGACTTCCTCGAGAGTGCCGGTGCTGACGTCGAAGACGAACCCGCGCAGCGACACGTGCCTGGTCACGAACGGGCTGTCGTCGATCCGGTGCGCCGACTGGCGGACGTCCTCCGCGACGTCCGAGAAGGCCTCGGGCGCCCACGGCGGTTCGACCCCCGTCTCGTCCTGGATGTCGCGCTTGAAGTCCTCGTCGGTGAAGGTGAGCATCCCGCAGTCGGTGTGGTGAATCAGGACGATCTCCCGCGTCCCCAGCAGCCGTTGGCTGATGGCCAGCGAGCGGATCACGTCGTCGGTGACGACCCCGCCGGCATTCCGGATGACGTGGGCTTCCCCCTCGTTGAGACCGAGGATGCGGTAGACGTCGAGCCGGGCATCCATGCACGCCACGACCGCGACATGCTTGCTCGGCGGCATCGGCAACTCGCCGATGAAGACGCTCGCATAATCAGCATTGTTGGCCAGATAGTCGTCGGTAACCGTCACGTGAGCCTCCTCCGAGTGTGGCCCATGAAATTTGCTGCATGCATCGGCGCCGCGGTGCATGCTAACAACCGGCTACCCGTTATTCACGCATGAGAATCAGCGGGATCACAAGAGGCCGACGCGTCATGCTTTTCGGGCCATCCGGCCGGTTGGCGCTCGGCTCGCTAACCTGTCCCAATGCGGCACGGGCGGCTCGGTAAGGCATGACCCGCTTTCTGGCGCGCCGGTTGCTCAACTACCTCGTGCTGCTGGCGCTGGCATCGTTTTTGACGTACTGCCTGACCTCGGTGGCCTTCTCGCCGCTGGACAGCCTGCTGCAGCGCAATCCACGCCCGCCCCAGGCCGTCATCGACGCCAAGGCCCACGCGCTCGGCTTGGACCAACCGATACCCATCCGCTACGCGCACTGGGCCTCGCACGTCGTTCGCGGCGACTTCGGGACGACCATCACCGGCCAGCCCGTCGCGACCACGCTGTGGCGCCGGGTCGGAGTCAGCCTGCGACTGCTGGTCATCGGCTCCGTGTCGGGCACCGTGCTGGGCGTCGCGGCCGGGGCATGGGGCGCGATCCGCCAGTATCGGCTCAGTGACCGCGTGGTCACGATGCTGGCGCTGCTCGTGCTGAGCACGCCGACGTTCGTCATCGCCAACCTGTTGATCCTCGGTGCCCTGCGGGTGAACTGGGCGGTTGGCATCCACCTTTTCGACTACACCGGGGAGACGTCACCGGGCGTGGTCGGCGGGGCTATCGGGCAGGCGCTGGACCGGTTGCGGCATGTGATCCTGCCGACGCTGACGCTGGCCCTGGTCGCCGCCGCCGGATACAGCCGATACCAGCGCAACGCGATGCTCGACGTGCTCGGCCAGGATTTCATTCGCACCGCCCGCGCCAAGGGGCTCACCCGCCGGCGCGCGCTGCTGAAACACGGGCTGCGCACCGCGCTGATACCGCTGGCCACGCTGTTCGCCTACGGGGTGGCGGGGCTGGTCACCGGGGCGGTGTTCGTCGAGAAGATCTTCGGCTGGCACGGCATGGGGGAATGGCTGGTGCAGGGCATTTCGGCCCAGGACACCAACATCATCGCGGCGATCACCCTGTTCTCCGGGACGGTGGTGTTGCTGGCCGGCCTGCTCTCGGATGTCATCTACGCGGCCCTCGACCCGAGGGTCCGGGTGTCATGACGTCCCGGGCCGAAACGGCTGCCGCCCAAGGGATATCCGGCTCGGACGTCGCGGATTTCACCTCGCGCCGCACCCTGGTGCTGCGCAGGTTCGCGCGCAACCGGCTGGCGGTGGCGTCGCTGACGCTGCTGGTGCTGCTGTTCGTCGGCTGCTACACGCTGCCCTCGCTGCTGCCCTACTCCTACGACGACCTCGATTTCAACGCCCTGCTGCAGCCCCCGAACGCCCGTCACTGGCTGGGCACCAACGCGCTGGGACAGGATCTGTTGGCGCAGATCCTGCGGGGAATGCAGAAGTCGATGCTGATCGGCGTCTGCGTCGCGGTCGTCTCCACGGGCATCGCGGCCACCGTCGGGTCCGTCGCCGGCTATTTCGGAGGCTGGCGGGACCGCGCGCTGATGTGGCTGGTCGACCTGCTGTTGGTGGTGCCCAGCTTCATCCTCATCGCGATCGTCACGCCGCGAACCAAGAACTCGTCCAGCATCGTGCTGCTGGTGCTGTTGCTGGCGGGCTTCGGCTGGATGATCAGCTCCCGCATGGTCCGCGGCATGACCATGAGTCTGCGTGAGCGCGAATTCATCCGCGCCGCACGGTATATGGGCGTCTCCAGCCGCCGGATCATCGTGGGCCATGTGGTGCCCAACGTGGCGTCCATCCTGATCATCGACGCCGCGCTCAACGTCGCCTCGGCCATCCTGGCCGAGACCGGCCTGAGCTTCCTCGGCTTCGGCATCCAGCCGCCCGACGTGTCGCTGGGCACCCTGATCGCCAACGGCACGCAGTCGGCGACGACCTTTCCGTGGGTGTTCCTGTTTCCGGCCGGCGTCCTGGTGCTGATCCTGGTGTGCGCCAACCTGACCGGCGACGGGCTGCGCGACGCGCTCGACCCCGGGAGCGGCACCCGATGAGCCCGCTGCTCGAGGTGACCGACCTGGCCGTCGCCTTTCCCGCCGACGGCCGACCGGTGACCGCGGTGCGTGGCATCAGCTACCGCATCGATCCCGGGGAAGTCGTGGCCATGGTCGGCGAATCGGGATCGGGCAAGTCCGTCTCGGCGATGGCGGTGGTGGGCCTGTTGCCAGAGTACGCGACGGTGCGCGGCTCGGTCCGCCTGCACGGCACGGAGCTGCTGGGTCTTGGCGACGACGCGATGTCGCGGTTCCGCGGCAAGGCGGTCGGCATGGTGTTCCAGGACCCGATGTCCGCCCTGACCCCGGTCTACACCGTCGGCGACCAGATCGCCGAGGCGATCGAAGTCCACCAGCCGCGGACCGGCAGGAAGGCTGCCCGCCGGCGCGCGGTGGAATTGCTTGAGCTGGTGGGTATTTCGCAGCCCGAACGACGCGCCCGGGCGTTTCCGCACGAGCTGTCCGGCGGCGAGCGGCAACGGGTGGTCATCGCGATCGCGATCGCCAACGATCCCGACCTGTTGATCTGCGACGAGCCGACCACCGCCCTGGATGTCACCGTGCAGGCGCAGATCCTCGAGGTGCTCAAGACCGCGCGCGACGTCACCGGGGCCGGCGTGCTGATCATCACCCACGACCTCGGCGTGGTGGCCGAGTTCGCCGACCGCGCGCTGGTGATGTACGCCGGTAAAGTCGTCGAGTTCGCGAGCGTGAAAGACCTCTACCGCGCCCGCCAAATGCCCTACACCGTGGGCCTGTTGGGCTCCGTTCCGCGGTTGGACGCCGCGCAGGGGACCCGGCTGGTGCCCATACCCGGTTCGCCCCCGTCGTTGGCCGGCCTGGACCCGGGATGCCCGTTCGCGCCGCGCTGCCCGCTGGCCATCGACGAGTGCCGCGCCGCGGAGCCGGAGTTGATCGAGGTCGGCGTGAACCATCGGGCGGCATGCATCCGCACCGACCAGGTTGGCGAGCGCAGCGCCGCGGACATCTATGGCGTCAACATCGAAAGCCGCCGGACGGAACCCGGCGACTCGTCGGTGGTGGTGCGGGTGCGCGATCTGGTCAAGACCTACCGGCTGACGAAGGGCGTGGTGTTGCGTCGCGCCGTCGGCGAGGTCCGGGCCGTCGACGGCATCAGCTTCGAGTTGCGGCAGGGCCGCACCCTGGGCATCGTCGGCGAGTCCGGTTCGGGCAAGTCGACTACCCTGCATGAGATCCTGGAACTGGTTGCGCCGCAATCGGGATCGATCGAGGTGCTCGGCACCGATGTCGCCACCCTGAGCCGGGCGAGCCGGCGATCGCTGCGGCGTGACATCCAGGTCGTGTTCCAGGACCCGGTGGCGTCCCTGGATCCACGGTTGCCCGTCTTCGAACTGGTTGCCGAGCCGTTGCGGGCCAACGGGTTCGGCAAGAGCGACACCAACGCGCGGGTCGCCGAGCTGCTCGACATCGTGGGGCTGCGCCGCGCGGACGCCACCCGCTACCCCGCCGAGTTCTCCGGCGGCCAGAAGCAGCGCATCGGCATCGCACGCGCGCTGGCATTGCAGCCCAAGATCCTGGCCCTCGACGAACCGGTGTCCGCCCTCGACGTCTCCATCCAGGCCGGGATCATCAACCTGCTGCTCGATCTGCAGGAAAGGTTCGGCCTGTCGTATCTCTTCGTGTCTCATGACCTTTCGGTGGTCAAACACCTGGCCCACCACGTGGCGGTCATGCACGCCGGCACCATCGTGGAGCAGGGTGACAGCCGGCAGGTCTTCGACAATCCGCAGCACGATTACACGCGCCGGCTGCTGGGCGCGGTGCCACAACCGGATCCGGGCGGCCGTGGCTAGGGCGCAGTTTCGAGCCTGCGCCCAGCGCGCCGAGCCTGCGCTGAGGGTGCCGTTTCGGGGCCACTACACGCTCTGGGTGCAGTTTCGAATTGTCGCGGGCCGCGCGGCGGTAGCGGTGGTGGTCGCCGCTTTGGCGCTCACCGGGTGCTCGCCGGCCATCGACCTGGCGCCCCCGACCGGCAGCGGCGCATCCATCGGCAGCACCAGCGACATCAACCCGCAGGATCCCGCCACGCTGCAGGACGGCGGGAGCCTGCGGCTGGCGCTCAGCGACTTCCCGCCCAACTTCAACATTCTGCACATCGACGGCAATTCGGCCGAGGTCGCCGCGATGATGAAGGCCACCCTGCCGCGGGCGTTCACGATCGGGCCGGACGGCTCGACGACGGTCGACACCGACTACTTCACCAGCGTCGAACTCACCGGGACCAGCCCGCAGGTGGTCACCTACACCATCAACCCTAAAGCGGTGTGGTCCGACGGCACGCCGATCACGTGGCGCGACATCGCCAGCCAAATCCACGCGCTCAGCGGCGTCGACAGGAACTTCGCGATCGCGGGACCCGGCGGCGCGGACCGGGTCGCCTCGGTCACCCGCGGGGTGGACGACCGGCAGGCCGTCATGACCTTCGCCAAGCCGTACGCCGAGTGGCGCGGCATGTTCGCCGGCAACGGCATGCTGCTGCCCGCCGCCATGACCGGCACGCCCGAGGCCTTCAACACGGGCCAGCTCGAGGGTCCCGGCCCGTCGGCGGGTCCTTTCATTTTTTCGTCTCTGGACCGGACCACGCAGCGAATCGTGTTGACCCGCAACCCGAAATGGTGGGGCCGGCGCCCGCGCCTGGACAACATCACCTACCTGGTGCTCGATGACGCCGCGCGGCTGCCGGCGCTGCAGAACAACACGATCGACGCCACCGGGATCGGCACGGTGGACCAGCTGACCATCGCGCAACGGACCAAGGGCATTTCGATCCGGCGCGCCCCCGCCCCGAGCTGGTCGCACTTCACGTTCAACGGTGCCCACGGGGCGATCCTCGAGGACAAGGCGCTGCGGGTCGCCGTATCCAAGGGCATCGACCGGCGGACCATCGCCAAGGTGGTCCAGTACGGCCTCACCGGCGACCCGGTGGCGTTGAACAACCACATCTATGTCGCCGGGCAGGAGGGCTATCAGGACAACGGCTCCGTCGTCCCCTACGACCCGGCCGAGGCGGCACGTGAGCTCGATGCCCTGGGCTGGCGGCTCAACGGCCAGTTCCGGGAGAAGGACGGGCGCCAGCTCGTCATCCGCGATTTGTTCTACGACGCGCAGGGCAGCCGCGTGTTCGCGCAGATCGCCCAGCACAGTCTCGCGCAGATCGGCGTCAAGCTCGATCTCGTCGCGAGGTCCGGCAGCGGCTTCTTCACCAACTACATCAACGTCGGGGCCTTCGACATCGCGCAGTTCGGCTGGCTCGGCGACGCGTTCCCCCTCTCGGCGCTGACCCAGATTTACCAGTCCTACGGGGCAAGCAACTTCGGCAAGATCGGCAGCCCGCAGATCGACGACGCGATCGAGCGAACGCTCGAAGAGCTCGATCCCGGCAAGGCGCGGGCGTTGGCCAACGACCTCGACAAGCTCATCTGGGCCGAGGGATTCAGCCTGCCGCTGACCCAATCTCCGGGCGACGTCGCGGTGCGCAGCACGCTCGCCAATTTCGGCGCGGCCGGCCTCGCCGACCTGAACTACACCGCGATCGGGTTCATGCGGACCTGAGCCGCACCGTGACGCTAGGCGTTGAGGTCGACGCGGTGCGCGCCCGTGACCCCGTCGTACCGATCGGGGCTGCAGGTGAGCACGATGACCTGTCCGTGAGCGCCCACGGCGTCGAAGGCCTCACCCATCTTCGCCAGCCGGGCGGGATCGGTGAATCCCAGCGCGTCGTCGACCAGCACCGGGACGGTGTCCTCCTTGGCCACCAGGGCGGCGCCGGCCAGCCGCGCCAGGATGCCGAGCTGCTCTTTGGCCCCACCGGACAACGATTCGTACGGCACCGTGACGCCGTTCAGGGTGCGGCTGCGGACGCACAGGTCGCTGTCGATGTCCACCTCGAACGTGGGCCCGAACACCGGGCGGCCGAGCCGCTGCAGTTCGGCGCGATAGGGCTCGACGTAGCGCTGCCTGGTGGTGTCGCGGTGACGCGTCATCACCGACCGCAGCAGCCGCGCGGCCCGCGCCCGCTCACCCATCCGGGCGTGCTGGCTGGCGGCGTGCTCGCGTTCCGTCTCGGCGGCGTCCAGCTTGCCTTGGCGACCCTCGCCGCCGAAGACCGAAAGCTCGATACCGATCTCGCGCAATGCACCCGCGGCCTCTTCGTAGCGATCGTGCAGCGACGTCGCTTCCCCTGTGGCAGCGGCCAATTCGGCGGCCACCGCGTCCGGCGCCGCGGCGGCAAGCTCGCCGGCCAGCTCGGCGAGCCGCCGCTGAGCGTCTTCCGCCGCCTTCAGCCCGGTGTCCGCCGCCGACGCGAGGTCCTCGTCACTGACCGACCCCCGCTCCCGCGCCAGCCGGGCGGTGGCCGCGTCCAGCTCGCCGCGCTGGGTCTCCAGCGTGTTCAGCAAAACCGTTGCCCGCATGGATGACTCGGCCAGCCTGCCATCGGCGTCCGCGGCGATCCGGCGGCGCGTCTCGTGTTCGGCGGACGCGGCGGCGCGGTCGGCCTCCGCCGCATCCAGTTCGGTGCGGGCGGCGGCGATGTCCGTCGCGATGACGTCGGGTTCGTCCGATTGACCGGCACGCAACTGCGCGAGCCGCGACCGCAGCTGGTCGACCGGTTCGTCGCCGCACAAACCGGCCAGGGTGGCGCTCAACTGGTCGCGGCTTGCCTGCAGTTCGCGGCGGCGTTGATCGGCGGATCGCGCGGCCGCCAGGTCAACGACGGCGCCGGCCTCCAACGCGGCGGCCAGCTCCTGTTCCGCCGCAACGTATTTGGCCTGGATGTCGAGGGTGGTCGCGCCCGGGGTGACCCGCGCGGTCAGGACGCCGGGTACCGCCACGGTGGTGGGACCGGTCGCCGTGATCGACCAGCTTTGGCCCGCCGCGAGCGGCACCCGTTGGTCGCCGGCGAGGAGCTCGATGTCGGCGGCGGCGGTGATCTCCACCCCGGCGGACATCAACGCCAACTGGCCGCCGAGGCGGTCGACGGCGGCCGCGGCGTCCTCGATTCGCCGCAGCAACTCCTCGGTGACGGCGGCGACCGGGGGCTCTGCGAGTTCCGCGCGGACCCGGTCCCGGTCCCGCTGGATGGTGACGATCCTGGCCAACCGGGCGCTCAGCCGGTCGGCCTCCTCGCGGTTGGCGAGCTGGTCGACGGCGCGCCGGGCGGCCTCGGCGCGACGTTGCAGGTCCGTCAGGGCCCGGGTGGCTTCCTCGGCGGCGGTGGCCGCGGCCTCGGCGTCGGCCGCCGCTTGTGCCCGCGCGTCGGCGGCCTGTTGCGCTTCGGCCTCGGCCGCGGCGACGATGGCCGTGCGAGTGTCGATTTCGGCCAGCAGCGCCAACCGCCCGGTGTGGGCGGCGGTGGCCGCGGCGCCGGTCGCCGCCGCGGCGTCGGCGACCAGCCTGGCCTCGCGCTCTTGGCCGGTGAGTTCGGCGATCCTGTCGGCGGCCGCCCGCGCGGCGGCGAGCCGGGGGGCGGCCGAGGCCCGCCGCTGCGCCAACTCGGCCGCCCGCTCGGTCAGGACGGCGTGGCGGCGCACCCGGTCGTCAACCTCGGCGACCGCCGCCGCGCATTCCGCGACCGCGGCCTCGGCGTCGGCCAGCCGGGAGATCGCGGCGGCCCACTCGCCGGTGGGGCGCCCGGTGGGGGTGAAATAGCGGCCGTGCTCGGCGTCGATCCGCTCGATGAGCAACGGCTCGGTGCCCTGTAGCGCCGTGGCGTCTCCGGCCGCGACGTCCAGCGCGCGCGACAGCGCATCACAACCGGACAGATCCACCGCGGCGGTCGAGGTGGCCTGCAGCACCCGCTGGGCGCGCCACAGGTCGTTGTCCACCGTCTCGGCCAGCATCGCCCGGACCCGTTCGTGGGCCTCGTCGCCGGTGAGCTGATCGCGGCGCGGCGTCAGCACCGTCAACTCCGTCTCGCATTTTTTGTGGAACCGCTTGCGGTACACGAAACGGTAAGGACCGCAGCTTATTTCGGCGCTGACCTCGGAGCCGACGTCGCTGTTGGCCGGCTTGACCGCCTTGACTTCCTTCTTCGTGGAGCGGTCCCTGGACTCCAGCAGGAGGTCCAAGGCCTCGACCATCGACGACTTGCCGATCTCGTTGGCGCCGCACACCACCACCACGCCTCGGTCGGGGAACTCGATCTCCCGGTGCGCGATGCCGCGGTAGTTGGTGAGGACCAGCCGGTGCAGCTTCATGCGGCCCCCCGATCGGCGAGCCGCAGCAACAGCGCCAGCGCCGCCTGCGCATCGACGGCGGACTCCGCGTCGCCCTCGCGTGCCGTTGCCACCAGCTCCTCGACGGCCGCGGCGGCGAACCCGCCGATGCCGAGATCGGTGAACTCGCCGTCGGCGGGTATGACGACGAGGTCGGTGCGGCGTTCCCACAGGCCGAGCCAGGCGAACAACCGGGCGTATCGGTCGAGGCACGCGTCCAGCGCGGCGCGGTCGGTGACCGTCAACGAACCGGTCAGCGCCAACCGCACCACGGTGCGGTCCTTGTCGGTGATCTGGTCGAGGTTCACGTCGAGGTCGGCGATGTCGCGGCTGGTGTCGACCTGAGGGTGCAGGGTGACGAACCGCCAGCGGCCGACGCGCCGGGGCTCCACGGTGACGGCGCTCTCGTCGACGTCGACGACCAGGACGTGACCGGGGTCCGATTCGACGTCGTCGAAGTTGGTGACTTCCGGTGAACCGGAATACCAGACCCGGCCGCTGTCGCCCACCCGGGTGAGCGAATGCCTGTCCCCCAGCGCGGCATAGTGGATTGCGCCGCGGGCCAGCGCGTCGTCGAGCGTGGTGAGCCGGATCAGCGACGGTTTGTCGCGGTCGGGGTCGAGGACGTCGACGCCGCCATGGGCGACGAGGATCCGGGTGACGGGTCCGGGGGTCAGGTCTTCGAGGACCTCGGCGACCAGGTCGGTGGTCGGGGCCTTGGACCGCCACGGCGCGGCGACGATCTCCACCCCGGGCCTCACCTGATGGACACCGGCCCGGTCGAGCACGGTGACGTTGTCCGGGCGTTCGGCGGTGAACAGCGCGCTCGTGTACACCGAGGACGCGTCGAGCGGATCGTGGTTGCCCGGCAGCAGGTAGACCGGAATTCCGATGGCGCGCATGGCTTCCAGCGACTGCCCGATCACCTGCGGGGAGAGCTGGTTGTGCTCGAAGACGTCACCGGCCACCACGACGAACTCGGCGCCCACCTCCGCCGCCAGCGCCCCCAGACCGGCGACCGCGTCGCGGCGGGCCGCCGAGTACCGTGGCTGGGCATCGCCGGCAAGGAAGTGCCGGGTCATGCCGAGCTGCCAGTCGGCGGTGTGCAGGAATCGCATCCCGGCGCCCCCCTTTCTGGTTGCGTGGCTATCAGGGCATCGCGAGTTTAGGACTGGATGCCGACAAGTCGGGGGACGCGCACCGGCATGGGTGCACCGCACATATGGTGATGGCGATTCGGGCTTGAGCTCTGCGGGAGCATGTCGGGCGGAAACCTTCGATTGAAGGTCGGACCTGCTCCTATAGGAAGAAGAGCGGGCTGCGGCGCGCCCGCATTGATTGCGGCGTGTCACGCCCGTAAATTAGTGGTGCACGCCCGGCAGGATCGCATTCACCTCGGTGAAGCCCGCCGGGCCTTCTTCTGTCTAGAGCGAAGTGCCATGGACCCGGCCAGAGTGGCGGCACTCGACACGTTTGTAACAGCGCCACGCTTGGCCCCTTACCTCAGCGCATGCGGTGGTGATCGTGCTCAGGCCCGGCGACTCTACGTCTGGAACATGGAGATCAGCGCGGCGTTCTGGGGTGCCATTTCAAGCGTCAAGGTCGCGCGCCATTGCTCGCGGCGGTGATCACGCCGGCGGGTCGGACCCTTCGCCGAGCCTGTAAGTATGCAGCGAGAGTGCGAGTAGCGGCCTGCAAAATTACAGGCTCGGTGATCGGCGTGCTAGACCTGCCGCAACTCGAACAGCGGAATCACCCTGTTGGTTGGTCTTGAATTGATACTCCGCGAAGCCCGGTGCCGCGACTGCGATTGATCGAGCTGAAGCTGCCGGAACCCTTCGCCCGGTCGGGCAGCAGACCTACGTGCGGCGGTCGACGATGACAAGATGAAGGCTTCGGCCGTTGGTTGATACCCACTGAACGACCGTCAGCACGCATATGGTGATGGCGTGTACCAGGAGTTTCGTCCCGATCGACGGCTCGCGCCGTTGGTCGAATGCGGCTGGGTTCGGTCCGGCCCGGCGAGCCGACCTTTGCGTGTGATGCCGGACGGGTGCGTCGACCTGTTCGTCGGTTCGCGGGGCGACGTCATGATCGCGGGTCCCGCCACCACCTTCTACGACCTGCCGCCGGACACGGGATGCGTGCTCGCCGGTCTTCGATTGCGGCCGGGCGCGGCGGCCGCCCTCATCGGGCCGCCCGCCAGCGAGTTCACCGACCGCCGGGTTCTCCTCGATTCGATCTTCGGCGTCCGCGGCACCCTCATGGCCGAGATGGTCCTTGCGGCAACGACTCCCAGTCAACGCGTGGCGGCGCTGGAAGACCTGCTGGCCGGCTATCTCGCCGGCGCCGAACCGTTGGTCGATACCGCCGTCACCCGGGCGATAGGGATAATGCGGCGACACCCGGGCCGGCCGGTATCGAGCCTGGCCGCCGCCGTCGATCTCAGCGAACGACAGCTGCGCCGCCGGTTTGAGACCGCTGTCGGCTACGGCCCCAAGCGGTTTGGCCGGATCCTTCGATTCCAGCGTCTGCTGGATTTGATCCATACCCGCGGCGCCCGAGCACGTTGGGCGGAGTTGGCGATCGAAGCCAACTACGCCGACCAGCCGCACATGATCAACGAGTGCCTGGCGCTGGCGGGGGTGTCGCCCGTCGCGCTCCCGCGGGGCGTGTCCGTTTCATCCAATACCACCCCCGGTGATGCGCGTTAGCCTTTGCCGAATGACGAACCCGAAAGCCGTTGCGCTCGAGTCCTTCCGGCTGATCGAGACCGGAGACGAGGAGCTGGCCCGACGAATCATCGCCCCAAGCTACGTGAATCAGGAGGCCGACGACGACCCGGACGATGTCGAACGCCGGCTCCTCGGCCCCGCGGGGTTCCTGGCCACCAGCCGATGGCTGCGCGACGCGTTCTCCGATCTGCGGTTCGAACCGCAGGAGACCGTGGCCGAGGCCGGGGTCGTGATCGCCGCGGCCACCATGACCGGCGAGCACACCGGGGTGTTCAACGGCATCGAACCCACCGGCAGGCGGATCAACCACAAACAGGTGCACATCTTCACGGTCGCCGGCGGCCAGATCACCCATCACCGCGCGGTCCGTGACGACCTGGGCTTGCTGCTCCAACTCGGCTGGCGCCCCTGAGGCATGGTGCCGCTTTGCAATTGGCCCTAGCCCGGGCGGTTGAGCCCCAGTGACTTAACGCGACGCCGCACAAGCGGTGGCTCGGGTCGGGAGCAGCTGGCGATTTTGTTGGCCGGTGATGGACGAGCGGGAAATGTCGGACCCCCCTGGAAGCATCCGGGCATTATGAAGGTGCAACAACGGTCGCCTGGTCAATGTGCTGTCGCGGAGACTGCAAGTGATGATGGGGCGCGACGGTGACGAAGTCGTTGGCCGGGCCGTGTGGTGCGGCAATCGCGGACGAGGCCAGACACCGGAGACGCCGGGATCGGTTTAACGTCCGCAAGAAGACGTTGACGGGGCAGTCGAATGCGCGGTGGGCCGGTGCGATCATCGGCGCCAACGGCGACCACTACCGGCTATTTCGTCAGCCCGCAGGAGGTCGAGCCGTTGGCGAAACCTGAAGTTGATGCGGTGCTCGTTCCTCGCGGCTACCCGTGTGCAACCTTCTTTGTCGACGAGAGTTCGGCGCGTGCCAGCAGTGGGTCATTCTTCGTTGTGGGCGCCGTCAAGCTGCGAAAACCCGGTGCACTGCTGCGTAGCATCGAGCACATTCGCGATACACGCGCGTACGACGGGGAGTTCAAGTTCAGTCGTATATCGCGCGGCAAGCTCACGGCGTACTACGAGGTCATAGACGCACTTGCGAATTCCGATGCCCATATCACAGCCTGTGTCGTCGACCTTTCGTCGAAGACGTGCAATCCGTTCGACGGCAAACACCCGGAATGGCAAGTCCATGCAAAGGTCGTAGCAAAGATGCTGGTGGGCAGCATCAATTCACGAGAGCTGGCAAGCGCCGTGCTCGATCGACGCACGACACCGGTCGGTATCGCATTCGATGACGCTGTGCGTGGAATGGTTAACCAGCGGCTCAGGTCTACCGGCCTGGTATCTGCTGTATGCGCCGACTCGCGTTGCACTGACGGGCTGCAGCTTGCCGATTTGGTGGCTGGCGCTGTGGCGCACCAGCGGCGCTCCGACTCTTCGGCAAACTCTCATAAGGGGCGAGTCGCGGCCCGTCTCGCGGCAGCATTTGGGGTCGCTTCGTTCGCGACCGACCAGCGCACGAAAAGAGTAAACGTGCTGACTCATGGAAGCCGGCGCACCTCGTCGCACGCTGCCGTGGTTGAACAACGGTGCCCCGCGCGGTAGCTTGAATGCTGCGGTCAGAGCTTCGGGCTCTCAACCGCATCTCCTGGTCAGAGCTTCGGGCTCTCAACTTGGGGGTTAAATCGGTCTGGCCGTCACGAGGTGTGGCCGGATAATCACATACCCTGCTAAGGCGCTGTGGGTGAAAACCCCAGCGCCTTAGCTCGTTTGTTGAAACCCCAATCGAACTGCCTCCTACTCCACCACAACTAAGACGACGACGAGTGGTAGCAGCTTTGGCACCGCGTTTATTACCGTGGACCGGATGAGTGATCGGCGCACCCTGCTACTGATGCGGCACGCGAAGTCCGCGTACCCTCCTGGCGTCGCCGACCATGACAGGCCGTTGGCGCCGCGCGGCATCAGGGAAGCCGGGCTCGCCGGAGGCTGGCTGCGCGCCAACGCGCCCACCGTCGACGCCGTGCTGTGCTCCACCGCCACCCGCGCCCGGGAGACCCTGACCAACACCGGTATCGACGCACCGGTGCGTTACGTCGAGCGGCTCTACGACAGCACCCCCGGCATCATGATTGACGAGATCAACAAGGTCCCCGACGACGTCACGACCCTGCTCGTCATCGGGCACGAACCGACGATGTCCGCGTTGGCGCTCACCCTGGCCGACGACGACGGCACGGATGCCGCTGTCGCGGAACGCATTTCGGCGAAGTTCCCCACATCGGCGATCGCGATACTGGCCGTGCCCGGCGCCTGGGAAGGCCTGGAACCCGGCCGGGCCGCGCTGGTCGGCCTCCAAGTCCCGCGCTGACCGCCCACAACAAGTCGACGTTGAGCCGGTCTACGAGTTGGTCGCCAGCGTCAGCTCCATGAGCTTGATGGCCTGCCCGCAGGCGTCGATGCCAGGCGCCTGAGGATTGACCCACCAACCGACGACCCCGGCCGCGTTGCTGGCCACCCCGCAGGCGCCGTTCGCGTCGTCGGGACGCATCACGATCGAATCGATGCCCGCGATCGAACGGTTCTCGACCTTGTACTTCAGGAAGTCGGCCACCTTGCGCTCGTTGCTCAGGCTGCCCTGCTCGAACCAGAACCGCGTGATGTCGATCAGGCCGGCCGGGTTGGCCGCCTGCCACCGGCAGATCGCGCCGACGAACGTGCTCTGAATGTCAAGCGGATCGGCGCCCACGGTCTTGGCCAGGATGTCGCTGGTCAACACCTCACATTCCTTGAGCAGGTTCGGATACTGCTGTTGGGAGTTGTTGTTGCGCGGCACGTTTCCGCCGGCCTTGATGGCGTTGCCCCCGACGGACCTCGAACAACCGGTCAGCACCAACAGCGCGGCGATCACGACGGCGGCACCGGCACGCACCCACCTACCGGAACGCACGGGGGCGGTCATTTCGAGTTCGCAATCGACTGACGGGCCAGCTCCTTGGCTATGTCGCAGGGCGGCGGGAAGGGCTTTTGGCTGAAGCTGACTGACCACTCGATGAAGTCGTCCTGGAACTGGATGCCCACTTCGCATAGCGAGTCACCTAGGTTGGGCTCGTTGCCGACGGCGATGAAACCGCCATGGCCGTTGATGTTGATGTCATCGACGCTCGCGCGCGACAGCTCCTCCGTCTTGCGTTCACGCCCGATCGGGCTGCCGCGATACCAGGAAAAGGAGAAGTGCGGGCCGAGGATGCCGCCGCCCGCCAGCCACTGGCACCCCACGGAGTTGCGGGCGGTGTTCACCAGCCCCGTCACCTTGGTCAGGTCCGACACCGTCTGATCGCTGATGCCACCGCATTGCGGGAACATCGGCCCGTGGTGGCCCTCCCCGTTGCCGGGCGTCGACGACGCCGTCGCTCCAGGCTTGTTGTCACCGGAACCGGAGCACCCCGCGACCGCCGGGATCAGGATCGTCAAGGCCGTCGCCGCAAGAGCCAGCGCCCTCAGATCACGCCGCACCGGTACCCCGCCATTCCTGAGCCTGCTGCTGGTCCACACGATGCACTGTAGCGGCAGCCCAGGGGGTCAACCACCGACGCGCCAGCTGAACAGGCATTTTGATCCGTTCGCAAGCGCGGCGCGGCCGCGGAACCGACGCGGCGGTGCTGGCGACCGCGGCGCCCGCCGTGTGCGACAGTTACGAAATGCTCCTGGCACTGCTGCGCCAGTACATCCGGCCGTACCGCCGGCTGGTTGGGGTGCTGATGGTGCTGCAGCTGATCAGCACCCTGGCGTCGCTGTACCTGCCCACGGTCAACGCCGCGATCATCGACGAGGGCGTCGCCAAGGGCGACACGGCCACCATCGTCAGGCTCGGCATGGTGATGCTGACGGTCACCGGACTGCAGGTGCTGTGCGCGGTCGGGGCCGCCTACTTCGGCTCGCGGACCGGAATGGGCTTCGGCCGCGACCTGCGCCGGGCGATCTTCGAGCACGTCACCACCTTCTCCGAACGCGAGACCGCCCGATTCGGCGCGCCAACGCTGTTGACGCGCAGCACCAACGACGTCCGGCAGATCCAATACCTGGTGCAGATATCGGGCACCGTGCTGGTGACCGCCCCGATCATGTGCGTCGGGGGCATCGTCATGGCCATCCACCAGGAGGCCGCGCTGACGTGGCTGCTGCTGGTCAGCGTTCCGATCATGGCCGTGGCCAACTACTGGATCATGTCGCACATGCTGCCGCTCTTCCGCGGAATGCAGGGCCTGATCGACGCCATCAATCGGGTGATGCGCGACCAGCTGTCCGGTGTCCGGGTGGTGCGGGCGTTCGCGCGCGAGCGCTTCGAGCGCGACCGCTTCGCCCGCGCCAACGCCGCGCTCTCGAATACCGCGCTGACCGCCGGCAATTGGCAGGCGCTGATGCTCCCGGTGACCACGCTGACCGTCAACGTGTCCAGCGTCGCGCTCATCTGGTTCGGTGGCCTGCGCATCGACCGCGGGCAGATGCAGGTCGGCTCGCTGACCGCCTTCCTGGCGTATTTCACCCAGATCCTGATGGCGGTGTTGATGGCGACGATGACGCTGGTGGTGCTGCCGCGCGCCGCGGTGTGCGCCGAACGGGTCACCGAGGTGCTCTGGACCCGCGCCGCGGTCGAGAACCCACCGAACCCGGGGTTCCCGCGAGGCGGGATCACCGGTGTGGTGCGCCTGGACGGCGCCACGTTCACCTATCCGGGCGCGGATCGCCCGGTGTTGCAAGACATCTCGTTGACCGCACTGCCGGGCACCACCACCGCGATCGTCGGCGGCACCGGCTCGGGCAAGTCGACGCTGGTGTCACTGATCTGCCGGCTCTACGACGTGACCGCCGGCGCCGTTCTGGTCGACGACGTCGACGTCCGCGATTACCACACCGAACGGCTCTGGTCGGCGATCGGGCTGGTCCCCCAGCGCGGCTACCTCTTCTCCGGCACCATCGCCGACAATCTGCGCTACGGCAAGGCAGACGCAACCGACGAACAGATGTGGGAAGCCTTGCGGGTGGCCGACGCCGACGGATTCGTGCGGGCCCACGGCCCGGCGGACAGTGGGCTGCGAATGCGGGTGGCCCAGGGCGGGATCAACTTCTCGGGCGGTCAACGGCAACGGCTGGCGATCGCCCGGGCGGTCATCCGCCGCCCGACCATCTATCTGTTCGACGACGCGTTCGGCGCGCTCGACGTGCACAGCGACGCGCGGGTGCGCGCCTCGCTGCGGCGGATATCCGGGCGCGCCACCGTCATCGTTGTCACGCAACGGATCTCGACCGCAGCCCAGGCCGACCAGGTGATCGTGGTCGACGACGGAAGGCTCGTGGGTTCGGGCACCCATGAGTCGCTGTTGGCCGACTGCGCCACCTATGCGGAATTCGCTGACTCGCAGTCGGTGGGCGCCTTGCGGGGCACGCAGTGACCGTGGCGACCACCCGCCCCCTGGCCCCGGCCCCCGCCGGGAGGTCCCGCGACTTCTGGGGTTCGGCGGCGCGACTGGTGAAACGGCTTGCGCCGCAACGACGAATGAGCATCGCGGTGATCACGCTGGGCATCGCGGGCACGGGGATCGGGGTCGTCGTGCCGCGGATCCTTGGCCATGCCACCGATCTGCTGTTCAACGGCGTCATCGGGCGACAGCTTCCCGCCGGAATGACCAAGGCGCAGGCCGTCGCCGCGGCCCGCGCCCGCGGCGACGGCGCCTTCGCCGACCTGCTGTCGGGAATGAACGTCGTGCCGGGCCGAGGCGTGGACTTCGGCGCGGTGGCACGAACGCTGGTGCTGGCGCTGGGATTGTATCTGGTTGCGTCGCTGCTGATTTGGTCCCAGGCCCGCCTGCTCAACCTGACGGTGCAGCGAACCATGGTCGCGCTGCGCTCCGACGTCGAGGACAAGGTTCACCGGCTGCCGTTGTCGTATTTCGACGGGCGCCAACGCGGCGAGCTGCTGAGCCGGGTCACCAACGATATCGACAACGTCCAGTCGTCGGTCTCGATGACGATCAGCCAGCTGCTGACGTCGATCCTGACGGTGGTGACGGTGCTGGCGATGATGGTGTCCATCTCGCCGCTGTTGGCCCTGATCACCTTGGTGACCGTGCCGGTGTCGCTGCTGGCGACGCGGGCGATCGCGCGACGTTCGCAGCGCCTGTTTGTGGCCCAGTGGACCAGCACCGGACGCCTCAACGCCCACATCGAGGAGACCTACAGCGGGTTCACGGTGGTCAAGACGTTCGGCCACGCGGCCGCGGCGCGCGAACAGTTCCGCCGCTTCAACGACGACGTCTACCACGCGAGTTTCGGGGCCCAGTTTTTCTCCGGTCTGGTGGGGCCGGCGACGACGTTCATCGGCAATCTCGGGTACGTCGCCGTCGCCGTGGTGGGGGGCGTGCAGGTGGCCACCGGGCAGATCACCCTCGGCAGCATCCAGGCGTTCATTCAATACGTCCGGCAGTTCAACGCCCCGCTGAGCCAGGTGGCCGGGATGTACAACACCCTGCAATCCGGGGTGGCCAGCGCCGAGCGGGTGTTCGACCTGCTCGACGAGCCCGAGGAGCCGCCGGACTCCGAGACGGCGCTCCCTCGCGCGGGCGGGCGCGTCGAGTTCCAGCACGTGAACTTTTCGTACCGGCCGGGCATCCCGGTGATCCGGGACCTGTCGCTGGTGGCCGAACCGGGCAGCACGGTGGCGATCGTCGGACCGACCGGAGCGGGCAAGACCACGATGGTGAACCTGCTGATGCGGTTCTACGACGTCGATTCCGGGCGAATACTGATCGACGGGGTCGACATCGCGACGATGAGCAGGCAGTCGCTGCGGTCGCGAATCGGCATGGTGCTGCAGGACGCCTGGCTGTTCGACGGGACGATCGCGGAGAACATCGCCTACGGGCGGCCGGGGGCCACCGAGGACGAGGTGGTCGAAGCCGCCACGGCGTCCCACGTCGACCGGTTCGTGCACACGCTGCCGGCCGGCTACCAGACCCGGGTCAGCGGCGGCGGCGCCAACCTCAGCGCCGGGGAGAAGCAACTCATCACCATCGCACGCGCATTTCTCGCCCGCCCGCAGCTACTGATCCTGGACGAGGCGACCAGCTCGGTCGATACCCGCACCGAGGCCCTCGTTCAGCGTGCCACCCGTGAGCTCCGCCGGGATCGGACGAGTTTCATTATCGCGCATCGTCTTTCGACGATCCGAGACGCCGACCGCATTGTGGTGGTGGAGGCCGGGCGCATCGTCGAGCAGGGCGACCACGCCGAACTGCTGGCGCGCAGGGGCGCCTATTACGCGATGACCCAGGCGTAGCCGCGGCGCGATAAAAGTCGCCGTTATCCTGCGGCGGGCCCGCCCGGGGCTTACCGTCATGATTGCTGAGTCGGCGGTCGCGACCGTCGGGTCGGGCCGGACAGGTCATCGACAAGATCGTCGCCAAAATCGACAACCAATAGCGGGCCAATGCCCAAGGGGCACTGCGGCGTTGGGTTACGTCTGGAGGTCGGGCCCCTGTGCGCGCAGGTCGTCGACGGCCGACATCGCGTCGCGCAGCCTGGCCAGCCAGTCCTCGGTGTGCTCACCGACCAGCTTGACCGACCACGCGAGCGCGTCGGCGCGGGACCGGGCGACGCCGGCGTCGACCAACGTGTCGAGCACCTGGCGTTCGGGTTGCTTCAGGCGTGTCATCACCGGCACCGCGATGTGGGTGAACAGGATTCGCTCCGTGCCGGTTTGGGAGCCGACTTCCACGCCCCAGGAAACCTTGCGCCCGTAGCGATCCTGCGCCTCGTCGGCGATGCGCATTCGCTCGGGACGGGTTTCTTCGCGGAATCGCGAGACGCGGCCCTCCGCGCGGGCGTCGCTCTCTTCCCTTCCCGAGTTCTCGGGCTCGGGAAGCCGTCCGATGACGGTGATCTCTTCGCGGTCGACGATGACGGTCGGGTCGCCGTCGAACCAGGATTCGGGTAGGCGTCCGGCGAACCATTCCGCCGCGCCGCTCGCGTCGGGCTGCTGGGCTTGCTGCCAGCCCCCGGGGCGGCCGTACCGCCGCCCGTGTGTGTGGTGGGTTCTCATGATTACATAATTACACCGTTACACCCTGAAGGGAACCGCGTTCACCCGCGGCGAACGCCAAAACCGTCGGCGGAACGGCCTCGAGGCGCCATCAAATCGCCCCAAACCGGGCAGACCCGTTGATATGGCCTGTTCGGGGTTGTATTTTTGGTAGTGAAGCAGGCCCGGAAGCGACCAATTCGAAGCGCCGGACGATGGGGTAGGACGCCGGCCGCGTCGGACTAAGGTCCGACGCCCCCTGAAGTCGCCCGGGCCTGCCCATGCGTCCGCGACCGGGACGAGCCGGGTCAGTCGCCGGCCGAAGGGCCGTTTCCGCGGCGGATCCGAAAGAGTTTGACCTCGTTCCGAATTCCCTTGAGGCGGCGCGCACCGGCGAAGGATCCCTGGAAGCCGCCGGCATCGCCGACGGCCTCCCAGGCCGAATCGGCGGCGAGCACGGTGCCCGGGCGCGCCACGTCGGTGACCCGGCTTGCCACGTTGACCGGGCTGCCGAACCAGTCGCCGGCCCGGCTCACCGCCATGCCGGAGGCCACTCCCGCTCGCAACCGCGGGAAGTCGTTGTCGGTGTCGACGGCGTCCACGAGCTTCAGCACCACGTCCAGCATGGACACCGGATCGGGACAGACGAGCATCACCGCGTCGCCGATCGTCTTGATGAACCGCACCGGCGGCACGGTCATGTCCCGGGCGAGGTCGGCCAGCCGGTTGGCCAGGTGCCCCAGCTCTTCGGCCGACACCACTTCGCCTATCCGGGTGAAACCGACGAGGTCGGCGAAGGCGACGGTGATTTGGCGCGCGCCCGGAAGCGGCTTGCCGGCGGCCCGCTCGGCGGCATTGACGGCCTCGGTCTCCATCATGTGCCGTAGCTGCATGAACAGCATGTTCTGGATCATCGGGCCGAGCATCGGCGCGATTTGGCTCACCAACGCCTTTGACGCCTTGGCGATCTCCAGCTCGGTGGCTCCGGGGCGCATGATCGCCGACAGCGCGGTGTAGCGCATGACCTCGGCGGCGCGGGACAGGCCTTCGGCGAGCACCCGGACGACGAGCACCAATTGGTCGGGATCGAGGCCCAGCTCGACGAACCGCTGGGTATAGGCGGCGGCTTCACCGTCGGCGCGCATGTGGATGGCAGCGTCGGGGTCGTCCACCCTGGCCAGACCGATGGCGCGCTGCACCCGCTGGAGCAGCGTCAGGTCGATGCCGTACGTCTCACCGATCTCCCGGGTGGACACGTAGGTGCCGTCGTCGCCAATGAGGTGGCGGGTGGCCAGCAGCAGCGGCGGATTGGTCGCCCGGATTTCCTCCGCGGTGACGCCCTGCTCGAGCAACCACTCCACGAGTTCGGCCCGTTCGGCGCGCGCGGTGCCCTCGAGTCCGTCGAGCAGATCGTCGAAGTTCCGGTCGACCCCGTCCACGTGGTCAACGTACAACGCCGGCCGTTATGACACCGGCGGTCGCCGGTGGACCCACGGCCGTGCGGCCTCGATCTGCGCGGACAGCGACAACAGCGTCGCTTCGTCGAACGGCCGGCCGACGAGCTGTACCGACATCGGCAGGCCGTCGCCGTCCAGGTCCCACGGCACCACCGCGGCGGGCTGGCCGGTCAGATTCCAGACCGGGAAATACGGAACCCGCTGGGCAGCCAGCAGCAGCGTCGACACCGCGCCGCGGTGCTGGTAGGCGCCGATGCGCGACGGGCCCTTCGCGGTGCCCGGCGTGACGACGACGTCGACGTCGTCGAAGATCGACTGGATCCTGTTGCTCACCGACGCCTCCGCGGCGCGCAGCGCGGCCATCCGCCGGTCCGAGAAAAAAGATCCCAGGCGCGCGAGGTTGCGCGTGCGCGCCTCGAGGCGTTCCGGGTGGGCCTGCGCGTCGGCGTCGTCGCAGATGCCGCGCAGGTAGCGGGGGAAGAAGTTGGCGTAGATCGAGGGCAGCGGATACTCGGGGTCGCGGAGGACGACGTCGTGGCCCAGCTCGCCAAGCAGCGCACCCGCCTGGTGCACGGCCGCCAGCTCTTCCTTCCCCACCGTCACGGGCAGCGTTGGAACCTTGGTGCTCAAGGCGATTCGCAGCTTGCCGGGGTCGCGCGCCGCGGCCGCCGTGAACTCGCCTTCCGGACCCGGCAGCGTGGAGGTCGCGTCCAGGAACAACGCCGCGTCCAGCACCGAACCGGGCTATCGGGCCGTTGACGCTCAGCCCGTACCACGCCCCGTCGTGCGGTTCCAACGACACCCGGTCGCGTTGCGGCTTCAGGCCGAACAGACCGCACCAGGTCGCCGGGATGCGAATCGAGCCGCCGCCATCGGAGCCCAGCGCCAGCGGAGCCAGGCCGGCGGCCACCGCGGCGGCGCTGCCGCCGCTGCTGCCGCCCGGCGTGCGCGCGAGGTTCCACGGGTTGCGGGTGGCCCCGAACGTCAGCGACTCGGTGTAGGGAAACATCATCAGCTCGGGCGTGTTGGTCTTGCCGATGATGACCGCCCCGGCGGCGCGCAGCCGGCGAACCGCCTCCGCGTCGGAGGTCACGGCGGGCCGGTGGCCGCCGCTGCCGTACGTTGTGACTTCGCCCGTGACGTCGACGTCGTCTTTGATCGCGATCGGCACGCCGAGCAGCGGCAGCCGCTCGCCCGCGTCGAGGCGGTCCTGCGCGACGGCGGCCTCGTACCGCGCGGGATCGGACAGCACCACGCGGTAGCAGCGCAGCTGGCTGTCCAGGCGCGCGATCCGTTCCAGGTAGATCTCCAGCAGCTCCGGCGCGGTCAGTTCGCCGTCGGCCAGCATCCGCGCCTGCGCGGCCGCACCGGCAAAGGCCACCTCGCGAGCGTCCACTGCGGCAGCGTATCCCCCGGATTGAGCAGGCCAGTAGCGTGGGCGCCATGCCCTGCGTGTTCTGTGCGATCGTCGCCGGGGAAGCCCCGGCCCTGCGGATCTGCGAAGACGACGAGTACCTGGCGATTCTCGACATCCGCCCGTTCACCCGCGGCCACACGCTGGTGATCCCCAAACGACACACCGTCGATCTCACCGACACTCCGCCGGAGACGCTGGCCGATATGGTCGCCATTGGCCAACGGATCGCCCGGGCCGCCCGCGCGACCGAACTGGCCGACGCGACGAACATCGCGATCAACGACGGCCGCGCCGCCTTCCAGACGGTGTTTCACATTCATCTGCACGTGCTGCCGCGGCGCGTCGGCGACAAGCTGTCGGTGGCGAAGGGGATGCTGCTGCGCCGGGACCCCGACCGGGAGGCGACCGCGCAGATCCTGCGGGAGGCGGTGGCGCGCATCGACGCGGCTCAGTAGGGCCGGGGCCCGCTCAGAAAAGTTCCTTGGCCAGTAGCTCCAGCGTCGCCACCCGGGCGGGCGCGGTGGCGGGGTCGGTGCCGTGGCGGGCCGACGCGACCGGGTTCACCATCACCTCGTCGACGCCGAATCGTTCGGCCAGCGCCCGCACCTGCGCGGCGGCCTCGGCGGGCGCGCCGAGGACGGCGCGCCGCAGTCCACTGTCCACGATGCGCCGCTGGGGTGCCGTCAGCTCGGCGACCTGGGCCTCCTCGACGAGCGGTATCGGCCCGAGCGGCTCGCCGGTGCGCAGCCGCGCCATCATCTGCAGGTTGGGCAGCATCAAAGCCGTTGCCTCGTCGCGGGTTTCGGCCACCGCGGCGTTGACCGTCAAGAACGTGACCGGCTCGGCGGCCTGGTCACTGGGCACGAAACGGGAGCGGTACGCCTCGAGCGCCTCTCCGGTTCCCTTGCCGGAGAAGTGGTGGGCGAACACGTACGGCAGACCCTTGGCGGCGGCCAAATGCGCGGAGTACATCGACGAGCCCAGCAGCCACAGCCGCGGTTCGGTGGCGGCGGCCGGGGTGGCCCTGAGGACGTAGTCCCCGGACCGCAGCGGGACCCGCACGCCGCGCGGGCTCATCAGCGCGGCCACGTCGTCGAGGTACTCGGGGAAGTTCTCGATGTCGCTTTGGTCGCGGCTGCCGCGCAGCGCATACGACGTCACCGGGTCGGAGCCGGGCGCCCGGCCGATGCCCAGGTCGATGCGGGCTTCGAGTGTGCGCTCACGGCTTCGAGTGTGCGCTCACGGCTTCCGGTGTGAACGCAGGGCGGGATTCCGGCCGGGATTCCGCCCAGGCCGCACACTCAAAGCCCGCGCTTCACAGTCAAGCCGAGACCGAGCGCCGCCGCCCGCCGGCAGTTCAGTAATCCTTGAGGGTGAGCGAATTCACGATGCGGTCGAACACCTCCTGCGGGATGGGCGCGCCCCCCGGGATGTTGTCGATCACCAGCCATTGGTTGCGCTTGACGTAGTCGTGGAATTCTTTGCGGTAGTTGGCGAAGCCGAGTTCATAGTCGTCACCGGCCGCCGCGAGCTCGCCGGCCAGGATGCAGGCCCCCAGCAATGCGACGCTGGTCCCCTGGCCCGACAACGGCGAGCAGCAATACCCGGCGTCGCCGACCAGCGCCACCCTGCCCCGCGACCAGCGGTCCATCTTGATCTGCGACATTTCGTCGAAATAGAAGTCCGGCGCGGTCCGCATGTAGCGCAGCAGTTGCGGGCGGACCCAGCCGTCGTCGGCCATCCGCCGTTCCAGCTCGGCGAGCTGGGCCTCGGTGTCGCGGTAGTCGATCCGCAGCCCCGCTTCCATGAAGCCCACCATGGCCCGGGCCTCGGTGTTGTTGCGCGCGCTGTACACCCCCGCCATGGTCGAGTCGCCGTAGTGCCAGATCTGCCAGTAGTCCAGGTCCAGGAAGTTGGGCACGGTGAAAATCGCCGCGTGGGTGCCCAGCCGCTCGATGAATTGCTCCTCCGGGCCGAAGACCAGTCGGCGCACGTTGGAGTGCAATCCGTCCGCGCCGATCACCAGGTCAAAGCCGCGCGCGACGGCGCGCTCGAAAGTCACGCCGACCGAGTCGCCGTCGTCGCGCAACGACACAATGCTGTCGTCGAACAGGTACTCGACGTTGAGTTGCGTTTCCTCGTAAAGCAATTCGATCAGGTCGTCGCGCAGCAGCTCGATGTCGGGGCTGGCGATGGGGCCGCCGGTGGGCGTCGATTCGGTGTCCTGGGACAGCTCGTTGCCGTCGGCGTCGACGACGGAGGCGCCCCGGATGCGCGTCCGCCGGTGGTCGGCGGCGGCCCGCAACGACATGCGTTCCAGCACCGTCAGCGCGGGACCCCGCACGTCGATGGCCTGACCGCCCGGCCGCAGCCCGGGATAGCGCTCCACCACGGTGACCGAATAACCATGCTTCCCAAGCCAATACGCCGTCGTCATGCCGGCCACGCTGGCGCCGGAAACCAGAACCCTAGGCATGAAGAGTCACTTAATCCCTGCCAGCCTCTTCGCGTTGCTGAAGATGTCGTCGAGCATTACCGGAGTCAACCTACCGGTGAACATGTTCTGCTGGCTGGGGTGGTAGCAGCCGAGCAGACGCACACCGGATCCCAGCTCGGCGACGGCGCCGTGGCCGAACCGCGGCTTGGGCGCCCCGGACACGCCCGGCAGCCGCAGCGCGATCTGCCAGGCGAAGCCGCCCAGGGCCACGATCACGCGGACATGGTCGGACACCAGCCGCCATTCGGCCTGAAGCCACGGCCAGCAGGTGTCCCGCTCCGCCGGGGTCGGCGCGTTGGCCGGGGGCGCGCACCGCACCGGCGCGGAGATCCGAATCCGGTTGGCCCGCAACCCGTCAGCGGCGTCCACGCTGATCGGTGAATTCACCAGACCGGCCCGGTGCAGCGCCGCGTACAACTGGTCGCCCGAGCGGTCGCCGGTGAACATCCGTCCGGTCCGGTTGGCGCCGTGCGCCGCGGGCGCCAACCCCACGATCAACATCCGGGGCCGCTCCGATCCCCAGCCCGGCACCGGTCGCCCCCAATACGGCTGGTCGGCGAAGGCCCGGCGTTTGACCTTCGCGACGTCCTCGCGCCAGGTGACCAGCCGCGGGCAGGCCCGGCAGACGCTGATCACCGCGTCCAGTTCCGGTATCGATCCGGCCTGGGCCGCCAGCGCGGCGACCTGCGCGGCGTCGGCGGCCACCGGGGTCTGCGGGGTGGCCGGATCGCCGGGCCATCCGGTTCCGGGAACAACCGGGGAACCGAACGCCTGGCCGGTATTGGGGTGGGCGAACACATGAACATCCTGCATTCGGCCGGCGACGACCACGAAAACGCCCCGAAATTCGGTGGTCCCCGTTCTCGCTTCGGGGTTACATTCAGCCGCGATATCCATGAGAAACGGCAGCCGTGGCCCGGTTTTCCTGATCCTGTTCGCCGCGCTGACGGGGTGCGCGGGCACCGGCATCTCCATAGTCGCCTTCCCGTGGCTGGTGTTGCAGCGGCACGGCAGGGCCGGCGAGGCGGCGATCGTGGCCGCCGCCATGACGCTGCCCCTGGTGGGATCCACGCTGGTCGCCGGCACCGCGGTCGACTTCTTCGGGCGCCGCCGGGTGTCGCTGGTCTCCGATGCGCTCTCGGGCACCGCGGTGGCCGCCGTCCCCCTGATCGCCTGGTGGCTCGGCGGAGACGCGCTCAACCTCGCGGTGCTCGCCGCCCTGGCCTTCTTCGCGGCCAGTTTCGACCCGGCCGGGATGACGGCGCGCCAGTCGATGCTGCCCGAGGCCGCCGCCCGTGCGGGCTGGTCGCTGGACCGCACCAACAGCGTCTACGAAGCGATCCTGAACCTGGCGTACATCGTGGGCCCGGGTATCGGCGGTCTGATGATCGCCACGGTCGGCGGCGTCAACACGATGTGGGTCACGGCGGGCTGTTTCGGGTTGTCCTTCCTCGCGATCGGGGCGCTGCGGCTCGAGGGCACCGGCAAGCCGCACCACGCGACCCGGCCCGACGGGTTGGTGTCCGGGGTCGCCGAAGGAATGCGGTTTGTCTGGAACCTGCGGGTGCTGCGGACGCTCGGGGTGATCGACCTGGTCGTCACCGCGCTATACCTGCCGATGGAAAGCGTGTTGTTCCCCAAGTACTTCAGCGACCGCCACCAACCCGCGCAGTTGGGCTGGGCGTTGATGGCGCTCGGGGTCGGCGGCGTGGCGGGCGCGCTCGGCTATGCCGTGCTCTCGAAGCGCATGCGGCGCCGCACGGCCGTGCTGACGGCGACCCTCACCTTTGGTGCGGCGACGGCCGGCATCGCGTTCCTGCCGCCGCTGCCGGTGATCCTGGTGCTGTGCGCGGTGACCGGCCTGGTCTACGGGCCGATCCAGCCGATTTACAACTACGTGATGCAGACCCGCGCTCCGCACCATCTGCGCGGCCGAGTGGTCGGGGTGATGACGGGGCTGACCTTCGCCGCGGGCCCGCTGGGCCTGCTGGTGGCCGGCCCGCTGGCTGACGCCGTCGGGCTGAAGGTCACGTTCCTGGCGTTGGCGCTGCCGATCCTGTCGGTCGGCGCGATCGCCGCCAGGCTGCCGTCGCTGCGCGAGCTGGACCGAGCGCCGGAGTTTGCTGTCGACGCCGCGCCGTAGGATCGGTGCGTGAGCACCCCGTGACTGCAGGCCCGCTGGCCGACCTGATCGCCGCCCTGCCGGACGGGATGGTCGTCACCGATCCGACCGTGACCGAGGGCTACCGCCAGGACCGCGCTTTCGACCCGTCGGCCGGCAAGCCGCTGGCCGTGGTCCGGCCGCGGCGCACCGAAGAGGTGCAGGCCGTGCTGCGCTGGGCCAGCACCCACCGGGTGCCGGTGGTGACCCGAGGAGCCGGGAGCGGCCTGTCCGGCGGGGCGACGGCTCTGGATGACGGCATCGTATTGTCGACGGAGAAGATGCGCGACATCACCGTCGACCCCGTGACGCGCACCGCGGTTTGCCAGCCCGGCCTGTTCAACGCGGAGGTGAAGAAGGCCGCCGCCGAGCACGGCCTGTGGTATCCGCCCGACCCATCGTCGTTCGAGATCTGCAGCATCGGGGGCAACATCGCCACCAACGCCGGCGGGTTGTGCTGTGTGAAGTACGGCGTCACCACCGATTACGTGCTGGGCGTGCAGGTGGTGCTGGCCGACGGCACCGCGGTGCGGCTGGGCGGGCCGCGCCTGAAAGATGTGGCAGGACTCCCACTGACCAAGCTGTTCGTCGGCAGCGAGGGGACGCTGGGCGTCATCACCGAGGTGACGCTGCGGCTGCTGCCGGCCCAAAACGTGTCGAGCGTGGTGGTGGCGACCTTCGCTTCGGTCCCGGCGGCCGTCGACGCGGTGCTGGGAGTGGTCGCGCGGCTACGGCCCTCGATGCTGGAGTTCATGGACTCGGGGGCGATCAACGCCGTCGAGGACGCCTTGCGGATGGACCTGGACCGCGGGGCGGCAGCCATGCTGGTGGCCGGCTCCGACGAAAGGGGAGGCGCGGGGTCCGACGACGCCTCGGTGATCGCGGCGGTGTTCGCGGAAAACGGTGCGACGGAGGTGCTTTCGACCGACGACCGGGACGAGGGCGAGGCCTTCATCGCCGCCCGCCGGTTCTGCATCCCGGCGGTGGAGGCCAAGGGGTCGCTGCTGCTGGAAGACGTCGGGGTGCCGCTGCCGGCGTTGGGTTCGCTGGTGAGCGGGATCGCGGCGATCGCCGCCGAGCGCGACCTGATGATTTCGGTGATCGCGCACGCCGGCGACGGCAACACCCACCCGCTGATCGTCTACGACCCCGCCGACGCGGCGATGACCGAGCGGGCTCACCTCGCGTTCGGCGAAATCATGGAGCTGGCCGTCGGGCTGGGCGGCACGATCACCGGTGAGCACGGCGTCGGCCGGTTGAAGCGGCCCTGGCTGGCCGGCTACCTCGGGCCCGAGGCGATGGACCTCAACCGGCGCATCAAGCGGGCGCTCGACCCGCACGGCATCCTGAACCCCGGCGCGGCGATCTAGCTCCCGTTGGGCCGCCGAGCGTCACGTTGGGCCGCCAAGCCTCCTGTGGGGCCGGGCTAGCCTCCTGTGGGGCCGGCCGAGCTAGTTCCTGTCGGGACCGCCGAGCGTCACGCCAGCGTGGCATCGAGCGCCGAGCGTCACGCCAGCGTGACGCCGACGGCGAACCCTCGGGGCCCAGCATTGACATCTGGGCATCAGTGTCGTACGAATGAGACATGACTGTGGTTATGTCTCACAACGCACCCGTCAAGTTTCAGCTCGCCAACGCCGACACGTGGCCCAATCCCTGGCCGATGTACCGGGCCCTGCGCGACCACGACCCGGTCCATCACGTGGTGCCGGAGGGCAGGCCCGACCGCGACTACTACGTGCTGTCCCGGCACGCCGACGTCTGGGCGGCGGCGCGCGACCACGAGACCTTCTCCTCCGCGCAGGGGCTGACGGTCAACTACGGCGACCTGGAAATGATTGGCTTGCAAGATAATCCACCTTTCGTGATGCAAGACCCGCCGGTGCACACCGAGTTTCGCAAGCTGGTGTCGCGTGGTTTCACGCCCAGACAGGTCGAGGCGGTGGAGCCCAAGGTGCGCGAGTTCGTCGTCGAGCGCATCGAGAGGTTGCGCGCCAATGGGGGTGGCGACATCGTCACCGAGCTGTTCAAGCCGCTGCCGTCGATGGTGGTCGCACACTACCTCGGCGTGCCCGAGGAAGATCGGACCCAGTTCGACGGCTGGACTCAGGCCATCGTCGCGGCCAACACCGCCGACGGCGGCGTCGCCGGCGCGCTGGAAACCGTCGGTGATGCGGTCGGGTCGATGATGGGCTACTTCACCGGGCTGATCGAGCGGCGCCGGACCGAGCCCGAGGACGACACCATCTCCCACCTGGTCGCCGCGGGGGTGGGCGCCGACGGCGACATTTCCGGCACGCTGTCCATTCTGGCGTTCACGTTCACGATGGTCACCGGCGGCAACGACACCGTCACCGGAATGCTCGGCGGCTCAATGCCTTTGCTGCAGGAGCGGCCCGACCAGCGGCGGCTTTTGGTGGACAATCCGGGGCTCATTCCCGACGCGGTCGAGGAGCTGCTGCGGCTGACCTCGCCGGCGCAGGGCCTGGCACGCACGGTCACGCGGGACGTGACGATCGGCGACACCACGGTCCCGGCCGGTCGCCGGGTGTTGCTGTTGTACGGGTCGGGCAACCGCGACCAACGCCAGTACGGACCGGACGCCGACGAACTCGACGTAACCCGTTGTCCGCGCAACATTCTGACGTTCAGCCACGGCGCGCATCACTGCCTCGGCGCGGCCGCGGCCCGGATGCAATCCCGCGTCGCGTTGACCGAGCTGCTGGCCCGTTGCCCGGATTTCGAGGTCGACGAGTCCGGGATCGTCTGGGCCGGCGGCAGCTATGTCCGGCGCCCGCTGTCGGTGCCGTTGAGTGTGAAATCCTGATGCCGGGTAGCGATTGGCTGGCCCCGCGCCGGGGCGAAGTGGCCGCGGACCGGATACTCGACGCCGCCGAGGAGCTCTACACGCGGCGGGACCAGGCCTCGATCGGCATGAACGAGATCGCCAGGGCCGCAGGGTGTTCCCGCGCGACGCTGTACCGGTACTTCGAGAGCCGGGAGGCGCTGCGAACCGCTTACGTGCATCGCGAGACGCACCGCCTCGGCCGCGCGATCGCCGAGCGGATCGACGGCCTCGAGGATCCGCGCGAACGGCTGGTCGCGAGCATGACCGCCACGTTGCGGATGGTTCGCGAAAGCCCCGCGCTGTCGGCGTGGTTTGCCATCACGCGCCCGCCGATCGGCGGCGAGCTCGCCGGGCACTCCGAGGTGATCACCGCCCTGGCCGCCGCGTTCGTCAATTCGCTTGGGCCGGAAGACCCGGCCCACGTCGAGCGCCGGGCCCGGTGGGTGGTGCGGGTGCTCACGTCGCTGCTGATGTATCCCGGCGAAAACGACGCCGACGAGCGGGCGATGATCGAGGAGTTCGTCGTTCCGATCGTCACACCGGCGTGCGCCGCTCACCCCGCGACCGGGCACGTGCCCGCCTCATAGCGACAGGTCCGCCGAACGCCAAGCCGCACAACGGTTGTCGCTATGAGGCGGGCACACCGCGTGCCGCTCTGCCCGGATACGCGCGGGGCCGGGCAGACATGATCATGGGGCCGGCGCCGCGGGCGACCGGGCCGCTCAGTCCCGCACGCGCGTAAAACGGTGCAGCAGCCAGGCCAACGGGATCGTCAGCGCCAGCGTCGCGACGAACAGGTTCAGCATCGAGCCGGTATAGACGTGGGCGCGGACCACATAGACCATCGCGAACTCCATGGTCACCAGGTGGATCAGGAAGATCTCGTAGGAGATCTCGCCCAGCCACACCATCGGGCGCGTCGCCAAAAGCCTTGAGTACCAACCCCGGTCGCCCAGGGCCAGCGGCGCCACCGCGAGCGTGGCGATCACGGCATAGAAGCTCGTCTTGACCAGGGCCTCGCTCAGCGTTGCGGGCGATGTCGTGGGCGCGCCCGCGATCGGCGTGGAGACGATGAAATAGCTGATGACCGCCAGCGGTATCGCCATGAGCGCGTAGCAGCGCACACCCATGGCCTGCAGCACGGCCAACGCCATGCCGCCGAGGAACCAGGCCAGGTAGGTGGGCAGCCACAGCCGGGCGCCGTCGGGAAACCAGTGATCGGTGTGCACCAGGATCAACCACGCCGGGCTGATCAACGTCATCCCGGCCAGCGCGCCAAGCACTAACCTCGGCCGCCACCGCCGCCGGCAGATCAGCACCAGCAGCAGGTACGCCAACAGCGGCAGCGCCACGTAAAACGCGGCCTCGACCGCCAGGCTCCACATCTGGGTCAGACCTTGGTGTAGGTACTTGCCCAGGTAGCCGTCGGTGTAGATCTGCGTCAGCGTGAGGTTGCGGACCAGCCCCATCCAGCTGTGGCCGGGGTTGGGTCCCGCCGCGCGGTAGTGATACAGCACGTACGCGAACAGCACGGTGATGACGTAGGCGGGCATGATGCGCCGAACCCGGTGCCACGCATAGCGGCTCAGCGACGGGGGCGGCCCGCCGGTGACGGCCGATTTCACCCACGGGCGAAACAGCAGGAAACCGGACAGCACGAAAAAGATCGGGACCCCGATCTCCAGCCGGGCGCCGACCAGGCCCCAATAGCCGTGGGTGTACTTGCCGGTGGTGTAGGCGGCGTGGGTGCCGACGACCAGGAGGGCGGCGACGGCGCGGATGCCGGTCAGCGACGCGACCCGGTCCACGTGGGACGTCTGTTCGAGCCCGCCCTGGGCGTCCCGTTCCTCGGACAGCGTCATCCGTTGCGATTCCTGCGTGGCTTGGTCTTGTTGGGCGACCGGTCCGGCCGAAGATTGATCAGCACGCCCGAGATGCGGGTCTGCTCAAGCTTTTTCAACGTCGACTTCGGGAGCTTGGCCGGCAGCTCCACCAAAGAGAAGTCGGGCCCGATGGCGATGTGGCCGAAATCGCTGCGGTGCAAGCCCCCCTCGTTGGCGATGGCGCCGACGATCGCGCCGGGGCCGATCTTGTGGCGCTTGCCCACGGAGATGCGGTACGTCGCGAAGTCCCTTGGCTGCCTTGGCCTTTCCTGACGCTCCCGGCGCTCGCGCCGTTCGGGTGGCTGTTCGGGCGCCATCAGGAACGCCTCGCCGTCGCGGGACTGCAACGCCAGCGCCGCGGCGATGTCGGCCATCGGGACGTCGTGCTCGCGCTCGTAATCCTCGACCAGCTTGCGGAACAGGTCGATGCCCGCGGCGCCGAGCGCGTCGGTGATGGAATCGGCGAATTTCGCCACCCGCTGGGCGTTGACATCCTCGACGGTGGGCAATTCGGACTCGGTCAGCGTTTGCCGCGTCGCCTTCTCGATCGCCTTGAGCAGGTGGCGCTCCCGCGGGGAGACGAACAACACCGCGGTCCCCGAGCGCCCGGCCCTGCCGGTGCGCCCGATGCGATGGACGTAGGACTCGGTGTCGTGCGGGATGTCGTAGTTGAGCACATGCGATATCCGGTCGACGTCGAGCCCGCGGGCGGCCACATCGGTGGCAACCAGGATGTCGATGCCCTTGGCGCCGCCGTCTTTGAGCGCGGCGATGGTGCGCTCGCGCTGCCCCTGCGGGATGTCACCGTTGATGGCGGCCGCGGAAAACCCTCGGGCCCTGAGCTTTTCGGCGACCTCCTCGGTGGCCTGCTTGGTGCGGACGAAGACGATCATCGCCTCGAACGGCTCCACCTCGAGGACGCGGGTGAGCGCGTCCATCTTGCGGGGACCGGCGACCTGGATGTAGCGCTGCGAAATGTTCTCGGCCGTGGCGGTTTTCGCCTTGGCGGTGACCTCGAACGGGTCGTGCAGGTACTTGGTGGTGAGCTTGCGGATCGCCGGCGGCATGGTCGCCGAAAACAGGGCCACCTGTTTGTACTCCGGGGTTTCGGAGAGGATGCGCTCGACGTCCTCGGCGAAGCCCATGGTGAGCATCTCGTCGGCCTCGTCGAGCACCAGGTAGTCCACCCGCGAGAGGTCCAGCGTCCCGCGTTCGAGGTGGTCGATGACCCGGCCGGGGGTGCCCACCACCACCTGCGCGCCGCGCCTGAGCCCGGCCAGTTGCACGGCGTAGGACGAGCCGCCGTAGATCGGCAGCACGTTGATCTTCGGCAGGTGCGCCCCGTAGCGGCTGAACGCCTCGGCCACCTGCAGGGCCAGCTCCCGGGTGGGCGCCAGCACCAGGGCCTGGGTGGCTTTGCTGGCGACGTCGATCCTGGACAGGATCGGGATCGCGAACGCCGCCGTCTTGCCGGTGCCGGTCTGGGCCAGCCCGACGACGTCGGAGCCCGCCATGAGTGCGGGGATGGTGGCCGCCTGGATGGCGGTCGGCGTCTCGTAGCCGACGTCGTCGACCGCCCGCCGCACGGCGGGGTGAATCTGCAGGTCGGCAAACGTCGTCGGGGGCGGCTCGGGCGAGCTGTCAGGGTGGGTCATCGCACCCGGAGTTTAAGTGGCGAATGTGAGCCCGGTCGCGCCGGGCACGGCACGCGGCCATGCCTGTCGCATCCGGGAGCCCGATAACGGTACGGTTTCGCGGTGTGTGGTCACTAGCCCGCCGCAGGCCGCTGACCGGCCTGGCCGCCGTCGTGTCGGCCACCGCGGCGTTGACGGGCTGCGGGTCGGGGGATTCCACCGTCGCCAAGACGCCACAAGCGACGACGAGCGCGACCGCGTCGATCACGGCCCCCGCCGCGCCGAGCCCCACGCCCGAGGCCGCGCCCAGCAGCACCGCCCCGGCCGACCCGTGCGCGGTCAACCTCGCCTCGCCCACGATCGCGAAAGCGGTCTCCGAGCTGCCCCGCGACCCGCGCAGTCAGCAGCCGTGGAACCCCGAACCGCTGGCCGGCAACTACAACCAATGCGCCCAGCTGTCGGCGGTGATCGTCAAGGCCAACACGAACGCCGTCAATCCCACGACGCGCGCGGTGCTGTTCCATCTCGGGCAGTTCATCCCGCAGGGGGTTCCCGACACGTACGGGTTCAACGGCATCGACGCGTCGCAAACCACCGGCGACACGATTGCGCTGACCTATCCGAGCGGCATCAACGGCCTGGGCACCACGGTGAAGTTCCGATGGAACGGCAACGGGGTCGAGCTGATCGGCAATACGCCCGGGTCGTGAGTGCGGCACGCCGCTGTCGGACGCCTCGCCTACCGTGGCTGCTGTGTTCGTCACCGACGACAGCGTCGTCTACAGCGCGTCGGACCTCGCGGCCGCCGCGCGCTGCGAGTACGCGCTGCTCAGGGACTTTGACGCGAAACTCGGTCGGGGGCCCGCCGTCACCGTCGAGGACGAACTTCTCGAGCGCACGGCCGCCCTCGGCACCGAACACGAACGACGCCGGCTCGACCGATTGCGCGACGAGTTCGGGGACGCCGTCGCGATCGTCGGCCGCCCGGTGTACACGCCCGCCGGGCTGACGGCCGCCGCCGAGGCGACGCGGCGCGCGATCGCCGACCGCGCCCCGGTGATCTATCAGGCCGCGATGTTCGACGGCCGCTTCGTGGGGTTCGCCGACTTCCTGGTGCTCGACGGCGAGCGTTACCGGGTCGCCGACACCAAGCTGGCGCGCTCGGCCAAGGTCCCCGCGTTGCTGCAGCTGGCGGCCTACGCCGACGCGCTGGCCGGTTCGGGCGTCCCGGTGGCGCCGGAGGCCGAGCTGGAACTGGGCGACGGCACCGTGGTGCGCTACCGCGTCGGCGACCTGATCCCGGTGTACCGCTCCCAGCGCGCGCTTTTGCAGCGGCTGCTCGACGAGCACCACGCCGCGGGGACCCCGGTGCGCTGGGACGACCACGACGTCAATGCGTGTCTCCGGTGCCCGTTGTGCGCCGAGCAGCTGCGCGCGGCCGACGACCTGCTGCTGGTCGCCGGAATGCGAATATCCCAGCGCGACAAGCTCATCGACGACGGGATCAGCACGGTCGCCGAGCTGGCCAAACATGAGTTCTCCGGCGCGTTGGGCAGGCTGGCAACCCAGGCCAAACTGCAAGTCCGCCAACGCGACACCGGCACACCGCAGTTCGAGATCGTCGACGCGCAGGCGCTGTCGCTGCTCCCCGAGCCGGACCCCGGGGACCTGTTCTTCGACTTCGAAGGCGACCCGCTGTGGACCGCCGACGGCCGCGAGTGGGGCCTGGAATACCTGTTCGGAGTCTTGGAGGCCGCCGGGGATTTCCACCCGCTGTGGGCGCACAACCGGGTGGACGAGCGTAAGGCACTCACCGATTTCCTGGCGCTGGTCAACAAGCGCCGCAAACGCCATCCCGGCATGCACATCTACCATTACGCGCCCTACGAGAAGACCGCGCTGCTGCGGCTGGCCGGGCGGTACGGCGTCGGCGAGGACGAGGTCGACGAGCTGCTCCGCGGCGGCACGCTGGTCGACCTGTATCCGTTGGTGCGCAAGAGCATTCGGGTGGGCGCGGAATCGTTCAGCCTCAAGGCGCTCGAGCCGCTCTACATGGGGGCGCAGCTGCGCGCCGGCGAGGTCACCACGGCCACCGAGTCGATCGCCTCGTATGCCCGGAGCTGCGAACTGCGGGCCGCCGGCCGTCTCGACGACGCCGCGTCGGTGCTCAGGGAGATCGAGGACTACAACCACTACGACTGCCGGTCGACGCGCGAACTGCGCAACTGGCTGATGCTGCGCGCCTACGAATCCGGCGTGATACCCGTTGGTGCCCAACCGGTTCCCGAGGGCGACATCGTCGAAGAGAGCGACCAGCTGGCGATGACCTTGTCGGCGTTCACCGGCGCCGCCGGCATCGCCGATCGCACGCCCGAGCAGACGGCGGTGGCGCTGGTGTCCGCGGCGCGCGGCTACCACCGCCGCGAGGACAAGCCGTTCTGGTGGGCCCATTTCGACCGGCTGAACTTCCCCGTCGAGGAGTGGGCCGACGACACCGACGTCTTCTTCGCCGAGCACGCCTCCGTCGGCGCCGACTGGCACACCCCGCCCCGCGCCCGCAAGCCGCGCCGGGAGGTGCGACTGCGCGGGGCGCTGGCGCGCGGCGACCTGGCGATGGAGGTCTTCGCGCTCTACGAGCCCCCCGCCCCGCCCGGCATGACCGACGATCCCGCCCGGCGGGCGGCCGGGCGCGCCGAAATCGTCGCGGTCGACGATCCGGCGGTGCCCACCGACGTGGTCATCTGCGAGCGAGCCGGCAGCGACGGCACCACCTTTGACCATCTGCCCTTCGCGCTCACCCCCGGGCCGCCCATCCCAACGACGAAGCTGCGGGAGTCGATCGAAGCGACGGCCGCCGCCGTGGCCGAAGGGCTGCCGCGGCTGCCGTCCACCGCCGTCGTCGACGTCCTGCTGCGCCGCGCGCCCCGCACCCGCGGCGGCGCCCCGCTGCCGCGCGGCGCCGACACCGCCGCCGACATCACCGCCGCGGCCCTGGACCTGGACTCGTCGTACCTGGCGGTGCACGGCCCGCCGGGGACCGGCAAGACGCACACCGCCGCCCGGGTGATCAGGCGGCTGGTCATCGACCATGGCTGGCGCATCGGCGTCGTGGCGCAATCGCACGCCACGGTGGAGAACCTGTTGGACTGCGTGATCGATGCCGGCCTGGATCCGGCGCGAGTCGCCAAGAAACGCTACGACCGCGACGCCCCGCGCTGGCAGGAGATCGACGGCGGCGAGTACGCGGCGTTCGTTCGGGATAATCCCGGCTGCGTGATCGGCGGCACGGCATGGGATTTCGCCAACGCCAACCGGGTAACGCCGGGCAGCCTGGACCTGCTGGTGATCGACGAGGCCGGCCAGTTCTGCCTGGCCAACACCATCGCCGTGGCGCCGGCGGCCGCCAACCTCCTGCTGCTCGGCGACCCCCAGCAGCTGCCGCAGGTGAGCCAGGGCACGCATCCGGAACCGGTCGACACGTCGGCCCTGGACTGGCTGGTGGACGGCCAGCGCACGCTGCCCGACGAGCGGGGCTACTTCCTGGACCTCTCGTACCGAATGCATCCGGCGGTCTGCGCCGCGGTCTCCGCGCTGTCCTACGAAGGCAGGCTGCATTCCCATCCATGCACCGCCGCCCGGCACCTCGACGGGTATCCCCCCGGCGTGCACGTGCTTCCCGTTGACCACCAAGGAAACTCGACGGACAGCCCGGAGGAGGCCGACGCCATCGCCGCCGGCATCGAGCGGCTGCTCGGCCGGCCGTGGACCGACGAGCACGGCACCCGGCCGCTGGCCGCCGCCGATGTGCTGGTGCTGGCGCCCTACAACGCCCAGGTGACCACGGTGCGTCGGCGGTTGGCCGCCGCCGGGCTCGGCGCGGTCCGGGTGGGAACGGTCGACAAGTTCCAGGGCGGCCAGGCACCGGTGATCTTCGTCTCGATGACGGCCTCGTCCGTCGACGCCGCACCGCGCGGAATCTCCTTCCTGTTCAACAGGAATCGGCTCAACGTGGCGGTCAGCCGGGCACAGTACGCGGCGGTGATCGTGCGCTCGCGACTGCTGACCGAGTACCTCCCCGCCACGCCCGCGGGCCTGATCGATTTGGGCGCGTTCCTGGCGTTGACCGAGCCGATGTGACGCCCTATTCGCCGGACGAGTGCCGGCCGTGGCCGGCGGGGGCGTCGACCAGCTCGCACGCCGGTCGGCGAAGTATCAATTCGACGTAGTCGTCGTCGTCACCGTCGGCGACGTCGCCGTCGCCGGACGGCTCAGCGCCCCCGGGCGCCGACGGCGCGAACCCGACCAGGAACAGCGCGGCAATGATTCCGAACAGCGCCACGAACGCGGGCAACAGCACGGACTGCGACATCGCGGCCGCGAACGGATCGCGCAGGAACCCGGGCAGCCGCAGCGTGACGGCGCCCCCGCCGGTGGGCGCGCCGGGTCGCTGCGGCGGCATCTCGGCACCGATCCGAGACGTCATGAACGCGGCCATGCCCGCGCTGCCGAGCACCGCTCCGAGCTGGCGGATCGAGTTGTAGACGGCGGAGCCCGCGCCGGCCCGCTGCGGCGGCAGGTTGCGGGTCGCGGTCGCGGTGAGCGGCGACCACACGAACGCCATCCCGACGCCGATCGCGAAGAACGGCAAACCCAGCCGCCAGATCGGCGTGCCCGGGGACATCTCGAACGCGGCCCACGTCAGCGCGATCGCCAGCACCGAAAAGCCGAAACCGAGGACGGGCCGCGGGTGGTGGCGGTCGACGATCCTGCCGACGAACGGCGCGAGCACACCGTTGGCGACGGCCATCGGCGCGATCAACAGGGCCGATCGCGTCGGCGACAGCCCGCAGACCGCCTGCGCGTAGAACGTCAGCGGCAGCATCATCGCCGTCGCCCCGAACGAGACGATGGCCACCCCGACGCTGCACAGGCCGAAGTCGCGGTCACCGAAAATGTCCAGTGGAATCAGCGGCTCGCCGGTGTTCACCGACTGCCAGTAGGCGAACACCGACATGAACCCGACGCCGGCGACGATCATCGCCCAGATCCAGGGCTGCCAGTGCGCGGCCTGGCCCTGTTGCAGGCCGAAGACGATCAGGAACATGCCCACCCCGGACAACGCGACGCCGAGCAGGTCGAACCGGTGCGCCTGGGTGGGCAGCGCCGGAACCAGCCACACGGCCAACGCCAGGCCGACGACGCCGATGGGGACGTTGACGAAGAAGATCCACTGCCAGCCCAGCGCGTCGACCAGCGCGCCGCCGGCCAGCGGGCCCACCAGGCTGGCGACGCCGGCGGTCGCGCCCCACACGCTGACCGCGACGCCGCGCCGGTGCGCCGGGAAGATCCGGGTGATCACCGACAGGGTCTGCGGGGTGAGCACCCCGGCGCCGACGCCCTGCACGACGCGGGCGGTGATCAGCATCACGGCGCTGCCCGACAGCCCGCACCACATCGACGCGACGGTGAACACCACCAGGCCGATCAGGTAGAGGTTCTTGGGCCCGAACCGGTCACCGAGCCGCCCGGCCACCAGCAACACCACCGCATACCCCAGCAGGTAGGCGCTGGTCACCCACACGACGGCGTCGTAGCCGATGCGCAGGTCGGCCATGATGGTCGGGTTGGCGATGGCGACGATGGTCGGGTTGGCGATGGCGACGATGGTCGAGTCGACCATGATCATGAAGAAGCCGATCATCATCGCCCAGAGCGCGTGCCAGGGGTTCGCCGGTCGTGCGCGCCGGGTTCCCCCGGGCGACCGGGGCGTCGCCGTGGTCATGCACCCACCTCGTTTCAGCGTCCGGACGGTGGTGTCCGGCCCTGCCCGGTCGCACTCTTCCCGGGCGGGGCACGTGGCCGGCGCCCGCGGACCGCGTAGGCGCAAAGCCTTGCACCCGGTCCGCGTGTTGCGGCAGGCGCGTTAGCCTGAGGGGACGCCATTCGCAGGAGAGGCACTATGCGGGCCCGACGGAACAAAGCTTCACACATGTCCAAGCCGGAACCGGCGCCGGCCACCACGGGAGGCCGGCCGAAGGCGTCCGCGCGGGCATTGGCGCAGGTCATCGAGCGTAGTTCGCGGGTACAGGGCCCGGCGGCCGAGGCCTACGTGTCCCGCCTGCGGCACGCGCACCCGGGCGCCGGCCCGGCCGAGATCGTCGCCAAGCTGGAGAAGCGCTACGTGGCCGTGGTGACGGCCGGCGGCATCGCGGTGGGCGCGGCGGCGACCATCCCCGGGATCGGCACGCTGAGCGCGCTGTCCGCCGCGGCGGCGGAAACCGTGACATTCCTCGAGGCCACCGCGCTCTTCGTGTTGGCGCTGGCGGTGGTGCACGGCGTTCCCGCCGAGCACCGGGAGCGACGCCGCGCCCTGGTGCTGTCGGTGCTGGTCGGCGACAACGGCAAGCATGCCGTCGCCGAGCTGATCGGCCCGGCCCGCACGCGCGGCGCCTGGGTTTCCGAAGGCGTGGCCGCGCTGCCGCTGTCGTCGATGTCGCGGCTGAACTCGCGGTTGCTCAAGTCGTGGGTCAAGCGGTACACGGTGCGACGCGGCGCGCTGTTGTTCGGCAAGCTGCTGCCGGTCGGCATCGGCGCCATCGTCGGCGCCGTCGGCAATTATCTTGCGGGCAGGAAGATCGCCCGCAACGCGCGCCGCGCGTTCGGCGCCCCGCCCACGCGCTGGCCGACCGCGCTGCGCCTGCTGCCCCCGATCGACGAAGCCGGCTAGCTTCGCCCGCGTCCGGTCGCGCTCGCGAATCGCCGGCGAAAGGTTAGCCTTTATTGGGGCGGAAACATAGCGTTGGCGGAACCTGCAGGACAAAAGGATTGAGGCGAACAGCGGCCGTGAGCAACATATCGCCATTCGGACAAAACGAATGGCTGGTCGAGGAGATGTACCGCAAGTTCCGCGACGACCCCTCGTCGGTCGATCCGAGCTGGCACGAATTCCTCGTCGACTACAACCCCGAGCCGACCGCCGACTCGGCCCCGAGCACCGGCGACGGGCAGGCAACGCCCGCCAAGGCGGCCGAGCCGCGCGCCGAAATCGCCGAGCCCGCTACCCAGCCCGCCGAGCCCGCCGCGCCCGCCAGGAGGCCCGCCACCCCGCCGCCGGCCGAGGGCGACGAGGTGCAGGTGCTGCGCGGCGCCGCCGCGGCCGTCGTCAAGAACATGTCCGCGTCGCTGGAGGTCCCGACCGCGACCAGCGTCCGCGCCGTCCCGGCCAAGCTGCTGATCGACAACCGGATCGTCATCAACAACCAGCTCAAGCGCACCCGCGGCGGCAAGGTCTCCTTCACCCACATCCTGGGCTACGCGATGGTGCAGGCCGTCAAGCAGTTCCCGAATATGAACCGGCACTTCGCCGAGGTCGACGGCAAGCCCACGGCGGTCACGCCGGCGCACACCAATCTGGGCCTGGCCATCGACCTGCAGGGCAAGGACGGCAAGCGTTCCCTGGTGGTGGCCGGCATCAAACGCTGCGAGACAATGCGATTCGCGCAGTTCGTCACCGCCTACGAAGACATCGTCCGCCGGGCCCGCGACGGCAAGCTGACCGCCGAAGACTTTGCCGGCGTGACCATTTCGTTGACCAACCCGGGCACCATCGGCACCGTGCACTCGGTGCCGCGGCTGATGGCCGGCCAGGGCGCCATCATCGGCGTCGGCGCCATGGAGTACCCCGCCGAGTATCAGGGGGCCAGCGAGGAGCGCATCGCCGAGCTGGGCATCGGCAAGCTGATCACCCTGACGTCGACCTACGACCACCGCATCATCCAGGGCGCGGAGTCCGGCGACTTCCTGCGCGTCATCCACGAGATGCTGCTCTCGGACGGCTTCTGGGACGAGATCTTCCGCGAGCTGGGCATCCCGTATGTGCCGGTGCGCTGGACCACCGACAACCCGGACTCGATCGTCGACAAGAACGCCCGGGTCATGGAGCTGATCGCGGCCTACCGCAACCGCGGGCACCTGATGGCCGACATCGATCCGCTGCGCCTGGACGGCACCAGGTTCCGCAGCCACCCCGACCTGGACGTGCTGACGCACGGCCTGACGCTGTGGGACCTCGACCGCGTCTTCAAGGTCAACGGCTTCGCCGGGTGCGAGTACAAGAAGCTGCGCGACGTCCTGGGGCTGCTGCGCGACGCCTACTGCCGCCACATCGGCGTGGAGTACACCCACATCCTCGAACCCGAGCAACAGGAGTGGCTGCAACATCGGGTCGAGACCAAACACGTCAAACCGACTGTGGCCGAACAGAAGTTCATCCTGAGCAAGCTGAACGCCGCCGAGGCCTTCGAAACCTTCCTGCAGACCAAATACGTTGGGCAGAAACGCTTTTCGCTGGAGGGCGCCGAAAGCGTGATCCCGATGATGGACGCGGCGATCGACCAGTGCGCCGAGCACGGCCTCGACGAGGTGGTGATCGGGATGCCACACCGCGGCCGGCTCAACGTGCTGGCCAACATCGTCGGCAAGCCGTACTCGCAGATCTTCAGCGAGTTCGAGGGCAACCTCAACCCGTCGCAGGCGCACGGGTCCGGCGACGTCAAGTACCACCTGGGCGCCACCGGTGTGTACCTGCAGATGTTCGGCGACAACGACATTCAGGTGTCGCTGACCGCCAACCCGTCGCACCTGGAGGCCGTCGACCCGGTGCTGGAGGGCCTGGTCCGCGCCAAGCAGGACCTGCTGGACCGGGGCGAGGAGGACCGGGGGGACGAGAAGGCGTTCTCGGTGGTTCCGATGATGATGCACGGCGACGCCGCCTTCGCCGGCCAGGGGGTGGTCGCCGAGACGCTGAACCTGGCGAACCTGCCCGGTTACCGCGTCGGCGGCACCATCCACCTCATCGTCAACAACCAGATCGGGTTCACCACCGCGCCGGAGTACTCGCGGTCCAGCGAGTACTGCACGGACGTCGCCAAGATGGTCGGGGCGCCGATCTTCCACGTCAACGGCGACGACCCGGAGGCCTGCGTGTGGGTGGCCAAGCTGGCCGTCGACTTCCGGCAGCGGTTCAAGAAGGACGTCGTCATCGACATGCTGTGCTACCGGCGGCGCGGGCACAACGAGGGCGACGACCCGTCGATGACGAACCCCTACATGTACGACGTCGTCGACACCAAGCGCGGGGCCCGCAAGAGCTACACCGAAGCCCTGATCGGCCGCGGCGACATCTCGCTGAAGGAGGCCGAGGACGCGCTGCGCGACTACCAGGGCCAGCTGGAGCGGGTGTTCAACGAGGTCCGCGAGCTGGAGAAGCACGGCGTGTCACCCAGCGAATCGGTCGAGGCCGACCAGATGATCCCCGCGGGACTGTCCACCGGGGTGGACAAGGCGCTGCTGGCCCGGATCGGCGACGCGTTCCTGGCGGTGCCGGACGGGTTCACCGTGCACCCACGCGTGCTGCCGGTGCTGGAAAAGCGCCGGGAGATGGCCTACGAGGGCAAGATCGACTGGGCCTTCGGCGAGCTGCTGGCCCTGGGTTCGCTGGTGGCCGAGGGCAAGCTGGTGCGGCTGTCGGGGCAGGACACCCGGCGCGGCACCTTCTCCCAGCGGCATTCGGTGGTCATCGACCGCGACACCGGCCAGGAGTTCACCCCGCTGCAGCTGTTGGCGACGAATCCCGACGGCACCCCCACCGGTGGGCGGTTCCTGGTCTACGATTCGCCGCTGTCGGAGTACGCCGCCGTGGGCTTCGAGTACGGCTACACCGTCGGCAACCCGGACGCGCTTGTCTTGTGGGAGGCGCAGTTCGGCGACTTCGTCAACGGCGCGCAGTCGATCATCGACGAGTTCATCAGCTCCGGCGAGGCGAAGTGGGGCCAGCTGTCCAACGTGGTGCTGCTGCTGCCGCACGGGCACGAGGGGCAGGGCCCCGACCACACGTCGGGCCGCATCGAGCGCTTCCTGCAGCTGTGGGCGGAGGGCTCGATGACGATCGCGGTGCCCTCGACGCCGTCGAACTACTTCCACCTGTTGCGCCGGCACGCCCTCGACGGCGTCCAGCGCCCGCTGATCGTGTTCACCCCGAAGTCGATGCTGCGCAACAAGGCGGCGGTCAGCGACATCAAGGACTTCACCGAGATCAAGTTCCGCTCGGTGCTGGAGGAACCCACCTACGAGGACGGCATCGGCGACCGCGGCAAGGTCACCCGCATCCTGCTGACCAGCGGCAAGCTCTACTACGAGCTGGCGGCGCGCAAGGCCAAGGACAACCGCGACGACGTCGCGATCGTGCGCATCGAACAGCTCGCCCCGCTGCCGAAGCGCCGGCTGGGCGAGACGCTGGACCGCTACCCGAACGCCAGGGAGTACTTCTGGGTGCAGGAGGAGCCGGCCAATCAGGGCGCGTGGCCGCGGTTCGGGCTGGAGCTGCCCGAGCTGCTGCCCGACAAGCTGACCGGGATCAAGCGCATTTCGCGGCGGGCGATGTCGGCGCCGTCGTCGGGCTCGTCGAAGGTGCACGCCGTCGAGCAGCAGGAGATCCTCGACACCGCCTTCGGGTGAACGTGACGCCGGCGCCGCCGGCGCTGGTCGCCGTCGCCGCCGCGAGCGTGCGTAAAGTGTCAGCGATAGCGGCGTGTCGACGTACAAACACGCACGCTCGCGAGGGGCTCGCGAGCGGCTCGCGAGGGAAGGGAGGGGTGGTTATGGAGGGGTTTGCCGGGAAGGTCGCCGTGGTCACCGGCGCGGGTTCGGGCATCGGACGGGCGCTGGCGATCGAGCTGGGCCGCTCGGGCGCCAAGGTGGCGATCAGCGACGTCAACGTCGAGGGGCTGGCCGACACCGAGCGACAGCTGAAGGCGATCGGCGCGGAGGTCAAGGCGGATCGGCTCAACGTCACCGAACGCGAGGCGTTCCTGGCCTACGCCGACGCCGTCAACGAGCACTTCGGCAAGGTCAACCAGATCTACAACAACGCCGGCATCGCCTACACCGGAGACATCGAGGTCAGCCCGTTCAAGGACATCGAACGGGTGATGGACGTCGACTTCTGGGGCGTCGTGAACGGCACCAAGGCCTTCCTTCCGCACCTCATCGCCTCCGGCGACGGCCACGTCATCAACGTCTCGAGCGTGTTCGGGCTGTTCTCGTCGCCGGGGCAGGCGGCCTACAACGCGGCCAAGTTCGCCGTCCGCGGCTTCACCGAGGCGCTGCGGCAGGAGATGGTGCTGGCCGGCCACCCGGTCGCGGTGACCACGGTGCACCCCGGCGGCATCAAGACCGCGATCGCCCGCAACGCCACAGTCGCCGAGGGACTCGACCGCGACGAGCTGGCCAAACTGTTCGACAAGCGGCTGGCCCATACCAGCCCGCAACGGGCCGCCCGGATCATCCTGGAAGCCGTGCGCAAGAAGAGGGCCCGGGTGCTCGTCGGCGCCGACGCGAAGGTTCTGGACATCCTGGTGCGGCTGACGGGCTCGGGATATCAGCGGCTGTTTTTGACCGTGACGGGCCGGCTGATCCCCCGGAGCTGAGCGTCAAGTTCGCCGAGTCTGCGCTCAGCGCGCCCGAACGCCGCTGACGGGGTCACTGGACGCAGGGTCGACGCCGCCGGCGCAGGCTCGATGACCCTCAGCGGCCCAGGGGGTGTTCGGCCAGCCATCCGCCGGCCACCGCCTGGGGGTCGGCGCCCCCGGCCACCTGGCGGCGCATGTCGGCCAGCGCCGCGGTGTCCAGCACGCCGGCCACCTCGTTGATCGCCAGCAGCTGCCTGTCGCTCAGCGCGTTGCGGCGATACAGCGGCACCACGTTCTCGGCCCGGATCAGCGCCGGCTTGCGGTCGGCCAGCGCGACCAGGTCGGCGGGAATGTCGGGGTCGGCGGTGGTGGCCCACGCCGCGCTCAGCCGCCCCGACCGCGCCGCGGCGAAAAGCGTTGTGTCATCCGGAAATTCATGCGGGTGGGGCAGCCGGCACGATCCCACCGCCGCGGGCGCCGCAAACCCCGCGACGGCCCCGATCGCCACGCCGTCGCAGTGCCCGGGCAGCGCGCTGAGGTCTTGGCCGCCCCAGGCCCGGGCGGTGGCTTGCGTCACCAGCAGCACGGGTTTGTCCTCGGCCGCGGTGGTGTAGTCGCCCGCCAGGATGCCCTCGGGCAGCGCCGCGATCATCGCGCGGTAGACCTGGGCGTCGGAGAGCACCGATGCGCCGGGCTGCAGGGCCTGCAGCACCTGGCCGGTGAACGCGGGGACGACGGTGAAGGCGCCGGAGTCCAGCTTGGCCATCGGGTCGGCGGCGGCGTCGGGGCGCGCCGCGAAACCGTATGAGCGCAGCGCCGCCACGTAGACGCCGGCCAGCAGCGTCGACTCGGGGTCGGGCCGGGATCCGACCACCAGTTCCGGATGGCGTTGGCCGGCGTTGGTCGCGCAGCCGGCCCAGACAACCACGGCGAGCGCGGCGGCGAGCAGCGCCGCGGCCGCCCTGCCGATTCTCACGCCGTGGCGTCTGACACTTCTGCGGCCAGGGTGACCGCTTTGGCGACGGCTTCCCCGACGCGCAGGTCCAGTGGGCTCGGGACGATCCGGTCGACCGCGAGGTCGTCGCTGACGACGGAGAAGATCGCCTCGGCCGCGGCCACCATCATCTTTTCGGTGATCCGGCGCGCGCCCGCGTCCAGCGCGCCGCGAAACACCCCGGGGAACGCGAGCACGTTGTTGATCTGGTTGGGAAAGTCGCTGCGGCCGGTGGCCACCACCGCCGCGTGCTTGGCCGCGAGCTCGGGGTGGATCTCCGGGTCGGGGTTGGACAGCGCGAACACGATCCCGTCGGGTGCCATGGTGGCGATCAGCTCCTCGGGGACCACGCCCGCCGACACCCCGAGGAACACGTCGGCCCCGCCGAGCGCCTCGATCATGCCGCCGGCGAGGCCACCGGGATTCGTGCGTCGCGCCAGATCGACCTTGACGCCGTTCATGTCGTCGCGCCCGGTGTGCAGGATGCCGCGCGAGTCCAGCACGGTGATGTCCGAAACCCCCATCGCCAGAAGGAGATTCGTGCACGCGACGCCCGCGGCGCCGGCGCCGGAGACCACCACCCGCAGCGAGCACATGTCACGGCCGAGCAGCTTGGTGGCGCCCATCAGGGCGGCCAGCACGACGATGGCCGTGCCGTGCTGGTCGTCGTGCATCACCGGGCAGTCCAGCGCCTCGATGACCCGTCGTTCGATCTCGAAACAGCGTGGGGCGGAGATGTCCTCGAGGTTGACGGCGCCGAACGTCGGACGCAGCCGCGCCAGGGTCTCGACGATCTCGTCGGGATCCTTGGTGCCCAACACGATCGGGATCGCGTCCAGCCCGGCGAACTCCTTGAACAGCCCGCACTTACCTTCCATCACCGGCAGCGACGCCGCCGGCCCGATGTCACCGAGGCCGAGCACCGCGCTGCCGTCGCTGACGACGGCCACCAACCGATTCGCCCAGGTGTAGCGGGCGGCCAGCGTCTGATCGGCGGCGATCGCCCGACTGACCTGCGCCACGCCCGGGGTGTAGGCGATCGACAAGGCGCGCTGGGTGTCCAGCGGAGACTTCAGCTCGACGGAAAGCTTCCCACCTACGTGGGCCTCGAAGATCTCGTCGTCTCCGATGGCGATCTGTGGCGGCACGATTTCGGACACGCGCCCAGGGTACTGACTACCCGTTAGTAGCCCTAATCGACGACCGTCGAGAGTGGGGGCCCGCTGCGCCCGCCCATCCCCGCGCCGAGCCTGTAGATCCGCAGGGCCGCACTCGCACTTTGGCTGCGGATTTACCGGCTGGGCGCCGGCGGGCTAGATCAGGCCCAGCTCGGTGACCGCGGCGCGCTCGTCGGCGAGCTCGGCGGTCGATTTGTCGATCCGGGCGCGGGAGAACTCGTCGATCTCCAGGCCGGTGACGATCGTCCAGTCGCCGCCCTCGGTGGTCACCGGGAACGACGAGATCAGCCCCTCGGGCACGCCGTACGAGCCGTCGGAGATGACGGCCATGGACACCCAGTTGCCGTCCGGGCTGCCCAGCAGCCAGTCGCGGGCGGCGTCGATGGTCGCCGACGCGGCCGAGGCGGCCGACGAGGCGCCGCGCGCGTCGATGATGGCCGCGCCGCGCTTGGCGACGGTGGGGATGAAGTCGTTCTCGATCCAGGCCTGGTCGTTGACCACCTCGGCCGCGTTCCTGCCGTTGATCTCGGCGTGGAACACGTCGGGGTACTGGGTGGCCGAGTGGTTGCCCCAGATCGTCATCTTCTTGACGTCGGTGACCTTGGCGCCGGCCTTGCGGGCCAGCTGCGAGATCGCCCGGTTGTGGTCGAGGCGGGTGAGCGCGGAGAAGCGCTCCCGCGGGATGTCGGGGGCGTTGCTCAGTGCGATCAGCGCGTTGGTGTTGGCCGGGTTGCCGGTCACGCCGACGCGGACGTCGGCGGCGGCGACGGCGTTGAGGGCCTTGCCCTGCGCGGTGAAGATCGCCCCGTTGGCCTCCAGCAGGTCGCCGCGCTCCATGCCGGGGCCGCGCGGGCGGGCGCCGACGAGCAGGGCCAGGTTCACGCCGTCGAAGATCTTGTTCGGATCCGCGCCGATCTCGACACCGGCCAGCAGCGGGAACGCGCAGTCGTCGAGCTCCATCACCACACCCTCGAGCGCCTTGAGCGCGGGCTCGATCTCCAGCAGGCGCAGCTCGATCGGGCGGTCGGGCCCCAGCAGCGAGCCGCTCGCCAGGCGGAACAACAGGCTGTAGCCGATCTGGCCGGCGGCGCCGGTGACGGCGACCTTGACAGGACTTGCGTTCACGTCGGTGTGCTCCTTATGGAGAAGTTCAGGATTTCGGTCGAGCTCGAAACTAGCGCACCCCGGCCGGCCCGACGCGTCCGGTCCGACACCGGCGGGCCGTCCGCCAATCGGGGCCACCGCGGACTTTTCAGGCCGCGTTCGACCCGGACGCGTACCATTGAGCACCGCTCGGCCGACCTGCGCCGCGATCGGAGGTTGACGTGTTCCCGGGGTTCGACGCATTGCCCGAAGCGCTCAGACCGCTCGCCCACGAGCCGCACGTAGAGCCCGCTCCCCGCGAGCCGCGCGAGGCCTTGGTGGACTGCGCCGTCTACGCCGACGGCCACCGGATGCCCGGGACGTTCACGTACGCCGCCGCGCTCAACAGGGTGCGCCAGATCGAAATGCTCGGCCACGAGGCATTCGTCTGGGTGGGCCTGCGCGAGCCGGACCAGTCCGAGATGCAGGACGTGGCCGACGTGTTCGGGCTGCACCCGCTGGCCGTCGAAGACGCCGTGTGCGCGCACCAGCGGCCCAAGCTGGAGCGATACGACGACACCGTCTTCCTCGTCCTGAAGACCGTCACCTACGTCCCGCACGAATCGGTGGTGCTGGCCCGCCAGATCGTCGAGACCGGCGAGATCATGGTGTTCGTCGGCAGGGATTTCGTGGTCACCGTCCGCCATGGTGAGCACGGTGGGCTGTCCGAGGTGCGCAAGCGCATGGACGCCGACCCCGAGCAGTTGCGCCTCGGACCGTTCGCGGTGATGCACGCCATCGCCGACGACGTGGTGGACCACTACCTCGAGGTGAGCAGCCTGATCGAATCCGACATCGACGGCATCGAGGAGGTGGCGTTCGCCCCGGGCCGCAAGCTCGATGTCGAGCCGATCTACCTGCTCAAGCGCGAGGTCGTCGAGCTGCGCCGGTGCGTGAGCCCGCTGTCCGTCGCGTTCCATCGAATGCAGGTGGAAAACAAGGACGTGATCTCCAAGGAGGTGCGGCGCTACATGCGCGACGTCTCCGACCACCAGTCCCAGGCCGCGGACCAGATCACCAGCTACGACGACATGCTCAACTCGCTGGTGCAGGCCGCGCTGGCCCGCGTCGGGATGCAGCAGAACAACGACATGCGCAAGATGGCGGCGTGGGCCGGCATCCTCGCGGTGCCCACCATGGTCGCCGCCATCTACGGCATGAACTTTCATTTCATGCCCGAGCTGAACTGGACGTGGGGTTACCCGGGGATCATGGCCCTGATGTCCCTCTTCTGCCTGGTGCTGTACTTCCAATTCCGGCGCAACAACTGGCTGTAGCTCACCTCCCCCTCGCGCCCCTCGCGCCCCTCGCGCCCCTCGCGCCCCTCGCGAGCAGACGCAGAATCGCACGAATTCGCGTCGCGCAGTGCGATTCTGCGTCTGCTCGGCGATCGACCTGGCGATCAGCTCGGTTGCGCCGCGGGCCTTTTCGGGTCCAGCACGTCCACGCCGTCGTTTTCCCATGCCCGTCGCATGGCCTCGGCGCCCTTGAGCCGCACCCACGCCGCCTCGGTCGCGGTGATCGGGATCGCCGACAGGAACTCCACCGGGTCGCGCGGCGGGCCCAGCGGCAGGTCCGGAATCTCGCTGCGGCCCAACAACACCGCGGTGAACGGCACCCGCGCCGACGGCCACGCCCACAGCGGCGAGCCGAGGTCGATCAGCGCGTCGGCGCCCAGCACGACACCCTCGACGGCCGGCGTCGCCGCGAGTATCGCGAGGCTGCGGGCGACGCCGGTGGCCCGCCGGGGATCCCGCAGGGACAGCACGATTTCGGCGCGCGGGCCACGCTGGGGGTCGGCGAGGATTTCCGCCGGGTCGGTCATCGGGTAGCGCGAGCACCCCAGCGACACGTAGTGCACTATCCCCGCCGGCCCGTCCGCCCGCTCGCGGAATCGCAGCACCTCGATGGGCTCGGTGCCGAGGAACGTCACGCTCGCCGACTCGGGCTCGGCCCCGGCGAAGTGGCCGCGCAGGTGCGCGCGCACGCGGTCGAGGATCTCAGTCACCCGGCGTCGGCCGGAACCGTCAGGTTCATCCCGGAGTCGGCGTCGAAGACGGCGACTTTCGACGTGTCCAACGCCAACTCGATGGACTGCCCGATGGCCGCCTTCGACTCGGCGGGAACCCTTGCGACGAACTGGTTTTCGTGGACTTCACCCTGGGCCTCCAGCTCGTCCAGCTGAGCGGAGTGCACGACCGGGCCGGCGGTGGTGAAGTACACGTACTTGTCGGCGCCCAGCGATTCGACCAGGTCGACCTTCACCTCGAAGGTCAGCGCCCTGATCCGCTGATAGCCGTCGATCAGCGCGGCGTCGGCCAGGTGCTCGGGCCGCACCCCGACGATGACGTTCTCCGGCTTCTCGTGCTGCGCGATCACCCGCTGAACCTCCGGCGCCAGCATCACCTCGCCGAAGGACAGGGTCAATCCGGTCGGCGTCAGGGTCGCGGGGAAGAAGTTCATCGCCGGCGAGCCGATGAACCCCGCGACGAACAGGTTGGCGGGACGCTCGTAAAGCTCGTCCGGGGTGCCGATCTGCTGTGCCACCCCGCCGTGCATCACCACCACGCGGTCGCCCAGCGTCATGGCCTCGGTCTGGTCGTGGGTGACGTAGACGGTGGTGGTGCCCAATCTGCGCTGCAGCCGGGCGATCTCGCCGCGCATCTGCACCCGCAGTTTGGCGTCCAGGTTGGACAGCGGCTCGTCCATCAGAAACGCCTTGGGGTGGCGCACGATCGCCCGGCCCATCGCGACCCGCTGACGTTGCCCGCCCGACAACTGGGACGGCTTGCGGTCCAAAAACTCGGTCAGGTCAAGGGTTTTCGCGGTCTCCTCGACCTTCTGCGCGATCTCGGCCTTCTTCATCTTCGCCAGGGTCAGCGGAAACGCGATGTTCTGCCGCACGGTCATGTGCGGGTACAGCGCGTAAGACTGGAACACCATCGCGATATCGCGGTCCTTGGGCGCCTTCTCGTTCACCCGTTCGCCGCCGATGCGCAGCTCGCCCGACGAGATGTCCTCGAGCCCGGCGATCATGTTGAGCGTCGTGGTCTTGCCGCAGCCGGAGGGCCCCACCAGGATCAGGAATTCCCCATCGGCGATGGTGATGCTCAGGTCCCTCACCGCCATCGCGCCGTCGGCGTAGCTCTTGTTGACGTGGTCCAACACAATCTCGGCCATCGCGCTATCCCTTCACAGCGCCAGAGGTCAACCCGGCGACAATCCGTCGTTGGAAGATTAGAACAAAAACGATGATCGGGACCGTGATCACGATGGCACCGGCCGCGATCGATCCGGTCGGCTCCTCGAACTGCGAACTGCCGCTGAAGCTTACGATCGCCACCGGCGCGGTGATCGCCGCCCTGGTGGCGGTCAGGGACAGCGCCAGCAGCAGGTCGTTCCAGGCGAAGATGAACACCAGGATGGCCGCGGTCACCAGCCCCGGCGCCGCCAGCGGGACGATCACCTTGCGGAAGGCCTGACCCGGCGTGGCGCCGTCCATCCTGGCCGCCCTCTCCAGATCCCACGGGATCTCCCGGAAGAAGGCCGACAGGGTGTAAATGGCAAGGGGCAACGCGAAAGTGATGTAGGGCAGGATCAAGCCCGGCCAGGTGTCGAACAGACCCAGCCAGCGTTCGATGCTGAACAACGGGGTGACCAGCGAAATGGCCGGGAACATGGTGACCAGCAGGGCGGCGCCGATGAGCGCCCGCTTGCCGGGAAAGTTCAGCCGGGCGATCGCGTAGGCCGCCATCGCGCCGAGCGCCACGGCGATGGCGGTGGTGATCAGGCCGATCCCGACGGAGTTGATCAGCGCCGAGCCGAAGAGCTCGCCCCGAAAGATCCCGCGGTAGTTCTCGAAGGTCACCGACGACGGAATCAGCCTGCCGTCCTTGACCGTTGACGCCGGCTTAAGCGACAGGCTGAGAATCCACAGCACCGGAAGAAGCGCGTACACCACGATCACGGTGTCCAGAACGACCCAGCCGGCGGCGCGCCGGGCGCCCACCGCCTCAGCGCCCATCGACGTCACCCCCGGGTGCCGCGGCGCCGAAGACCTTGATGTAAACGAGTGCGATGACGCCCGCGCATCCGAAGATCAACACGCTGATCGCGGAGCCCAGGCCCACATTGAAGCCCTTGAACAGGTTGTCGTAGCCCAGGATCGACACCGAGTCGGTGTTGTTGGCGCCGTCGGTCAGCACATAGATGTTGTCGAAGATGCGGAAGGCGTCCAGCGTCCGGAACAGCAGCGCGACAACGACTGCCGGCTTGATGATCGGCAGGACGATCCTGGTCAGCCGCCGCCAGGCGCCGGCCCCGTCGACCTGCGCGGCGTGCAACAAGTCCCCCGGCACCAGCGCCAGCCCGGCCAGCAGCAGCAACGACATGAACGGCGTGGTCTTCCACACCTCGGCGAGGACGACGATGCCCAGCGACGGGATCTGCTCGGTCAGCGGCGCGCTCCCCTGCGGCAGCAGGTTGGCCAGATAGCCGGTCCCCGGCGTCCACGCGTAGAACCAGCTGTACGACGCGACGACGGTGACGATGCCGTACGGGATCAGCACCGCGGTGCGCACCACACCCTTGCCCACGAGGGTGTGGTGCATCGCCAGCGCCAGCGCCAGGCCGAGCACGAACTCGATCGACACCGAAACCACCGTGATTCCCAGCGTCACCGCCAGCGCCGTCCACCAATACCGATCCGTCAAGACCGTCTGGTAGTTGGCCAGGCCGACGAACGCGGTGTCATGGGGCGTGGCAAGGTTGTTGCGCTGCAGGCTAAGCCATATCGCGTAGCCGATCGGATAGGCCGTCACCGCCAGCATCAGGATCGCCGCCGGCGCGACCAGCATGAAGGCCAGTCGCCGCTCGTCGCCGGCGCGGATCATTGGCGCCGCTCCTCAGCATCGCTACGCTCTGCATCGTCGCCGGCGCGGATCACGGCAGCAGCCCTTTGCCCTCGATGGCCTTTTGCGCCTGCGCGGTCAGCTCGTCGGCGGTCCGCTCCGGGTCGATCCGGGTGATCGGGCTCAGCACCGACGCCAGCCGGATGGCCAGCGCCTGATAGGCCGGCGTCGCGGGCCGCATCGCGGCATCGGTGAGCTGCTGGCGGATGACGGTGTGCATCGGATACTTGGCCTGGAATTGCGGATCCGAATACAGCGAGGCGCGCACCGCGGGCAGGCCGCCTTCGATCGACACGTACTTCTGGCTCCGCAGGCTGCGCAGGCAGCGCACCGCCTCGAACGCCTCCGCGCGGTGGCGGGTGGTGCTGGCCACCGCCAGATTCAGGCCGCCGATCGTCACCTTGGCCGGCCGGCCGGGCGCCACACCCGGGTAGGGCGCGAACCCGAAGACCTGCCGGCTGGCGTCGTAGGCGACGCGAAATTGCTCATCGGTGGGCACGAAGGTCCCGGCGTCGTTGACGCTGCCCGCCAGCGCGGGATTCCGGTTCAGCGGCAGGAACGGCACGCCGCCCTTGACCGCGTTCTCCAGCAGGGACGCCAGCACGTACGGCCAGTTGACTTCGAGCGCGGCCCTGCCCTGCTCGACCGCCAGCCGCGCGGTGCCCTCGTCGGTCCGGGTGATCGACGGATCGGCCCCCGGCGCGGTGGCCACGGACTTGAGGATCCGCAGCGCGTTGACGGTGGCGGCCCTGTGCTCGGGCGTATCGGTCAGCGTGACGCGGCGGCCGTCCTCGGAGAGCACCCGACCGTCCCCGCTCACCAGCAGCGTGTTGAACCACACCACCAGGCCCTCGCCCTCGTTGGCCTGCACGGCGATCCAGCCGGGCTTGCCGGCGTCGTGCAGTCGGGCGGCTTCGGCCACCATGGCCTCCCAGGTCGGCGGCGGTTGGCTCACCAAATCCGCTCGGTACCACAGCAATTGGGTGTTGGTCGTCACGGGTTCGCCATACAGCTCGTGTTTCCAGCGGGCCGTCGCGAGCGGGCCCGGCAGGGTGTCGAGGGTGGCGTCGGCCTCGGTCCGGCCCGCCGGGTCGTCCGACAGCGGCAGCGCCCAACCCGCCTCGGCGAACTCCGCGGTCCACACCACGTCCAGCGCCATCACGTCCAGGCCGCGGTCGTGCGCGCTCAGCCGCCGGGCCAGCTGCAATCGCTGCTCGCCGGGGCCTCTGGGCAGGCTCACGTGCCGGATGGCGAACCGGCCTCCGAGCTGCTTGGTGCAGTCCTGGGCGACCGCGGTGAACGTGGCCGCGTCGGTGGCCGGCGTGTAGAAGCTGATCACCAGCTCGTTGCTGCCGGACCCGCAGGCCGCCACGGATGCGGTGGTGAGCGTCGCCAGCGCGGTCGCACCTAACCGGCGCACGCGCCCACGACGACTCACCGTTTGCCTCTCGCGCACCTGGTCAAAGCGTCAGATCGCCAGGCGCGCCAACAGATCCCGCGCGCTTTCTCTGCGTTTTGCGGATCGCAGAGCACGTCGTAGCGGCCGGCCACCAATTGCATGGTCGAGCTGAAATCCCTTGTGCCACGGGCCATTGCGTACGGAACCGCGGAGGTGATCAATCCGAAGAACACCCCGGCGACCAGGCCGGTGAGCAGCGCGCTCCACGGATTGGGGCTGAAGAAGCCGAGCACCAGCCCGATGAACAAGCCCAGCCACGCCCCGCTGAGGACGCCGCCGCCGAGCACCTTGGGCCATGTCAGCCGGCCGGTGACCCGTTCAACCTGCATGAGGTCGACGCCCACGATGGTCACCTGCTCGATGGGGAACTGTTGGTCGGACAGGTAGTCGACGGCGCGCTGCGCCTCGGCGTAGGTGGGATAGGACCCGACCGGCCAGCCCTTGGGCGGTGTCGGCAACGAGGGCACGCCGCGCCGGCCGGCCGCCCCGCCGGGGGACGTCGCGCCGGGAACTTGTCCAGGCTGGAAAGGACTAGTCATTGGTGCCCATTGTGCTCCGCCTCGGCCTTCGTCACACCTGCGGGCCCGGCGCCCCGTCCTGGTGAGCGACCCGGACACGGTCGACGCCTCGGATTCGCCGCGGCGCATAGGCTAGGTTGAACACCATGTCAGCTCCCGGCGACGACGCGCCCGGCGACGACGCCACACCGCCGTCACCCGGCGGCCACGACCCGGAACGGCCGGGTTGGACGCCGCCCTGGGAGGCGGCGCCGGCCGGCCCTCCGCCGCCCGGATACGGACAGCCGCCCTATCCGGGGCCGCCGTACCCGCCGGGGCCGCCGCAATTCGGCGGGCCGCCCGCCGGCTATGGACCGCCTCCCTACCCCGGCGGCTACCCCGACGCGTATTACTCAGCACCGGATTACGCGGGCCAGGCGGCGATACCGGCCGGGAAGAACGGCCTGGCGATCGCCTCACTCATCTCGTCGTTCACCGGGTTCCTCTGCTGCGTCATCGGCTCGATCGTCGCCATCGTGCTGGGCGTGATCGCGCTGAACCAGATCAAGCAGACCCGCCAGGAGGGCTACGGCCTGGCGGTCGCCGGCATCGTGATCGGCATCGGCACCCTGCTGGTGTTCCTGATCGTCGCGATGTTCAGCATCCATTCGCGCTAGCGGCTTTTCGGTGGGAGGCCGGGCGTGGCCGTCTGCCATCCGGCGGACGGCTGCCTAGGCTCTACTTCCATGGGACCGGTCAACAGGGTGTACGTCGCGCGCCTTTCGCGGATGTTGGTGTTGGGTCCGCTCGGTGAGTCGATCGGGCGCGTGCGCGACGTCGTGATCAGCATCAGCATCGTCCGGCAGCAGCCGCGCGTCCTGGGCCTGGTGATCGATCTGGCGACCCGGCGCAGCATCTTCATCCCGATCCTGCGGGTCGCCGCCATCGAGCCCGACGCGGTGACGCTCAACACGGGCAACGTGTCCCTGCGCCACTTCGAGCAGCGGCCCGGCGAGGTGCTGGCAATGGGTCAGGCCCTCGACACCACCGTCAGGGTGAACGACCCGGACCTGCCGGAGCTGGCCGGGCTCGACGTGGTGATCACCGACCTGGGAATCGAGCAGGCCCGAACGCGGGACTGGTTGGTGACCCGGGTCGCCGTCCGCACCCCCCGCCGGTTGGGGCGGCGCGGCCCGGTGAACGTCGTGGACTGGCACAACGTGCAGGGCCTGACGCCGTCGGCGCTGGCGTTGCCGGGTCAGGGGGTGGCGCAGCTCCTGGGCCAGTTCGAGGGGCGAAAGGCCGTCGACGTGGCCGACGCCATCCGCGGGCTGCCGCCCAAGCGGCGCTACGAGGTGCTCAAGGCGCTCGACGACGAGCGGCTGGCCGACATCCTGCAGGAGCTGCCCGAATTGGATCAGGCCGACGTGCTGTCGCAGCTGGGCACCGACCGGTCCGCTGACGTGCTCGAGGAGATGGATCCCGACGACGCCGCCGACCTGCTCGGCGTGCTCAATCCGACGGACGCCGAGATGTTGCTGACCCGGATGGACCCCGGGGATTCCGCCCCGGTGCGTCGGCTGCTGAAGCATTCCCCCGACACCGCGGGCGGCTTGATGACCTCGAACCCGGTGGTGCTGACCCCGGACACGGCGGTCGCCGAGGCGCTGGCGCGGGTCCGCGATCCCGACCTCACGCCCGCGCTGTCGTCAGTGGTGTTCGTGGTGCGCCCCCCGACGGCCACCCCGACCGGGCGCTACCTGGGCTGCGTGCAGCTGCAGCGACTGCTGCGCGAGGCGCCGGCCGAATTGGTCGGCGGGATCGTCGACAGCGACCTGCTCGCCCTGAGGCCGGAGACCCCGTTGGCGGCGCTGACCCGCTACCTCGCCGCGTACAACCTGGTGTGTGGGCCGGTGGTCGACGACCAGAACCACCTGTTGGGCGCGGTCACGGTGGACGACCTGCTCGATCACCTGCTGCCGCACGACTGGCGCGTGGACGTGCAGGAGCTCGACACCGCCGGCCGGCTCGAGGAACTGGGAGGATCCGGGTGAGCAAATCTACGGCACCGCGACGGCTGTACACCCCCCGGACGTCGCGCAGGTACTCGCCGCGCCTGGACCCCGAGGCCGTCGGGCAGGTCACCGAGTCGATCGCGCGTTTCTTCGGCACCGGCCGCTACCTGTTGCTGCAGACGATCGCGGTGGTGGTGTGGATCGCGGTGAACCTGTTCGCGGCCGCGGCGCGCTTTGACCCCTACCCGTTCATCCTGCTCAACCTGGCGTTTTCCACGCAGGCCGCCTACGCGGCGCCGCTGATCCTGCTGGCCCAGAATCGTCAGGAGAACCGGGACCGGGTGGCGCTCGAAGAGGATCGTCGCCGCGCCGCCCAGACCAAGGCCGACACCGAGTATTTGGCCCGCGAACTCGCCGCGTTGCGGCTGGCCGTCGGCGAGGTGGTGACGCGTGAATACCTGCGTCACGAGCTGGAAGACCTGCGCGAACTGCTGGCCGGCCTGCTGCCGACAGGCCCGGACGGCGAGTCGGTGGCGGCCGGCGGCCTGGAGCGGACGGCAAAGAAATCCGGGCGAGATGCAGTCTGACCATTGCGCCACTCTGGTCACAAGAGTTATGTATGGTGATCTGGTTCACGCAGCTAAACGGACAGACGGATAGATCCCGACCAGCTCAGATATTTAGGACGGTCGAGTGCGCATAGGGGGACGCTGGGGTGCACGCCCGGCCGCCGCGGCGGTGCGGCAGCGGACCCTACGCGTGACACGGACGCCGGCCTTCGGCGTGGCGGCCATTACTCCGTTGATACTCGCCGGAGCCGTCGGGGGCGCGGCCCCCTCATTGCCCGGGCACTCCCCCGGACACGTCCCGCCGGTCCACACGCAGTTCCCGCCGGTGAGCGCCGCCGTCACCCCGGTGGCCGCGGTTTCCCCCACCGTCCCCGATCTCTCCGGCCCGGTCGTCATCGCCCTCGAACACGGACCGACCGCCTTCCATGTCGCCGAGGCCGCCCCCTCCGCGCCGCCGCCGCCGATCGTCGTGAATTCGCCTGGCGCACTGGGCATTCCGTCTATCGCCCTGGCGGCATATCGTAGCGCCGAGCAGAGGATGGCCGTGGCCGCCCCGGGCTGCGGCATCAGCTGGAACCTGCTGGCCGGGATCGGGCGAATCGAGTCGGGCCACGCGGGCGGCGGCGCCGTTGACGCGCGCGGCACCGCGGTCGTCCCGATTTACGGTCCCGTGTTGGACGGCACGCTGCCCGGCAACGAGGTCATCATCCAGAGCAGCGTCGGCAATCGCCCCACGTACGCGCGCGCTATGGGCCCGATGCAGTTCCTCCCCGGCACCTGGGCGCGCTACGCCGCCGACGGCAAGGGCGACGGGACGGCCGATCCCCAAAACCTGTTCGACTCCGCGCTGGCGGCGGCCCGGTACTTGTGCAGCGGCGGGCTGAACCTGCGCGACCAGGGGCAGGTCATGTCCGCGATCCTGCGCTACAACAACTCGATGGCTTACGCGGAGAACGTGCTGGGCTGGGCCGCGGCGTACGCCACCGGTGTCGTCCCGGTCGACCTCCCGCCGATGACGGGACCGCCGCCGCCGCTCGGCGACGCGCACGACGAGCACCCGGAGGGACTCGGGCCCAACCTGCCGATGAACGTCATCGGCCTGCCGACCGACGATCCGCTGGCGCGGACGCCGCTGATCGACCTGAGCGGGTCGCAGCCCACCGGCCCGCAGCCGATGTTCCCGTGGATGGCGCCCACGCCACAGCAGGTGCCGACGCAATCGCCCGGCTGCACGCTGATCTGCATCGGTCCGCAGACCCCGCCGCCGGGACCGCAGCTGCCGCACTTCGGCCCGCCGGGGTTCGGCCCGCCGGCTCCCCCGGCCGGCTGACGGGCCGGCAATCGCGCACGCCTACACTCGGTGGTGATGTCCAGCCATGACACCCCCGACCTGAGCGAGGCCATCCGCGCCGCACTGGGGAAGGTGATCGACCCCGAATTGCGCCGTCCCATCACCGAACTCGGGATGGTCAAGAGCGTCGACATCGAACCCGACGGCGGCGTGCACGTCGCGATCTACCTGACCACCGGCGCCTGCCCGAAGACGGCCGAAATCAGCGAGCGCGTCGGCCAGGCGGTCGCCGACGTCCCCGGCACCGGGGCGGTCAAGGTCAGCCTGGACGTGATGAGCGACGAGCAGCGCACCGAGCTGCGCAGGCAGCTGCGCGGGGACACCCGCGAGCCCGTCATCCCGTTCGCCCAGCCCAACTCGCTGACCCGGGTGTACGCCGTCGCGTCCGGGAAGGGCGGCGTCGGGAAGTCCACCGTCACCGTCAACCTGGCCGCGGCGATGGCCGCCCGCGGCCTGTCCGTGGGCGTGCTGGACGCCGACATTCACGGCCACTCCATCCCCCGGATGATGGGCAGCAGCGACCGGCCCACCCAGGTGGAGTCGATGATCCTGCCGCCCATCGCCCACGAGGTGAAGGTCATCTCGATCGCCCAGTTCACCGAGGGCAACGCCCCGGTGGTGTGGCGCGGGCCGATGCTGCACCGGGCGTTGCAGCAGTTCCTGGCCGACGTCTACTGGGGCGACCTGGACGTCCTGCTGCTCGACCTCCCGCCGGGAACCGGCGACGTCGCCATCTCGCTGGCTCAGCTGCTCCCGAACGCCGAGATCCTGGTGGTGACCACGCCACAGCAGGCCGCCGCCGAGGTCGCCGAGCGGGCCGGCAGCATCGCGCTGCAGACCCGCCAGCGCATCGTCGGTGTGGTGGAGAACATGTCGGGGCTGCTGCTGCCCGACGGCTCGACGCTGCAGGTGTTCGGCGAGGGCGGCGGCCGGCAGGTCGCCGACCGGTTGTCGCGCGCCGTGGGCGCCGACGTGCCGCTGCTGGGTCAGGTCCCGCTGGACCCGGCGCTGGTGGCCGCCGGTGACGCGGGCGTGCCGATCGTGCTGAGCGCGCCCGACTCCCCCGTCGGCAAGGAACTGCGCGGCGTGGCCGACAACCTGTCGTCGCGACGCCGCGGGCTGGCGGGCGTCTCGCTGGGCCTCGACCCCAAGCGGCGCCCCTAACCGCCTCGCGCCCCCAACCGCCTCGCGAGCGTGCGTGTTTGCACACGACACGCCGCGCAACGGCGTACAACTGCGCACACTCGCGGGCAAAGGGCGCGGGGCAAAGGGCAAAAACGGGGGGTCAGGTCGCGTCGGTGTCGAACGGGGTCTGGCCGGGGGCCTTCTCGACGCCGGCCGGGTCCGCCGGTTTCCCTGCAGCGCCATTGACCGGCCTGTCGAAGTTTCCGGTAAGGAAGGAGTCATCGCCGTCCAGCAGGTGCTTGGTCAGCGCCGCACGCGGCGTCATCCCCCGCAGTTTCTGCAGCTCGCTGAGCGGACCACGCAAATCGTCGAACTCGGGCCCGATGTCCTCGCGCAGCTGGTTGGTCACGCCGCTGAGGTAGTCGCGCGCCTGGCGCAGCGCGGTGGCCGTCCAGCGGATGGCGCCCGGCAGCCGCTCCGGGCCAAGGACCAGCAGCCCGACCACGACGAGTACGAGCATCTCCCCCCAGCCGACGTTGGCGAACATCTAGCCGCTGTCCGGGTCCGGTTTCACCGTCAGCGTGACGTGCCGACCGTCGCGGACCACCTCGATCGGGGCGTCCTGGCCGATGGTCAACTGCCGCACGGCGACGACGAACTCGTCGGCGTCGGCGACCTTGCGGTTGCCGACCTTGACGATCACGTCGTTTTCCAGGATCCCGCCCTTTTGCGCGGGGCTTCCCGCCTTGACGTTGGCGACCTGGGCGCCGGCGGCGATCGCGTTGCTCACCGACCGGGTGCTGACCCCCAGCGTCGGGTGCAGGATCTTTCCGTCTTTGATCAGGGTCTGGGCGACCTCTTTGGCCTCGTTGATCGGGATGGCGAAGCCGAGCCCGCTCGCGCTGTCCGACAGCGACTTCCCCGCGGTGTTGATCCCGATCACCTGGGAACTCATGTCGATCAGCGGGCCGCCGGAGTTGCCGTGGTTGATCGACGCGTCGGTCTGGATGGCGTCGATGACCGTGTCGGTGTCGGAGCCCTCGCCCGACAGCGGGACGGGCCGGTGCAGCGCGCTGACGATGCCGTGGGTCACGGTGCTGCGCAGGCCGAGCGGCGCGCCGGCGGCGAGGACCTCGTCGCCGACGCGCACCTTGTCGGAGTCGCCGAGTTGGGCCACGCTCAGGTTGTCGACGTTGTCGACCTTGAGCACGGCCAGGTCCGTCTTGGGGTCGCGGCCCACCAGGTTGGCGGGCACCTCCTTGCCGTCGTTGAAGACGACGGTCGTCTTGAACTGGCTGGGATTGTTCGCCGCCTCGGAGATGACGTGGTTGTTGGTGACGATGTAGCCGCGGCCGTCGACGACGACGCCGGAACCCTGCATGCCCTCCTGGTCGCTCTTCGACTCGATGGTCACCACCGCGTTGGCCGTGGTGGCCGCCACCTTGGCGAACCGGCCCGCCGGCTGTTCGCCGTTGCCGACGGTGGACAGCGTCACCTTGGAGGTGGTGAACGCCTCGACGACCTCGGCCGTCTTGCGGCCGATCACGCCGCCGATCAGGCCGATCACCAGCGCGATCAGCAGCAGCACCGCCAACGCGAGGTAGGACACCTTGTGTCCGAACAACACGTCGCGCACGCCGAGCTTGCCCCCGTAGCCCAGCCCGCCCTGCGGCGCCGACGGGGCTACCGCCGGGGTCCCGAGGGCGGCCGCGGCCGCGGGGTCGCGCCACGGGTCGTCCGTCTCCTCCGGCTCGGTCCCGTCCTTCTCGGCGGCCAGCGCGCCGGCGTCGATGGGGTGGCGCTGCAGCGAGTCCGCGCCGCCGGCCGGCCGGCTGAACGCCTCCTGAAGAACGGGGTCGGCCGGCCGATCGTTCGGCGTGAACTCGTCCCCGTCGCGGTACTTCGGCGGGCGCACGCGCTCGGCCACGAAAGACCCCTGCAGCCCGTCGGGACGGCTGAACACCTCACGCGATGCGGGGTCGACCGGGGGCCGGGAGATGGGGCGCGGCGCGAGGCGGGGTCCGCTGTCGTCGCCGCTGTTGATGCCGTCGGAGGTCACGTTATCCCTTTGGATCCTCTTCTTGAGCGCTCGAGGCAGGCCTGGTGCCGGGCGCTTTACGCCGCACCGGCGTTGTCCGTGTCCACCCTAGTATCCACGGTCAGGGCTGCCAGACTACCGGCGCTTACGCTGGTCGCGGGTGTCGCGCGCGGGGAAACGGTCTGGCCCCTGCGCCGCGGTGTCGTCGTCCAACGGGTTGTGCGGGATTTCGGACAGCAGCCCGAGCAGGTTGCTGGGGATGCGGATCGGGTGGGAGTCGCGCAACGCGGCACGCGCCCGGCTCTGATCGTCGACCGCGGCCGCGCATTCCGGGCATAGGGAGAGATGGTGCGCGGCCCGCAGGTGCGCGTTCATCCGCAGCTCGCCGTCGACGAACGCCGCGATCGCCTCGATGGAAAGGTGCTCGGTGGAACCGAACCGGCGCGGCGCCCCGACCGGCGCGTCGCTCTGGGACGCGAACTGCGCGGGGAGCCAGGAGAATGCGCGGCGAAACACCTCTCCCCGGTCGGCCATCGCCGGCTCCTTTCCCGCGGCCCCGAAGCCGCCTACACCACGAATGTAGCGCGAGGCGATGCCCAACACCGCGTCACAGCGCCCGAAACCGCAGGATTCGGCGGCGGATAAGCGTCAACGGCGTGGTGCTACGCGGACTGCGCCGGCAGCGCGCGGGCGAGGGCACCGTCTTCGGAATGCGCCGCAAGGTAGTCGCGCAAGGCCTGACGTCCGCGGTGGATGCGGCTGCGCACGGTGCCCAGCTTCACGCCCAGGGTGGCGCCGATCTCCTCGTAGGACAGCCCTTCGATGTCACACAGCACCACCGCGGCACGAAACTCGGGCGGCAGCGAATCCAGCGCGGCCTGCAGGTCGGGCCCGAGCCGCGAGTCGTGGTAGATCTGCTCGGGGTTGGGCTCGTCGGCGGGCACTCGATCGTAATCCTCGGGCAGCGCCTCCATCCGGATGCGGGCGCGCCGGCGCACCATGTCGAGGAAGAGGTTGGTGGTGATGCGGTGCAGCCAACCCTCGAAGGTCCCGGGCTGGTAGTTCTGGACCGACCGGAAGACGCGGATGAAGGTCTCCTGGGTGAGGTCCTCGGCGTCGTGCTGGTTGCCGGAGAGCCGGTAGGCCAGCCGATACACGCGGTCGGCGTGCTGACGCACCAGTTCTTCCCACGACGGCATCGTCGCCTTGTCCCCCGTCGCGTCGAACACCGCGGTGCCCTGTAACGCGTCGGTCGTTTCCACCCACTCGTCACCCGGGCAGTCCTGGGCGTGAGACATGGTGGCCGGGCTCAAAAGGGTTGTGTTGATTGGATCCTCCGGGATTGCCCTGCCGTCGAGGTTCGGCAGCTCGTCGACCGCGTCAACGCGGAGCTGCCACAGTGTATTCCCCGCCCGGCGCGACGTAATCCCGTTCGGGTGCACTCCGCGTTCCATACGCCTACGGTCGCCCATCGGCGTGTGCGCGCCATAGGAGCCAACTGAGGTTTGCCTGAGAAACCAGATCGTTACCTGCGTTGAGCAGGGCGAATCGGCAAACGAGTGAGTTTCGTCGCTCGTGGATTCCGGGCGTGTCGGGGCGGCCCGGCTCAGGCGCGCCTGCCTGACCGCGCCGCAAATTGGAATACGCTGCGGGGCATGGACGGCACCGACGCAGCAACCCCCGGCCAGGCGGGCCCCAGTCGGGCCGAATCGCTCTGCGCGCACGCCGAGGGTTCGATATCGGAAGATGCGCTCCTGGCGGCCGCCCGCGAGCGCTCCGTGGAAATCGGCGCCGTGGCGGTGACGCCCGCGGTCGGCGCGCTGTTGAGCCTGCTCGTCAAGCTCAGCGGCGGCAAGGCCGTCGCCGAGGTGGGCACCGGCGCCGGGGTGAGCGGGCTGTGGTTGTTGTCGGGCATGGGCGACGACGGCGTGTTGACCACGATCGATATCGAGCCCGAGTACCTGCGGCTGGCCAAGCAGGCCTTCACCGAGGCCGGCGTCGGGCCGTCACGCACCAGGCTGATCAGCGGCCGCGCCCAAGAGGTGCTCACCCGGCTCGCCGACGAGTCGTACGACCTGGTGTTCATCGACGCCGACCCGATCGACCAGGCGGATTACGTCGTCGAGGGCGTGCGGCTGCTGCGATCCGGGGGCGTCATCGTGGTGCACCGGGCGGCGCTGGGCGGGCGGGCCGGCGATCCCGAGGCGCGCGACGCGGAGGTGTCCGCGGTGCGCGAGGCGGCCCGGCTCATCGCGGAGGACGAGCGGCTCACCCCCGCCCTGGTGCCGCTCGGCGACGGGTTGCTGGCCGCGGTCCGCGACTGATCCGTTAGCCCGTCGGCGTGATGGCGCCATCAGATTTCCGGCGGCATTGCGGGTGCGGCGCGAGCGGGCCGCACCGCGCCGAGATCTGCGTTAGCGCGGGAAAGTTCGAGTGGGCGGCACGCTCGCGTCGATCTCGACGCGGGAGAAGTCGGAGCCGGGTCGAAGGGAACGCGCGATCCTTACGGATTCCTGACGGCGCGCCTCCTTGACCGCCGCCTGAACGTCCGTTTAATGTGCTGAACATGCGTTCAGCCGACCTGACGGCCGCCGCCCGGATCCGGGACGCGGCCATCGAACAGTTCGGCCGGCACGGGTTCGGCGTCGGGTTGCGCGCGATCGCCGACGCGGCCGGGGTGAGCGCCGCGCTGGTCATCCACCACTTCGGCTCCAAGGACGGCCTGCGCAAAGCCTGCGACGACTACATCGCCGAGGAGATCCGCACCAGCAAGTCGGAGGCGCTGAAATCCAACGACCCGGCCACCTGGTTCGCGCAGATGGCGGAGATCGAGGCCTACGCGCCGCTGATGGCATACCTGGTGCGCAGCATGCAGACCGGCGGTGAGCTGGCAAAGATGCTGTGGCACAGGATGATCGAGAATGCCGAAGACTACCTGGAAGAGGGTGTGCGGGCCGGCACGATCAAGCCCAGCCCCGACCCGAAGGCCAGGGCAAAATACCTGGGCATTACCGGGGGCGGGGGCTTTTTGCTGTATCTGCAGATGCACGAGACCCCGACGGATCTGCGTGCGGTCCTGCGCGACTACGCCCGCGAGATGATCCTGCCCGCCCTCGAGATCTACACCGAGGGCCTGATGGCAGACCGCACCATGTACGACGCATTCCTGGCCGCCGACGATCAAGGAGGATCCCATGCCAGTTAGCAACGCCGCGCCGATCGAAATCAACGGACTGAGAAAGAATTTCGGTTCGGTGCGCGCGCTGGACGGCCTGGACCTGACGGTGCGCGAGGGGGAAGTGCACGGGTTCCTCGGGCCGAACGGCGCCGGGAAGTCGACGACGATCCGCATCCTGCTGGGCCTGGTGAAGGCCGACGGCGGAACCGCCCGGCTGCTGGGCGGCGACCCGTGGACCGACGCGGTCGAACTGCATCGCCACATTGCCTACGTGCCCGGTGATGTGACGCTGTGGCCCTCACTGACCGGCGGCGAGACCATCGACCTGCTCGCCCGCATGCGGGGGGGCATCGACGAACGGCGTCGCGCCGAGTTGATCGAGCGCTTCGACCTCGACCCGCACAAGAAGGCGCGCACCTACTCGAAGGGCAACCGGCAAAAGGTCTCCCTGATCTCGGCGTTCTCGTCGAGGGCCAGGCTGCTTCTCCTGGATGAGCCCAGCAGCGGCCTGGACCCGTTGATGGAGAACGTGTTTCAGCAGTGCGTCGGCGAGGCCCGCGACCGCGGCACCACGGTCTTGCTCTCCAGCCACATCCTGGCAGAAACCGAAGCGCTGTGCGAAAGGGTGACCATCATCCGGGCCGGCAAGACCATCGAGAGCGGTTCGCTGGACTCCATGCGGCATCTCAGCCGCACCTCGATCAAGGCCGAAATGATCTCCGATCCAGGCGATGTCACCCGAATCAAGGGCGTCGAGGACGTCACCATCGACGGCAACACGCTGCACGCCCACGTCGACAGCGAAAGCCTGGGCGAGCTCATCCGGGCGCTCGTCGACGCCGGCGTGCGCAGCCTGGTCAGCCAGCCGCCAACGCTCGAGGAGCTCTTCCTGCGCCATTACGACACGGCGGCCGATGGCGGCACGAAGGTCTCAGTGCGATGAGCACCGCAACGCTGGATCGGCCACACCGCCCGGCGCATCCGGCGCCTCGCGCCGGGTCGCAGTTCTCCGGAACCCTTGGGATGCTTCGGCTCTACCTGCGCCGAGACCGGATCTCCTTGCCGCTGTGGGTCTTGCTGCTGTCGGTGCCGCTGGCGACGGTGTACGTCGGCAGCATCCTAAAGGTCTATCCCACGGAGGCCGCCCGCGCCGGGTTCGCCGCGTCCATCATGGCCAGCCCGGCCCAGCGCGCGCTCTACGGGCAGGTCTACAACGACAGCCTTGGCGCCGTGGGGATCTGGAAGGCCGGGATGTTCCACCTGCTGATCGCGGTCGCCGTCATCCTCACGGTGATCCGGCACACCCGCGCCGACGAGGAGACCGGCCGCACCGAGTTGGTGGACTCGACCGCCGTCGGCCGGTATGCCGGCCTGAGCGCGGCGCTGCTGTTGTCGTTCGGCGCGTCGATCGCCACCGGCGCGATCGGCGCGGCGGGCTTGCTGACCACCGACGTCCCGGCCGGCGGGTCGCTCGCGTTCGGGGCGGCGCTGGCCTGCTCCGGCCTGGTCTTCACCGCGGTTGCCGCGGTGACCGCCCAGCTCTCGCCGAGCGCCAGGTTCGCCCGCGGCGCCGCCTTCGCCGTACTCGGGGCCGCGTTCACGCTGCGCGCCGTCGGCGACGCCGGCGACGGCACGCTGTCGTGGCTCTCGCCGCTGGGATGGTCGCTGCAGGTGCGGCCGTACGCGGGCGATCGCTGGTGGGTCCTGCTGCTGCATCTGGCGACGACGGCCGCGCTCACCCTGGTGGCCTATCGACTGCTCGCCGGCCGCGACGTGGGCGCCGGGCTCATCGCCGAACGCCCCGGACCCGGCACCGCCGGCAAGCGGCTGGGCGGCGTCGACGGGCTGACGTGGCGGCTGAACCGCGGCGCGCTGCTGCTGTGGACCGTGGGCCTGTGCCTGTACGGCCTGCTGATGGGCAGCGTGGCGCACGGCATCGGCGACGAGCTCGGCGACAGCACCGTCGCGCGTGACATCGTCGCGCGGATGGGCGGCACCAGCGCGTTGGAGGAGGCCTTCGTCGCGGTGGCGTACACCATGATGGGCATGGTGGCCGCCGCGTTCGCCATCTCGCTCACCCTGCGGCCGCAGCAGGAGGAGTCCGGGCAGCGCGCCGAGACGATCCTGGCCGGGGCCGTGTCGCGAACCCGTTGGCTGGCAAGCCATTTGGTGGCCGCCATGCTGGGGTGCGCGGTCGCGATGCTGGCCAGCGGCGTGGCCGGCGGGATCGTCTACGGCGTCGCGGCCGGCGACGTCGGCGGCAAGCTGGCCGTCGTCGTCGGCACCGCGGCCGCCCAGCTGCCCGCCGTCTGGCTGCTCGCCGCGGTGACGATCGCGTTGTTCGGTCTGGCGCCGCGCTTCACGCCCGTGGCGTGGGGCGTGCTGGTCGGGTTCATCGCCGTGTACCTGATCGGTGAGCTGGCCCAATTCCCGCAGTGGTTGCTCGATCTGGAACCGTTCGCACACATTCCACGGGTCGGCGCCGACTTCACCGCCGTGCCGCTGCTGTGGCTGCTGGCCATCGACGCGGCGCTGATCGTCCTGGGAGCCATCGCTTTTCGACGGCGTGACCTGCGTTGTTAGGAGCATCATGAAAACCGCTGTTCGGCTGACGACGTCCTCGATTCTCGGGTTGGCCGCATTCGGCCTCATCCTGTTCGTGCCGGCCGGCACGCTGAATTATTGGCAGGCATGGGTTTTCATCGCCGTGTTCACGGCGACATCGGCCATCCCCACGATCTATCTGGCGCGGGCGAACCCGGCGGCCCTGCGGCGACGCATGCATGCCGGGCCACGCGCGGAAACGAGGATGGCCCAAAAGATCATCATCGTCGGCTCGTTTGTGGATCTCTTCGCGATGATGGCGTTCAGCGCATTCGACCATCGGATGGGCTGGTCGGCGGTGCCGGTGTGGGTATGCCTGCTCGGCGATGTGCTGGTCGCGGCCGGGCTCGGCATCGCCATGCTGGTCATCGTCGAGAACAGTTACGCGGCCGCCACCGTCACGGTGGAGGCGGGCCAGCAGGTGGCCTCCGGCGGCCTGTACAAGTTCGTCAGGCACCCGATGTATGTCGGGAACGTGATCATGATGGTGGGCATGCCGCTGGCGCTCGGCTCTTACTGGGGACTTCTGTTCGTCATCCCGGGCGTCGCGGTGCTCGTCTTCCGCATCCTCGACGAGGAGAAACTGCTCGCCCAGGAGCTGGCCGGCTACCGCGAATACACGCAGCGGGTGCGCTATCGGCTGGTTCCCAACGTGTGGTAGCGCCTGAATCGCTCTAAGGTATTGCCGTGGCGCGAACCCCGGCACCTACGCTTGACCGGCCGTGGCGACGTCCCGGCGCTCTCCGCTATGCGGTGGCCCGGCTACGCGGCATCGCCAGACCGCCCGTCACCGTCACCGATCCACCGACGGACACCCTCGTCGAGCGTGACGTCGCCGTTCCGACCCGCGACGGAACGGTGTTGCGGATCAATGTCTTCCGCGGGGCCGACGAGGCGGCGCGGCCGGCCATCCTGAGCATCCATCCCTACGGCAAGGACAAGCTGCCGACTCGGCGGGGCAAGAAGTGGACGTTCTCGGTGCAATACCGCCTGCTGCGCCAGCCGAAACCGGTGAGCTTCTCGGCCCTGACCGGGTGGGAGGCCCCGGACCCGGCCTGGTGGACCCCGCACGGCTTCACGGTGGTGAACGCCGACGCGCGCGGCTGCGGCCATTCCGACGGCACCGGAAAACTGCTGTCGCGCCAGGAGGCCGAGGACACCTACGACCTGGTGCAGTGGATCGCCGGCCAGCCGTGGTGCGACGGCAATGTCCTCATGCTCGGGGTGTCCTACCTGGCCATCAGCCAGTACGCCGTCGCCGCGTTGCAGCCGCCCGCGCTGCGCGCGATCTGCCCGTGGGAGGGCTTCACCGACGCGTATCGCGAACTGATGTTCCCGGGCGGGATTCGGGAGACCGGCTTCGCCCGGCTGTGGGGCCGCAACGTGTATCGGGCGACGCGGCAGAGCTACAACCTCGCCCAGATGCAGGAGGAGCACCCGCTGCGCGACGACTTCTGGCGCTCGCTGGTGCCCGACCTGTCGGCGATCAAGGCGCCCATGCTGGTCTGCGGCAGCTTCTCGGACAACAACCTGCACAGCCGGGGCTCGATGCGGGCCTTCACCCGCGGCGGCTCGGCCCACGCCCGCCTCTACACCCATCGCGGCGGCAAGTGGGCGACCTTCTACTCCGAGGCCGCACTGGCCGAGCAGCTGAAGTTCTTTCGCGACGTGCTGGGCGGCGCGCCCGATTCCCGCAGCGTCCGCCTCGAGGTGCGCGAGGACCGCGATACCGTCGCCGCGGTCCGCGAGGAGGCCGAGTGGCCGCTCGCCCGAACCCGTTGGCGGCCTTTATATCTGGGTGATGCGGGAGCGCTGGCGGACGAGCGGCCGCAGGCGGCGGGCAGCGTCGGGTTCGAAACGCGTTCCCGGGCAGCGGCATTCAGCTGGACCGTGCCCGCGGACATCGAGCTGACCGGCCCGATGGTGGCGCGGCTGTGGGTCGAACTGGACGGCTGTGACGACGCGAATCTGTTCGTCGGCGTGGAGAAGTGGCGCGGCGGACGGTTCGTCGAATTCGAGGGCTCATACGGCTACGGCCGCGACCGGGTGACCACCGGCTGGCAGCGGGTCGCGCTGCGCGCGTTGGACCCCGAGCTGTCCCGGCCGTGGGAGCCGGTTCCGGCGTGCACCGAGCCGCGGCCGGTGTCCGCCGGCGAGGTGGTCGCGATCGACGTTGCGCTGGGGCCCTCCGCGACCTTGTTCCGCGCCGGCGAGCAGCTGCGGCTGGTGGTGGCCGGACGCTGGCTGTGTCCGGCCAATCCGCTGATCGGTCAGATGCCCGCGGCCTATCTCAACTCGCCGCGCGGCCAGGTCACCCTGCACTGGGGCCCGCGTTACGACGCGCACCTGCTGATCCCGGAGATCCCGAAGTAGCGCCGAGCAGACGCAGAATCGCACGGCGCGGCGCCTCCGCGTGCGATTCCGCGTCTGCTCGCGAGCGGGGGGTGCCCCAGCTCGCGGCCGCTAGATCCAGACGCCCTTGCCGACGGCGACCACACCGCCGGCGCTGATCGCGAAGCGCTCGCGGTCCTTTTCCAGATCCACGCCGACCATCTCGCCGGGCCCGACGACGACGTTCTTGTCCAGGATCGCGTGGCGCACCACCGCGCCGCGGCCGACCCGGGCGCCCGGCATGATCACGCTGCCCTCCACGATGGCCCCGTCGTCGACCACGACGTTCGACGACAGCACCGAGTTGCGCACCGAGGACGCCGAGATGATGCTGCCGGCGCCGACCACCGATTCCTGGGCCGAGCCGCCGTTGACGAACTTGGCCGGCGCCAGATTCTCCGACTCGCCGCGAATCGGCCAGCGCTTGTTGTAGAGGTTGAACACGGGATGCACCGAGACCAGGTCCATGTGCGCGTCGTAGAAGGCGTCCAGCGTCCCGACGTCGCGCCAGTAGCCCCGGTCGCGGTCGGTGGCGCCGGGCACCTCGTTGTCGGAGAAGTCGTACACGGCGGCCATCCCGTCGTCCACCAATCGCGGGACGATGTCACCGCCCATGTCGTGATCCGAGTGGTCGTCGTCGGCGTCGGCGCGAATCGCGTCGATGAGCACCTTGGTGGTGAAGATGTAGTTGCCCATGGAAACGAACGTCGTCTCAGGGTCATCGGGAGTTCCCGGCGGATTCAGTGGCTTCTCGACAAAAGTGCGGATGCGGCCGGATTCGTCGGCGTCGATGCAACCGAACGCGCTGGCCTCACTGCGCGGGACCCTGATGCCGGCCACCGTGGCGCCGGCCCCGGTGTCGATGTGGAACCGGACCATCTGCTCGGGGTCCATCCGGTACACGTGATCCGCGCCGAAAACCACGATGTAGTCCGGATCTTCGTCGTAGATCAGGTTGAGGGACTGATAGATCGCGTCGGCCGAGCCGGTATACCAGCGCGGGCCGAGGCGCTGTTGCGCGGGCACCGGCGTGATGTACTCACCGGCCAGGCCGGACAACCGCCAGTTTTGCGAAATGTGACGGTCAAGTGAATGCGACTTGTATTGCGTGAGAACGCAGATCCTCAGATATCGGGCGTTGACGAGGTTGGAGAGCACGAAGTCGATCAGTCGATACGCACCACCGAACGGAACCGCGGGCTTGGCCCGATCCGCGGTCAGCGGATACAGCCGCTTGCCCTCACCGCCGGCCAGGACAATGCCCAGCACGTGTGGTGCTTCCCTCATGGTTCCAAACCTATCGGCCGCCGCGAACCGCTGCCAGGGGAATCCTGTTGCCGGTTTGCTGACGGACTGTCTGTCAAGGTATTTGGCTCAGTCTGACGACCCGATACCCCCATTATGTCCCCCGCCCGACTCGCGGGCGGCATCGTCGCCGAACCCCAGCCCAATTGTCCGGCTCCTCCCCCGCCCGACTCGCGGGCGGCATCGTCGCCGAACCCCAGCCCAATTGTCCGGCTCCTCCCCCGCCCGACTCGCGGGCGGCATCGTCGCCGAACTACGGTGCGGGTATGCGGGTGGCGATGATGACTCGGGAGTACCCACCGGACGTCTACGGCGGAGCCGGGGTACACGTCACCGAACTCGTCGCCCAGCTGCGCCGACTGTGCGCCGTCGACGTGCATTGCATGGGCGCGCCCCGCCCGGACGCCTTCGCCCATCAGCCCGACCCGCGCATCCACGGCGCCAACGCGGCGCTGTCCACCCTGTCCACCGACCTGATGATGGCCAACGCCGCGTCCGCGGCCACCGTCGTCCACTCGCACACGTGGTACACCGGCCTGGCCGGGCATCTGAGCGCGTTGCTCTACGACATCCCCCACGTGCTGACCGCGCATTCGCTCGAGCCGCTGCGGCCGTGGAAGGCGGAACAGCTCGGCGGTGGCTACCGGGTGTCGACGTGGGTCGAACGCACCGCGGTGCTGGCCGCCGAGGCCGTCATCGCGGTCAGCTCCGCCATGCGCGAAGACATCCTGCGGGTCTATCCCACCCTGGACCCAAGCCTCGTCCACGTCATTCGCAACGGGATCGACACCAACGTCTGGTATCCCGCGGGGCCGGGGCAAACCGGGTCCGTGCTGACCGAACTCGGGGTCGATCCACGCCGGCCGATCGTGGCGTTCGTCGGACGGATCACCCGGCAGAAAGGCGTCGGCCACCTGATGGCGGCGGCGCACCACTTCGACGCGGACGTGCAGCTGGTGCTGTGCGCCGGCGCCCCCGACACCCCTGAGTTGGCCGAGGAGGCCCGGGCCGCGGTAGCCGGGTTGGCGCGCGATCGCGCCGGTGTGTTTTGGATCCGGGAAATGCTCCCCATCGGGGAGCTACGCGAAATACTTTCGGCGGCAACGGTTTTCGTATGCCCGTCGGTGTATGAGCCGTTGGGGATCGTGAACCTCGAGGCGATGGCCTGCGCGACGGCGGTGGTGGCCTCCGACGTCGGCGGGATACCGGAGGTGGTCGCCGACGGGGTCACCGGGTCGCTGGTGCACTATGACGCGGCCGACCCGACCGGTTTTCAGGCCAGGTTGGCCGAAGCGGTGAACGAGCTGGTCGCCGACCGCGGCAAAGCAAAACGCTATGGCGAGGCGGGACGCCAGCGCTGCATCGAGGACTTCTCCTGGACCCACGTCGCCGAGCAGACGCTGGAGATCTACCGGAAGGTGTGTGCGTAGCCGCCTTAGCTGGTCACGCCCTTGAGTTCGTCACCCAGGGCCGCGGCCTCGTCGGGCGTCAGCTCGACGACCAATCGACCGCCTCCCTCAAGTGGTACCCGCATCACGATGCCGCGCCCCTCTTTGGTTGCTTCCAGAGGACCGTCTCCGGTCCGGGGCTTCATCGCCGCCATCGAGTGCTCCCTCCAGATTCGAGCTGGCCCGCCGTCGCGGACCTGGCCGGCGCCGAGCATGCCCCGCCAGTGGATTTCCAGTCATACCCGACATTGAACTGCCAAATCACACCCCCATTGTTCCCTATTCGGGTCAGCAGTTACTACCAAGGCCCGCTTCTCCGGGCTCAAAGGGCCTTCTGCGGGCCTTCAGAGGGTCACGGTGGGCACCCAGCAATCGCGAACATGATCGTCGACCATCCCCGTCGCCTGCATCAGCGCATAGGCGGTGGTCGGCCCGACGAACCGGAAGCCGCGCCCTTTCAGGTCGCGCGCCATGGCCTTCGATTCGGCACTGGCCGAGGGGATTTCGGAGGCGTCGGCGGGGCGGGGCCGCGGCGACGGCGCGAACGACCACAGCAGCTTCGACAGGTCCTCCGCGGATCCCAGCTCAGCAGCGGCGCGCGCGTTGCCGATCGTCGCTTCGATCTTGGCGCGGTTGCGCACGATTCCCTCGTCGGCCAGCAGGCGCTGCACATCGGCGTCGGTGTAGCCGGCGACCACCTCGATGTCGAACCCGGCGAAGGCGCGGCGGAAATTCTCCCGTTTGCGCAGGATGATCAGCCACGACAGGCCGCTCTGAAAGGCCTCGAGGCTCATCCGCTCGAACAACGCCGCCCCGTCGCGCAACGGGCGGCCCCATTCCCGGTCGTGGTAGTCGCGGTACAGCTCGAGGTCCGGTCCGGGCCGAATGGCCGCCCAACCGCACCGCACCAGTCCATCGTCGCTCACATTGTGTCCTGACGATCCTCGCGGTCCTCAGGTTCCATCGGGTCGGGCTCACCCCCGGTTTCGTCCTCGGCGACCGGCGAGGCGTGCACCGCCGCCAGCTGCCCACGCAGCGCCTCGAGCTCCCGGGCGAGGCGGTCCAGCACCCAGTCCACCTCGCTGGCCTTGTACCCGCGCAGCACCTGGGTGAACTTGACGGCGTCGACGTCGGTTCCGGTGACGCCGTAGGCCGGCAGCACCGTCGCCGTCGTCCCCCGGGGCAGGGGCGGCAGCTGCTCACCACGGCCGAACAGCAGGCTGGCCGCGCCGAACAGCACGATCGCCACCAGCACCAGCACCACCAGGTACAGCAACACCAACGCCACGCGTTCGATATTGCCCTATCCCGCCGACAACCCGGCGATCAGCGTGGCAGCAATCCCTTCATCGGCGGCCGGTCCACCAACGACACCGGAGCGGTGCGTTGGGTGTAGCCCTCCACGTCGGAGCCGTCGGAGCCGTCCGGGCCGTCGGCGAAGAACTGGCTCAGGCCGACCCCGGAGTCGGGGATCCCGCACCGCGACAGCAGGGTCGCGATGACTTGGCGGCTCATCGCGCCCAGCTCGCCCAGCGGCCGGTTGCGGTGCGCCCGCACGCCGAGGTTGACCTGGGCGATCGCGTCCAGCCCCAACCGGTCGAAGGTGTCCACCAGCAGGCCGATCTCCACGCCGTAGCCCGGGGCGAACGGCAGCGACGTCAGCAGCTCCCGGCTGGCCGCGTACTCGCCGCCGAGCGGCTGCAGGATGCAGCCCAGCTCCGGGCGCAGCGCCGCCAGCAACGGCCGCGCCACCAGCTCGGTGACCCGCCCGCCGCCGGTGGCACCCGCGCCGCCGCCGGCGTCGCCGACCGTCAAGGGCCGCCGATAGAAGCTCTTGACCAGGTGAATCCCGTCGCAGGTGAGCAGCGGGGCCACCAGCCAGGGCACGAACATCGGGTGCGGGTCGATCAGGTCGGAGTCGACGAACACCACGATGTCGCCGCTGGTGGCCGCGAGCGAGCGCCATAGCGCCTCGCCCTTGCCGGGTCGAACGGGCACCTCGGGCAGCGCCTGCTCGCGGCTGATGACGCGGGCGCCGGCGGCGATGGCCCGGATCTCGGTGTCGTCCGTCGAACCGGAGTCCAGCACGATCAGCTCGTCGACCAACCCATCGACCAGCGGCGAGATGCTTTCGACCACCGATTCGACGGTTTCTTGCTCGTTGAGCGCCGGCAGCACCACCGAGACGGTCCGCCCGGCCTTCGCCTCTTCCAGTGCGGCGAGCGTCCACCCGGGACGGTTGCGGCTGCGGTCGGACAACCAGACGTCGCCGGGCCGCGCGGCGAGCACGCCCTCGCTGGCGAGGTCCACCAACTCCGTCATGCCAGCCCCCTCACCGTGCGCGCCGGCGGGCGTGTGCCCTGGATCGAGGCCACCATCTCCAGGGCCCGCCGGGTGGCCGCGACCTCGTGCACCCGAAACATGCGGGCACCGGCGGCCGCCGCCAGCGCGGTGGCGGCCAGCGTTCCCTCGAGCCGTTCGGTCAGTCCCACACCCAGAGTCTCCCCGACGAAGTCCTTGTTACTCAAAGCCAGGAGCAGCGGCCATCCGGTATTAACAAGATCGCCGACGTGGCGCAACAGCGCCAGCCCGTGGAAGGTGTTCTTGCCGAAGTCGTGGGCCGGGTCGATCAGCACCCGGTCGCGGGCCACCCCGCGCGCGACGGCCCGCTCGGCGGCGGCGGTGACCTGGCGAATCGCGTCGTCCACCACACCGCGCGTGCTGGTCCCGTAGCTCACCCGGAACGGGCGCGTGCGCGGCTGCGCGCCACCGGTGTGCGAGCACACCAGGCCCGCCCCGAACTCGGCGGCCACCTCGGGCAGGGCGGGGTCGATGCCGCCCCAGGTGTCGTTGATCAGGTCGGCGCCGGCGGCGCAGGCCACCCTGGCCACCCCCGCGCGCCAGGTGTCGACGCTGATCAGCTGGTCGGGATAGGCGTCGCGCAGCCATTCGATGAACGGCACCAACCTGGCGATCTCGGTGTCCTCGTCGACGCTCTCGCCCGGGCCCGCCTTGACCCCGCCGACGTCGATGACGTCGGCTCCTTCCGCGATGGCCCTATGTGCGGCGTCCCGGGCGGCGTCGTCGCCGAAGGTCGCGCCCCGGTCGTAGAACGAGTCCGGGGTGCGGTTGACGATCGCCATGATCAGCGGGCGATCCCCCGCGACCGGCCGGCCGCACAGTGTCGAATGGCCGGCTGACGCCGGCGGTGTCGAACGCACACGTCTATGGTGCCTGGTCGCCGAATGCATCGAGACTGCGCCCAGTGCTGTCCGAGGTCGCGCAGGCACGCGCTGTGCGCAGGCTCGATGCCGTCGACGCAGACTCGACGGCCCGAAGCCGTCAGCCCCGCGGTCGCTCGCCCAAGGCAACTTCCTCGGGATATTCGTCGTAGTACGGCACGTAGCCCTCCTCGCGGCCGGCCAGCACGTACAGCGGGTCCTGCAGGTCGGGGCCGTAGGCCTGCTCGCGCAACTCCACCTTGCGGCTCTTGAACGTCGTGGTGTGCTCCAGCTCCCGAACCACCCGCACGAACAGCGGCAGCGCGTAAGGGGGCAGCTGCCCGTACACGGCGCGGGCCAGCGACCTGCCGTCGAACTCGGCGCCGTCGCGCAGCTGGACCGCGGCCATCCCGGCGCGCCCGCCGGTGCGCGGGATCTCGACGCCGAAGACCGTGCATTCCTCGACGGACTCGTCGGACGCCAGCGCCGCCTCGACCTGCGTGGTGGCGACGTTCTCGCCCTTCCACCGGAACGTGTCGCCGAGCCGGTCGACGAACGCCGCGTGCCCCATGCCCTGCGGGCTCATCACGTCGCCCGAGTTGAACCAGCAGTCGCCCTCACGAAAGGCGTTGCGCACCAACTTCTTTTCGCTCGACTCTGGGTCGGTGTAGCCGTCGAACGGCTGCAGCCGGTTGACCGGGCTCAACAACAGGCCGGGCCGGCCGGCCGGCACCCGGCGCACCCGCCCGTTGTCGTCGCGCAGCGGGGCGCCGGTGTCGGGGTCGTATTCCACGTAGGCCAACGGCATCGGGAACACACCGGTGGTCCGGGGCACGTTGAAGACGTTGATGAAGGCGGTGTTGCCCTCGCTGGACGCATAGAACTCGCAGACGCGGGCGATCCCGAAGCGGTTCGTGAACTCGTCCCAGATCTCCGGGCGCAGGCCGTTGCCGGCGATCACGCGGACCTTGTGCGCGCGGTCGGTGGGCTTGGGCGGTTGGTTGAGCAGATACCGGCAGATCTCGCCGATGTAGATGAACGCCGTTGCGTCGCTGGCGATCACCTCGTCCCAGAACCTCGACGCCGAAAACGAGCGGCCCAGCGCCAGCGTCGCCCCGGAATTGATCACCGAGGACAGCGCCACCGTCAGCGCGTTGTTGTGATACAGCGGCAGGCAGCAGTACAGCGTGTCGGAGCTCTTGAGCCGCAACCCAATACCGCCGAACGCCGCCAGCGCCTTCAGCCACCGCAGGTGGGTCATCACGCTGGCCTTCGGGAAACCCGTTGTGCCCGAGGTGAAGATGTAGAACGCGGTGTCCCTGGCCCGCACCGCCGATGCTGACGCCGGGTTGGTGGCCGGGGCGCCGACGGCGAATCGCTCCAGGTCTTCGACGGTCAGCGTCTCGGTGCTTCCCGAACCGCCGCACCCGGCCACGGCGCTGACCAGGTCGGTCTCCGCGATCAGCACCTTGGCGTCGAGCAGGCCCAGGCTGTGCGCCAGCACCTCGCCGCGCTGGTGGTAGTTGAGCATGCCGGCCACCGCGCCGCACTTGACCGCGGCCAGCATCGCCAGGATCGCGTTGGGCGAGTTGCGCAGCATGATCGCGACGACGTCGCCTGCGCCCACGCCGCGCGCGGCCAGCACCGCGGCGTACCTGTTGGCGGCCGCGTTGGCGTCGCGGTAGGTGAGTCGCTGGTCGCCGAACCTCAAAAAGATCCGGTCGCCGTAGCGAGCGGCCCGTTCCTGGAACACCGAGCCGATGGACCTGTGCGAATCCGGCCGGGCCAGCAGCCCGGTCAGCGCTCCCCGCACGATCACCGGCGCGTCGGCCAGGACGGCCGGCGCGCGAACCGCGATATCGGTCAGCCTGACCGCCGTGCGCGCTCCCCCGTCGTGCTCGGACACGTGATCCCCTCGATTCCCCTCGGCGCCTTGTCGCTGACCTCAGCCGGGCGCGCACGCCTCTAGTGCGGCACCCACCTTATCGACCAGCACCACGCGGTCCATCGCGGTTTGCGAGACATACCCGCTGTCAAGCAGTCCGCACAGCCAGAGCCACAGGCCCTCGTAGTGCCCGAAGGGGTCGAGCAGCACGATGGGCTTGCCGTGCAGGCCGAGGTAGCCCGTGGTCCACGCGTCGAACAGCTCGTCCAGGGTGCCGACGCCGCCGGGCAGCACGATGAACGCGTCGGCGCGGTCTTCCATGACCTGCTTGCGCTCGCGCATGGTGTCGCTGACGATCAGCTCGTCGGCTTGGGCGTCCGCGATCTCGCGGCGCATCAGGATTCGGGGGATGACGCCGACGGTCCGGCCACCGCGGGCGCGCGCCGCGCTGGCCACCGCCCCCATGGCCGAGACCCGGCCGCCGCCCCACACCAGGGTCCAGCCGCGGTCGGCGATCGCCTCGCCGAGTTCCGCAGCGAGCCCAAGCAATTCGGGATGCTCAGGGCCGGACGCGCAGTACACACACACCGCCCATGCGCGTGACGGTTCGCGTTCCCGGCGCATACAACGAAAGGTAGACCAAGCCCGGTGCGGGGCGCACACCGCGCGCAATAAAATTCTGGCGGTGCCGATTCGATGGAACGTCCCCCAGCACGCGGCGGCCCTGGAGCGACTCGACGTTGCGCTGGGCGACACGGGCCGGCCCGGGGCCGTCGTGCTCGGACCCGACGGCTGCGGCAAATCCACGTTGGCCCGCCTGGCCGCCGAAAACTATGTCCGGCGGCACCCGACCACGATCGCTCGTTGGGTCACCGGCGCCCCGAGCGAGCGCGTCGTGCCGTTCGGGGCTTTCGGCCATCTGGTGGACATCGCTGACATCGGCAAACCCGCCGCGCTCCTGAGGGCGGCCCGGGCGTCGCTGGTCCTTGATCGCGATCTGCTGCTCGTCGTCGACGACGCCCACGACCTCGATGTGCTGTCGGCCACGCTGGTCTATCAGTTGGCGCTGGCCGGCGCGGCCCGGATGATCGTGACGGCGCGCGCGGACGCCGCGCCGGGCGCCATCGCGGCGCTGTGGACCGACGGCCTGCTGGACCGGATCGACATCGAGCCGCCCGGCGGCGCGACGACCGCGGCGGAGGTCGACGCGTTCCTCGCCGAGCTGCCCACCGCGGCGCGGTCGGTGCTGGACTATCTCGCCGTGCAGGAGCCGCTGTCGGTCGCCGATCTGACCGTCCTCGCCGGCGACGGCGCGGTGACGGAGGCGGTGGACTGGGGCGCGGCGGAAACCCGGGTCCGCGGCGGACGCGGCGACGACCCGGTGGTGTACACGGCACACCCGCTGTTCGCCGAGCGGGCGCGTGCCGCGCTCGGCGCCGACGACGCGCGGCGGCGACGCACCGAGGTTGTCGGGGTGCTGTCGCGGCACCCGTCGGAGCACCTGAGCGACCGGTTGCGGCTGGCGTCGCTGGCGCTGGACAGCGACGCCCCCCAGCGGGCGGCCGAGGTCGCCGCCGCCGCGCGGCAGGCGCTGCGGCTGGGCGACCTCGCGCTCGGCGAACGCCTGGCCCGCTCGGCGCTGGAGCGGTCCGGCGGCTTGGCGGCGAGGCTGGCGCTGGCCCACGCGCTGGCGTGGCAGGGCCGCGGCCGCGAGGCCGACGCGGTGCTGGCCGCCGTCGACGCGGGCGCGTTGGCCGAGCCGGCGCTCATGGACTGGGCGCTGCTGCGGGCGGCCAACCAGTTCTGGATGCTGGGCGAGCCCGAGCGCGCCACCGCGTTCCTGCGGACCATCCGCGGCCGGGTCGCGGACGCGGGACCGCGCACCACGCTCGACGCGCTGAGCGCCACCTTCGCGATGAACGCGGGCAATGTCGGGCACGCCGTCAAGGTCGCCGGCGAGGTGCTGGCCTCGCCGGCGGCCGACGACCAGGCGGTGGCGTGGGCGGCCAGCGCCGCCGCGCTGTGCGCGGCGCGGCAGGGCCGTTTCGACGACGTCGAACCGCTGGCCCAGCGCGCCCTGGCCGCCGAGCATCCCGGGCTGCTGCGCTTCACGATCGGGCTGGGCCAAACGACCGCGCTGTTGATGGCGGGCCGACTCGACGCGGCACGGCGGCTGGCCCAGCAGTTCACCGATTTCGCCGAGTTGCAGCAGCCGGGCCGCGCGATCGGCGAGGTGCTGCTGGCGCACGTGCTGCTCGCCGACGGTGAATTCGCTAGAGCCGCAACGTTGCTCGTGCCGGCCGCGGCCACGCTGCAGCGCACCGGCTACTCGTGGGGGCCGCTGTCGCTGACGCTGCTCGCCACCGCGCTGGCCCAGCAGGGCGACACCGCGGCGGCGGCAAAAGCCTTGAGTAGGGCCGAATCCCGGCACGGGACCAAGTCGGCGCTGTTCGCCCCGGAGCTGGGTGTGGCCCGGGCGTGGCGCTTGGCGTCGATGCGCGACGCGCACGGCGCGGTGGCCGCCGCCCGCGACGCCGCCCGGATGGCCGAACGCGGCGGGCAGTCGGCGGTGGCGCTGCGCGCCTGGCACGAGGCCGTCCGCCTGGGCGACACCCGCGCGGCGGACCCGCTGGCCCGGCTGTGCGGCGAGATCGACTGCGCGGTAGGCGGAATCGCGCTCGCCCACGCGCGGGCGCTGGCGGCCGGTGACGGCGCGGCGCTGCGGGCGGTGTCGGATGACCTGGCGGCGGTCGGGATGCGCGCGGCGGCCGCCGATGCCGCCGCGCAGGCGCAGCGGTGCAAGGGATAGCGGGCGGGACGCGTCGTGGTGGTCACATGTGTCACGTGCGTCTCGGCTTCGGAGGCACCTACTCTTCTGCCCGCCTCACAGCGACACGCGCGGTGGGCTGTCGCTGTGAGGCGGGCACATCGGTGTATGCCGGCCGGCGAGTGACCGATGTGACACACGGGGATTGACGCCCGACCTTCGACCCACCGCGCACCGGCGCGACGAACACTAGCCGCTCAAGTAGCGCCGCAGCATCTCCACCGCGGCGGTGATGTTGGCGACCGGCACGCGTTCGTCGCGCCGGTGCGCCAGGTTGGGATCGCCCGGCCCGAAATTGACCGCCGGTATCCCCAGCGCCGCGAACCGCGCCACGTCCGTCCACCCGTATTTCGCCCGAACCCGCCCGCCCGCGGCCTCGACCAGGGCCTTGGCGGCGGGCCGCGTCAGGCCCGGCAACGCACCCGCCGCGGCGTCCGTCTGCTCGATGGCCACATCGAGGCCGTCGAACACGTCGTGCACGTGTCGCAGCGCCGCGGCCACCGATCGATCGGGGGCGAAACGGAAATTGACCGTCACCGACGCGGAGTCCGGAATCACGTTGCCGGCCACGCCGCCGTCGATGCGCACCGCCGACAGGCCCTCGCGGTAGGCGCAGCCGTCGATGTCGACGGTGCGCGCGGTGTACCCGGCCAGCCGGTCCAGGACGGCACCCAGTTTGTGAATCGCGTTGTCGCCCAACCAGGATCGTGCCGAATGCGCGCGGGTGCCGGTCGCGCTGATCACGACGCGCAGCGTGCCCTGGCAGCCGGCCTCGATGTAGCCGGCCGTGGGCTCGCCGAGGATGGCCACGTCGGCGGACAACCAGTCCGGCAGCTCACGCTCGATGCGGCCCAAACCGTTTGACGCCGCTTCGATTTCCTCGCAGTCGTAGAACACGAGCGTGAGGTCGTGCGCCGGCTCGGCCAGCGTGGCGGCCAGGTGCAGGAAGACCGCGTCGCCGGACTTCATGTCCGCGGCACCACAGCCGTAGAGGTCGCCGTTCTCGCGGCGGCTGGGCAGGTTTCCGGCCGCCGGGACGGTGTCGAGGTGCCCGGCCAGCAGCACCCGCGACGGCCGCCGCAGCCGGGTGCGGGCCAGCACGGCGTTGCCGCTGCGGACGATGTCGAAGCCGGACGTCTGGGCCCGCAGCGCGGCCTCCACCTCGTCGGCGATGCGGGCCTCGTCCCCCGACTCGCTGGGAATGTCGACCAGCGCCGCGGTCAGTTCGACGGGGTCCCCGCGCAAGTCCAGCACGGCCCAAGGGTATCTGCTGGCCAGCAGACACAGAATCGCACTCGCGGTGGCTCCGGCATGCGATTCTGTGTCTGCTCGGCGAGCCAAGTAACCTGTCGGCCGTGACTGGCGCAGTAGGTATTGGGCTGGCGACGCTGGCCTCCGACGGGTCGATCCTCGACACGTGGTTTCCCGCACCGGAACTGACCGAATCGGGCACCGGCGGCACGTCGCGACTCGCGACGTCGGATGTCCCCGCGGAATTGGGCGCGCTGATCGGCCGCGACGACGACCGCGGCACCGAGACCGTCGCCGTGCGCACGGTCATCGGCTCGCTCGACGATGTGGCCGCCGACGCCTACGACGCCTACCTGCGGCTGCATCTGCTGTCGCACCGGCTGGTGGCGCCGCACGGGCTGAACGCCGGCGGCTTGTTCGGTGTATTGACCAACGTCGTCTGGACTAATCGCGGGCCCTGCGCGATCGCAGGCTTCGAGGCGGTCCGGGCGCGGCTGCGCCGCCACGGCCCGGTGACCGTCTACGGCGTCGACAAGTTCCCGCGGATGGTCGACTACGTCGTGCCCACCGGGGTGCGCATCGCCGACGCCGACCGGGTGCGGCTGGGCGCCCACCTGGCGCCGGGCACGACCGTGATGCACGAGGGCTTCGTCAACTACAACGCCGGCACCCTGGGCGCATCGATGGTGGAGGGCCGCATCTCGGCCGGCGTGGTGGTGGGCGACGGGTCGGACATCGGCGGCGGCGCGTCGATCATGGGCACGCTGTCCGGCGGCGGCACGCAGGTCATTTCGATCGGCAGGCGATGCCTGCTCGGCGCCAACGCGGGCCTGGGCATCTCGCTGGGCGACGACTGCGTCGTCGAGGCCGGCCTGTACGTCACCGCCGGCACCAAGGTCACCACGCCCGCCGGCAAAACGGTCAAGGCCGCCGAGCTCTCCGGCGTCGACAACCTGCTGTTCCGCCGCAATTCGGTCACCGGCGCCGTCGAGGTGGTGGCCCGCGACGGTCAGGGCATCGCCCTCAACGAGGACCTGCACGCCAACTGAGTCAGCCGCTGGGCACGGCCTCCAAGCCGGGTCCCAGCTCCGTTCCGTTGGTTTCCGGCAGGAGATAGGTGCACACCAGGCCGACGGAGACCAGGGCGGCCAGCATGAGACCGATCGCCCAGCTGCCATAGGTGGCCAGCAGCGTCCCCGCGATCAGCGGCGGCAGGGCGGCACCGACGATGCCGGCCAGGTTCATCGCCAGCGCCGCGCCGCTGTAGCGATAGCGGGTGGCGAACAGCTCGGGAATGAAGGCCGCCGTGGGTGCCGAGCCGATCGCGGCGCTGGCAAACATGCCGAGGATCGCGACCGCGTACAAGACCGGTTTGCCGGTGTCCATCAGCGGGATTACCACAAACGACCACGGCAGGCAGACCGTCCACCCCAGCAGCATCATGCGGCGGCGCCCGAACCGATCGCACAGGGTGGCCGACAGCGTGACGAACGTGATGCTCACCAGGCCGCCCAGCGCACCCACGCACCAGATGAAGGTGCGCGAGTAACCGAGGTGGGAATGGGCGTACACGGTGAGGTAGGTGTTGCCCATGTAGACGAAGCCCAGGGCGCCCAGGATGCTCCCCGCGGCCAAAAAGATCTCCCGGCGCTGCAGGCGCAGCAACTCGGCGAGCGGTGCCTTGGGGACCAGGTTGCGGGCCTTCTCCTCGGCGAACACCGGGGTCTCGTCGATGTTGACCCGCACGTATAGGGCGATGCCTATCAGCCCCGCGCTGATCAGGAACGGGACCCGCCACCCCCACTGCATGAAGGCGGGGCTGGTCTCCCCGATGGTGAAGTTCACGCCGAGGAAGGTCAGGCTGCTCAGCACTCCCGCGGTGCCGCCGCCGAGCAGGGTGAACATGCCGTACCGCCCGCGTTTGCCGGCCGGGGCGTACTCGGCGCTCAGCAACGCCGATCCCGCCCATTCTCCGCCGACGGCGAAGCCTTGCAGGAGCCGCAGCACGACGAGGATCAGCGGGGCCGCCACGCCGATGGTGGACGTGGTGGGCACCAGGCCGACGCTCACGGTGGAAACGGCCATGATCAGCAGCGTGGCGATCAGCATCTTTTTGCGGCCCAGCCGGTCCCCGAAGTATCCGAACACCGCCGCGCCCAGCGGCCGGGACAGAAACGCCGTCGCAAACGTCGCCATCGACGCGATGGTGGCGACCGTGGGGCCCAGGTGCGGGAAGAACACCGTGGGAAAGACCAGCGCCGCCGCGGTGCCGTAGATGAGAAAGTCGTAGAACTCGATTGCCGAGCCGACGAGGCAGGCGGCCGCCACCCGCCGCATCGGCGTGGACGGGGGACCCGCCACAACCGTCGCAGCGGCGCCACCCGCGCGGTCGGGCCCACCCATCAAAGGCCGCCCAGTGGCCGGTTGCATGTGCTCATTGCTACGACGGTAGGTGAAGGTTCGCAGTCTCGCCCGATAGACAAGCTGGCAACATCCTGCGTGTCGCGGGGCCCGGGATGGCGCCACCCGGCTCGCGAGCGTGCGTGTTTGTACAGGGACACGCCGGCGCGGGCGTACAACTGCGCACGCTCGCGAGAGGCAGACGGCCGTGTTCAGCCCTCGGATAGCAGCTGCTTCTTGAGAACCTTGCCCATCGCGTTGCGCGGCAGCGCGTCCACGACGCGCACCTCACGCGGGCGCTTATGCACCGAAAGCTCGCGGGCCACATAATCGATCAGCTCGTCGCCTTCCAGCTCGGACGAGCCGACGACGAAGGCGACAATGCGCTGGCCCAGCTCCTCGTCGGGCAGCCCGACGACGGCGGCCACCTCGAGCCGGCTGCGGGTAACTCCCGCCAAAATGCTCAGGACCGCAGCAGCCAGCAACAGCACTAGCGCGCTCAGCAGTGACCCCACCCTGAGAACTCCCGAGACTGCGAGGTGTTGTCCCTTCAGCACGGCCACCACCGCCAATGAAACGGTCACGAGCGTCGTAGCGCTGGTTATTGTCGTGGCCGAGCGCGTGTTCAACCTGTCACGCCGGCCATACTCCCGGTCGAGTTCCTTCGCTATGAACGCAACCCATTCGCTGCCTTGCTCATACATCATTGTTGTCGCCGTGAATCACCCTTCGAACGACATCGAGAGCCGCGCCCCACAATGAAGACGGCTCACGGCCCCGTGTACTCACCTCGGTCTCCCACTGGATCGGCGGTGGCGGGGGCTTGGATTCGTGGGCCGCGGGCGTACTCGGCGGCGGAGTAGTGGGCTGCGGTTCGCCGTTGTCGCTCACCTGAACCTCCCGGTTATCGCTTGCTTCCAGCCTAATTGCCCTGGCGGCTGAGCTGAGACAAGACAGGAACTGACTTCCTACCGCCCGGCTCGCGAGCGTGCGTGTTTGTACAGGGACACGCCGACGCGGGCGTACAACTGCGCACGCTCGCAAGAGGCAGACGGCCGTGTTCAGCCCTCGGACAGCAGCTGCTTCTTGAGCACCTTGCCCATCGCGTTGCGGGGCAGCGCGTCCACGACGCGCACCTCACGCGGGCGCTTATGCACCGAAAGCTCGCGGGCCACATAATCAATCAGCTCGCCCGCCCGCAGCTCGGACGAGCCGACGACGAAGGCGACAATGCGCTGGCCCAGGTCCTCGTCGGGCAGCCCGACGACGGCCGCCTCCTGCACGCCCGGATGACCGAGCAACGCCGTTTCGATTTCGCCCGCGCCGACGCGGTATCCGCCCGACTTGATCAAGTCGACCGACTCGCGGCCCACGATGCGATGCATGCCGCCGCCATCGATTACCGCGACGTCGCCCGTACGATACCAGCCGTCGGCGTCGAAGGCCTCGGCGGTGGCCTCCGGTCGGTTCAGGTAGCCGTCGAACATCATCGGGCCGCGAACCTGAAGTCTTCCAACGGTTTCCCCGTCGTATGGCGCCGGGCCGCCGTTGTCGTCGAGCAGCCTGGTTTGCACGCCGGCGAGCGGCAGGCCCACCCAGCCCGCGCGGCGCTCGCCGTCGGCCCGCGTCGATATGGTGATCAGCGATTCCGAGGCGCCGTAGCGTTCGACGGGGCGGTGCCCGGTGAGCTTGGCCAGCCGGTCGAACACGGGCACCGGTAGCGGGGCGCTACCGGACACCAGCAGCCGGGCCGGGCGCAGCGCCTCGGCCGCCGACGCGTCGGCCACCACCCGCGACCACACCGTGGGCACCCCGAAGTACAGGGTGCCCCCCGCCGCCGCGTAGGCGTCCGGTGTCGGTTTTCCGGTGTGCACGAAGCGATTTCCGATCCGCAACGACCCGAGCAACCCCAGCACCAGCCCGTGCACGTGAAACAGCGGCAGCCCGTGCACCAGCACGTCGTCGGGCGTCCACTGCCAGGCCTCCGCCAGCGCGTCCAGGTCGGCGGCGATCGCCCGCCGGCTCAGCACCACGCCCTTCGGCAGCCCGGTGGTGCCCGACGTGTAGATGACCATCGCGGTGGCGTCCGGTGACGGCTCCGGATAGCGATGCCAGGAGCGGGCGCGCAAGCGAACCGGGATGTGCGGCAGCCCTTCTGGCTCTTCGGGCTCGGGACCCAGCCAGGCCCGCGCGCGAGAGTCGGTGAGTATGTGCCGGCGTTCGGCCACGCCGACGTCGGACGGCACCGGGACGAAGGGCACGCCGGCGATCAGGCAGCCGGTGATCGCCAGCACCGCCGACGCGGTCGGCGTCGCCAGGATCGCGACCCGCTCCGCGCCGGCGACGCGCTCGGCCACCGACGTTGCGGCGCCGACCAAGTCGCCGCGGCTGAGCACGGCGCCGTCGATGCGCACCGCGTCGGCGATGTCCTTGGCGGTGACGTCGGACGGATTCAGCGAGGTCAGCAGCACGAAAGCAGGTTACCCGCAGGCCGATTGACGAGTGGTCAGGCCCGCTCGTCCCAAACCTTCATCAAGGTGGACAGGATCTCCTCGCCGCGGCCCAGTCCGGCCAGGTGACTTTCCTCCGGCAGGTGGAACAGCTCGGCGTCGGGCAGCCGGGAGACGACGTGCTCGCCGTGCGCGAACGGGATGATGTGGTCGTGGTCGCCGTGCCACCAGCGGACCGGGACCTTCACCTCGTCGAGCCGGAATCCCCAGTCGCGGGCGAACAGCATGATGTCGTTGAAGGGCGCGGCCAGCTGCTTGCGGCTGCCGTTGAGCAGGTCGTCGAGAAACATCGCCTTGAACTCCGGGCGGTTGAGCAGGTGGCGGTCGGCCCGCGGTGAGAGCAGCGCATAGACGTCCAGCGCGGGAGATGCGATCGGCCGCGCCGCCTGGACCACGACGCTGGCGCCGATCCGCAGCGGATTACCCCCGAATCTCAGCAGCGGCGCGATCCGCAACCCGAGGTTCATCGCGCCACCGCTGATCGCGTCCGGCCCGCGCGTCGGCGCCACCCCACCGAGCACACCGGCATCCACCACCCGGTCGGGCAGGCGCGCCGCGCACGCGAGGGCGTACGGGCCGCCGCCGGACAGGCCGATGACGGCCATCGTGTCGATCCCGAGCGTGTCGGCGATGGTGCGCAGGTCCTCGGCGAAGGCGGCGACGTTCTCGTACTGGTGCGGTGTCGACGAGCCGATGCCGGGCCGGTCGATGCCGATCAGGCGGATGTGGTGGTCTTCGGCGTAGACGCGGGCCTCGGTCGGGATCTGCCGGCGGGCCCCCGGAGTGCCGTGCAACCAGAAGACCGCCCGGCCCTGCGGGGCGCCGAACTCGGCGAAACCGATTTGGCGGTCCCGTCCGACCGCGATGTTGCCTTCGAGCTTGGGGCGGGCGATCGCGACGACCATGCTCTGCAGCTTCGCATGTGACGAGTCGTTGACGAAAGACTCACAGCGTCTGGCGCCGCAGGCTGTCGGTGCTTGCGGCTGAACCGCTATCACATGTGCGATCACTTTTCGAAACCGCATTACTGTCAATGTTCCAGGCGCTCAAAGATATTCAACTTTCATGCGACCGACCTAGCGCTTGGTTGCCCCGAAATCGGGGATGCCGGTGCGGATCGCGGGGGCGGCATTCCCCAACGGCGAGACCATCAACACATGCGGGACCGCTGGGCGAGCTCAACAGCCCACAACAAAACGGAAATCCGCAAAAAAGCCGATTTCGCAACAACATGACGTCAGAGGTGAAATCCTGGTTAAGTGTCATCCCGGCTGACATGGGTCGCGTTGCCGTAGACCGCTCACGCCCAGCCGAGATGCACACCATGAACGGATCGGCCCCCTTCTTGCTCGCAAAGGGGGCCGATCGCCGTTGGTGGTCGCCGGCTCGCATCGGCGACCACCATGGACTCAGAGCAACTTGAGGAGATTGATAATCAACGTTCCCAAGCTGCTGACAAGGCCACCGGCCTTAGTAAGTAGCAGGGGCAGACCCTGCAGGAGCGAGGGAAGGGTTTGAGTCAATCCATTGCTGATGGCGCCAGTGATGCTGTTCAAAGACGGCCAGCCATTGAGCAGCTGGTTCGCGAGGCTTTGGAACGCAGTCGCCAAACTGCCACCTGCCATGATGTTCTGGGCTTTGGGAGTGACGATGTCTTTCACCAGAGTCGGCAGGATCTGGCTGAGGGTGGTATTAATCGGGCCGTCACCCCTAGCGATAGCGGGGCTGCTGAGAATCCCACCAGTAATCTTTTGGCCGGATGCCACGCCGTTGATTAGCCCATTTAGCGTCGCACCTGGGAGGTCGGCAACGTTGGTCAGCACTCCTACCGGGTCCCCGGCGACCCAAGCGTTATAAATCGCTTGGGCGCTGGCACCGAATGCAGTCTTCATTGCGTTAGGCACCCCGAGGAAGCTCGCGAGCCCGAAGATGCTGAGCGCGCTGCCGGTGGTATAGGTGAGACCGCTCTGCAAGTTAGTCGCCATCGCAGGCAGGATCTTCAGTATGGATTCGAGCGGCAAAGCGACTTCTTCAAGCGGCTGTTGCCAAAATGCGATATACAAGTTTGTCATCGCAGCTGATATCTGACCCGATAAAATATCACTCCACGCTAGCGAGAGATACGGTGCCATGCTTAAGGTTTTAGCATTTCCGAAGATCCACGTCACAGCACTGTTTGCGGCGCCTTGAAAACTCGAAACGTATTGGCTCGCATACTGCGCCCAGTTCGCAAGAACCTGCTGCGCGACCGGGAAGGGCGTCTGCAAGAAAAGGTTGCCAAGGTACTGCCCGTTGGTGGCTGCGTTTTGGAAGAGGCTGATCCACGTCTGGATCGGGTTGACAGCAAGAGGATCGTTGAATGCTGCGGCAGGGTTGATGATCCCGCTAACGAGACTTGCCGGCACACTGGCCGCGCTGGCTCCGTTGGCAAGCGAGGCGAGTTCGTTTTCCACGCCGGCGAACAGATCGATCATGCCGCTAGCGGCGTCGGTGAGGTTGATCTCGGCCACGCTCATCTGGGGGAGATGTTGGGTGACGTGGAGGTTGGGTAGGTGCTGGGCTATGGGGCCGGCGGCGAGGATAGCGGCGCTGGTCAGGGCGATGCCGGTGGTGATGGGGGGCGGGCTGCGAGGTCCACGACCATCTCCTTTATACGATTCTGAATAATGGCGTGTTAAACGTACCCGTGAAATACTTTTGGCGAATTTCGACAACGGAATAGACAATTAACCGTGGCGATACGAATTAGCAGCAAATCTGCCTGCAGTACACCGGAAACTATTACCCGACTTAAGTCAAATAGACCGCCTTGGAAAAAGAATTTATTGGCGGCATTGAGATGGCGTGACGGAGCGTCGTTGCCGCGCGTCGACAAAGCCTTGCTGTGAGCGTCTCGATCCGCTCCCAACCAGAGGTAACTCCTCCTCAACGTGCCGGTGGATTTCACCCGGGCAGTGCTTCAGCGTGTTGACGCGAGCGGGCGGTGAAAACAGTCATCCGGCTTGTCCGCACCGCTACGACACGAGGAGTTCACTGTAGGTCGAAGTCGGAGATGATCATGGAGCAGCAGCGGACACCAAGACCGTCCAGCGCCGGTGGGCGTGTGGCACAAGCCAATACCGATCACGCCCGGCGGTCCACCGGCGCCCACCCCAGACAAGGCCGGGCACACCACCTACCACCTACCTTGGGTGCGCCGTACAGCGGATGACCCCGGCGACCACGGCGGGGAAGATCACCGAAGGGGTCGGCCAACTCAGGGCAGCAGTGGCCTCAGTGAGTGCGGGAGGGTTTTTCGTCGCTGGCCGACACCGGGTTGTCGTAGATCAGTTGGGCCGGGGACTGAGGCGCCTCGCGATGCCATCGTGTGCTGCCTGCCGCGACAGAGCGCCGCGCCGCGGCAACGAGCACCGTCTGACCGCGTCAATGTCAGTGGTGAAGGAGTATCTCTCAGCAAATACCAGAGCGCTCTATATACCCTGGCGGACAATCGTATCGCTGCGGCAATAGCTATCGTAAGTGGGGGAGTGAATGCGGCCCTGTACGCTACCAGTAGGTAATGTCATATTTAACTATTTTAGCGGCAGGCATAGTTTGCTACAAAGCATGGGAAGTACGCTTACCAGTAGCTCCTTGACCCCACGATGGTTGCGGAGCCACACGTTTCTGAAGCGATCACCCAAAGCCGCCCGAAAACGCCACGGGCCCAAGTTCTTCACGGGTACGTGCAGCTCGCCAGCCGAGAACGGACCCGCCTCACTCGCCAGCAGAACGCGCCACGACGACCAGACATGCCCTCGCTGACAGCGTTCCCAGGGGCCGCACCGCCGCGCCGTCGACCCGGCGCCGTTGCCGCGATCCTTGATACCCGCAGCGTCTACGCGCTCATCGCACTGGCAAACATGTTGTTCACCAGGCGATTACACGAGCTCCGAGGCCTATGCCGCGAAAGCTCCCGTCACGCCGGGACCCCGATGGCCTTCACCTCCATGTACTGGTGCAGCCCGCCGATTCCGCCGCTCTCACGGCCGAACCCACTCAGCTTGAAGCCACCGAACGGGGCGTCACCGGGGCCGATGCCGTTGACCGCGACCTGGCCGGTGCGGATGCGACGGGCAACGCCGACGGCCCGGTCCACGTCGGAGCCCCACACCGCGCCGGACAGCCCGTAGCGCGAGTTGTTCGCGATCGCGACGGCATCGTCGTCGTCGCGGTAGCGCAGCACCGACAGCACGGGCCCGAACACCTCCTCCTGCGCGATCGCCGAATCCGATTGCACCTCAGTGAGAATCGTCGGTTCGAAGTAGAAGCCGACATCCAGGCCGGCCGGGCGGCCGCCGCCGGTCGCCAGCTTCGCCCCGTCGTTGACCGCCCCGTCGACGTGCGCCTGGACGCGCCGCAGCTGTGCCGCACTGATCAGCGGCCCCATCTGCGCCGCGGGATCCCTGGGGTCGCCGACCTTGACCTCGCCGGCCAACGCGACGAGCCGGTCGACGACCTCGTCGTGCAACGAATCGGGAAGCAGCAGCCGGCTGTGCAGGATGCAGGCCTGCCCGGCGTGCAGCGAGCAGCAATCGAACAGCATCTTCCGCAGCATCTCGTCGGTCACCTGCGCGTCGTCGAGGACGATGCTCGCCGACTTGCCGCCGCACTCCAGCAGGAGGCGCTTCATGGCGTCGCCGGCGGCCCGCATGACCTCGCAGCCGACGGCCGAGCTGCCGGTGAAGCTGATCATGTCGATGCGCGAATCGGTGGTGAGCAGCCGGGCGCCCTCGATGCCCGACGGCGTGACGACATTGACCACGCCGGGCGGGATGTCGGTCTCCTCGTCGATGACGCGGGCCAGCGCGAGCCCGGCGAGCGGCGTCAGCGGCGAGGGCTTGAGCACGACGGTATTGCCCGCCGCCAGAGCGTTGTTCACCTTCATGACGTTGAGGCAGTGCGGGAAGTTCCACGGCGTCAGGATCGACACGACGCCGAGCGGCTCGCGACGCAGCAACGTCGTTCCGGCACCGACCCCGGTGACCGGCTCGTCGGTCAACTGCGTGGCGAGCTGGGCCGCGCGCATGGACATGTATCCGGCGCCGTCGATTTGCATCACGCGCTCGTTGGCCACACAGCCCCACTCCGCCTGCGACAGCGCGAAGAACTCGTCGGCGTGCCTGCCCAGGGCGTCGCCGAGCTGATTGAGGCAAGCCGCTCGCTCTTCGAGGCTCAACGAAGTCCACGGCCCGTCGTCGAAGGCCCGGCGCGCGGCCGCGATCGCCTCGCCCACCTGGGCGACGCTCGCGTCGGGCGCGGCGGCGATGGTCTGTTCGGTGGCGGGGTCGACGTCGTCGTAGCGGCCGCCCTCCGGTTCGACCCATCTGCCGTCGATGTAGAGCTGGTAGGTGTCGACAAGAGGTCCCGGAGGTGCTAGCTCGGCCATCTGATTCCTCACCGAAGGTCGGTCATCTAGGGACTCAGTGTTCACCCATGGATCTCCGGCGTCAATCACCAATGACGCGAAATCCTCGCTATTCCACTGTGCCGACGCCGTATTGACAGCAATGGCCGCGGCGGAGTAGACACATTCTCGCTAGACAGATTGGGCCAATCTGTCGGATCTCCCGGGAGGCTTACCGTGCAGACCACTTTTCCACTGCACTCCCCCGACTTCTACGCGGGCGATCCGTACCCGGCGTACCGGGAGCTGCGCGCCACGTCGCCGGTGTGCTGGAACGACGTCACCAACTTCTGGGCGCTGCTGAAGTACGAGGACATCCGGTTCGTGTCGAGCAACCCGGCCCTGTTCTCATCGACCAAGGGCATCACCATCCCGGACCCGGCGCTGGACAATCCGGTCGTCGAGAACAGCCTCATCTTCACCGACCCGCCGCGGCACCGGCAGCTGCGCAAGCTGATCAACGCGGGCTTCACCCGGCGGCGAATGGCCGTGCTGGAACCGAGGATCCGTGAGATCGTGCGGGGAATCCTCGATGGCGTGCAACCCGATTCCGTCCACGAATTCGCCGAAGAGATCGCCGCTCCGCTGCCCACCCGGATGATCGCCGAGCTGATCGGCGCCCCGCCCGACGACTGGGAGCAGTTCCGGGCGTGGTCGGACGCGGCCACCGGAATCGCCGACCCGGAAATCGAACTCGACCCGCTGATCGCCATGGGGCAGCTTTTCGAGTACTTCCAGAAGCTGATCGCGGCCAAGCGCGTCAACGCGCGCGACGACCTGCTGTCGGTCCTGGCCGGCGCCGAGATCGACGGCCACCGGCTCACCGACGAGGACCTGCTGAACTTCGCGTTCCTGCTGTTGGTCGCCGGCAACGAAACCACCCGCAACCTGATCGCGCTGGGCACGCTGGCGCTGATCGCGCATCCCGGCCAATGCCGGCTGCTGGTCGAGGATCGGTCGCTGATCCCGGGCGCCGTCGAGGAGATGTTGCGCTGGAACAGCCCAGTGGTTCACATGGCGCGCACCGCGACGACCGACGTCGAGATCCGCGGGCAGCGGATCGCCGAAGGCGACACGGTGGTGATGCTCTACGGCTCGGCCAACCGGGACGAGGACATCTTCGGTTGCGACGCAGAAGAATTCAGGGTGACCCGCCACCCCAACCCGCACATCGCGTTCGGGTGCGGGGAACACTCCTGCGTGGGTGCGCAATTGGCGCGCCTGGAAGCCTGCGTTATGTTCGACGAGCTGCTGCGCCGCTTTCCGACGCTCGAGCTGGCGGGCGAGGTGGACCGGATGCGGGCCACCATGGTGCCCGGGGTGAAGCGCATGCCGGTACGCTTCGGGACGCCCGCGAAACACTAGGAGACCACGTTGGTGACCGATCAAGAGACCGAATTCCACGCCAAGCTGCGGGCGCTCGTCGGGCAGCCCACGGGCGGCACCGGAAAGCCTTCGGTGGCACCGGATCCGGTCAATCAGCCGATGATCCGGCACTGGGCGCACGCGCTCGACGACATGAACCCCGTCTACCTCGATCCGGAGTTCGCGGCGTCGTCCCGGTTCGGCGGCATCGTGTCACCGCCGGTCATGCTGCAGACCTGGGTCATGCCGTCGCCCAAACTGGAAGGGATCGGAGACCGAGGCGGCGCCCCGATCGAAATCGAAGCCAACCCAACGGCATTCCTCGACGAGGCCGGGTTCACCAGCACGGTGGCGGTCAACTCGGAGTTCGAGATCGAACGCTATCCTCGCCTCGGCGACGTCATCAGCGGGATGGCGGTGTATGAAGACGTCTCCGACGAGAAGAAGACGGCGCTGGGCACCGGCTACTTCCTGACCTGGGTGACGACCTACACCGACCAGAACGGTGAAGTGCTGGGGCGACAGCGATTCCGGGTGCTGCGATTCAGGCCGGAGCGCTGATGGCGACCCGACTGGCGCCGGCGATCAGTCCGGACACCGAGTTCTTCTGGAACGGGTTGCGCGAGCACAAGCTTCTGATCCAGCGCTGCGGCGGATGCGGCGCGCTGCGCCATCCGCCCCGGCCGATGTGTCCGAAGTGCCGTTCCCTGATGTGGGAGGCGATCGAGTCGTCGGGCCGCGGCACGGTCTACAGCTACGTGATGCCGCTGGAACCCCGGTTCCCCTTCTTCGACTATCCCTACATCGTCGTGTTGGTGGAGCTCGACGAGGGGGTGCGGCTGGTTTCGAACCTGTGCGGCATCGAGCCGGCCGACGTCACGGTCGGGATGCCGGTCGAGGTTTATTACCAGACCTTCGACGGCGCCGAGGGAGACCTTGTGCTGCACCAGTTCCGGCCGACAGAAGGAAGCCGATGACGACCGTCAAGAGCCGCACCACGACGCTGCAGTGGGCCGACATCAACGTCGGCGACGAGGCGAGCCCACTCGAGATCCCGATCACCACAACGATGATCGTCGCCGGCGCGATCGCCACGCGCGACTTCATGCCGGTGCACCACGACCGCGACTACGCCAACAAGCAGGGCTCGCCCAACCTGTTCATGAACATCCTGACCACCAACGGGTATTGCGTGCGTTTCCTCACCGACTGGGCCGGCCCCGAGGCGATGGTCAAGAACCTGTCGATTCGCCTTGGCGTGTCGTGCTTTCCCGACGACCCGCTGCGCTTCACCGGCAGCGTGACCGGCAAAACCGAGGGTTCAGGGGGCGAGAACTTCGTCGAGGTCACCTTCAAGGGCACCAACAGCCTCGGCGATCACGTCTCGGGCACCGCGGTGCTCAGCCTGCTCGACGGGGACCGGGCATGAGAAGCTCGCTGCCCGGCAGCTGCGCCATCGCGGGCATCGGCCAGACCGAGTTCTCCAAGGAATCCGGGCGCAGCGAGCTGCAATTGGCCTGTGAGGCAGTCAGTGCCGCGCTCGACGACGCCGGCCTGGCGCCCGGCGACGTCGACGGCATGGTCACGTTCACCATGGACTCCAGCGACGAGATCGACGTCGCCCGCAACGTGGGCATCGGCGACCTGAACTTCTTTTCCCGCGTGCACCACGGCGGCGGGGCGGCGGCGGGCACCGTGGTGCACGCGGCGATGGCCGTCGCGACCGGCGTGGCCGACGTGGTGGTGTGCTGGCGCGCGTTCAACGAGCGGTCCGGGTTTCGCTTCGGCGGCAGCGGACGCACCAGCGCCGAAACCCCGCTGTTCATGGCGCATTACGCGCCCTTCGGGTTGCTCACGCCCGCGGCGTGGGTCGCGCTGCACGCCCAGCGCTACATGTCGACGTACGGGGTGACCAACGAGGACTTCGGCCGCATCGCCGTCGTCGACCGCGCGCACGCGGCCACCAACCCCGACGCCTGGTTCTATCAGCGCCCCATCACGCTGGCGAACCACCAGAGTTCCCGCTGGATCGTCGAACCCGTGCTGCGCCTGCTGGATTGCTGCCAGGAAAGCGACGGCGGGGTCGCGCTCGTGGTGACCAGCGCCGAACGCGCCCGCGACCTGCGCCAGCCGCCGGCGATCATCACCGCGGCCGCCCAGGGCGCGGCCTACGAGGGCGAGATGATGACCAGCTACTACCGCGAGGACATCACCGGGCTGCCCGAGATGGGGGTGGTCGCCGAACGGCTGTGGCGCGATTCGGGCCTCAAGCCGCAGGACATCCAAACCGCCTTCATCTACGACCATTTCACGCCGTTCGTGTTCACCCAGCTCGAGGAGCTCGGTTTCTGCGGGCGCGGTGAGGCCAAGGACTTCGCTACCATCGAACGGCTGTCACTCGGCGGCGAGCTGCCGATCAACACCAACGGCGGGCTGCTCGGCGAGGCCTACATCCACGGCATGAACGGCATCACCGAGGGCGTGCGCCAGGTGCGCGGCACCTCCTACAACCAGGTCGACAACGTCGAGCACGTGCTGGTCACCTCGGGGACCGGCGTGCCCACCAGCGGTCTGATTCTCGCGCCGGTCGACTGAGGGTGCGGAATGACCCAGGCTTCCGCGTTGACCCAGGCGACCGATACCCGCGAGCTGATCGTCGAGTCCGCGTACGCGTGCTTCCGCCGAGAAGGGCTGCAGAAGACGACGATCGTCGATATCGCTAGGACCGCCAACGTATCCCGGAGCACGGTCTACGAGTACTTCAGCGACAAGGGTGCCGTTCTCGAGGCCTGCGCCGAGCACGCGTCCGAGCAGTTCTACCGCGAGATGTCCCAAGCGATGGACCGGGGCGGGTCCTTGGAGGAAAAGCTCAGCCACGCAGCGGTATTCGTGACGCAGGCGCGGCGCGCCATCGCGTCCGGGAAATACTTCGACGAAGACGCGATCAGCCTGCTGCTGACCAAGGACGCCGGCGTGCTGCTGCGCGAATGCGTCGACTTCTTCGCGCCCCACCTCTCCGCCGCCAAGCTCACCGGTGAGGTCCGCAAGGACCTCGACGTGCGGGCCGCCGGCGAATGGTTTGCGCGCATACTGTTTTCGCTCTTCAGCACGCCGTCGTCGACATTGGACATGGACGATCCCGAGGTCGTCGCCGAGTTCGTGCGCGCGCACGTGGTGCGTGGCTTCGCCGGCGATCGCCCGCGGCCCAGGCGGGCATAAAGCCGGTTGACACCGTCAGGCCGTGGCTGTCAGCCACAGGGCACTCACCGGTACGGCGAGCATCTTTGGCCCAAAGGACAGGGTTTGCGGTCCGGTATGCATGACGATGCCGGCACGAAAATCGTCGCCGATCCGCTGGGCGAGGTGGCGTAGTCCGCGGAAGTCGTTGGGCCCGACCGTAGATGCTGCTTTGACCTCGATGCCCACGACGTCGCCCCGCCGATTTTCGAGTACGGCATCGACCTCAACTTGATCCCTGGTTCGGTAGTGGAAGAGCGCAACTTCTTCCTCGCACCAGGTCAGCTGGCGTGCCAGTTCCATCAGAACGAATCCCTCGAGGAGCGGCCCGAACTGACCGGTAGGCCGCAGGATGCTGCGGGCGTCCGCGCCGATCTGGTGTGCCGCGATGCCGGAGTCGACGAACGCGAGCTTGGGGGTTGTGGTTGCTCTGCTGCTGATGTTTCGGGACCACGCCGGTATCCGCTTGACGAGAAAGACCTCTTCGAGCAGTGCGACATACTTCTTCACCGTCGCGGCGCCGAGTCCGAGTTCGTTGCTCAATGTGGCGATGGACAGCAGCTGCCCCGATCGAGCGGCCAGCATCTGGACAAGCGCGCGCATCTCGGTTGTTCGCTCGATCTCCGACAATTGCTGCACGTCGCGCGCGATGAGATCGCCGACGTAGGAATTGAAAAAGTTGCGGCGTCGGCGCTCGTTGGTTCGCGCAACTGCCTCAGGAAAGCCTCCGCGAACAAGTCGGTCGGCGTACTCCGCTCGTGAAACCGTAGAGCTGTGGCGCAGTCCCCCGTAAGCGGAGGGTGCCTCCAGGTCGCCCTGGGTGAACACGGCGTCGACGAATCCGTCAGGGGCGCTGTCGATCTCGCCCTGGGAGAAGGGCCAGAGCTCAATAGTCTCCATTCGGCCCACGAGAGTGTCGGGCAGGGATCGCAAGCCGAGCACGCGCGCCGATCCCGTCAGCAGGAAGCGCCCGGGTGTGGGGTCTGCATCCACTTGCGCCTTGATCGACAGCAGCAGATCGGGTGCTCGTTGGACCTCGTCGATGACCATCGGGCCGGGCTGGTCGACGAAGCCGTCCGGATCCTCAAGCGCAGCCTGGCGGGTCAAGGCGGTATCGAGATCACGCCATTCGGCGTCGCGGCCCTTTGCAACGAGGCGAACCAGAGTGCTCTTGCCGCTTTGCCGGGCACCGTTGACGAGCACCACCCGGGTGTCCTCCAGTGCCGCGTTCACAGCGGCCTCGGCGTGTCTAGGCAAGGCCGGGCCAAGTATGGTTCGCATCCACGCTCCCGCCGTCTGGTCCACCGTCGCGTGTGGATCTGCCGCCATCTTACCCGTGGATCTGCCGCAAGGTAGCGCGTGGATCTGCCGCAAGGAGGCGCGTGGATCTGCCGCAAAGACTCGCTGCCAATTGGCACGTGGATAACCGGAGGGATCGCTCACGCGGCCGCGCCGAGCATGTTCCTACGTAAGACTTTCTAGACAAACAGCCAGTGACCTGGTAAGACCTCACGGACGCCCCTGCACCTGGGGCATTAGATGAGGCCGAGACGACCGCGGAGGCTGGCGTGTCACTTCTGGTTGCAGCCCCTGAGCTGTTGTCTTCGGCAGCAACGAATTTGGAAAGCATAGGCTCGGCACTGGATGCGGCCCACGCGGCGGTTGCCACTCCGACCACCCAGCTTGTGGCCGCCGGCGCCGACGAGGTCTCGACGGCCGTGGCTGCGGTATTCGCGGGGTACGGGCAGCAGTATCAGGCGCTTGCCGGGCAGGTCGCGGCCTTTCATGGTTGGTTCACGGGCACCCTGGCCACGAACGCGAATTCGTATGCGGCCGCCGAGGCCACCAACATCCAGCAGCTGCTGTCGGGCGTGGTCAGCGGGCCCGTCCGGGAGCTGACCGGGCGCCCGCTGATCGGCAACGGCGCCAACGGATACACCAATTCTCAAGGGGTGGGGACGCCGGGTGGCGCCGGCGGATGGTTGTACGGCAACGGTGGCAGCGGCGGCAACAGCACCTACGGCGGAGCGGCCGGGGGCGCCGGCGGCGCCGGCGGATGGTTGTTGGGCAACGGCGGCGCGGGCGGGGCCAGCGGGCCCGGCGGTGTTGGCGGGGCGGGAGGAGCCGCCGGCTTGCTGTCGGGCGTCGTCGGGGCCACCGGCGTGAGCACGCCTCTGGCGGCCAACGAGACCATCATCTCTGTGGATCAATACGGCAACGCGATAGTAAACATCTCCGTCGGCGGCGGACCGAGCGTGGGCGCGATAGTTGACACCGGATCCACCGGTCTTCTGCTCCCACGCCAAGACGTCAACATAGCCAGCCTCGGCAACCCCACCGGGTCGGGCGCCGTCACTTACGGCGACAGCGTCAACTATGAAACGATCCACTACGAGACGTACCAAACGACGGTGAACCTTGGGAATGGCATCGTCACGACGCCGACCAGCGTCGACGTCGCCACCTCAGCGACCCAGACGATCAATGGCGTGACAAACCCTGTCCAGCTCTCTTCGGTGCCAGCCATTTTGGGCGTCGGGCCCAATGACGGGTATCCGATCTCCACCCCGGTGACCTCGGCGTTGCCGGGCACCCTCGACGAGGGTGTGCTCATCAACGAACCCCAGGGTCTGCTGGAGTTCGGCTCCAACCCGCTGACCCCCGTTACCACCCTTACCGGATCGCCGATGACCAACCTGGAGATACAGATCGATGGCGGTTCTCTGCAAACCGCTAACGGCGCGTTCATCGATTCCGGTGGCTTGACCGGAGCCATCCCGTCGAACCTGATATCGGGTGTTTCGGCCGGCAATACGGTTCCGACCGGAACGACTTTGACGGTCTACACCAGCGGCGGTCAGGAGCTGTACTCGGAAACCGTCACCGGCGCCGACGCACCCTATGTCGTGTCCTCGAGTGACCCGTTCAATACCGGGAATTACCTCTTCTCGCTGGACCCGGTCTACATTTCGAACAGCCCCAGCGGCGTGGGAATGACCATCATCGACGCATGACGCTTAGTGCCCCGTGCGTTCGCATAGCGCCCCTTGCGTTGAGTGTGAAGCGTGGGCTTTCGGTGTGACGCTAGGGCGTCGATCCGGCGGATTTTCCGCCCAGGGCTCACGCGCGAATCCCTGAACGCACACTCGACGGGTCGACCAGCCGGCCCTACCGTCGCCGCGCCAGCGCCCGCAGGAAGAACGTCAGGTTGGCCGGCCGCTCGGCGAGCCGCCGCATGAAGTATCCATACCACTGGGTGCCGAACGGCACATACACCCGGACCTGGTTGCCGGAGCCTGCCAGCCGTCGCTGTTCGCCGTCGCGGATGCCGTACAGCATCTGGTATTCGAAATCCGCAACGCCGCGGCCCGATTCGCGGGCCATGCCGGGGACCGCGGCGATGATCGCCGGGTCGTGGGAGGCCACCATCGGATAGCCCGACCCGGCCATCAGCACCCGGAGGCAGGCCAGATACGACTCGGTGGCCTCGGCGCGGTCTCGGTAGGCCACCGACGCCGGCTCGTCGTAGGCGCCCTTGCAGAGTCGGATCCGGGCCCCGGACACGGCGAATTCCTGGCAGTCGCCGAGGGTGCGCCGCAGGTAGGCCTGCAAAACCGTGCCCAGCCAAGGGAAGTCGGCCCGCAGGTCGCGGACGATGGACAGCGTCGACTCCGTGGTGGTGTGGTCCTCGGCGTCCACGGTGACCCAGAGGCCGGCGCGCTGCGCGGCGTCACAGATCGACCAGGCGTTCTCCCGGGCGATCTTGTCTCCGTCGCGCTGCAGCGACTGCCCGAGCGCGGACAACTTGACCGAGACCTCCAGCGGTCGGATGGCCGCGAAATCGTCGGGGCGGCGCAGTTTTTCGATGAGATCCAGGTAGACGCGCACCGCCGCGTCGGCGTCGTCGACGTCGGAGACGCCCTCGCCCAGATAGTCGACGCTGACGTAACGTCCCGACTCACGCAGGGCGGCAACGACATCCATCGCGGACGCGATCGTCTCCCCCGGCACGAACCGGTGCACGACCTTGCGGGTGACCGGCAGCCGTTCGGCGGTCCGGCGCAATCCCTCCCGCCGGCCGGCGGCCATGATCGCCGGCCGAAGGGTGTTGGCGAACGCCCCGGCCATCACTTCGCCGCCATGTGCGGGTAGGTGTGGTCGGTGGCCGGGACGAACGTCTCCTTGATGGTGCGGGCCGACGTCCAGCGCAACAGGTTCAGCACCGATCCGGCCTTGTCGTTGGTGCCCGAGCCGCGCGAGCCGCCGAACGGCTGGCGCCCGACCACCGCGCCGGTCGGCTTGTCGTTGACGTAGAAATTCCCGGCGGCGAACCGCAGCCGGTCCTGCGCGGTCAGCACGGCGGCGCGGTCGTCGGCGATGACCGCGCCGGTCAGCGCGTAACGGGATCCGGTGTCGATGACGTCGAGGATTCGTCCGTACTGGTCGTCGGGGTAGACGTGCACCGACAGCAGCGGGCCGAAGTACTCGGTCGCAAACGATTCGTCGGCCGGGTCGTCGGACAGCAACACGGTCGGTCGCACGAAATACCCGATCCTGTCGTCGTATTCGCCTCCCACCGCGATGGTGACGCCGGGCGCGCCCTTCGCCCGCTCGATGGCGTTGACGTTCTTGACGAAGGCATGCCGGTCGATCAGCGCACCGCCGAAGTTGGTCAGGTCGGTGACGTCGCCGTAGCGCAGCGCGGCGGTCGCGCCCAGGAAGTCGTCGCCCATGCGCCGCCACAGCGAATGCGGGATAAACGCCCGCGACGCCGCCGAGCACTTCTGGCCCTGGTAGTCGAACGCCCCGCGAATCAGCGCCGTGCACAACACATCCGGCCGCGCCGAGGCGTGCGCGACGACGAAGTCCTTGCCGCCGGTCTCGCCGACCAGCCGCGGATAGCTGTGGTAGCGGCCGATATTGGCGCCCACCCGCTGCCAGAGCTGCTGGAAGGTAGCCGTCGACCCGGTGAAGTGAATGCCGGCCAGCCGCGGATCGGCCAGTGCCACATCGGAAACCGCGAAGCCGTCGCCGGTGACCAGGTTGAGGACGCCGGGCGGCAGCCCCGCCGCCTCGAGCAGCTGCATGAGCAGATAGGCCGACCGCGTCTGGGTGATCGACGGCTTCCACACCACGGTGTTGCCCATCAGCGCCGGCGCGGTCGGCAGGTTCCCGGCGATCGAGGTGAAGTTGAACGGCGTGATCGCGTAGACGAAGCCGTCCAGCGGGCGGTAGTCGCTGCGGTTCCACTCGCCGGGTCCGCTGATCGGCTGCTGCGCCAGGATCTGGCGGGCGAATGCGACGTTGAACCGCCAGAAGTCGATGAGCTCGCACGGCGCGTCGATCTCGGCCTGGTAGGCGGATTTGGATTGACCGAGCATCGTGGCGGCCGCGATCCTCTCCCGCCACGGCCCGGCCAGCAGGTCGGCCGCACGCAGGAACACCGCGGCGCGCTCGTCGAAAGGCATTGCGGACCAGGAGTTCTTGGCGGCCGTCGCGGCCTCGATGGCCGCCGCCGCGTCGGCGTGCACGGCGTTGGTCAGCGTGCCCAGCCTCGCGGCGTGCCGGTGCGGCTGGACGACGTCGATCCGCTCGCCGTCGCTCATCCGGTGTTTGCCGCCGATGACGTGCGGAAGGTCGATCGGGTGGTCGGCCTGCGCGGCGAGTTCGTCGAGCAGCCGGGCGCGTTCCGGGGAACGCGGCGCGTAGTCATGGGCCGGCTCGTTGGCCGGTATCGGCACCTGGGTGATCGCGTCCATGCTGCCAGGATCCCCGGCGCGGCGGCGCGTCGTATTAGCTGTTCAGACAAGATCTACTGGGCTAAGTAGTACGATCAAACAATATGGGAGTGGCCGGCGTCGGGTTGGGTCAACTGGTGCTCGCGCTGGACGCGACCCTGGTCAGCCTGGTGGACGCGCCGAGGGGCCTGGACCTTCCGGTGGGCTCGGCGGCGCTGATCGATTCCGACGACGTGCGGCTGGGCCTGGCGGCGGCGGCAGGCTCCGCCGACGTCTTCTTCCTGCTGGGGGTCACCGACGACGAGGCGCTGCAGTGGATGGTCAAGCAGGCGCGGGAGCGCGTGCCGGCGGCGATCTTCGCCAAGAAGCCGTCGGCCGCGCTGGTGGCCGCGGCGGTCGCCGCCGGGTCGGCGGTGGTGGCCGTCGAGCCAAGGGCCCGGTGGGAGCGGCTCTACCAGTTGGTCAACCGCGTGCTGGAGCACCACGGGGACCCGGTGGACGACTCGGGCACCGACCTGTTCGGTCTGGCACAGTCGCTGGCCGAGCGCATCCACGGCATGGTCAGCATCGAGGACGCCCAGTCGCATGTGCTGGCCTATTCGGCCTCCAACGACGAGGCCGACGAGCTGCGCCGCCTTTCCATCCTTGGCCGCGCCGGGCCGCCCGAGCATTTGGAGTGGATCGGCCAGTGGGGCATCTTCGATGCGCTACGGGCCGGCGGCGAGGTGGTGCGCGTCGCCGAGCGTCCGGAGTTGGGCCTGCGCCCGCGGCTGGCGATCGGGATTCATCAGCCGCCCGCCGGCGCGCGCCGACCGCCGGTGTTCACCGGCACCATCTGGGTGCAGCAGGGGTCGCAACCCCTGGCCGACGACGCCGAGGAGATGTTGCGCGGCGCGGCGATTCTGGCCGCCCGCATCATGTTTCGGCTGGCGGCCCGGCCGTCCACGCACGCGCGGCGGGTTCAGCAACTTCTGGGCCTGACGGACGGCGAGCCCGCCGACGTGGCGGCCATCGCCCGCGAGCTTGGCCTCACCGCCGACGGCGCCGCCGCCCTGATCGGCTGGGACACCGCCGACGCCGGGGCCCGTCATCCCCGGCTGTCCGACGTCTTAGCGTTAAGCGCCAGCGCTTTTCGCCGCGATGCCCAGGTGGCGTCGCGCGGGTCGCGAATCTATGCGCTGCTACCCCAGGCCGCGACGACGCGGTCGGTCGCCTCGTGGGTCCGCGGCACGATCGGCGCCCTGCGCACCGAAATGGGCGTCGAACTGCGGGCCGCCATCGCCGCGCCGGTCGCCGGAGTGGCGGAGGTTGCCGCGGCGCGCGCCGAGGTCGACCGCGTGCTCGATAGCGCCGAGCGACACCCGGTTTCGATTGGGCAGGTCACGTCGCTGGCCGAGGCGCGCACCACCGTTTTGCTCGACGAGATCGTCACCGTGGTCGGCGCCGACGAGCGACTGGTTGATCCGCGAATCCGCGACCTGCGCGAGCGGAACCCTGTGCTGGCCGAGACGCTGCGGACCTATCTGGACAGCTTCGGTGACATCGGCGCCGCCGCGCAGTCGCTGCGAGTGCATCCCAACACCGTGCGCTACCGGGTGCGGCGGATCGAGAAGCTGTTATCGGCCTCGCTGTCCGACCCCGAAGTGCGGCTGGTGTTTTCGCTGGGGCTGCGGGTGACCGAACGCCCGGCCTAGTGGCGGAGCGGACGTGAACACCCGGCCGGGTCGGGCACGCCGTGGTGGTCACATGTGTCACTCGCGTCTCGGCTTCGGAGGCACCTACTTCGCTGCCCGCCTCATAGCGACACGCGTGGTCAGCCTGTCGCTGTGAGGCGGGCACATCGCCTATGCCTCCCAGCGAGTTACGGATGTGACAACGGGTCGGCAAGCAGCCCGTTCCACCCGGGGCGCTGCTTGTCGTTGGGGTCGCTAGGCACTGGCGAGCACGCGATTCCTTGCAACCCAGTCGTCGATGTGGCGCATGGTCACGGGTAGCGCCTCCCCAAAAAAGACGAGGTGGTCGGAACGGGGAATCTCCACATAGGCCGGGGACCATCGACTGCGGTCCGCACGGGGCCTGTGCGACCGACCGCTGCCCGACGGCGCCACCATCTGGACCTCACCCCGCGGCCCGCCCCGCATCTGCCTACCGGCGAAATACCTTCTACCCCAAAAGAATATCGACCACCACCCGATGACCGCGACATCATGATGCCCGGACGACACCGAACGCAACCACCCGCCCGCCCTATGAGCGGGCCGTGAACCTTCGCGCCCCACGGAATAGTTATGCTCAGCGTGAGGCTAAGTCAAAGTGTTGCAGCGGATTTGCGTCCGGTTAGGCTTCCCTGGTGACCGAAGGCCCGTCGTCGTACCTGGTGCTGGCTTCCCAGCGCAGCGGCAGCACGCTGCTGGTGGAATCGCTGCGCGCGACCGGCGTGGCCGGCGAACCCCAGGAGTTCTTCCAATATCTGCCGGCCACCAGCCAGGCCCCGCAGCCGCGGGAATGGTTCGCCGGCGTGGACGACGAGTCGATCCTGAGCCTGCTCGATCCGCTCGACGAGGGTAAGCCCGACCTCGCGCCGGCGACGACCTGGCGCGACTACATCCGCACCGTGGGGAGGACACCGAACGGCGTGTGGGGCGGCAAGCTGATGTGGAACCAGACGCCGCTGCTGTTGAATCGCGCCCGCGAACTGCCGGACCGCTCCGGCGACGGCCTGCTGGCCGCGATCCGCGACGTGATCGGCGAGGAACCGCTCCTGGTCTATGTCTATCGGCCCGACGTGGTGTCGCAGGCCGTGTCGTTCTGGCGGGCGGTGCAGACGCGGGTGTGGCGGGGCAGGCCCGATCCGGTCCGCGATGCGCGCGCCACCTATCACCCCGGGGCGATCGCCCACGTCGTCACCATGCTGCGCGCCCAGGAACAGGGTTGGCGAAACTGGTTCGCCGAAGAGGACATCAAACCCATGGAGATCTCCTATCCGGTGTTGTGGCGCAATCTGACTCAGGTGGTGGGCACCATTCTCGGGGAGCTTGGCCTCGACCCGCGGCTGGCGCCCCACCCGGTGCTGGAGCGACAGGCCGACCAGCGTTCCGACGAGTGGGTGGACCGCTACCGGGCCGACGCCGAGAGAGAGGGGCTACCGACGTGACCGCGACCGCGCCGACAGAAACGCGGCAAGTCGACGAACTGCGGCTGCTGGAAGCCGAGGCGGTGCACATCATCCGCGAGGTCGTCGCCGAGCTGGAGCGGCCCGTCCTGCTGTTTTCGGCGGGCAAGGACTCGATCGTGCTGCTTCGCCTGGCGGAAAAGGCTTTTCGGCCGCTGCCCCTGCCATTCCCGGTGATGCACGTCGACACCGGCCACAACTTTCCCGAGGTGATCGAATTCCGCGACCGCAGGGTCACCGGCCGGGGGCACAAGCTGATCGTCGCCTCGGTCCAGGAATCCATCGACAACGGCCGCGTCCCCGACCCCGGGCCCAGGGCCTCACGCAACCGGGCGCAGACCCGCACGCTGCTCGACGCGCTGGAGGCCGGCGGCTTCGACGCGGCCTTCGGCGGCGCCCGCCGCGACGAGGAACGCGCCCGCGCCAAGGAACGCATCCTGAGCTTCCGCGACGAGTTCGGCCAGTGGGACCCGCGCGCGCAGCGCCCCGAGCCGTGGTCGCTCTACAACGGCCGGATCAAGAGGGGCGAGCAGGTGCGGGTGTTCCCGCTGAGCAACTGGACCGAGCTCGACGTGTGGCGCTACATCGAGCTGGAAAACCTTGAGATACCGTCGATTTACTACGCGCACGAGCGGGAGGTGTTCGAGCGCGACGGCATCCTGCTCGCGGTGTCGGAGCATGCCGCGCCGCGGCATGGCGAAACCTCCGCCGTGGAGTGGGTGCGGTACCGCACCGTCGGCGACCTGACCATCACCGGGGCGGTGCGTTCCAGGGCCACCGAGATCTCCGGTGTCATCGCCGAGATCTCCGCGGCCACGGTCTCCGAGCGCGGCGAGACGCGCGCCGACGACCGCACCTCGGCCGCCGCGATGGAGGACCGCAAGCGAGAGGGCTACTTTTGATGACCGCGACCGTCACCCGTCAGCTGCTGCGCATCGCCACCGCGGGTTCGGTGGACGACGGCAAGAGCACCCTGATCGGGCGGCTGCTGCACGACACCGACAGCCTGCCGCTCGACCACCTGGAGGCCGTCACCGACGACGAGGGCGTCGCCGACCTGGCGGCGCTGTCGGACGGTCTGCGCGCCGAACGCGAGCAGGGCATCACCATCGACGTCGCCTACCGCTTCTTTTCCACCGAGACCCGCAGCTACATCCTGGCCGACACGCCCGGCCACGAGCGCTACACCCGCAACATGTTCACCGGCGCCTCCAACGCGCATGTGGCCATCCTGCTGGTCGACGCGCGCGCCGGGGTGCTACGGCAGACCCGCAGGCACGCGCGGATCGCAAAGCTGTTGGGCATCAAGCACTTTGTCGCGACGGTGAACAAGATCGACCTCATCGACTTCGACCCGGCCACGTTCGCCGGGGTGCAAGACCAGCTGCGCCAGTTGGCGGCACGCCTCGGCGACATCGACGTCACGGTGATCCCGATCGCGGCCAAGCACGGGGACAACGTCGTGCACCGCTCCGACCGCACCCCGTGGTACACCGGCCCCACGCTGCTGGAGTACCTGGAAAGCGTGGAACTGGCCGCGCCGCAGGCCGAAGCGTCGCGGCTGCGGTTGCCGGTGCAGTGGGTGTCGCGGCCGACCGCCAACGCCCGCCGCCGCTACACGGGGCGGCTCGCGGCGGGCACGCTGCGCGTCGGCGATCCGGTGGTCTCGCTGCCCGCCGGCACCCGCTCGACGGTGACCGCGCTGGACACCCTCGACGACGACCGCGCCACAGCCGTTGCGCCGCTGTCGATTTCGATCGAGCTGGCCGACGACATCGACGTGGGACGCGGCGACGTGCTGGTCAGCGGCGCCGACGACGCGACTTGGCCGGTGCTCGCCCGAGAGCTCGACGCGACCGTGTGCTGGTTCGTGGACTCGCCGCTGCGGGCCGGCGACCGGCTGGCGCTCAAGCAAACCACCACGACGGTCCGCGCGACCGTGCAGGAGCTGCACACGCGGCTGGACCCCGAAACGCTCGACGAGCTCGACGGGCCAGTCGAGTTGGCGCTCAACGACATCGGCACCGTGACGCTGCGAACCAGCTCCGTCGTCATCGCCGACAGCTACGCCGACAACCGCGACAGCGGCGCGTTCATCCTGATCGACGAGGCCACCAACGACACCGTCGGCGCCGGCACCGTCATCGAGGCGCGGGAGGTCAAGCCGGGCACCCACCCGCGCACCGACATCCGCTGGCACCCTTCGGCGCTGGACCGTCGCCACCGCTGGCGGGCCACCGGACAGGCGGGCGCGACGATCTGGTTCACCGGGCTGCCCGCATCCGGCAAGTCGACGGTCGCGGTGGCGGTGGAGCGCGCGCTCGTCGAATCGGGGCGGGTGGCCTACCTGCTCGACGGCGACAACCTGCGCCACGGCCTGTCCGACGACCTGGGCTTCTCCCCCGGCGACCGCACCGAAAACATCAGGCGCGTCGGCCATTTGACCCGGCTGCTGGCCGACGCGGGCGTCGTCGCGCTGGCGTCGCTGGTGTCGCCGCTCAAGTCCGACCGTGACACCGCCCGCGCCCTCAACGACGCCGCCAAGCTGCCCTTCATCGAGGTGCACGTCGCCACGTCGCTGGCCGAATGCGAGAAGCGGGACCCCAAGGGCCTCTACGCGCGCGCCCGCCGCGGCGAGCTCACGGGCCTCACCGGGGTCGACGCGCCGTACGAGCCGCCCGAGAACCCCGACCTCGTCCTCGATACCACAGGCGCCAACATCGACGAGCTGGCCGCGCGGGTCATCGTCCTGCTCGACGAGGTCAGCCCGCGCCCGCGGAGCTAAATTCAGCCCGAGCTAATCACTTGGTCCGCGGGACGGTCCGGGCAACTATTGCCCTGGCAAAAGTTTGCCTGGGTAACGGCCGCTGTGGGCGCGTGAGGAGCAATCATCGTGAGTGAAGACGGCCCGACGGACGGCGGCGGGGACACCGGCGCGCCGCGGCGGAGCGATTGGGGCGAGCGAGTCGGCTCGATATCGGTGGACTGGTGGGCGACCCTGGTGGCCGGTGTGATCGCCGCGTTGGCGGTGGCCAACGTGCTCCCGAAGATCCCGTGGTGATCGCATGAGCACCACTCGCATCGAGTCCATCGAGCCGGAAGAGACGGTGGACGAGCCCGCCTTCACCAGCAGGCGGGCGCTGGACTACGTGCCGGGCATCCTGCTGCTGATCGGCGTGGGCCTGTTGGGCAAATACGCGGAGATCTGGTGGAAAGCGCTGGCCAAACACGAACACTGGCGCGTGCCCGATATCGAATACGTGTTGTGGGCCATCGTGATTGGGCTGCTCATCACCAATACCGTCGGCCTGCATCGGATATTTCGACCCGGCGTGCAGACCTACGAGTTTTGGCTCAAGGCCGGGATCGTGGTGCTGGGAGCCCGATTCGTGCTCGGCGATATCGCGAAACTTGGCGGGCTGAGCCTGATCCAGATCCTGGTGGACATGACGGTCGCGGGAACCATCATCATCGTCGCCGCGCGCGCGTTCGGGTTGTCCGGCAAGCTGGGCTCGTTGCTGGCGATCGGCACGTCGATCTGCGGGGTGTCGGCCATCATCGCGGCCAAGGGCGCGATCCGGGCCCGCAACTCCGATGTCGGGTATGCCATCGCGGCGATCCTGGCGCTGGGCGCGGTGGCACTGTTCGTGTTGCCGCCGTTGGGACATGCGATCGGCCTGACGGATCGCGAATTCGGCATCTGGGCGGGGCTCGCGGTGGACAACACCGCCGAAACCACCGCCACGGGTTATCTGTTCTCCGACCACGCCGGCAAGATCGCCGTGCTGGTCAAGTCGACCCGCAACTCGCTGATCGGGTTCGTTGTCCTGGGCTTCGCGCTGTATTGGGCCGCGCGCGGGCAGGCCGACGAGATCGCCCCGGGCGCGACGGCCAAGGCGGCGTTCATCTGGAAGAAGTTCCCGAAATTCGTGCTCGGTTTCTTGGCGGTCTCGGCGATCGCGACCGCGGGCTGGCTGACCAAGGGCCAGACCGCCAACCTGGCCAACGTGTCGAAGTGGGCGTTCCTGCTGACCTTTGCCGGTGTCGGCCTGAACACCGACATTCGCCAGATCGCGCGCACGGGGTGGCGCCCGCTCGTCGTCGCGGTGATAGGGCTCACCGTGGTCGCGTCGGTTTCGCTGGGCATTGTCCTGCTCACCTCGCGCGTGTTCCATTGGGGCGTAAGCGCGTAGACCGCCGGCGAGGCCGTCGCGCGTCAAGACGGTAACCTGGCGCCCATGCAGAATTCGTCCGTCGTCACCCTGCCGCGCGAACGCACGACGAGCGGCAAGATCCGGCGGGCCGCGTGCGTGGAGCGGTGCCGGCAGCGCCGGTTCGACGCCTGAGCGGCGTCAGACCGTATGTGGATCACCGTCCTGGTGATGGCCCTCGCCGTGAGCCTCGAACCGTTCCGGATCGGCATGACGGTGCTGATGCTGAGCAGGCCCCGGCCGCTGCTGCAACTGCTCGCATTGCTGTGCGGCGGCTTCGCGATGGGAACGACCGTCGGCCTGGTCGTCCTGTTCGTCTTGCGACGCCGGCTGCTGGGGTCGACGTACTTCACGTTGCCCAGGGTCCAGATCTTCATCGGCGTGCTGGCGCTGTTGGTCGCCGCCGTGCTGCTCGTCATGAAACGCGGCGACGGGCCGGGGAAGCTCACGACGTGGACCCGACGGCTGCTGCACGGGCCTTCGTTGTGGGTCGCGGGGGTGGCCGGGCTGGGAATCGCGCTGCCGTCCGTGGATTATCTGGCCGCGCTGGCCGTCATTCTGGCCTCCGGCGCCGCGGCCATGACACAGGTCGGCGCGCTGCTGGTGTTCAACGTCGTGGCCTTCGCGCTGGTGGAGATCCCACTGCTCGCGTACCTGCTGGCGCCCCGGACCACGCGCACGTGGATGACGGCCTTGCACAACTGGATCCGGTCGCGTCGCCGCATCGAGGTGGCCGCCCTGCTGGCCGGGGTCGGCTGCGTCCTGCTCACGGTGGGCTTGACCGCTCTGTGACGACTCGCGCGATCATCCCGCCCCCCGGCCGACGGCGCGATCGCCGTTTGCGCGCGGCACGCGCGCGGCGTCCCGCGGCGCGTCGGATCCCAACAGCGGCCAGCCTTTACGCAGCACGTAGTCGATCCAGGCGCCGGCGAACTGCGAGGTGAGCACGGCCGCGACCACCAGCGTGGTGTAGAACTTCGAGCTGATGATGCCGGCGTCGAACGCGACGCTGGCCAGCACGATGCCCGGGCCGCCGCGGGCGTTGGTGGTGATCCCGAGGTTGATCAGATCGAGGCCCCAGAAACCGGCGAGCCGCCCGGCGAGCGCGACCGACAGCATTTTGACCACGCAGGTGCCGACGATGAAGATGGCCATCATCGGCAACGACACGCCCCGGATGAGGTCCAGCTTCAGGCCGACGATCGCGAAGTAGACCGGAATGAAGAAGGCGAAGGACACCTTGCTGATCGCCCCGATGGAGTCCTCGAAGATTCCGCGTTCGTTGTCGACGAGGGCAAAGCCGGCGAGGAACGCGGCGAACACCAGGTTGACGTCGAGCGCTCCGGCGACCGCGCAGTAAGCGAGCAACACCGCGATCGCGTAGCCGGTGGGCGAATACCGCGCCAACGCGTTCCAGCGAGCCTTGTTGATGCGCTTGACGGCGCGGGGGACAAGCGTAAGCCCGAGAACGAAATAAGCCACCGTCACCAGCAGATGCAACGACATCAGCCACGGATTCAGATGCGACTTCGCCGCGATGGAGGTCGCGATCGCCAGCGCCAGCCACAGCACGATGTCCTCGAGCACGGCGACGCCGAGGATGAGGCGCGCGAAACGTGTGTCCAGGATCTTCAGGTCGGCAAAGATTTTCGACACCACCGGCACCGAAGTGACGGCGACGCCCACCGCCAGAATGATGATCAGGGACACGCGGTTGCCGTGCGGTCCGGCCAGGCTCGGACGAATGAGATGGGACCCGAAGGTCAGCCCGAGCAGGAACGGTACGCCGGTCCCGACGACGACGAGCCAACTCACGGTCCGGCGCTCGCCCCGGCCGAACAGCTGCTGCACCTCGGCGCCGGAGACGAACATCAGCAACAGGAGCCCGAGCCAGTAGACGAAACTGAGGATCTGGCTATCGTGCCTGGCGGTGCTCATGAGGTGCTCGACGAACGGCAACCGGCCCAGCAGCGCCGGACCGAGTGTGATGCCGGCCAGGATCTCCCCCACGACCTTCGGCTGACCGAGCTTTACGAATAGATATCCCAGCAATTGGGCCAGACCGACCAGCACAAAAAGCACAAATATGACCGCAGTCAATTGAGCGTTCGACACTAGACACTCCTCAATGTATCGGGGGCGTTCCGGCCGGCGCCGCCATGGCCGAGGACCCATCGTTGGTACAGCTGGTGGGCGAGCGTCAGTGCTCCTGCCCCGATGGCAACGGAAAGGGGGTATTGGATGCTGGGCGAACCGATGACGAGCGGAAGCAGCCCGATCGCCAACGCGGGCGGCAGATGAAGTTTCAGGAGGCGCAGCACGACGACGCCGGCGACCATTGCGCAGGCGGCCGCGATACCGCCGCTTCCGAAGAGGCTCACCGCGACCCATCCCGCGACCGACGTCAGAAAGCACGCGGCGGGAAGGGCCAGCGGCTTCCCCGCCCAGGGGCATGTCGTGGGGTGGGCGAACATCTCGTAGGCGATGACGATCAGCGGGGGGAACAGGATCAGCCGCAGCCCCGAGGCCGTCGCACCGAACGCCATCGCGGTCAAAAACGCGAAATAGGGCAGGACCCAGGCATTTCCGGTGGGAACAGTCTCGAGAACATCGTCGATGTTCGGGGCCGAAGCCCCACCGGCATGCGCGTACTTTCGCCGGCAATGCCTTTGCCAGGACACCAAAATGAGCACCAGCACCGCCAGGCTCAGCGCTACGGAAGCGGGATAGAGCCAGCTCTTGATGCCTAGGAAGAGTGGCAGCACGCCGGCTGCGATAGCCGGGGCGATATCCGAGTTGAGCAGGGCAAGCAGGAGCACACACACGCAGACCACGACCAGAATGGCCGGCACACCGAAGCGAAGCTCCCGGGTGATCGACGTCCCGACGACCGCCGCGAGGGCCGGCGTAGCGATGAGCCGCCCCGGTTGACTCGCCCACCTTCCCCACGGCCGGGTCAATACGTCGTGCGAAAGCGCCGCAAGCCCGGGGAACAACAGGTAATGCCAGCCGTCGCACTGGGCTGCCACCACGATATAGGCCAGCGCGACGGTCTCCGCGAGGAGGCGATCGCGGAGTGCCAAACCTCGGTCAGCCATAAACTCTGGCACCCTTGGCGTCACGCAGCCGAACTTCGCTCCGGCTCAGAGGCTTTCGCCGGTTTCGAGCCAGTGGGCGCACAAAAACCGCCCTTCTCTAAATATCGCGCGTGCGAATACCCATGTGATGGAAGAAAGTCCGTCCGAAGAAGCCCAAAGAGGATTGCGGGAGGTGGGCGTGACACTTGTCCCGGGCGTCCACAGGGGAAGCCGCTCGCGCTCGTTCGGTTCCACGCGGTCGGCGGCGCCGACGATTGTTGACGATTAGCGTCTGTATATGCTACTGCGAGCAGGTCCATGCGATCGGCGTCTACGAACTGCGCATCTTTTAGCGATGCCGATCCACACACCGCCGCTTGCCGTCCTTGCGATGTTACAAATTGCCTCTTTGGGGAATTTTTACTCATCATGATTCTTTTGCGATCATGGTCGGTCAAACTGACGACAGGCTGTATGCTGCTTGAGCGTTTCCTGTTCGTCCCGCACGCGTTAGCGCTGAACGTCCAATCGGCGGCCGCGCGTCATTATGGTTCTGGCCAGGCCTCGGGACCTCCGGCGCAACGGGATTCGCGTATTTCCCGGAGGTGTGTTGGTTCGCAAACGCAGCGTGCCATTTCGCCGTGAGGTCTACGGTCGTGAACATCAAGGGCGGCAAGATCTTTCGACTGACGACGGGTGGGCTGAGCGTGATGCGTTATCCGCCGATAGCGGGGCGGGGCATCGTGAAGCGGCGACGTCCGTTGCGCAATACGACGCCGCCCGTGGGCCGCGTCTCCGTCGCCGCCGTCGGCAACGCGCCCCACGCGCTCGTCGGTGGATTTGCGTTCGCGGCCGGGGCCGCCCGGAAATCCGTTCCCGACAACGGTGTTGGCCCACCGACGGCACTGGCGACCTGATCCGGCGCCACCCAGCTCTGCGGGACGGACAATTTCCCCACCGGAGCCGCATTGCCCACGCTCGCAAGCACTGGGCCACCGCGAGCGGCCCGCGAACCCAGGACGTCGGCCTCAGACGTAGCCTCCTTGGCGGCGGCCTTGGCCGCCTGGAGCTGAGACAAGCGAAGCCCCGTCCCGAATTGCCCCGTTGAGAATACGGCGTAGGTCGTCGACCAAAACGGTTGCGCCGGGCTGACGACAAGAATGTCGAAATTGCTGAAGGCCGTGAGGATCGACGAGAAGGCGCCCGCCGGCGTGGGGTCCGCCGCGGAACCGTTCACCGACCCACCTGACGCCAGGGTTTGCAGCTCGTGCGGCAGGACGGACATCAGCTCCGGCAGCGTTACGTGACTCTGCCCCGTGGAGGTGCCCACGGCTTGGGCCACAGCGGTCGCCTGGGCGGATTGGCCGCCGGCATTCGTGGTCCGCGGCGGTTCGGGAAACGGCGTCAGCGCGGTCGCGGCCGACGAGGACGCGGCATAGCCGTACATGGCGGCGGCATCCTGGGCCCACATCTCGGCGTAGTCGGCCTCGGTGGCCGCGATCGCCGGTGTGTTCTGCCCAAAGAAGTTGGTGGCAACCAGTATCGCCAACTGCATGCGGTTGGCCGCGACCACCGGCGGGGGCACCGTCGCGGCGAATGCCGCCTCATAGGCGGCGGCCGCCGTTCGGGCCTGGCCGGCGGCTTGCTCGGCCTGCGCCGCCGTCGTCGCCGCCCACGCCACATACGGTGCGGCCGCGGTCGCCATCGCGATCGATGCTCCGCCCGACCACGTCTGACCCTGGAGCTCCGAGAGGGTCGAAGAGTAACCGGCCGCATACAACTCCAGCTGTGCGGCCAGCGCGTCCCACGCCGCCGCGGCCGCCATCATCGGTCCCGATCCCGGACCTGAATACATTCTGGCCGAATTGATCTCGGGCGGCAGCGCCCCGAAATCAAGCATCGGCGTTCCTTCCTCAACCGTCTCTCAACCGTCGCCCGCGACCAACCAGTCGCGGCCGTCCTGCCCGCGCGACGCGCGCGGTTACCAACTAGCCGCCAAGGGAAGGGCGGGGCATCTTGAATTGGCGTGGCGCCACGCGCAGCACGTTGTTGACCGAGGGACGCGACAACAGCCCTGACGTGCTCCCGCCGCCCGCCGGTGGGACGCCGTTCCACATGTTGGTTGCCGGGACTTCCTGCCACGACGGGCCACCGTCGAGTTCGGAGTCCGGCAACCAATTCGGCTCGGCAATGGCGGCGGCCGCGGGATTTGTCGCCGCCCAGCTCTGCGGGACGGACAGTTTCCCGACCGTCGTCGCGTTGCCCGCGCTGGCAAACACCGGACCGGGCCCCGCGGCGGTGCTGGCCGCCTTGGCGGCATCGCCGGCCGCCTGGACGTTGGATCGGAACAGCCCGGTCCCGAAGCTTCCCGCCGACGTGTACGTGCGGCTGATGCCGTCGCCGAGATTTATTGGCGCGGTGAGGGTATTGAAGCTGCTGAAGGCCGTGAGCAAGGACGACGGCACCAACGAGGTGGGCGCCGCCGATGTGGAAGAGCCCGAAGATCCCGCTGCCGCGAGGGCCTGTAGCTGTTGCGGCACAGCCGATATCAGCTGCGACAGGGTCGCCCGGGATTGTCCGGCGGATTGGGCAGGCGGACCGGCGGCGGTGGTCGTCTGTGGCGGCTCGCCGAATTCCCTCAGCGACGTGGCCGCCGACGACGACGCCGCGTAGGTGTACATGGCGGTGGCATCCTGAGCCCACATCTCCTCGTAGGCTGCCTCGGTCTCCCCGATCATCATGGTGTTCTGTCCGAAGATGTTGGTGGCCACCAAGTTCGCCAACTGGATGCGGTTGGATGTGACAAGCGCGGGAGGCACCGTGGCGGCGAATGCCGCCTCGTAGGCCGCCGCGGCGGCGCGAGCCTGACTGGCGGCCTCCTCGGCCTGGGCTCCCACGGTCGTCATCCATGCCACATACGGCGCGGCCGCACTGGCCATCGCGACTGACGCAGGCCCGGACCAACTTTCGCCCTGCAACCGCGCGATCACCGAGGAATAGCCCCGCGAGACCGAATCCAACCCGTTGGCGAGTATGTCCCAGGCCGCCGCCGCAGCCATCATCGGCGCCGAGCCTGGACCCGAATATATCCTGGCCGAGTTGATTTCTGGTGGCAGCGTCCCGTAATCCAGCATCAGTGTTCCCTTCAGCGGCCGGCCCCACACGGCGATCCGCGGCGGTGAGCCCGCTGAGCGAGTCCGATCACGTGCCCAACCGGCAACGCCCTCTGGGCCTCCGATTAGCAACGATTTCCATTACACTTCACATGAATACGCACCTTTGTTCTAAAGTGCGTACACCAACAACCCCACGCTGTAGACCCGTGGACGAGGGCCCGACTAGTCACCCATCATCGAGTAAGGCAGCTCGAGAAGGCTTGCGCCCGCGGCGCCCTGGCCTCTTATGTCGCCCGGGTGCGCTCGTGCGATCAGTCGGCTCCCAGCATCCGGAGCCGATGAAACCGGCCCCGCGAACCCAACTGGCGAATCTCGCCGGGCTCAATGAAAATTGAACGGCCACTTGGTCTTCCTCCGCGTCACATGTGGCTGCACGGTTGGCCAGCCACGTACTTACCCGTTCCGCAGGGACCGTTGGCCGTCAGTGCGCGACGCGCGGTTATGGCGAGCCCCACCACCATCGTGCGCTGCCAAGCCGGCAACGCACCTGTAAAACTTCCTTGACTCTATTACTTGCCAGTCAATCCGAATTGAAACCATTCGACAACTCAATATCGCTGATACACAGGAGATTTCCAGCAGACTTCACCAGTACGTCCAGCTAGCCGCGTGACTTCGTCCCCGCGTGGACGCCATACCCGTACGGCGCGAACAGGGATCGCGCAACGACCGTTAAGGCGGCTGGGTTCCAAACCCTTGCTCCGCCGCTGAGGCCTAATCACGTGTGGTCAGCCGTCGTTGACGAAGCGATCCGTCACCTCCGGGCCCGTCGAATGCATGTTGATGGAGAACTCCAGCAACTTGTCTTTGGCCCGCTTCGGCAGCAACTCGATGGAGCCCGTGGTGGAGGAGTCGTACTTCGCCGAAGGGTAGCGCTGCAGAATGAGATCCTTCTGGTCGCCGGTCACGGAAATCGGGAGCAGCTTCATTCCGGCGAAAACCTCCTTTGCCAGTTGCGCCATCCCGGCGTCTTCCAGCGCTTTCAGCCGTTCGTCGTTGATCCATACATTGATCTTGATGTCGGCGTTCTTACTCATGAATCGAGTCCCTCCAAGTGCCCCAGCGTAAAGATCGGTCTCCGGTCCTTCAGATATTCTTCGGTCACAAAGGGCGAACCCTGGCCATGCTTGGCGGCACACTCCATCACGACGTCGAAGACCTCGTGCCGCATCACCTTCTGCGTCGGTTTCACTTCGTCGGTCAGAATGCTTCTGATCAGGCTGCCGCTAAAGCTTTCGGCCTTCGCGTCATGGCCGCACAGAGCAGAGTTTGTGACTTCCAAACATTCCGCGCAGTACCAGTTTTCGCGGAGAAACACCGGTTTGATGCCCAACTCGGATCTGTATTGATTGAGGAGATTCTGGGAATCGTACGGGTCGTAGAAGTCACCCACGCCGGCGTGATCGCGGCCGAACATATGGTGGGTGCATCCAAGATTTGTCCTCAGGATGGCGTGGAAGATCGCCTCCCTGGGTCCCGCATACCGCATGTCCCACAGCGTGAAGGACACCATGTGGACGCGTTCCCGGAAGTACCCGCTGGTCCTCAGCGCGTTCTGCGCCAAAAGTATTGCCTCATCGATGTAGTCCCCGACTCGCTTCTGGCCGATGATCGCATTCACCAGCACGCCCGTATTCAGGTTGTCGACGGGCATATCCTCGTTCGCGGCAAACCACGCCTGCTTCATCAGCGCCTCGTGGCCGGTGTGCGGCACGTTGCGTGTCTGGTGGGCGACGACGTGCTTCCAGCCCTTCGCCAGCAACGCGTCCATATGTTGCCTCGGAGTCAGCCAAAAACTCTTGAACGGTTCGTTGAAGACCGGCTCGTTGATCAGCGTGATGTCACCGCCGACGAACCTGTTCTGATAGCCGAGCGTCTTCTTCACCCCGGGGTGTCGGGGATCGGCCGTGCCATACGTTTTCTCGGCCATCCGCTCGAGGTCGTACTCGTATATCTCGGCAACGTCGAGGATCGCCATGGGCACGCCCAGGTATTCGAGGACGGCGCCGCTCCCCTCCTCCAGCCCAAGGTCCTCGATGCTCTCCGCGGACATATCGAAGACTATCGGTATGCTCCACAGCGTCCCGTCGGGAAGCTGCATCTTGTCCAGCGTCCCGTCGACCTCTTGCCGACCCATGAAGCCCGTCAGCGGCGTGAGAAATCCGTAGGAAAGGCTGATGACCTCATGCGCCATCGCCTTGGATATGGGAACGCGCGGCATGCCTTTTATCTCGACGGCAGCGTTCTCGGTGGACACACGTTCCACAATCGGTTTCCCGTTGTGACCTCTATAATCCATTGTCATAACCTCGTTTCGCGGGGGATATGTACTTTTACGGTCGCGTTCTGAACGGTCTTGTCCGTAGTCGCCGGCCCGGGCAGCTTCTAGGTGACGCGGGGTAGCGTCATGTTCGGTTCGCCGTCGGACAGGTGCACCGCGTGGATGCCGGGTTTCTTCTTCAATTTGGCGATGAGGCCCTCCAACTGTGTCGAGTCGGTGTGCCAGTGCTGCACGTTGTCTGGCTTCTCCGCCATTTCGGCGACGAGACGTTGCAGGTTTTCTGGCGACTCGCCGTCGTTGGTCGAGCCGTCTTTGAGTGGGGTGCGATGCAATCGCGCGCCGGCACCGGCGAGGGCCCGGGGCGCGGCCGCGCCCAGAGCGCTTCCGGCCATGCCCGCCACCGCCATCCCACTCAGCAGCGTCCCCTCGCTCACCGCCGCAGCCGGGACGGCGTTTTCGCCGGCGCCCGAGAGCACCGCGGCGACCGTCCTGATTGCCGGGGTGGCCGTGGCCCAACTCGGCGGAACCGACATCGCCCCGACCACGCCGGCGCGGCCGACGTTCGCCGCCACCACACCGCCCGCCGAACTCGCCAGGTGCGCGCCGGAGCCGAGCCCCGTCGCCAAGACCGAGTTGGCCCCGCCGGCCGCGGCCCCGGATGCCACTCCGTCAAGCCACCTGGTCCCCAAAACCAACCCCATGATGGTGTTGATCAGGACGTCGTTCGCCGGCAGGATCGCCTTGGGGATCACTTCGACGTCGGCGCTGATCGAGCTCAAGCTCTGCAATCCGGCGAAGTCCTGCAAGGTGGTCAGCAGGCCCGAAACCGGATTGGGCCCGGCAATGATCGTTCCGAAGCTTTGCAGCGCGGCGGGTACCGCGGCGAACAGCTGGGAGAACTGCGTCTCCGTGCTCGAACCGACCGACGTGGCCGGCAGCTGACCGAGCAACCCGCCCGGGTCGGTGGTCGACGGCGGTGGGGCAAACGGCGTTATCGTCGTGGCGGCTGTCGACTGGCTGGCATAGGTGGACATCGCGGTGGCGTCTTGGGCCCACATCTGTCCGTACCGAGCCTCGACTGCCGCGATCGCCGGGGTGTTCTGTCCGAAGATGTTGGTGGCCACCAACATTGCCAGCTCGCTGCGATTGGCGTCGATCACCGGCGGCGGCACCGTCGTCGCGAATGCCGTCTCATAGGCCACCGCGGCGGCCCGGGCCTGTGCGGCGGTCTGCTCCGCTTGGGCGGCCGTGGCCCTCATCCATGCCATGTAGGGCACGGCCGCGGCCGCCATCGACGCCGATGACGGACCCAGCCACGTCGTCGTCAGCCCGGAGATCACCGAGGAGTACGCCGCCTGCGCCGCGTGCAGCTGGGCCGCCGACGCGTCCCAGGCCTCCGCCGCAGCCAGCAGCGGCGCCGAGCCCGGACCGGAGTACATCCGGCCGGAGTTGACCTCGGGCGGCAGTAATCCGAAATACATCCGATCGTCCTCTCAGGTGGCCGCCGACGCGTCGCCGGACTCGCCGGTCGCGTCCGAGGTTGCGTCCATGGCAAGGCTTTTCACAAACGTCTCGTGGGCGGCCGCGAATTGGGCGCTGACCGTGTGATACATCGCGGCATAGGCGCCGAACTGCATCGCGATCAATATCGAGACCGCATCGGTCGCCGCCGGATCCAACACCGTTGGCGGACGAGCCGTTACCGGGCCCTTGGCGGCCGGGGCCGAGCCGGCATCCGCCGGATCATCATTGGCATCCGGCAACGTTTCCGGCTGCGGTTCCAAAGGCATGCGCTCCTCATCTCTGTCGCGATCTCTGCCGCGCAAAGTTGCTGGAATATCAGCAAATAACGCAACAACGACACCGGCCGGGAGGTCTGGGGCAATTGCGGTCATTGCGCGCCGCCGGGCACGATAAAGATGTTGACCGGACCGCTGGCCTCGCCGGCCGCGCCAGCACCTGCCGATCGGGCGGCACCGCCGCCGGTACCGGCCATCGCCCGCCCAGCCAGACTCGACAAGGCCATGCCGCCGAGCAACGGTCCTTCGCCTTGCGTGGCGGCCGCTGCCGCAGCGGCGGATGGGCCGCTTTCCGCCCATACCGCGGCCACCGGCTTGACCGCTGGAGCGGCCATCGCCCAGCCCTGCGGCACCGTCAAACCCCCGACGAGGCCCGCGCGACCGATGCTTGCCGATACCGCCGAACCCAGTTGGACCCCTTGCGAACCCGCCGCAACCAAAGCCCCTCCACCGGCCGATAACGCCGTCGCCTTGCCGGCCGCGGCGGCCAGGTTCGCCCCGGCCTGCGGCAGCAAGTAGCACTGGACACCCAGCAACTGCGGCACGCCGGCGACGGTGAAATACGACAACGGGGATACCGGCCCGGTCGAAAAGCCGAGGATCGTGTTCAGCGACGACGCCAGCGACGCGGGGGCCGACGGATCGGCCGAGGCCGTCGGCGCCGCCAGGCTTTGCAGCAGGGCGGGCACCACGGACGTCAGCTGTGGCAACGTCTGCGCCTGTCCGTCGGCCGCGGCGCCGACGGCCTGGGCGACCGCGGCGGCCTGCCCCGCCGTCCCAACGGGGTTGGCGGCCTGCGGCGGGGAGACGAAGGGCGCTACCCGCGCGGCGGTCGCCGAGGAGCCGGCATAGCCGTACATCGCTGCCACGTCCTGGGCCCACATTTCGATGTACTCGGCCTGGGTGGCCATGATCGCCGGGGTGTTTTGGCCGAAGAAATTCGTCGCGATCAGCGCCTGCAGCTGCATGCGGTTCGCCCCGATCACCGCTGGGGGAACCGTTGCCGCAAACGCGGTTTCGTAGGCGGCGGCCGCCGCCCTGGCCTGGTCGGCCGTCCGCTCGGCCCGCCCGGCGGTGGCGCTGATCCATGCCGTGTACGGCGCGGCCGCGGCTGCCATGGTTGCCGCGGCGGCGCCCCGCCAGCTCACCGTCAATCCCGAGACCACCGAGGCGTAAGACGCCGCCGTGAGGTGCAATTCGGCGGCCACGTCGTCCCACGCCGACGCGGCAGCCAGCATCGGTCCCGAGCCCGGACCGGTATACATGCGACCGGAGTTGATCTCCGGCGGTAGCATCCCGAAATCGATTGTCATTTATGCCCTCCCGGCTTACGTCGCCCCGGCGAGCTGACCCGGACGACGGCCTAAGCATTCAATTCGTCTAGCCCGCTGGCGGGCTTTCGCCGGTTTCGAGCCAGTGGGCGCAGTCGTTGCCGAGTTTGTCGAGGGCGGTACGGTTGAAGCGGTGGACTTGTTCGGGGGTCAGTTCGTGCCGGTGGTCGCGTTGGAGTCCTTTGTGGAAGAAGGCTTTGGCGCTGGACATGTGCGTTCCCCCGAAGGGCGCCATCTTTTCCGCCCGCGCGCTCATGTACTCAAACGAGCAATGCTCAACAATGGCCTGCATGCGCAACGACGCCGGATCGATATCCAAAAACCGCGCCAACCGCACGATCTGAGCCCGAAGATCGTTTTTGAGCTGCTGATAATGCAACAACAACACGTTGGGCTCATCACGCAGCGCCCACCACGACGCCATGATGTCGAACAGGTCACAACAACCGTAGCCGTCGGTGTCGAGCCACCGATCGAAAAACTCCCGCATATCCTGCGGGATCACCAACGCCGTGGGATCCTTCGACCACTGCGCATGGATCCGGTTGATCTGCTCCATCGTCTCGGGTGCGAAATGGTACAGATAGTTGTGCAAGCTGATGCCCAGGTCTTTGCCGTTGCGCCCGACAAACACATACCGGGCCTGCGCGGCGATCGGCAGCGCATCGGCGGGCAGATGCGACTTGATCACCCGCCGCATCCCGGCCTCACGCTGCCGACCGAGCACGGCAAGCATCGCGGCATGATCACCCCAGCTGGAATCCAGCCACGGCGAGGTATCCGATAACCCCCCCTCGCTTTCACGCCCGTTGCGCAAGATCTGCTGAATGATCCGCTGCGTCCACGTCGTCCCCGCCTTAAACGGATCGGCAACAACAACATCCCCCTCAACAAACCCCCCCTGAGCCAAAAAACCCTCCCACACCAAAGAATCAGAAAGATAATCCCTCACCACCCTCGTCGGAGTGAGCAGCTGATCACCCATAACAATTTCTACCTTTCGATTAAGATCGCCCGCGGCGAACATACTTTACGGTCAAAATGATTAACCCCACTTCGGAAAGAAGACTCCTAAATGTCGGCCCTGCCGGAAACGCCCTGGTAGCGCGCCGGACCGGGAATGATATCCGCCGCCCCGAGATGCGAGACCACTTCGTCCGCCAGGGAATCAGCATCCTTGTTTCCACCGTCGAGGGTCCACTCCGGCTTCGACGGAGGTTCATACGGGGCGTCAATCCCGGTAAATCCCGTGATCTCGCCGATCCTGACCTTCTTATAGAGACCCTTGGGATCGCGCTTCTTGCACACTTCTATGGGCGTATCGATGAAGATCTCCATAAAATCTCCATTGGCGAGAGTGGCCCGAACCGCATCCCGATCGCGACGATAGGGACTGATGAAAGCTGTCAATACCACCAGGCCGGCCTCGCAGAACAGCTTTGCGACCGCACCGATACGCCGGACGTTTTCTTCGCGATCCTCGGCCGAAAATCCCAGCCCAAATCTTTTGGCGAATTCCTGGCCATGGCGCTCTTCAAGAGTTTCCGGGCAGGCATTGAGGCCATGGCGCACATTATCGCCATCCAACACAAAGCTATGCACGCCCCGCTCGTATAGCCTTCGGTCCACCAGATTCGCCACCGTGCTCTTACCGGAACCGCTCAGCCCGGTAAACCAGACGACGCATCCGCGATGGCCGTTGAGTTTTTCCCGTTCGCGCCGGCTAACGCTGTAGTGGTGCCAGGTGATGTTCGGACTCATTTCAAAACCTCTTTCCGGCCACCGGGATGCCGACATCCCGGGCATCGAGTGGCCGATCGACGTTGTTCGTTGAGCCAATCTGGCTCACTCATTCTATTGACAGTTTTTAATGTGTCCAGTAGAGAGATCAGCACACCCGGCTTGCTCGGTATCGAGCCAGTTCACCGATCGGATAAGGCCACCCCTGCCGCGAACAAGCGGGTCGCTGCGACGGCGCTGACACCCTCATTTCGTATTTTTAATCATCGTGATTTTATCTTCACCCGACAACCTTATAGCTAGCTGTATTCTGGTTGGATACTTCCTGTTTATCGCGCGGGCACCGCTGCGGTTATGACCACGCAAAACCGCCCCTCGAAGATTTCGACCGAAGCCGATAATCGCGTGGCGTCGTGGTGGCGGGACTGCTTTACTTAAGGCCTATAACAAAGCTATCGTTTTTTAAACTAGGCTTGTTGTAAGTCAACGACGAGCTTCGTTGCCCCAGCCGCGACGAATTTCGGTAGATGCAATCACCGGCCGCCACGTCCCATTCCATGGTCGGATTCATCCGAGGGTAGATGTCGGCGAGGCCTTCCGCCACCAGGCAGAATTTGAGCGAGCTACCCGCGGCGACCCGTTCCTTTATCGGAAGATCCTTCAGATAGCTCTCCAACGCCGGCGACGGGTGCGACCTGCTCTCGACGACCGTCAGGCCTTGGCCAAGGTCCGGTATTGAGGAAAATATCTGAACGGGAGGCCTCCTTCCCGCTTGCTTCCAGCTGCCCCGCCCCTTTTGCGCGTAATAAAGCAACTTCTTGGCCGGGAGGTAGATGACGCCCAGCACCGGTTCCAGGTCCTCGATGAAAGCGATATTGACGGTAAACTCATCGCTTCCCCGTACAAATTCCTTGGTCCCGTCCAATGGATCCACTAACCAAAATCTTCGCCACGACTTTCTGGTTTCGTAGTCGGCCAACTGGGTCTCCTCCGAAATGATCGGAATGTCCGGATCCAGCACCTTGAGGTGGTTGATGATGCACTCGTTGGATTCCAGATCGGCGGCCGTGACCGGTGATGCGTCCTTGCCATGATCGCCTTTTTCCGCAATGACCCGGGCGTCCCGTCGATGCCTGAGAATGAGTTTCCCGGCTTCGACCGCCGTCGCGGTGACCTCCTCGAGGTATAGGAAGGGAGAGATTTCCGTCGCTAGTTCGCTCGTGCTGTCTTTCATGGTCCCGCTGATCCCCCGTTCCCGGCTTGTCGATGTGATTTTTCGGCGATCGGCTCAAACATCTGTCGCCGCCGTTTCCCGTGCCGCCCGGCCGCCCGACGCACTCACGGTGTCGACCGCCTCGCCCGCGGTTTGCGGTCGCGACCGCGGTATCGGCGCGCGCGGCCCCTGCCTGACGTAGCGAGCCCAGGCCAGCAACGCGGCGGCGATATAGCACACGAGGAAGATCCAGAACGCCGACGTTTCGGTGCCGGTGCTCGAATAGGACTGCCGCAGGGCCAAGTTGATCCCCACGCCGCCCAGTGCGCCGAACGCACCGGCGAATCCGATCAAAGCCGCCGACCTGACGCGGGCCCAGTGATGGCGGTCGGCCTCGCCGAGACCCATTGTCCGGCTGCGCACTTCGAAGATCGAAGGGATCAGCTTATACACCGCCCCCTTGCCGGCACCGGTAAAGATGAACAGCGCAATGAAGCCGACGATGTAGCCGGCCATGGTAAACCCCGTCACGGGGCCACCGCGGTCGCGGGTGAGATCGTCGTGGACGCTGACGCCGACAAGCAATCCCCCAGCCACGATCGCGGCGGCGAAGACGCTCAAGGTGACACGGCCACCACCGAAGCGGTCGCTGAACTTACCGCCGACTATCCGCGCCGCCGATCCCAGCAGCGGTCCGACGAAGGCGATTTCGGAAGCGTGCAACGACGCCTGCCCGTAGCTTTCGCCGCCGGCCACGAAGTTGTGCTGGAGCACCTGGCCGAACGCGAACGCGAAGCCGAGGAACGAGCCGGAGGCACACAGATAGAGAAACGAGATTCCCCACGTGTCGGGCACCGAGAGAATGGATCGCAAGTTGTCCGGCGAGATGCCGGTGCGATGCGCGACGATGTTGTCCATGCGCAGTGCCGCACCGACGCCGCCGATGGTCAGCAGCACCAGGTAGATCGCGCACACCCAGTATGGTGCCTCGTGGCCCGCGGTCGCCAGCACCACCAGCCCGACCGCCTGGATCGACGCCGACCCGAGGTTGGCCAGCCCACCGGTGAGGCCCAGCGCAAAACCCTTGAGCCGCTGCGGGTATAAACCGTCGACCTTGGCCAGCGACGCCGAGTAGTTGCCGCCGCCCAACCCGGTCAACGCGGCGCACGCCAGATACGGCCACAACGGCAGTCCGGGATGGGCAAGCAACACGATTGCCCCGATGGTGGGGATCAGCAACACCAGCGACGAGAACGTCGTCCAATTGCGGCCACCGAACCAGTTGGCGGCCATCGAATATGGAATGCGCACCAGCGCCCCCACCAGCGACGCCGTGGCGCCCACCAGCAGCTTGTCACCGGTCGAGAAGCCGTAGACGGACTGCGGCATGAACAGCACCATCACCGACCAGAGGTACCAGACCGAGAAGGAGATGTGCACGTTCACAACCAGCCACACCATATTGCGACGGGCGATGGCGCCGTTGCCGTCGTCCCAGGCCACGAGGTCTTCTGGATTCCAGTCGGTGATGCGCGAACGCGCCATGCGTCTTTTACCTTTCACGGACACTGTTGGGGCGACCGTCAGGCCACCCGGATATATGGCGGGTCGATTGTGATCGGGTTCGTTCATGGTTGATCGCCAACCGATCGAAAAGATCCGGAGTGCTTGGTGTTTCACATCCCATATGCCGGCAGCCGACCCGAACGGGGACCGCGACAGCACCCGCCGGGCCGCGGACACCACCGACGACATCGCAACGGGGGAAGCGGGATCGCAGCTATCGACGAAGATTGAACGGCCACTTACGGTCCTCCTGCGTCACACCCGGCCACGCCTGTGGCCGGCCGGGCACTGATCTGTTCCGCAGGGACCGTTGGCCGTCGATGCTTGACGCGCGGTTATGGCGAGCCCCACCGCCATCGTGCGCCGTCAGAGCCGACGACGCACATTTAAAACTTTCGTGATCTTATTGCTTGACAGTCAAGCCGAATTATGTTGATCAAACAACCCACCATGGCCGATGCACAGGAGACTTCCAGCTGATTGAAACATTACGTCCAGACGCGTCCACCCTGTAACCGGCGGCGAAGTGGGCAGCGCGGCCGGGCGGTTGCCACGACACGTAACGGCCAGGCGAGCACCGAGGGGGTCCCGAGCCCGTCCGACGGCCATGGGTGGCGTCGATCACAACCGGCCGGTGCGCGCCAAGACGGGGTGTCCGCGTGATATGTAGTCCAAATCTGTTGCTAATCAATGGATTTATAACTAAGTTGCGATCGAGGCTAGCGCCGTCCTCCGCAGACATGGCGTCGTCGTGGTCCGACGGGACGGCCTCGCCGCGCTTGACCAAAGCCGATTTCCATTGCTTAACTGACAGCGGCGATGGAGCCCGCCCTGAACCGCCGATCCGGCTGATGGCCCCTGCGAACATAGGAGTCGTAGGTGAAGCGCGCCGACATTCGCACCCACCCTCCGATTCGGTTGTACTCCGCCCCTGCGGTGCGCCGGCTCGTGATCTCGTTTACTGTGTCGACCCGATCAGGCACCTGGGTGTTGCCTGCGAGCCCTTGCCGTTCGCATATAAATTGGTATAATGCTGCGCCTCAACACCCCTGCGGGAGGGTCCGACGGCATGTCCGGCGGAGGCGTCGCGCGCCGGCTTTGGACGTCAACGAACCACTCGCACAACGGTATCCGGGTGAATCGGCGCGCCGCCGGAACGCGACCGACCCGCACACGATCCACGCACGACTCGCCGACAATCAGGAGTAGTCACATGGAATTCGACGTAACCATTGAAATCCCCAAGGGACAGCGCAACAAATACCAGAGCGACCACAACACCGGCCGCATCCGACTCGACCGCTACCTGTACACCTCGATGGGATATCCCGAGGATTACGGCTTCATCGAAAACAGCCTCGGCGACGACGGCGACCCTCTTGACGCCCTCGTTCTGCTGCCCGAGCCGGTCTTTCCCGGTGTCGTGCTCGCCGCACGCCCGGTGGGCATCTTCCAGATGGTCGACGAGGCCGGCGGCGACAACAAGGTTCTGTGCGTGCCGGCCGGCGATTCGCGATGGGATCACATCACCGACGTCGACGACGTGCCGTCCTTTGTCTTGGAGCCCATCAAACACTTCTTCGTGCACTACAAGGACTTAGAGCCGGGCAAGTTCGTCAAGGCCGCCGACTGGGGCAATCGGGAAACGGCGGAAGCAGAAGTGAAGCGATCCTTCGAACGGTTTCGCGCCAACGGTCACTGACGCCACGGACGAGCGGGGCGACGAGGGCAGCCAGCGGCTAGGCCGTGACCCGACGCGACGCGTAGATCTCGGCCAGGAACTGCTCGACGGCCACCGCCGCGTGCGCCGCGCGGGCGGACCCAAAGATGTCGAAAGCGTGTTGCGCGCACGGCAACTCGGCATATACCACAGGCTGACGGCTGACCTCACGGAGGCGCGCGGTAAAGCTGCGGGCCTGTTCGACCGGGATCAACGAGTCGTTGGTGCCGTGCAGCACGAAAAACGGTGGGGCGTCTTCGGACACGTGGCTGATCGGTGAGGCGATCCGGAAAGGTTCGGCTATCTCCGTGCGACTCAGCTTGAACACGCGCTTGGCCACCATCGGCACCATCAGCGGATGCATCGCGCCGTCGGATCGGGTGAAGTCGTAGACCCCGTAGAACGGGACGGCCGCCTGCACCCGGGTGTCGGCCCCCTCGAAACCCGGCTGAAACCGCGGATCGTTGGGGGTAAGCGCGGCCAGCGACGACAGATGCCCGCCGGCCGAGCCCCCGGTGATCGCGATCCAGCCCGGGCGACACCGCCGCCAGCGCCGCCGCCTGAACGCCGAGCGCCTGCACCGGAAGTTCCGACGCGAACAGGCCGTAGGCGAACGCGAACACCGACCCGTAACCGCGCCTGGTCAGCGGTCGGTAGCCGTTGGCGGTGAACGCGAGGCCCAGCGCGGACACCAGCACGGCTGGTCAGTCGCTTCACGGCCGATCCTTGGTTTTCCCGAGTTCGCCCACCTGCGCGGGGTCCTCGATCACGTGGTACGCCGGGTCGACCATCTCCATGGGCTTTCTGCCGCTTTGCCTGGGCTTGCCGATGATCCGCAGCAGCTGCCCGGGCTGGATGTCGGCGCCCCCGTGGCCGGCTCGGAACGTGATGGTGATTTCGCCGCTATTGTCGCCGACGACGATCTGCCGGACGGTCCGCCGGCGTTCGTTGACGTCCTGGACCTCGCTCACCCGCCCCTCGAAGGTGGCGCGCTGCCCGGGAATGAGGCCCCCAACGGTGATCACCGATGGCGGCCGCTCGGGGTGCTCATAGGCTTCGACTTCCTGCTCCTCGCTGCGCGAGACCCACGCTTCGACCTTGTCGAGCTCGCGCGCGATTCGTTGCTCGAAGCCTTCGGGGTACGCCTCCTTGATCCGGGATTGCACGTCGTAGGGCACGATCGTCGCCGCGGCGTCCGGGATCAGGCTGACCGCCCGGGCCACCTTGTCGGCGGTGCGGTCATGCAGCAGGCGTCCCAGCAGCGGCGCGTAGGTCCGACGCGGCAGCAACACCGTCACGTTGGTGTTCTGGCGCTCGTCGCGCGCCTTGGCGACCAGAACCTGCGCCGCCCGGGTGACCCGGCGGTCCGGGCAGTCGACGATCCGCAGCGGGGTGTCGAGATCGAAGTGATCCCAACGGTTTCGCAGCACCTTGGCGTGCGCGTCGTCGACCATGAAATGCACCGCGACCAGTTCGTCGGCCCGCAGTCCCCGCCCGTAGCGCAGCGCTTCGATCACGGCGAGGTCGACCGAGTTCACGAACACGAACACCTTGTGCCGCGCGTACTTCACCAGTTCGGGGCGATCGGTGCGGAACATCTCGAGAATGGCCGCCTCGGCGCGGTATTCCCGGTTGAGCCGCATCAGCACGAACACCAGCACCGGGAACACGACGACGACGAGCCAGGCGCCCTCGGTGAACTTCGCGACGGCGAAGATGCCCACCACGATCGTCGACAGGATCCCCGCCGACAGGTTGATCGCCAGGCGCCGGCGCCAGCCCGGTTCCCGGTGCGTCAGATGGTGTTTGGTCATTCCGTAGCCGGCCATCGAGAACCCGGTGAACACGCCGATCGCGTAGAACGGGACCAGCGCGTTGACCGAGCCGCCGGTCGCCAGCAGCAATGCCACCGAAAGCGCGGTGAGCGTGATGATGCCGTTCGAGAACACCAGGCGGTGGCCGCGTTTCGTCAGCTGCCGCGGCAGGAAGCGGTCTTCGGCGACGAAACTCGCCAGCGCCGGGAATCCGTTGAAGCTGGTGTTCGCGCCGGTGAACAGGATGGCCGCGGTCGACGCCTGCACGAGGATGTAGAAGACGTCGCCGATCGGGCCCTGACCGAACACCGCGCGGCCGATCTGCGACAGGACTGACGGATATTCGGTGAGATATGGCGTGGCGTGGGTGACATACGCGAGGTAGGCGACGCCGGCCAGCAGGAGCCCGAGGATGGTCGCCATGGCGGTCAGCACCCGACGCGCGTTGCGGCCCTGCGGTTTTCGAAACACGTCGACGGTGTTGGAGATGGCCTCGACCCCCGTCAGCGACGAACCGCCGTTGGCGAACGAACGCAGCAATGTCAGGACGGTCGCTCCCATCACCAGGCCGTTGGACTGATGGACGGGCACGGTTCCGGGCATTTGCGCGGGGTGGTAGACGGGCAGATCGCCGGCCATGGCGCGCGCGACGCCCACCACGATCGTCAGGCCGACCATGATGACGAAGAAGTAGGTCGGCAACGCGAACTGCCATCCCGCTTCCTTTAATCCGCGCAGGTTCACGTAGCAGACGACGAGCACCACGCCGACGGTGATTTGCAGGCTGTGCGGCCCCAACACCGGGATGGCCGACACCACCGCGACCGTGCCGGCCGCCGACTGCACCGCCACGGTGACCACGTAGTCGATCAACAGCGCCGCGGCGGCGACCTGCGCCACCCGGGGCCCGAAATTCTCCCGCGCGACGATGTACGAACCGCCCGCCCGGCTGTAGGCCATGACGACCTGCCGGTACGACGCGGCCACCAACACCAGGATCAGCAGGATGACACCGGTGACCGGGAGCAGCAACACGAACGCCGCCAGCCCCGCGTGCGGCAGCAGTTCGATCAGGATCTGCTCGGGACCATAGGCCGTCGACGAGATCGCGTCCGGCGAAAGCGCGCCCAGCGCAACGGGATTCGAGAGCTTCTCGGAACTCAGTTCCTCGGTGATCAGCGGCTTTCCCAGAAAGATGCGCTTAGCGATGTCCCCAACCGACGTGGGGATGTGCAGCTTGCCCGCCGAAGTCGTCACAACCACATTCCTTGTCCGGGGTTGACCGTTGGTAAGCGCCTGGGTAACTCCTCCCGATGCATTCTGCCGTCCGCGTCCCCCGGCGCGCGCGGCAGCCGGGGGGCTAGGCCAGCCGTCGCACGGCGGCGGCGATGCGCTCGTCGGTGGCGGTGAGCGCCACTCGCACGTGCCGGGCGCCGCCCGGGCCGTAGAAATCGCCCGGCGCCACCAGGATGCCAAGGGCGGCCAACGCGCTGACGCTGTCGTGGCACGGCTCGCCGCGGGTGGCCCACAGGTACAGGCCCGCCTCGGAATGGTCGACGGCGAAGCCGGCCGAGCGCAGCGCCGGCAACAGGGCGGCCCGCCGCCGTTCGTACCGTTCGCGCTGCAGCCGCTGGTGGGCGTCGTCGTCCAGGGCGGCCACCATGGCGGCCTGCACGGGCGTCGGGACCATCATCCCGGCGTGCTTGCGCACGGCCAACAGCTCGGCGACCAGGGCCGGATCCCCGGCGACGAAGCCGGCCCGGTACCCGGCCAGCGACGAGCTCTTCGACAGCGAGTGGATCGCGAGCAGCCCGGTATGGTCTTCGTCGCAGACCGAGGGGTGCAGCACCGATAACGGTTCGGCGTCCCAGCCCAGCCCCAGGTAGCACTCGTCGGAGGCCACGATGACGTCCCGGTCGCGGGCCCATCGGACCACCTTGCGCAGGTGGTCGACGCCCAGCACGCGCCCGGTCGGATTGCTCGGCGAGTTCAGGTACACCAACGCCGGGGCCCGCGGGCCCAGCTGGGTCAGCGAATCCGCGCGCAGGATCTGCGCTCCGGCCAGCCGGGCGCCGACGTCGTACGTCGGATAGGCCAGCTCCGGCACCACCACGACATCGGCCGGGCCCAGGCCCAGCAGGGTCGGCAGCCAGGCGATGAGTTCCTTGCTGCCGATCACCGGCAGCACGGCCGCCTCGGTCAGCCCGGTGACCCCGAAACGGCGGCCCAGCGCGGCCACCGCCGAGGCGCGCAGTCGCGCGGTGCCGGCGGTGGCGGGATATCCCGACGCTGCAGCGGATGCCGCCAACGCCTCCTGGATCTGCGGCGCGACGGGATCGACCGGGGTGCCGACGGACAGGTCGACGATGCCGTCGGGATGGGCCCCGGCCAGCGCTTTGGCGTCGGCCAGGGTGTCCCACGGGAACTCCGGCAGGGACGCCGAGACGAGACGCCGGCCCGCCCGGGGCTCATCGAGCACCGGCTTGCTCAGTCGCCTTCGCCCTGCGGCGGCAGGTCCTTGACCACTTGCGGGTCGTTCTCGGTCATGCCGACCTTGGCCGCACCGCCCGGCGAGCCCAGCTCAACGAAGAAGTCCGCGTTGATCTGCGTGTACTGGCTCCATTGTTCGGGCACATCGTCTTCGTAGTAGATCGCTTCGACAGGGCAGACCGGTTCACAGGCGCCACAGTCGACGCATTCGTCGGGGTGGATGTACAGCATCCGAGCGCCCTCATAGATGCAGTCGACCGGGCATTCCTCGATGCATGCCTTGTCCTTGATGTCGACGCAGGGTTCGGCGATCGTGTACGTCACAGGCGTCTCCTCAAGGTCTCCTCCATGTGCTGCCTGATGGGCTGGTGTTCGGCTCGCGGCGGCCGCTCGGCCGCCCGGAGAAAGTTCTCGGTTACTGATACTAGACGTTGCACATACACGTCAACCACTCGGCATGCCCGCCGGGATAGGAAGGCCCGCGCCACGGCGGGGCCGTCGAGTGGCTCGGCGAGGTCGCCGATCGCCCACGGCGAACGGCTTTTAGCCACGTCGCTGACCTGCGGATAGTTACGATCCGGGCTTCGTGTGCGATAACGGTTGCGATGGAAGAAAGCTCGCGGGGCCTGGTAGCCTCGACCGCAGACGGCAACCGTTGGGCAGATGTCGTCGCCGTTTATCGACGGTGCATTTATTGGGGAAGGTGTCCACAGATGGTGAGGCTGTCGTTGATCAAATTGGCTGCTGCCGTTGGCGGTGTGGCGTTCGCGTTGACGGCTGGCGCCGGGATCGCGTCCGCAGATCCGCTGGATCCGGTCATCAACACGACGTGCAGCTACGGGCAGGTTATGGCCGCGCTCAACGCGACGGACCCGGGAGCCGCCGCGCAATTGAACGGGTCGCCGATCGCGCAGAGCTACCTGCGCCAGTTCCTCGCCTCGCCGCCGCCGAAGCGCGTGCAGATGGCGCAGCAGATCCAGGCCATGCCGCAGGCCGCGCCGTACTTCAACGACGTCTTGTCGGTGGCCGGGAGCTGCAACAACTACTGAGCGGGGCGCGGTCGGGTGGCGAGCGTGCGCAAAATGCCACCCGCCGCGGCGTGTCCCTGCACAGACACGCACGCTCGCGAGGGGCAATAGGTTAGGCCGCCAGCGGGGCGTAGGTGGTGGTGCGCTGGCGCGCGGGGCGTCCGATGCCCTCGGCGATCGCGGTCAGCTCCGCGGCGGTCTTCGACGATCCGTACTCCGAACCGGCCATCCGCGAGATGGTCTCCTCCATCAGCGTGCCGCCCAGGTCGTTGGCTCCGCCGCGCAGCATCACCTGCGTGCGCTCGACGCCGAGCTTCACCCAGCTGGTCTGGATGTGGGAGATGCGGCCGTGCAACATGATTCGCGCCAGGGCGTGCACCGCCCGGTTGTCGCGATGGGTGGGCCCGGGGCGGGCCGCGCCGGCCAGGTACAGCGGCGAATTCTGATGCACGAACGGTAGCGGCACGAACTCGGTGAAACCGCCGGTGCGGTCCTGGATTTCGCGCAGCACGTTGAGGTGGCCGACCCAGTGCCGCGGGCTGTCGACGTGGCCGTACATCATCGTCGACGACGACCGCAGGCCCACCTCGTGCGCGGTGCTCACGATGTCGATCCACATCGACGTCGGCAGCTTGCCCTTGGTGAGGACCCAGCGCACCTCGTCGTCGAGGATCTCGGCGGCGGTGCCGGGGATGGTGTCGAGCCCGGCCTCGCGCAGGCCGGTCAGCCACTCGCGAACGCTCAAGCCGCTCTTGGTCACCCCGTTGGCGATCTCCATCGGGGAGAACGCATGCACGTGCATCGACGGCACCCGGGCCTTGACGGCGCGCACCAGCTCGGCGTACCCGGTGACCGGCAGCTCGGGGTCGATCCCGCCCTGCATGCAGACCTCGGTGGCACCGGCGACGTGCGCCTCCCAGGCGCGGTCGGCCACCTCGTCGGTGGACAGCGAGTACGCGTCGGCGTCGCCCTTGCGCTGCGCGAACGCGCAGAACCGGCACCCCGTGTAGCAGATGTTGGTGAAGTTGATGTTGCGGTTGACGACGAAGGTCACGTCGTCGCCCACCGCGTCGCGACGCAGCGAATCCGCCAGCGCGGCAACCGCTTCCAGCGCGGGGCCGTCGGCGGTCGCCAGCGCCAGATACTCGTCGTCGGTGCAGCCGGCGGGATCGCGTTCGGCCGACCGCAGCGCGGCGAGGACGTCGACGTCGATGCGCTCGGGGGCGCGCGCGGCGAGCTCGTGCACGTGGCCACGGATCGATTCCCAATCACCGAAGGCGCTGTCGAGGTCGCTGCGGGCCGCGGTGTTGCGGCCCTCGGTGTCGATGGCCGCGTTGAGGTCGACCCGGCCCGAGGATCCCACGTCGTCGGGTTCCTGCCAGGGCAGGCCCACCGGGTTGACGTCGCGGGCCAGCCCGGTCGCCGGATCGGCCAGCGCGACAACGTGTCCCCGCACCCGAGGGTCGATCCACGCCGCGCCGGCCTGGACGTATTTGGGCTGCGCGGTCAGCCGCTGCACCAACTCGTAGCCGGCTTCGGCGGTGACGGCGGCCAGGTCGTCCAATGCGGGCCAGGGCCGTTCGGGGTTGACGTGGTCGGGCGTCAGCGGCGAAACGCCGCCCCAGTCGTCGACCCCGGCGCCGATCAGCGCCAGGCACTCCTCGCGCGACACCAGATTCGGCGGGGCCTGGATGCGCATGCCCGGGCCCAGCACCAGCCGCGCGACCGCCACCGTCGCCAGGTAGTCCTCGATCCCGGCGTCGGGCATGGCGGCCATCGCGGTGTGTTCCTTGGCCCGGAAGTTCTGCACGATCACTTCCTGGACGTGCCCGAACTCCTTGTGCGACTTGCGGATCGCGTGCAGGGTGTCGGCACGTTCGGTCAGCGTCTCGCCGATGCCGACCAGCAGCCCGGTGGTGAACGGGATGGACAGGCGGCCCGCGTCGGTCAGGGTGCGCAGCCGGACGGCCGGATCCTTGTCCGGGCTGCCGTAGTGCGCAAGGCCTTTGGTGTCGAACAGCCGCCGCGACGTCGTCTCGAGCATCATCCCCATCGACGGCGCGACGGGCTTGAGCCGCGACATCTCCGACCAACTCATCACGCCGGGGTTCAGGTGCGGCAGCAGCCCGGTCTCCTCGAGCACCCGGATCGCCATCGCCCGCACGTAGGACAGCGTGGAGTCGTAGCCCCGCTCGCCGAGCCACTGGCGCGCCTCGGGCCAGCGATCCTCGGGCCGGTCGCCGAGGGTGAATAGCGCTTCCTTGCAACCGAGTTCGGCCCCGCGGCGGGCCAGGTCGAGGATCTCGTCGGGCTCCAGATACATGCCGGCCCCGTCGGCGCGCAGCTTGCCCGGGACCGTGACGAACGTGCAGTAGTGGCAGGTGTCGCGGCACAGATGGGTGACCGGGACGAACACCTTGCGCGAATAGGTGATGGGCAGCCGGCCGTCCGGCCCGCGCCGCCCGGCCGACTCCAGGCCCGCGTCGCGCACCCGCGCGGCGCTCGCGCACAGGTTGGCGAGGTGTTCGCCGCGCGCGCTCATCGCGACGGCCGCCTCGTCGATGTTCAGCGCGACCCCGTCGCGGGCCCGCCGCAGGACCCGCCGCAGCGCCGACGCGTCGGCCTTCGGCGGAACGACGGGTCCGGGCAGAACGATGGGCGCCGGCGGCTCCGGTGTTAGCGGCACGTTGGTGTAACTTCCCCGCGATCGAATTTCATCCGCACGTCCCAACCTGCGAAACTTTGGGCAACGGTGCCATACGCGCAACAGTAGCGCCAGGCCACCGCCGGCCCGCGGTCGACATCCCCGGGGTCACGGCCACCCGCCCTGCCACGTCTTTGGCGGACTTCGCCTCCGTGGATCGGTGATCGCGATACCATCCGTCGTAACCCAGGGGAGGCGCCAATGTCGTTCGTGCTCGCGGCCCCGGAGGCGCTGGTAACCGCGGCTTCGGAGTTGGCCGGCATCGGTTCGACGCTCGGCACGGCCAACGCGGCCGCCGCGGCCCCGATCACCGGGGTGGCGGCGGCCGCCGCCGACGAGGTGTCGGCGCAGGTCGCGGCGATGTTTTCCGAGCATGGGCTGGGCTATCAGCAGCTGAGCGCGCGGGTGACGGCGTTTCACGAGCAGTTCGTGCAGGCGCTGAGCGCGGGGGCGTCCACGTATGCGGCGGCCGAGGCCAACGCCGCGCAGACCCTGGTCAATGCGGTGAGCGCGCCCGCCGCGACCCTGCTGGGCCAGCCGCTGCTCGGAGGCGGGATCGCCGGCGCCCTGCTTGCGCCGGCCGCCGCGACCAACGCCGCCGTGCTGCCCGCGGCCAACGCGTTGGTGTCGCTTGGCGACGCGATCGAGGGCGCCTACCTCACGATCGAGCCGTGGGTGCAGTACGGCTTCAACCTCGCCGCGTGGGCGGCGGGTTACCTGCCCGTGATCGGCTTTGTCGCGCCCCAGATCAACTTCTTCTACTACCTTTTCGAGCCCATCGTGCAGAGCGCGCTGTTCAACACGATCGACTTCATCGACGGGACGGTCAGTTTCACGCAGGGGCTGAGCAACTTCTGGACCGCCACCACGGCGTCGATCAACCAGTTCATCAACACCGAGATCAATTGGGTGCGCGGCTTCCTCCCGCCGTTGCCGCCGATCGGCGTGAACGCGGGCTAACGAGTGCCGCGGCCGCGGTGGCTGCGCCGCCACAACACCCAGGCCGGTGGCGCGCCGCCCAGGATGATCAGCACCACGGCTCCGTAGGCCATCAGTCCCCGGCCCCCCAGGATGACGTCGTTGGCGGGGCCGCCCATGCTCAGCACGGCCACCGTGACCAGCCACATCCACAGCGGCAGCGCGGCCACCCGCGTGGATCTGGTCCACAGCGCGGCGGCCCAGACCAGCGCCGCGTTGAGCAGTCCACTGATCAACGCACTGATGGGAAACGGAATGGAACCGATATAGGAAGGCAGCAGCAGCGCGCCGGCCAGTGCGGAGAGAACCCCGTCGACAGCCAACAGCGCCAAAACAACGAACCGAATTGCCGGGTCTGTAGCGGCGCTGTCGTGAACCGGCGCGGTGCGTGGTTTGGTTTCGGTCAGGTCGGGATGCTGTCGATGTTGGAGAGGATGGAGCCGAGAACCCACTGCAGGCTGTCGAGCCGGTCCTGCCAGTGCTGCATGTTGGGGTCCATGTCGGGGTCCATGCGCGTTCCTTCCTTGCTGCGTGGTTCGCAGCTTACCGCGTTACGCGGTGAAACCAAGTCCCGCCAGAAGATCTGTTTCCCAGCCGCGCTCGTCGCGCTCCCCCGCGGAGCCGGCCGCCAGAACGTAGTGCTCCTCGGCGAGGATCGGCAGCACCACGTTGTTCGACAAGGCGCAGGCCCGGCCGGTCGGGCCGACGACGACCTGGGTGGCGTGCGCGGCGAGTGCGGCCGCCTTGGCGGCGCGCGCCTCCGGGCCGGCCTCGACGACGGCGTCGACGTCGGAGTCCGCAAACCCGAAGTCGAACTCTTCGTGCGGCGGAATCCTCCACTCGGGAAGCAGGTCTTCGGGATTCAGCGCCCGCCAGCCCGTCTCGATCGCGCTTTCGGCCACGACCGTCCAGTAGAACTTCGGGACCGTCCACGGCTCGCCCGGGTAGTCGGCGGTGCCGGCGGCGGCGACCGCGGCCGTCGTGACGGCATGGGCGTGGACGTGGTCGGGGTGGCCGTAGCCGCCACCCGGGTCGTAGGTCACGACGACGTGGGGGCGCTGCTCGCGGATGATCGCCACCAGCGCGCCGACGGCCTCGCGCTCGTCGGCGTCGATGAACCTCTGGCGGCGGCGCTTTGGGGTGCCCGGCATGCCCGAGTCGCGCCATCGGCCCGCGCCGCCGAGGTAGCTGGGCGCTCCGGCGCCCAGCGCCCGCAGCGCGGCGGTGAGTTCGCCGACGCGGTAGCCGCCGAGTTGATCCGCGCGATCGACGGCGAGCTCGGCCCAGCGGTCGCCGATGACCTCGCCCTCCTCGCCGAGCGTGCAGGTGACGACGCGCACCTGCGCCCCGCGGGCGGCGTAGTGCGCGATGGTGGCGCCGTTGCTGAGGCTCTCGTCGTCGGGATGGGCGTGGACGAACAGCAGCCGCGGGGTCTCGGACATGGAGGCACCCTACCCGTGTGATCCGCCCGGACGTTGGTTCGCGTGGTCGCAGCGAATAGGAACGCCAACGGCTACTATCGAGAAATGTCGCAGCTCACCCAAGCGAATCGGAGTAGCGGCCGGAGCCGCCGGCGAGGCGAGGTGCTCGAACGCGCGCTCTACGAGGCGGCCTTGGCCGAGCTGACCGAGGTCGGATACGGCGGGCTGACGATGGAGGGAATCGCGGCGCGCGCCCACACCGGCAAGGCGGCGCTGTACCGGCGCTGGTGCAGCAAGCACGACCTGGTGCACGCCGCCCTGGTTTACGCGCTGCCGCCGCTGCCCGAGCTGCGCTCCGGCCGGTCGGCCAGAGAGAACCTGCTGACCATGCTCACGTCGCACCGCGATCTCCTGGCCGGAAAGACGGGGTTCCCGGGCATGGACATCATCGGGCAGCTCGTCCACGAGCCCGAGTTGCGTGCCATCGTCGCCGACGCCGTGGTGGGCCCGCGCCTGAAGATCCTGGAATCGATCCTGCGGGCCGCCGTCGACGACGGCGACCTGGACCCGGCCACCATCACGCCGCTCACCGCGCGGATCGGACCGGCGTTGATCAACCAGCACTTCCTGCTCACCGGGGAACCGCCGAACCGGCGGGAGCTGGCGCTCGTCGTCGACACCGTGATCCCGCCCGGGCGGCGGGCTGACCACTGAGGTGGCCGCCCCCTTAGGCAGTTACTTTCCTGCGCCGAGATCGACGGTAGCGCGGCGCCCACTCGCACTTTCCCACGCCAACGCAGATCTCGGCGCGCCGGGCCAGGCGTCGGTGCCGCGTCACGGTCGCCACATCGACCCCAGAAGTTGGGCCGACCGCTCAGGCGCGCGCTACAGGAGCCCGGCCAGATCGGCGCCGGCGGCCAGGGTCTGGTCGACGATGCCCTCCAGGCCGCCGATGCCGCCGTTGGTGTTGAAGACGCCCCCGCCGCCGCCCGTCAGGAAGGCCCCGGCATTCAGCGCCGGAACCTGAGCCCCGCCCACGAAGCTGTTGACGGATTGCTCGCCGGTGAGCAAGGCCAGATTGCCGACGTTGAAGATCCGGTTGAGCGCCCCGTTGAAGGCGTTGGGGCCGAAGACGCTTGCTTCCCAAGACAACTCGCTGCCCAACAGGTTGGTGTTGAAGCCCGTCTCCGCGGTGACCAGGTTGCCGAGGAAGCCGATTTGGCCCGACGCCAGCCCCTGCAACCCGGCGATCGGCGCCGCGATCAACGCCGCCCCGGTGGCGGGGATCCCGGCGAACAGCGAGCCGTTGAGGGCCGCTCCCAACGAGGCTTGCAACCCCAGCCCATTGATGGCCGCGGCCAAGGACGCCTGCAGTGACCCGTTGCCGGTCAACGCGCTCGCCACCGCGCCGATGACGTTGAGGTCGAACAGGAATTTGTTGTCCACGGCGCCCAGCAGCCCGCCGAGCGCGCCGCCGCCGATGACGCCGCTGAGCGGGCCGACCACCAGGTTGGCGCCGAGAAAGCTCGCCGGGAACGGCACGCCCAACACGCTGTCGAACGTCGCCTCACCGGTGCCCAGCACCATGTTCCAGAAGTTCAAGGTGCTGTCGATCACGCCGCCCACGGCGCCGGTGCCGCCGAAGAGGGCCGTCTCCAACGCCGCCTCCTGGGCGGTCAGCGCCGCGTTGAAGCCGAGTTCGTTGTTGAGCACGGCGCCGTTGAACGCGGTTTCCATCGCCTGGAGCTGGGCGAGGAACGCGGCCGGTGAGCTCGCCGTGACCAGCGCCTGGAAGGGTGCGACCGCGTTGACCAGCAGCGTGGGCAGCCCGACGCTGAGGCCCCCGGTCAGCGCGGCGTTGAGCTGAGCGCCCAGCCCGGAGAGGCCGGCGCCGATGCTGACACCCAGGCTCGGGCTGAAGCCGAAGAAGCCGCCCAGGGCGGCGAGCGCACCATTCACGTTGCCCGGCAGGGCGATTCCGAAGCCGCCCGAGAACGCGGCGTTGAGCGAGGCACCGAGTTCCGCAACGTCGGCGCTCAGGCTGGCCTCCAGCCCCGCCAGCCCACCGCTCACGTTCAGCCCCAGCGCGGGGACCGCGGCGGCCAGGGTTTGCACGACATTGGCCTCGGCGGCCGCATAGGTGCTCGCGCCCGCGGTCAAATTCCGGACGAATAGGTCGTGAAACGCCTCCGCCTGCGCGCTCAGCTGCTGATACCCCACGCCATGCGAGGAAAACAGCGCGGCAATTTGCGCCGAAACCTCGTCGGCGGCCGCGGGCAGCACCCCCGTTATCGCTGCGGCCGCCGTGATGTTGGCCGAACCGATTGTGGAACCAATGCTCGCCAAATCCGTTGCGGCATTGGCGATAAACTCCGGCGCTGCAATGAAAAAGGACACCGATACCTCCCCGGCTCAGCACGAATTGACCGCCATCCCCCCGTGGCCCGATCGGGCGGGTGTCGCGATGGCGGCAGCGTATCGAAATGGCGTCCTGAAAACGCCTATTTGCATTAACCGAGTTTGTGGATATTCGCTCGGATTAATTTGTCATTAATCCGTTACTTTCGGTCCGTCCGGCTCGGTGCGCCCTCATGGGGCGGCAGCCGGGCTTAGCTCAGGCTTAGCTCCCCACGAACAGGCCGGCCAGGTCGAAGCCAGCCGCCAGGCTCTGATCGAAGGCGCCCACCAGGCCGCCGATCTGGCCGCTGTTGAAGACCTGCTGTCCGGTGCCGGTGAGCAGGCTCTGGAAGAAGGCCGGCTGCGCGACCTGGGCGCCCGAAAGGGTGTTGAAGGCCTGCTCGCCGGTGCCCAGCAGCAGGTTGCCCACGTTGAAGCCGCGGTTGACCGTGCCGTTGAGCGCGCTGTCGGTGCCGAAAATGGCCTGCTCCAACCCCAGCTCGTGGGTGAGCAACGAATTGTTGAGGCCGAACTCGCTGCCGATCAGGTTGCTGTTGAAGCTGAGCTGCGCCGTCTCGAGTCCCTTCAGGAAATTCGCCGGCGCGCTCGCCAAGGCCGCCTGGGTGGATGCCGGCAGCAGGCTCAACAGCGCCTGCCCGGGCTGGCTGCCCAGCAGGAGGCCGGCGAAGTCGGCGCCGACCACCAGGCTCTGGTCGAAGGAGCCCAGCGGGCCGCCGATCGCGCCGCTGTTGAAGACCTGCGCCGCGCTGCCTGTCAGCAGGCTGGAGGTCAAGCTCGTCGGCGCCGGCGCGCCCACCAGGCTGTTGATCGCTTGCTCACCCGTGCCCACCAGCAGGTTGCCGGCGTTGAAGCCGCGGTTGATCACACCGTTGAGGGCGCTGTTGGTGCCGAAGATGGCTTGTTCGAGCCCGACCTCGTTGGTCAGCAGCCAATGGTTGAGGCTGAGTTCGCCGTTCACCAGGTTGGTGTTGAAGTTGATCTCCGCGGCCTCGAGTTGCTGCAAGAGGTTGCCCGGCCCGCTCGCGGCGGCCGCCGCGGCCTGGGCGGGCGCGGCGATCGTGCTCGTCAGGGTCTGCACGACGTTGGCCTCGGCATTGGCGTACGCGCTCGCGGTCGCGGTCATGGCCTGCACGAACTGCTCGTGGAACTGCGTCGCCTGGGCGCTGATCGCCTGGTATGCCTGGCCGTGCGCGCCGAACAGCGCCGCGACGCCCGCCGACACCTCATCGAGGGCCGCCGGCATGATCCCGGTCGTCGAGACTGCCGCAGCAACGTTGGCCGTGCTGATCGTCGATCCGATACCCGCCAGATCCGTTGCCGCCGCCGACACCCACTCCGGCATCGCGAACAGGAACGACATCGTGCACCTCCGACTAGTGGGTCCCACTGGGCAGGCACCCAGCCATGCAGATCCTACGGATGAGCAAGCGTATCGCCACGGCTGGGCGAAAATAAGTGTTTTCGCAAATAGCTGTTTTCAGAATCCTGAATGTTCAATATCGCGCCGCCTTATGGCCCAGTTTTGATCCACTGGCCGGCATCGCCGACGATGCCGACGGGGACGGCGCCCGACAGGCTGACGTTGTGCACGCTGGGGCCCGCCGCGACGATGGTGGTGTCCTGCAGGATCGGCAACACGGTCGACATGTTCCACAGCCGCGGCTCGACGGCGGTGATCACGTCGTTGATGCTCTTGACGCCGTTGAGGGCGGCGTCGATGTTCGACTGGATGCTGCGGTCGCAGATGCCCGTGAGGTTCGACGGCGCCTGCACCAGCGCGCCCGGGTCGGGCGGGTGGCTGGGCGGGGCCGGGGCCGGGCCCGGCGGCACGGCGGCGGCCGTCGTGGTGGGGGCGCTGGAGGTCGACACCTGCGTGGACTCCAGCGCCGGGCAGCCGTACCGCGACGCCAGCAGCGTCGCCAGGTTTCCGCCGGCCCGATGCCAGCCGACGATCGCGTCCACCTGGTTGTTGTCCAGCGCGTCGCGATACAGCATCACCGGGTCCAGCGCCAGGACGTGGGCGGCGATGCCGACGTTGCGCAACTGGTCGGCGGCCGTGTTGGCCACCGCCACCGAGGTCGGGTCGTTCGCCGCCACCCCGATCACCAGCGACAGCTGTTGGCCGTCCTTGCTGATCCGGCCGCGAATGACCTCCGGCGGCCCGGTGCTCGCGGGCGTCGGCGCCGGCGACGCCGACGCGGTGGTCTCGACCTGATATCCGGACGACGACAGCAACGCCAGCGCCGCCTGCGTGGTCATCGCCGGGGGCGCGGTCGGCTCGTAGCCGGGATCGCTCGGCGACCGGATCTGCGCCTGCGCCAGCGTGACGGTGTTGTCGCTGCCCGCGCCCACGGCCGCCAGCAGGTCAACGTCGAGCAACCCCAGGATCGCCTTGCGGACCTGGGTGTCGGACAGCTTGGGCTCGTTGGCGCGCAGCGTGAGCTGCATGACCCGCGGCGTCACGATCCTCGCGGTCCGCACGTCCGGGATGGCCGACAGCTGCGCGAAGGCCGCCGAGCCCCCGTGCACCTGGGCCACCTGGGTGTCGCCGTTGCGCACCGAGTCGGCCAGCGCGGCCGGCGCGCCGGCACGGCGGAACAGGATCAGGGCGGGCTTGGCGGGCGGCCCCCAGTAGCGGTCGTTGCGGGCGATCAGGATTTCGTCGCGCTGGGGGTCGATGCTCTCCACCCGGAACTGCCCACCGGTGACCGGCAGGGCCCGGGCCAGCCCGGCGGCGAAACCGCCCGGCACGTCCTTGACGATGTGGGCCGGCAGGATGTTGCTGAACAGCTCCTTCCAGGCCGGATACGGCTGCGTGAAGGTGACGACGGCCTGTTTGCCGCCCTCGAGCGATTGGACGCCGGTGATGAGGTCGTATCCGGCCGGATCGACCACCCCCGGCTGGCTGACCATCTGCCGCCATAGGTACCAGAAGTCGTCGGCGGCGATTGGGGCGTTGTCGGTCCACTGCGCCTCGGGCCGGATCTTGTAGGTCACGGTGAACGGGTTTTGGTTGGTCACCTCCGCGGACACCAACAGGGTCGGGTCCATCTCCCAGCGCGAACCCGTCGGCGTGTTGGGGTCGGGCACCGGGCGAAACGCGCTGGGCAACACCAGCGCGCTGATCGCGGCGTTGACCGGCGACAGGTCCGACAGCAGGTGCGGGTTGAACCCGGCGCCGATCGAGTCGATGCCCATGATGATCTGGGTGGGCCGCTGCGGCGGCGGCGGCGAGTTGTGCGGCGTATCGGTGCTTTGCGGCGCCGGCGGAGGGTTGACGGTACAGGCCGCCAGCGCCAGCCCGACCAGCGAGACCACCACGCCAACCGTCATGAAAAGGCGGCGGGCTCGTCTCGGCACGCCCATCAGGGTATCGAGGGGCCTCGCGAGCGTAACGGGGCCGCGAATCCAGGGGCGAGATTTCGCGGTGGCCCCCGGCTCGCGGGGCGGGCGCGCCAAGTGGCTAGCCCCGGGCCTTGGCCCGCGCCCGGCTGCGGGCCCGGGCGGTCGCGTCCAGCTCGACCTTGCGGACCCGCACGATCTCGGGGGTCACCTCGACGCACTCGTCGGGCGCGCAGAACTCCATGGCCTGTTCCAGGTCGAGCTCGAGCGGCTTGGCCAGCGTCTCCATGACGTCCGCGGTCGACGACCGCATGTTGGTCAGCTTCTTCTCGCGGGTGACGTTGACGTCGAGGTCCTCCGGGCGCGGGTTGATTCCGACCACCATGCCCTGGTAAGTGTCCTGGCCGGGCTCGACGAAGAACTGGCCGCGATCGGCGAGCTGCAGCAGCGCGAACGGGGTGATGGTGCCGGACCGGTCGGACACCAGCGACCCGGTGTGCCGGGCCCGGATCTCCCCCGCCCACGGCTTGTACCCGTCGAACACCGCGTGCCCGACGCCGGTGCCGCGGGTCTCGGTGAGGAAGTCGGTGCGCCACCCGATCAGGCCGCGGCTGGGCACCACGAAATCCATCCGCACCCAGCCGGTGGTGTGGTTGGCCATGTCGACCATGCGGCCCTTGCGCGCGGCCATCAATTGCGTGACGGCGCCGACGTATTCCTCCGGGCAGTCGACGGTCATCGCCTCGAACGGCTCGTGCAGCTTGCCGTCGACGGTCTTGGTCACCACCTGCGGCTTGCCCACGGTCAGCTCGAAGCCCTCCCGCCGCATCTGCTCGACCAGCACGGCCAGCGCCAGCTCGCCGCGGCCCTGCACCTCCCAGGCGTCGGGCGCGCCGATGTCGACGACGCGGATCGACACGTTGCCCACCAGCTCGGCGTCCAGCCGGTTGCGGACCATCCGCGCCGTGAGCTTGTGGCCGGGCACCTTGCCCGCCAGCGGCGAGGTGTTGGTCCCGATCGTCACCGAGATCGCCGGTTCGTCGACGGTAATCCTTGGCAGCGCAACGGGATTCGTCAGATCGGCCAGCGTGTCGCCGATCATGATCTCGGGCAGGCCGGCGACGGCGACGATATCGCCGGCGACGGCCTCGTCGGTCGGGTTGCGTTCCACGCCCTCGGTGGCCAGCAGCTCGGTGATCTTGGCGGTCGCCGTGCCCTCCTCGCGGATCCACGCCACCTGCTGGCCCTTGCGGATGCGTCCGTTGTAGATGCGGATCAGCGCCAGCCGGCCCAGGAAGGTGGACGCGTCCAGGTTGGTGACCAGGGCCTGCAGCGGCGCGTCGGGGTCGCCTTGGGGCGGCGGCACATGCTCTTCGAGGACCTCGAACAGCGGGTCCAGGTTGGTGCCGTCGGGAACGTGACCGTCGGCCGGCTGTGTGGTGCTCGCGACCCCGGCGCGCCCGGACGCGTACAGCGTCGGCAGGCCCAGCGCGTGCTCGGCGGCCGCGGCCGCCTCGTCGTCGAGATCCGATGCCACGTCGAGCAGCAGGTCGTGGCTGGCCTCCACCACCTCGGCGATGCGCGCGTCGGGCCGGTCGGTCTTGTTGACGACGAGGATCACGGGCAGGTGGGCGGCCAGCGCCTTGCGCAGCACGAACCGGGTCTGCGGCAGCGGGCCCTCGGACGCGTCGACCAGCAGCAGCACCCCGTCCACCATGGACAGCCCGCGCTCCACCTCACCGCCGAAGTCGGCGTGGCCCGGGGTATCGATGACGTTGATCACGGTCACCGTCCCGTCCGGGTCGTGGCGGTGCACGGCGGTGTTCTTGGCCAGGATGGTGATGCCCTTCTCCCGTTCCAGGTCGCCGGTGTCCATGACGCGTTCCTGCACCTCACCGCGCTCGTGCAGCGCGCCGGACTGCCGCAGCATGGCGTCGACCAGGGTGGTTTTGCCGTGGTCGACGTGGGCGACGATGGCGACATTGCGGAATGGCACGTCGGTGATTCTGGCAGCGGGCGCCGGAGATAGCGAACCCGGCCAATCACGCGGACCGCTCGTCCAACGTGCACCCAGGGCGGCCGCGGCCGGCGTGTCGTCACCCTCAGCGCACGCTCGGCGCGCGCCTACCACCCGGGGCGGCGCGGCGCCGAGCCCACCAATCGGTCTGCCGCCACCTCGCGGGTGCGGTACACGATGTAGGGCCGGAACAGGTAGGCGATGGGCGCGCTGAACGCGTGCACCAGCCGGGTGAACGGCCACAGGGCAAACAACGCGAGCGCGATCACCACGTGGATCTGGTAGTAGAACGCGGCGTGCGCCATCAGGTCCCCGCGCGGATCGAGGATCCAGATCGAGCGGAACCAGACCGACACCTTCTGCCGATAGTCGTGCAGCTCGCCGAAGTGTGTGGCGCCCGCCAGGGTGCAGCACAGCCCCGCCAGCAACGCGCAGGTGAGCACCAGGTACATCAGCTTGTCGTTGCGGGTGGTCGCCAGGAAGACCGCTCCATGCGTGCGCCGCCGGTAGATCAGCAACCCGATACCGGTCACGGCGGCGAAGCCGGCGGGCACGCCGAGCAGCAGCGCCTGCAGGTGATACAGGTGATCGTTCATCCCGACCGCCCGGGTCCACGATTCCGGAATGAAGAGGCCCATGACGTGGCCCATGATGACCATCAGGCTGCCGAAGTGGAACAGCGGGCTGCCGATCGACAGCAACTTCGACTCGTAGATCTGCGACGAACGGGTGGTCCAGCCGAACTTGTCGTAGCGGTACCGCCACCAGGTGCCGACGGCCGCGGCCGCCAGGACGACGTAAGGCACGTCGTCCCAGAAGATCTCGATCAACTTCATGTGCACCAACGTCAGCCCCCCTGGGTGCGTTTCGGCGGAACGGTCAGGGTGAACGGTTGCAGCCCAACGGCTTCCGTGGGAGGGCCGGCCTCCGCGAGCCGTTCCGCCCGACGCGCCTCCTGGTCGGTTGCGACCGGTAGCGTCTCGCAGACCGCCGCGATCGCGTGTTGGTAGGGCGACGTGGCGTCCACCAGGGCGCCCCGCAGGATGTCGATCGGAACGCGGTGCTCCGTCAGCAGGCGGCGCCCGGCCTCGGGATCGACCGTGGCGGCGAATTCGAGGACGACGGGCAGGTAATCCGGCGCCTCGGCCCGCGGCGGCTCGACACCCGCGTCCCGGTAGGCGCCGGCGAACCTCAGCATTTCCCGGCCGCGGTTGCGCGTATCCCCGGCGGTCCAGTACGTCAGGTACATGGTGGCGCGCCGGCGCATGTCGAAGGTTTCGACGTAGCCCGTCGCGGCGGCCATCGGTTCGAGGGCGCGCAGGGCCGCGACCGTCCGGCCCAGCAGCGCGGCCGCGGAACCACCCGTGTGACCCAGCAGCTCGTCGACGGTGTCCAGCCGGTCGGCGAGCCCGTCGTCCGGATACGCGAGCAGCAGCGACGCCGCCTGCCACACCAGCCGGTCCCGCATCGTCCGGTTGCTCGCCCGTTCCCGGACCTGGGCCAGCAGCCTCATCGCTGCACCGGGTCCGACTCGGGGAACAGGCCAGCGGGCACGCCGTTACCATCCCAGTTGAGCAGGTTGACCCGGGACCGGCCACCCCCGCGGACGCGACCCGAAAGGTCGCCGCCGCCGGCGTTTTCCGTGTCCTCGCCGTGCTGACGCTGCTTCAGGGCATGGAACGTCTCCACGGCAACCGGCATCGGGGTGCCGCTGCCCTCACCGAACGGACCGGATTCGTACATTCCGGGCCCGCCCTCGCCCGACAGCGAGCATCCCATTTCTTCCAGGTCGCGGGCCTGCGGGGCGAAGGCGGTCGGAATGACGTATCGCTCTTCGTATTTCGCGATCGCCAGCAGCCGGTACATGTCGTAGAGCTGTTCCTCGGTCATCCCGACGGCGTGCGGTATGTGGGGCTGGGTCTCCCGGCCCAGGTTGATGTCGCGCATGTAGGAGCGCATCGCGGCCAGCCGCCGCAGCACACCCTCGACGACGCGCGTGTCGCCCGCGGTGAACAATTCGGCCAGGTATTGCATCGGGATGCGCAGCGCGTCCAGCGCGCCGAACAGGTTGCCCAGCTCCTCGCCGTCGTGCCCGTCCCGGCTGACCGCGTCGACCACCGGCGACAGCGGCGGGATGTACCAGACCATCGGCATGGTCCGGTACTCCGGGTGCAACGGCAGCGCCACCTTGTACTTGTTGATCAGCGCGTACACCGGGGAACGCTGCGCGGCCTCGATCCACTCGTCGGAGATTCCGCCGGCGCGCGCGCCGGCGATCACCTCGGGGTCGTTGGGATCCAACAGGATTCGGCACTGCGCCTCGTAGAGGTCTTTGTCGTCTTCCACGGACGCGGCCTCGAGCACCCGGTCGACGTCGTAGAGCACCAGCCCGAGATAACGCAGCCGCCCCACGCAGGTCTCCGAGCAGATCGTCGGCAGCCCGACCTCCATCCGCGGATAGCACAGCGTGCACTTCTCGGCCTTGCCGGTCTTGTGGTTGAAATACACCTTCTTGTAAGGGCATCCGGACACACACATCCGCCAGCCGCGGCAGCGGTCCTGGTCGACCAGGACGATGCCGTCCTCGCTGCGCTTGTACATCGCCCCCGACGGGCACGACGCCACGCAGGACGGGTTGAGGCAGTGCTCGCAGATCCGCGGCAGGTAGAACATGAAGGTCTCTTCGAGCTTCAGCCTGACCTCATCACTGACCTTCTTCAGGATCGGGTCGCCGGACAGGATTTCCGGTGACCCGGCCAGGTTGTCGTCCCAGTTCGGTCCCCACGACACCTTCATCGGCTCGCCGGTGATCAGGCTCCGCGGCGCGGCCGTGGGGAAGGTGTCACCCGCCGGCGCCGTGGTCAGGTTTTCGTAGTCGTAGGTCCACGGCTCGTAGTATTCGTCGATGGTCGGCAGCTTGGGGTTGGCGAAGATCCGCAGCAGCTTGTGGATTCGGCCGCCGTCGCGCAGCCGCAGCCGGCCCTTCTTGTCGCGCATCCAGCCGCCGCGCCAGCGCTCCTGATCCTCGTAGGTGCGCGGATAGCCTTGGCCCGGACGGGTTTCCACGTTGTTGAACCACACGTACTCGGTGCCCGAGCGGTTGGTCCAGGCCTGCTTGCAGGTGACCGAGCAGGTGTGGCAGCCGATGCATTTGTCGAGGTTCATCACCATCGCCAGCTGCGCCATTACTTTCATTGTCTCGCTCCGCACGCGTCGCTCGGGCCGTTCATCAGTACCGCACTTCCTGACTACGACGGCGCACCACCGTCACCTCGTCACGCTGGTTGCCGGTCGGCCCCAGGTAGTTGAACGCGAACGAATGCTGGGCGTAGCCGCCGGCGAGGTGGCTGGGCTTGATGCGCACCCGGGTCAGCGCGTTGTGGTTGCCGCCGCGCTTGTTGTTGGTCTCGGTGCGCGGGGTGTCCACGGTGCGTTCCTGCACGTGGTAGACGAACACCACGCCGTCGGGCATCCGGTGTGAGACGATCGCCCGGCACACGTAGATGCCGTTGACGTTGACCGCCTCGACCCAATCGTTGTCGCGCACTTGGATTTTCGCCGCGTCGCCGGGGCTCATCCACATGGTCGGGCCGCCGCGCGACAGCGAGAGCATGTACAGGTTGTCCTGGTAGGTGGAGTGGAACGACCACTTCGAGTGCGGGGTCAGATACCGCACGGTGAGCCCGACTCCGTCGTCAGTCGGACCGAGCTCGGGCTGCCCGAACAGCCGCGCCATGTCCAGCGGCGGGCGGAACACCGGCAGGTGCTCGCCGAGCTCCTCGACCCAGTCGTGGGCCAGATAGAAGTGCATCCGCCCGGTGAGCGTGTGGAACGGTTTGAGGTTCTCGATGTTGATGGTGAACGGCGCGTAGCGGCGGCCGCCGGTCTCGCTGCCCGACCATTCCGGGCTGGTGATCACCGGGACCGGGCGCGCCTGCGTGTCGGCGTAGGTGATGCGGCGCTCCTCGCTGCCCTCGGCCAGGTGCGCCAGCCGCTGGCCCGTGCGCTTCTCCAGCTCCCGGAACCCCTCGACGGCGAGCCGGCCGTTGGTCGTCCCCGACAACAACAGCAGCACGTCGGCCATCCGCGCGGCGGTGGTGATGGCCGGACGGCCCGCCGCCACACCGGAATTCATCACGCCGAACCTGGCGGCCAACTCCTCGACCTCCCGGAACGGATGCACCGTGATCCCTTTGGTGGTCACCCCGAACTTGTCGACGAGCGGGCCCAGGGTCACCCACTTGTCGTAGATGGCGGTGTAATCGCGTTCCACGACGGTGAGTTTGGCCATCGTCCGCCCCGGCACCGGGGTGGCGCCGTCGTGCAGCCAGTCCTGCTCGGCGCCGTCGGGATAGGCCATCGCGTCCGGGGTGTCGTGCTGCAGCGCGGTGAGCACCACATCGCTGCGAATCCCCAGATGACGCTTGGCCATGGCGCTGAAGGCGCGGGCGATGGCGCCGAAAGCGTCGAAGTCCGAACGGGTTTCCCACGGCGGATCGGTGGCGGCGCTGAACGCGTGCACGTACGGGTGCATGTCGGTGCTGGACAGGTCGGCCTTCTCGTACCAGGTGGCCGCGGGCAGCACCACATCGGACACCAACGTCGTCGAGGTCATCCGGAAGTCGATCGACATCATCAAATCGAGCTTGCCCTCCGGGATCTCGCCGTCGCACACCACGTCGACCGGCCGTACCCCGTCCTCCGGCGGCAGTGCCGTCGCGTTGGAATCGGTCCCCAGCAGGTGCCGCAGGAAGTACTCCCCGCCCTTGCCCGACGAGCCAATCAGGTTGGCCCGCCACACGGTAAGCACCCGCGGCCAGTTGACGGGGTTATCCGGATCGGTCACGGCGAGCTTGAGTTTGCGCTGGCCGAGCTGCTCGGCGACGTACTCGGCGGCGTCGCGGTCGGCGGCGCGCGCCTCGTCGGCGACCTCCAGGCTGGACCGGTCGAACTGCGGGTAGAACGGGCTCCACCCCATCGCCACAGCCGAGGCCAGCAGGTCCATGGTGTGCTTGCCGGCGAACCTGCCCCGGCCCACCGGGCTGGCCAGCTTGTCGGCGCCGTACCCGTCGTAGCGCCATTGGTCGGTGTGCGCGTACCAGTACGACGCGCCGGGCACCTGCCGCGGCGGGCGCGACCAATCGGTGGCCATCGCCATCGTCTGAAACCCGGTGAGCGGACGCACCTTCTCCTGGCCGACGTAGTGCGCCCACCCGCCGCCGTTGCGACCCATCGACCCGGTCAGCATCAGCAGCGCCAGCACCGCACGGTAGATCGCGTCGCTGTGGAACCAGTGGCAGATGCCGCCGCCCATGATGATCATCGAGCGGCCGCCGGATTCCTCTGCGCTGCGGGCGAATTCCCTGGCCACGCGGATGGCCTGCCCGGCCGATACGCCGGTGATCGGCTCCTGCCACGCCGGGGTGTTCTGCTGCGTCGGATCGTCGTAGCCGGTGGGCCATTCGCCCGGTAGCCCGGGACGCGCCACCGCGTACTGGGCCAGCATCAGATCGAATACCGTGCACACCAGGTGCTTACCGATGCGGCGCACCGGCACGCCGCGCGCGACCGTGCCGCCTTCGCCGTTCACCGTGTCGAAGCTGGGCAGGTGGACCAGCGCCGTGTCGGTGGCGTTCGCGTCCCGCACGCTGAGCGCCGGCAGCACGCCGCCGAGATCGAGGTTCCACTTCCCGACGCCGTCCTCGCCGTACCGGAATCCGAGCGAACCGTGCGGCACCACAATGGAATTCGTCGCTTCGTCTAGCACCGCCGGTTTGAGCGAGGCGTTTTCGACCGCGCCGCCGATGTCGGCCGCCGTGAGGTTCTTGCCGGGCACCAGCATGTCGCCGCGCTGTTCGAGCTTGATCAGAAACGGCAGATCGGTGTAGCGGCGCGCGAAGTCGACGAAGAACGGAACCTGTTTTTGCACATAGCATTCCGACAGGATCACGTGGCCCATCGCCATGGCCAGCGCCCCGTCGGTGCCGGCGGCGCACGGCATCCACTCGTCGGCGAACTTGGTGTTGTCGGCGTAGTCGGGGCTGACGGTCACCACCTTGGTGCCGCGATAGCGGGCCTCCGCCATCCAGTGCGCGTCGGGGGTCCGGGTGATCGGGACGTTGGAGCCCCACATCATCAGGTACGCCGCGTCCCACCAGTCCCCGGACTCCGGCACGTCGGTCTGGTCGCCGAACACCTGCGGCGAGGCCACCGGCAGGTCGGCGTACCAGTCGTAGAACGACGTCATCGCGCCGCCGATCAGCTCGTAGAACCGCGAGCCGGCGGTGTACGACACCATCGACATCGCCGGGATCGGCGAAAACCCGGCGACCCGGTCGGGGCCGTAGGTCTTGATGGTGTGCACGTGCGCCGCCGCGATCAGCTCGGTGGCCTCGGCCCAGCTGACCCGGACCAGGCCGCCCTTGCCGCGGGCCCGCTGATAGCGGCGGCGGCGCTCCGGGTCGGCCTGGATGTCGGCCCACGCCAGCACCGGGTCGCCCAGGCGGGCTTTGGCCTCGCGGAACATCTCGACCAGCACGCCGCGGGCGTACGGATAGCGGACCCGGGTCGGCGAATAGCTGTACCAGGAGAACGACGCGCCACGCGGGCAGCCGCGCGGCTCGTATTCGGGCCGGTCCGGACCCACCGACGGATAGTCGGTCTGCTGGGTTTCCCAGGTGATGATCCCGTCCTTGACGTAGATCTTCCACGAGCACGATCCGGTGCAGTTGACCCCGTGCGTGGAGCGGACCACCTTGTCGTGGCTCCACCGGTCGCGGTAGAACACGTCGCCCTCGCGGCCGCCCTGCCGGGTGACGGTGCGCAGGTCGGCCGAGAAATCGCCCGGGGTGAAAAACCGCCCGCTGCGCTCCAGTAGCTCCTCGAGCGGTCCACCAACGTGAGGTGTGACAGTCAAGGGGTAACCCTCCTACTCCGTCGCGTCGCGCCTCGTGGTCGGGCCCGTGTGTTCGACCTCGGTTGGGTGGTGTTCGGGAATGTCGGCCCCGGCGACCTGCGGGCGGGCGGCGATGGCGCACCAGCCTAGGTCGCGGGCGATAGGCCGACCAGGCTCCCCTGTTAGCGAAAACCCGTGCCGGGAACCTGCGGCTCTGCGCCAAGGGACGTCAACGCCCGGCGTGGCAGCCGTGGCCACACCGTCGAAACAACCATCGGGATCGCTATCGGCATGCAAATCGAGGTTACGGTCCTATTGTCGCTATTACCTTCCGATTTCACGCGTGTCAGCTGCAACTGCGCTGTACATTGCCTGCAGGAAAACTGTGGACTTGTCGGGAGGTTGCTCAAAGCGCTCGGGCCAGGTCCCCCAGCCAGCCGCGATCGGCGGGCACCCAGTCGACCTCGTGCAGTTCCGCCGCCGTCACCCAGCGCAGCGCGCGGTGCTCATGCGGGTGCGGTTCGCCGCGAATCAACCGCACACGATACGCCCGCAGCGTCGCCGCGCCGTTGAGCGGGATGTCGTCGCCGAGGCGGTCCCCCACCGCGATGTCGCCGATCCGCAGGCCCAGCTCCTCGGCCAGCTCCCGGGCCAGCGCGTCGCGTTCGGTTTCGCCGGGCGCGACCTTGCCGCCGGGCAGTTCCCAGCGGCCGGCCAACTCCGGCGGCCGGGCCCGCTGCGCCACCAACACCCTGGAGCCGGAGATGATCGCTGCGGCGACGACGACCTGGGTCGGCATGGCCAGTGACGGTATACGGTCGGGACATGGCTGTGTTAACGGATGAGGAAGTAGACGCCGCACTGCCCGACCTCAACGGATGGGAGCGTTCCGGCGGGGCCCTGCGCCGGTCGATCAAGTTTCCGACGTTTCTCGACGGCATCGACGCCGTCCGCCGGGTGGCCGAGCACGCCGAGAGCAAGGATCACCACCCGGATATCGACATCCGTTGGCGGACGGTGACTTTCGCTCTTGTCACGCATTCCGCGGGCGGCATCACCCAAAACGACATCGCGATGGCGCGCGACATCGACGGGATCGTCGGGAGCTAATCCTTCGGCGCGGCGTCGCGCCCGCCCTCCTCGTCGGCTGCCACGCTGGCGTGACGTTCGGCGGCGGCGGCCACGCCAGCGTGACGCTCGGCGCGCCCGCCGGTGGCGGCGATCCAGGCCAACGTCGCCACCGCCGCCACGATGTAGACCAGCCCGGCCCAGGCCAGATACCACGGCCGGCTGATTTGCCAGATGGTCGGTTGAGCGAAGCTCAGCAACCACGGCACGCCAATGATGGTGAGCGCCAACCAACCCCAGCCCACCGCTGGGGCGCCGGGGCGTCCGCGGGCCGGCCCGTGAATCGCCCACATCATCAGCGGCACCAGCCACACCCAGTGGTGGGTCCACGAAATCGGCGAGAGCAGCAGCCCGAACAGCTCGACCACCAGCAGCTTGCCGAGCCGGTCCGACCCGTCCAGCGCCCGCCAAGCCAGCGCGGCCAGCACGGCCGTGACGGCGATGGCGGCCAGGACCGGCGGGCCGTAACCGGCGTCGTGGCCCAGGATCCGGGATATGCCGCCGCGCCAGGACTGATTGAACGAGGTGGCGATGGGCCCGACGCGGTGCGCGTCGCCGAGCAGGTCGAAGAAGTAGTAGCGCGTCTGATCGCCGACGACGAGCGCCGACGCCCCGACGGTGGCGAGGAAGACAACCGCCGAAAAGGCCACCGCGGCCCACCGCCGAACGCCGGCGAAATAGACGCCGGAGATCGCCGGCGTCAGCTTGATTCCGGCCGCCACGCCGACCAGCAGCCCCGATAGCCACCACCGGGTGGTGTAGGCCGCCCACAGCACCGCGAGCATCAGCAACACGTTGACCTGCCCGTAGTCGAACGTGCTGCGCAGCGGCTCTATCCAGATGGTGGCCGCCGTCCACAACATCGCGACACGCCGACCGGCGCCGGCGGGCACGCCCATCACGCGCTGGCTGATCCGGACCGCGCCGTACAACGCCGCCATCGTCGCGACCTGCCACAGGAAGGCGACCAGGCCGAACGGCAATAGATGCAGCGGGTAGAAGACGACGGCCGCGAACGGCGGGTACGTGAACGGCAGCGGAAAGTCGGGGGTCTGCTCGGCGTAGACGTAGCGGTACAGCGTGCCCGGATGGTCGAGGGCGGCGGCGCCGCCGAGGTAAACGTGCAGGTCGACGAAGTTCGCGCCGTGGGGCGTTAGGTACGTCCAGGCGAGCCGCGCGGCGACGCTCACGATCAACAGCGCCGGGGCGGCCGCCTGGAGCGCACTCGCCAGCCGCCGCGTGAGGGGCGCCGCCGGGGCGGTCGGGATGGTGTCTATCCGCCCGACTTTAGCGAGCGGGCGCCCGGTCACCGCCGTCACTCGTATCCGTAACGATCGAATAAATGCCACACGTGTCACTTGAGTCACATCAGTATCAAAGTAACTTCGGCGCAGGACCTGTCATCGATAACCAGGGAGAGTCATGCCAACCATCTGGACTTACTTGCGTGCAACCGCCGTCGTGGTCGGTTCGTCCGCAGCGCTACTGACGGGCGGAATCGCCCACGCCGACCCCGTGCCGGCCCCACCCGTGCCGAACATTCCGCAACAGCTGATCAGCTCGGCGGCCAACGCGCCACAAATCCTGCAAAACCTCGCTACCGCCCTCGGCGCGACGCCCCCGGCGGCGCCGGCCACCCCCGGCATCAGCTTCCCGGGGGTCCCCTCGGCCACCGCGCCGGCGTCGTCTCCGGCGGCGATTCCTTCGATTCCGGGGCTCACGTCGTCGGCAACGGCCGCCAGCCCCGCGGCTCCGACGATCCCGGGGCTCAGCTCGATCCCGGGGTTGGCGCAGGCACCGGCGGCACCCGCCGCCCCGGCCGCCCCTTCGATTCCGGGGCTGTCCGGCATCCCGGGGCTATCGGCACCCGCGGCTCCCGCCGCTCCGGCCGTCCCTCAGATCCCGCAGGCGAAGGTGAACATGCCGGCGCTGCCGTCCAGCCTGCCGGTCAATATGCCCGGGCAGCTGACGTTTCCGCAGGATCTGACGGCACTGGCCTCGGGGCAGGCTCCGGCCGCACCGGCGGCACCGGCGCCGGCCAGCCCCGCCGGACCGGTGGCGCCGCTGCTCGCGGCCCTGCCGTGAGCGGCCGGTTAGACGCCTAATCCACTACCAACGACCGGAGGACATCGTGGCAACCACTTGGAATCTGTCCAAAGGTTTGGCCGCTGTCGTCACGGCGTCGGCTGCCGCGTTCGGGGTCTGCCCGAGCGCGGCGGCCGATCCGGCGGCACCGCAACCGACACCGCAGCCGAGCTCCGCCCAACAGCTCCCGGGCCTGCCGGCGCTCTCGCAGCTGAGCCCGATCATCCAGCAGGCGGCCAGCGATCCCACGCAGGCGACACAGCTGCTGATGGCCGCCGCTCAAGCTTTCACCCACAATTCGACGGCGCCCAACGAATCGAAAAACGTTGCCGCGTCGGTGAATCAGTTCGTGCAGGAACCGGGCGCGCCGGCCGGTGTCGCCGCCCCCGACGCCGCCCCGGCGGCGCACGTCCCGGCGGTCGGCATCGAGCCCGGCCTACAGTCGCACCTGCCGCCGGGCATCGATCCGGCCCACGCGGCGGGTCCCGGGCCCGTTGCGGCGGCCCCTTTGGCGGCCGCTCCTCCGGCGGCGGCCCCTTCGGCCACGGCCCCTTCGGCCGCGGTGCCAGGCACCGCCGAGCCCGTCGCGGCGCCCGCGCCGGCTCCTGAACCGGCGGCGGCTCCTGAACCGGCCCCGGCTCCGGCTGCGGCGACCCCGAATTTCGGCCCGGACGCCCCGCCCACGCAGGACTTCATGTATCCCTCGATCGGCACCAATTGCCTTGCGGACGGCAGTAGTTCGATCGCGACCGCGCTCTCGGTGGCGGGGCCGGCGAAGATACCGACGCCCGGTCCCGGACCCGGCCAGACCGCCTACGTGTTCACCGCCGTGGGCACGCCCGGGCCGGCCGAGGTGCAGAAGCTGCCATTGAATGTCACCTGGGTGAACCTGACCACCGGCAAGTCGGGAACGGTCACGCTCAAGCCGCGCACCGACATCAACCCGGACGGGCCGACGACGCTCACCGGGATCGTCGACACCGGCTCGGGCAGCGTCATGTCGACCATCTTCGGACAGGTCACCACCAAGGAAAAGCAGTGCCAGTTCATGCCGACCATCGGCTCGACGGTGGTGCCTTAAGCCCTTTGGCGCGAGCGTGCGCAGTTGTACGCCCGTGACGGCGTGTCGCTGTACAGACACGCACCGTCGCGAGCGAAGGGGCTGCTCGGCTAGTAGGCCATGAACAGGATTGCGTCGCGGTCGTAGTCCAGGCCCGGATGGACGCTGGCCAGATGGGCCTGGGTCAGTTCGACCAGCTCGTCCTCATCCTTGCCGACGATGGCTTCGCCGCAGGGACACGTTATGTGTGTTTTCACGTTGCCGCCCTTTCCTTCGCTGCTGCCTTCATCTGCTTCTTGTGTGATCGCACCTGTCCAAGCGAACGGGCGTCCACGATATCGGCGACAGACATGTGCGTGCCGGGTTTGCCGAACTCCCCGGCCGCCGCGCGCCAGCCCGCCGGCGTCACGCCGTACTGCTTGCCGAGCAAGGCCAGGAAGATCTTTGCCTTCTGCTCACCGAACCCGGGTAGCCCCTTGAGTCGCCGCAGCAGCTCCGCCCCGTCGGGTTCGCCGGCCGTCCACAGCCCGGCCGGGTCGCCGTCGTAGCGGTCCACGATGATCTGCGCAAGGGCCTGGATCCGCTTGGCCATCGATCCCGGAAAGCGGTGTATCGCGGGCCTTTCCGAGCAGAGCGCGGCGAATTTGTCCGGGTCGTGGTCGGCGATCTCGGCGGCGTCGAAGCCACCCATCCGGTCCGCGATCTTCTTCGGTCCCGCGAAGGCAGTCTCGATCGGCACCTGCTGGTCAAGCAACATGCCGACCAGCAACGCGAACGTGTTCTCGTCCAGCAGCGCGTCGGCGGCCGGATCCTGGGCAAGCTGCAGTCTCGGCACCCGCACAGTCTAGATCCGCACCGGAAGCACCGCGTTGAGGGCGTCGACGCAGATCCCCCGGAGTTCGTCGCGCGTGAAACTGTCGTCGGCGAGCCACTGCACGCACAGCACCCGGACAAACGCCAACCAACTGATCACGACGGCGGAAAGCCGTTGGCGAGCACGGTGATCCGAAGAAACGGTCTCGGTGATTCGGTCACGCAGCGCCTCAAGCTCCGCATTGATGATGCCCTGCACAACCGGCTCGGAGGCCAGAGTCTGGTTGGCGGCCAGCACGGTGTTGCGGTTGACCAGGAAGTAGTCGAGGTGGGCGTCGAGCCCGGCGGCGATCTGGGCTTGAAGCGGGGCGCCGGGGTCGAAGCGTACGCCGTCGAGCAGCCGGTCGGCCGCACGCCGATACACGGAAGCGAACAACGCGAGCTTGCCCGGAAAGTACCTGTACAGCAGCGCACGCGAAATGCCGGCCTCCTCGGCGACGGCGTCCATCGTGACGTCCTCGTACGGCCGTTCCGCGAAGATCCGTTCCGCCGCGTCCACAACGTGTTCGCGGCGCCGGTGCGGTGCGAGTCGACGTTGGCTGGTCATCCGCGAATTTTACTTGATAATCAACAACTTTCGCGCTAAGTTGACAATAATCTACTTAGCGTTCATGGTGGGCCGGTCGCGGCGCGGGCCCGGGGAGGAGCATGCGGATATGGCTGACGGCTCACGCGCCGGATACCTCAAGTACCTGGCCGCGGTCACCGGGGTGTCGTCGATCGCGATCGGCGGCTATCACTTCGCCTTAGGGACGGCCTCGGTTCCGGGCGCGACAGATGCCAACGCGACGGTCGACTCGCGCGAGCGGTTCTACTCGGCCATTTTTGCCGGGTACGGCATCGCTTGGATGCAGGCGGCCCGCAAATCCCCCGTCCGCGCCGGTGACGTGCGGCTACTGGCGGGCATCATGCTTGCCGGCGGCGTCGGGCGCGTGATCTCGGTGGCCCAAAAGGGTCGGCCGCACTGGTTTCAGGACGTGCTCACGGCACTCGAATTCGCGGTTCCGGCAGTATTTTTCGGGCTCGCCAAGGCCCAGCGGCCGACTACGGCCAACGGCTAACCGCTCTTGCGGCGGAACTCCCGACGGCTCTCCAAGGGGCCGTGGGCCCGCGAGTGCCTGTCACCGCTGTCTTTGTGATCGGATCCGCCCGCCGACTTGGCCTTCTTGCGGTCGAGGGCTTCCCGGAACTTGCGCTTGTTCTCGTCCTCGGGCTGGGACTTCGATTCGGCCATTCCGGCAGCCTAGCGTGCCCCGCGGTTTTAGCGCTTACCCGGCGGCATGCCGTAAACGTGTGAGATCCGCAGGGTCAGCAGCACCCGCCGGTCGGTGACCATCGCCTGTCGGTACTCGTCCCAGTCCGGATGCTCACCGGCGATGTTGCGGTACAAGGCGATCAGCGCCTCGACGGTGTCGTCGTCGGGCGCGGCGGCCGGGGGCGTCAGTTCCGCGGCGCCCTCCGCGACGGCATACGACCATCCGTCGTCGGCGTCGACCAGGAGTGAAGCCCGTGGGTCGCGGCGCAGGTTGCGGGTCTTGGCCCGCGGCTCGGTGATCGATACCCGCACCACCAGCTCGCGCGGGTCGAAGTGATAACTCACTTTCGACAGCTGGGGCCGCCCGTCGCGCTTGATGGTGGCCAGCACCCCGAGGGAGTTCCCGCTGATCACGGCCAGTAGCTTGTCGTCGAAGACTTGGCGTCCCATGACGAAAGCCTACGTCGGGTCGCGTCGCCCCCAACCGGCCTGGTGGAATCGGACCATGACCAAGTACGCGGCGTTCCTGCGTGGCGTCAACGTCGGCGGCGTCAACCTCAAAATGGCCGAGGTGGCGGCCGCGTTGACCGGCGCCGGATTCACCGACGTGCGCACCATCCTGGCCAGCGGCAACGTGCGACTGGAGTCGTCGGCCGGGGTGGCCGCGGTGCGCAAGAAGGCCGAAGCGACGCTGCGCGAGAGGTTCGGCTATGACGCCTGGGTGCTGGTGTACGACATCGACACCGTACGCGCCGTCGTCGACGCCTACCCTTTCGAGCGCGAGGTCGACGGGTATCAGTCCTACGTCACCTTCGTGTCCGACGCCGGCGTGCTCGACGAGCTTGCCGCCCTGGGCGAGGGCGCCGGGCCGGACGAGAAGATCGGCCGCGGCGAGGGCGTCGTCTATTGGCAGGTGCCCAAGGGCGCCACGCTGGACAGCACGATCGGCAAGACGATGGGCAAGCCGCGCTACAAGTCCTCGACCACGACACGCAACCTGCGCACACTGGCCAAAGTTATCGCCTAGCGCGCCAACCGGTTTCGGGTGGCGTCAATCGTCGGGCACGTTGGTCAGGTAGCGCATCGCGTCGGATTTCGTCAGCCCCAACGCGCGTGCCACGTCGACGTATTCTTTGGCGGCGGCCGCCATCGCGGCGTCGGTCGGATCGAAGCGGGAGATGAAAGTGCCGAAGCGCCCGCGTGTTTCGACGATCGCCGCCGACTCCAGCTCGCGATAGGCCCGGGCCACGGTGTTGGCCGCGACGCCGAGCTGACCGGCCAGGTCGCGCACCGTCGGGAGCCGGCTGCCGGGCGGCAGCGCGCCGCTCCGGACCCCGTCGATGACCTGGGTCCTGAGCTGGTCGAACAGCGGTTTGCCCGCCTTCACGTCGACCCGTAGCCAATCCCGCAGCTCCACGCACCCAGTATCACGCAAGCGCGGCTATGTTGGTGGGATGCGGGTGACGGTGCTCAGCGGCGCGGGGATCTCCGCCGAGAGCGGCGTTCCGACGTTCCGCGACGACAAGAACGGGTTGTGGGCCCGCTTCGATCCCTACGAGCTGTCCAGCACGCAAGGGTGGCGCAACAACCCCGAGCGGGTCTGGGGCTGGTACCTGTGGCGCCATTATTTGGTGGCCAACGTCGAACCGAACGACGGGCACCGCGCCATCGCGGCCTGGCAGGACCACGCCGAGGTCGTCGTCGTCACCCAGAACGTCGACGACCTGCACGAGCGGGCCGGCAGCAATCCGGTGCACCACCTGCACGGCAGCCTTTTCGAATTCCGTTGCGAGCGTTGCGCTATGCCCTACACCGGCGCGCTGCCCGAAATGACCGAACCGGCCCTGGAGGTAGAGCCTCCGGTCTGTCGCTGCGGCGGCCTGATCAGACCCGACATCGTGTGGTTCGGCGAGCCGCTGCCAGATGAGCCGTGGGAGCGCGCGGTCGCGGCGACGCGGGACGCTGACGTGATGGTGGTGGTGGGGACCTCGGCGATCGTCTACCCGGCGGCCGGACTGCCCGAGCTGGCGCTGTCCCGCGGCGCCGTCGTCGTCGAGGTCAACCCCGAGCCCACGCCGCTCACTCCCAGCGCCACGATCAGCATCCGCGAGAGCGCGAGCCGCGCGCTGCCCGAGCTGCTGCAGCGGCTGCCCGCCCTGCTGGGGTAAGCCGCGCCTGCATCGAGCCTGCGCACAGATCGCGGTTCGTCCACAAAGCGGCGCGCTGAGCGCAGTTTCGATGTCCCGCCGTCGGCGAGGCCGGCGAGCGTGCAGCCATGACAAGCAATAAACCCTTTATCGGCAGCGAGGTGCTGAAGGCCGGGACGCTGCGCAAGCATCAGCTGCGGTCCCGCTTCCGGCCGGTGTTCCCCGACGTCTATGTGCGACGCGATCTCGGGCTGACGTTGCGCGACCGCGCAGTGGCCGCCTGGCTGTGGTCGCACCGCGAAGGCGTGCTGGCGGGGTTGACTGCGGCCGCGTGGCATGGTTCGAAGTGGGTGGACGAACACCTGCCCGTCGAGTTGATCTGGTCCAACGCGCGGCCGCCACGCGGCGTGCGAACCTACGATTTCAGGCTTCGCCCAGCCGAATTCCGCACTGTAACGGGCGTACCGGTAACGACGCCGCCGCGCACCGCATTCGACATCGCGCGCCGGAAGCCGATGGGAACCGCAATCGCCCACCTGGACGCCCTCATGCGCGCAACCGGAGTAAAGGTCGATCAGGTCGCCGAAATAGCGGACCGACACCGCGGCGCGCGTGGGCTCAAACAACTGGAAACGGCGCTGGACTTGGCGGACGCCGGTTCGCAGTCGCCGAAAGAGACGTGGCTGCGGCTCCTACTGATCCACGCGGGATTGCCACGGCCGAGGACCCAGATCCCGGTAATGACTGCCGACGGCACCCAGTACTACCTCGACATGGGGTGGGAGGACTTGATGGTCGCCGCCGAGTATGACGGCGAGCATCATCGCCTCGACCCCTGGCAGTACAGAAAGGACATCCGTCGCAGAGAGGCATTGGAGAGGCTGGGCTGGCTCATCGTCCGAGTGGTCGCAACGGATCGTCCCGCCGACATCATTCGTCGGGTTCGCGATGCGCGGGAGTTTCGGGCATCGAGCCTGCATCGAAACTGAAATGGGGGCGCCGAGCCTGCGCACAGATCGCGCTCGGCACGCCAACGGGCGCGCTGAGCGCAGACTCGGCGTGAGGGATTCCGTGAGGGATTCCGCGAGGGATTCAGGGTCTGCGCGCCCGGCCCAGCGCCAACTCCGACACCGGCAGCGGCGCCCAGAACGGCAGCGTCCACTCCCGCCGCGACGTGTCCACCTCGAACCCGGCGTCGACAATCGAGCGCTCGGTGTCGCGATGGGTGTGGCAGTTACCGAACAGCCTCGGCCACAGCGTCGCGTCGGCGAACCGCTGCAAGCGGCCCCGCGCGCCGGCGCTGGCCACGTGCTCGAGATACCGCAGCTGCCCGCCGGGCCGCAGGAGGGAATGCAGGCGGCGCAGCACGCCGGCCGGGTCGCGCACCGAGCACAACACCAGCGAGCACACCACCGCGTCGAACGGCTCCCCGTCGCTGAACCCCTCCGCGGTATCCCCCATTACGACAACGGGAACGGGGGCCGCGGCGGCCGCGGCGCGGGCCTGGGCCGCAAACCGCGGCTCGGGTTCCACCGCGACCACCTGGTCGACCGCCGCCGGGTAGTTCGCGAAGTTCGTCCCGACACCCGCGCCGACTTCCAGCACCCGGCCCGACAGGCCGGCCAGGTTCTCCCGGCGAAGGGCCCGCACCGCCGCGGTTTCATGGGTGACAACGACGGGCCAGACGCGCGCGAAGAACGGATGGCCGACTTCCGACGACGGCGTGATGCCGACGCGTTGTGCCACCGAACGGATCGACACGTTAGCCAATTTTGGTCACCGACTCCGTGATCTCACGCCCGTTGTGCCGCACCGGTTCTGAGTCGGCCTCCGAGGCCGGCTCGACGCGTCCCGCCCCTTCGGCCGGCGCCTCGCTGATGCCGAACCGGTCATGCAGCAACGCCAAAGGCTTTGGCGCCCACCAGTTCCAGCGGCCCATCACGTGCATGAACGCCGGAACCAGCACCATGCGCACCAGGGTCGCGTCCGCGAACACCGCGAGCGTCAGGCCCAGGCCGAACATCCGCATGAACGAAACGTGCGCGGCGATCAGCGCGGCGAACGACATCGACATCACCAACGCGGCGGCGGTGATCACCCGTCCGGTACGGGCCACGCCCAGCGCCACGCTCTCGTCGTTGGCGGCGTGCGCCTCGGCGGCGCTCGGGTGTGCCGGTCGAGCGGCCCCGGAAGCCAGCCAGTACTCGCGGATCCGGGAGATCAGGAACACCTCGTAATCCATCGAAAGCCCAAACGCGATGCAGAACAACAGGACCGGCATGTTGGCGACCAGTGTCCCGCTCGGGGTGGTTCCCAGCGCGCCGAGGTGACCGTCCTGGAAGATCCACACCAGCGCGCCGAACGCCGCGCTCAGCGAAAGGACGTTGCACATCAACGCCTTTGCCGGTAGCAGCACGCTGCCGGTGAGCAGGAACAGCAGCACGAACGTGATGGCGGCCATCAGCCCCAGCACCAGCGGAAGTCGATCCGTCACCGCGTCGACACTGTCGCGGTTGACCTGCGCGACGCCGGCCATCTCGACGGCCCGGCCGGCCGGGCCGGGCACCTGGTGCAGCCGCGTGAGCTGTGTGTCGTTGGCCTGTGTGAACAGCGGCGCCGCGCTGCTCACGGTCAGGAACGCGCTGCCGTCGGCCAACCCGGTGGCCGCCGTCGGTGGTCCCACGAGGTTTCCGCCCACGAACGTCCCACCCGGGGCCGAGACGCCCGACACTTCGGGAACCCGCGATAAGTCGGCGGCGTATTTGTCGAGGTCCGCCGGGCTCAGGCCGCGGGCGTCGGGGACGGCGATGGGCACCGCCGTCGCGGAGTCGTGCGCAAACCCGTTGCGCAACAGGTCACCGACCTGATGCGACGACGCCGAATGCGGCAGCACCCGGTCGTCCGGGAAACCCCACTTCACCGAGAAGAAGGGAAGCCCGAGCAACAGCAGCAGCGCCATCACGGCCAGACCGATCGGCGCCCAGCGGCGCATCACGTACTTGCTCGACCGGTACCAGAACAATTCCTCGGGCGGCTTGTGCACGGGATCCGGGCGGCCCAGGATCCGGCGCATCAACTTGCGCACGTCCAGCGCATCCAGCCGGGGACCCAGCAGCGCGATGGCGGCCGGGGTGACCACGATGGACGCGGTCGCGACGAAGGCCACCGTCGCCACGCCGGCGTAGGCGAACGACTTCAGGAAATACATCGGGAAAGCCATCGTCGCCGACATCGACAGCGCCACGGTGACCGCGGAGAACAGCACGGTGCGACCGGAGGTGGCCATCGTCCGGATCAGCGCCTCGTCCCGGTCCCTGCCCTCGGCCAGCTCGTCGCGGTAGCGGCTGACGATCAGCAGCGTGTAGTCGATGGCCAAGGCCAGGCTCAGCGCGGTGCTCAGGTTGAGCGCGAAGATCGACACCTCGGTGGTGAACGTGACGAGCCGCAGCACCGTCATCGAGCCGACGACGGCCAGCGCGCCGAGGGCCATCGGCAGCGCCGCCGCGAGCAGCCCGCCGAACACCCAGATCAGCACCACGAAGCTCAGCGGGAGCGCGATCATCTCCATGACCACGAGGTCTTCCTGGTTCTGCTTGTTGATCTGGGCGTACTGCATCGCCGGGCCGCCGGCGCGGACGGTGACGCCGTCGCGGTCGTGGACGAATTGGTCCGCCAGGGTTTGGGCGTTCTTCTGCGCGTAGTTCTCGCCGCCCCTGAGGTTGATCACGATCAACCCCGACTTGCCGTCGGTGCTGACCAGCTCGGATGGTGCGGCGGAGGAAGGCGCGGTCCACGCCGACGTCACGTTGTAGATCAACGGCGACCGCTGCAGGTCGCCGACGAGGTCGGTGGCCACGGTGCGCGCCCGTTGACCATTGATGCCGTCGGGCGATGTGATCACGATCAGCATTTGCTGGCCGCTCTGCCCGAACTTGTCGGTCAGAACGTGAATCGCGCGGGCCGACTCCGAGTTCGGGTCTTGGAAGCCCCCGGGGGCCAGGCTCTTGGCGACGGGAATGCCGAAGATCGCGGCGGCGATGAAGACCAAGACCGCGGCCCCGATGATTCGTCGCGGGGCCGCGATGGCCAGCCGGGCGATCGCTTGCAGCATGTTCCGGTCCCTCCCACCGCCGGCACCAGCTCAGCTGGCCCGCTGCCTATCCGCGGTAACTTACCAACGCTAAATGACAGGCGTCAAACAACCCTTCTCAAGATACGGAACCGGACCGCCGGATGGTTCAACATGGCCAAACTCGCGCGGCAGGACGAGCCATCGGGCCTCGGCGCCCGGCGAACCTACCCGCCAGTAAATTGCCACCATTTTCCGAATCGTGACTCAAAGATTCCTTAGAGGTGACCCATAGGCTCATGGGCATGTGGATCGACGACTCGAGTGCAGACGTCATCAAGGCTGACTTTGACGCCCTCTACCACGGCGACATGCTGGTGGAAGGCGAGACCTCGGAGCAGCTGGAAGACTGGCACCCGCTGCAGACGGCAAGCTGACCGCCATGAGCGTGCTTGCGCGGCTTCTCATGGCCGAACCCGCCGTCAGTCGATGGTTTCGCCGATAGTTTTTATGTCGTTTTGAAGCCGAAAGCCCCCCGCGATTCGCGGGGGGCTTTCGTTTCGTCCCGTCCAAGCGCTCAGCGGGGCGCCATCCGGATGGCGCCGTCCAGGCGGATGACCTCCCCGTTGAGCATCGGGTTTTCGATGATGTGCACCGCAAGCGCCCCGTACTCGTCCGGGTTGCCCAGCCGCGAAGGGTGCGGCACCTGCTTGCCCAGCGACGCCCTGGCCTCCTCGGGCAGGGACGCCAGCAGCGGCGTGTCGAACAGGCCGGGCGCGATCGTGACCACCCGAATGGCCTTGTCGGCCAGGTCGCGGGCGATCGGCAACGTCATGCCGACCACGCCGCCCTTGGACGCCGAGTAGGCGGCCTGACCGATCTGGCCGTCGAAGGCGGCCACCGAGGCGGTGTTGACGATGACGCCGCGCTCTTCTCCCTGCGGCCCGACGGGCTCGGTCTTGGCGATCCGCTCGGCGGCCAGGCGCAGCACGTTGAACGTGCCGACCAGGTTGATCTCGACGATCTTGCGGAACGCGTCGAGCGGGAAGACGCCGTCGCGGCCCAGCACCCGGATGGCGTTGCCGGTGCCGGCGCAGTTGACCACGATGCGCAGCGGGCCCATCGACTCCGCGGTGTCCAGCGCCCTGGCGACGGCGGCCTCGTCGGTGACGTCGGCCTGCGCGAAGCGCGCGCGGTCGCCGAGCTCGCGCACCGCGTCTTCGCTCCGCAGGTCCAGGACCACCACCTGCGCCCCGGCGTCGAGCAGCCGCCTGGTGGTGGCCAGACCGAGGCCCGACGCTCCCCCGGTGACGACGGCCACGGCGTCTTTGATCTCCATGCGAATCCTTCCCGTTGTCCGGCCAACCAGTTGGTTGGGGACTATACCCAGTCCCTGAGTATCGCTTCGATGTCGGCCGCCGGCACCGCCGGGCGGGGCGTATCCGGGGCGGTGCGGGAGAACCGCGGGGCCGGCCGGGGCTGCAGGCCCCCGTTCACCTCGTAGAAGGTGTTGCGCTCGGTGATGTGCGGCTCGGTGTGCACCTCGCCGAACGCCAGCACCGGCGTCACGCAGGCGTCGGAGTCGGCGAACACCTTGGCCCAGTGGTCACGGTCGCGGCTGGCGAACTTTTCGGTCAGCACGGCCCGCAGTTCGGGCCAGCGGCTGACGTCGTTTTGTCCGGGTAGGTCGGCGCCGTCCAGGCCCAGCCCGGTCAGCATGGCGGCGTAGAACTGTGGCTCGATGGCGCCGACGGCGACGTAGCGGCCGTCGGCGCACTCGTAGGTGTCGTAGTAGGGGGCGCCGCCGTCGAGCATGTTGGTGCCCCGCACGTCGGTCCACATGCCGGAGGCGCGCATCTGCCACATCATCTGGATCAGCACGCTCGATCCGTCGACCATCGCGGCGTCGACGACCTGACCCTTGCCGGAGCTCTGCCGCTCCCACAGCGCGGCCAGGATGCCGAGCAGCAGGAACATCGAGCCGCCGCCGAAGTCACCGACCAGGTTCAGCGGCGGCACCGGCCGCTCGTTCGCCCGGCCGATGGCGTGCAGGATCCCGTTCAGCGAGATGTAGTTGATGTCGTGGCCCGCTTGCTGGCTGCGCGGGCCGGTTTGGCCCCAGCCCGTCATCCGGGCGTAGACCAGCCGGTCGTTGACCTCGGCGCACTGCTCGGGGCCGAGGCCGAGCCGTTCGGTGACGCCGGGGCGGTAGCCCTCGATCAACACGTCGGCCTTGGCGATGAGCTTGAGCACACGTTCGCGGCCCTCGTCGGACTTGAGATCGGCCGTCACGATGCGCCGGTTGCGCATCATGGCGTCCTTGGCGGCGCCGCCGGGACCGGTTGATGGCCGGTCGATGCGCACCACGTCGGCTCCCAGGTCCCCCAGGATCATCGCGGCATGCGGGCCGGGCCCGATGCCGGCCAACTCGACAACGCGCAGCCCCTTCAGTGGTCCAGCCACGATGCACCGACCTTTCGTCCGCTCTGACGCCCGTACCGTTCGCATCTTCGCAGCCGCTCGGGACGGCCGCGCACCCCGGTCGCCTAAGGTGGGCGGACGCCGGAATCGGTGACGGTGCTGGCCGGCTCGGTGGTGCGGGGCCTTGGGCATCGCCAGATCGGGGCGAAATGGGCTGGCGTGCAGCCTCATTCAGATAGAGTTAACCGCGACGGTGTCGCCGCGGACACGTCGTGGTGGTCACATGTGTCACGTGCGTCTCGGCTTCGGGGGCACATACTTCGCTGCCCGCATCACAGCGACAAAAAGCGTTGGGCTGTCGCTGTGAGGCGGGCACATCGTTGTATGCCGGCCGGCGAGTGACCGATGTGACACATGGGGATTGACGCGCGGCCGTCGCCCACCGCGCACAGGCCGGGCGCGCAACCCGCAGCGTGCCCGGGCCACCTCAAAAACGTGCCGTCAAAGCCCGAACACCGGCGGCAAAGCGAGCACCATCACCAGGCCCCAAACCAGATGGGTCAGCATGGGCGCCAGAATTCCGCCGCTCGCCCGGCGTTCCAGCGCGCACACCGTCCCCAGGATGATCGCGGCGAACCCGAGCATCAAGTTCCCGCTGGCCATGGTCGCGCAGGTGTACACGACGGTCGAAATCGCCACGGGCGCAAGACGTCCCAGCGCCGTATAGAGCGCGCCGCGGAAGAACATCTCCTCGCCGATGGCGTTGACCATGATGATCAGCACGATCGGCAAAAGCGATCCCTGATGGGCGAATTGCAGCACCCGGGCGATCAACCCCGAGACGGCCGGGATGTCCCTGGCGATCAGCCCGCCCAGCACGAAGACGCCACCCAGCAGCAGCCCGACCGTCGTCCCCGTGATGACCGGGCGCTGGTTGCGGCCGCGCCAGCAGATGCCGCCCAGGTGCAGCGGCCCCGAGAGGAACGCACCGGCGATCCACACGGCCGCCAGCGCCAGCGTCAGCCAGTAGAAGCTCGACTCGCCCGGCGTACGCCTTAGCGAAAACCCCAGCACCGCAGCGCCGATCGCCAGCGTGATCACGACGACGACGCGTCGGCGCCGCACGACGCCGGGCGGTTCATTATGCGGCACAGCGATATTGGTGATCGCACGGCGCAGCTCGAAAAGCACACCGGCGCGGTAGGGGGTGGCGGGCTGGCTCATGCGGGATGCACTTTCGGAGTGAGGGTGATCAGGATGTCCAGGGCGGTTCGAAGCGCTCCGGCGAGCGGTCCGGGGACGACGTTGACCAGCCGTAGGGTGGGGCGCGCGAGGGGTGGCGTCACGGCCCGGGTGAGCCGCCGGATGCGCAGCGCGTCCCCGCCGGCCCACGCGGGATCGGTGTCGGCGAGATGGTGGGGGTCGGCCAGGGCGTTGACGGGCAGGGGCTGTTTCGACCGATCGGCCAGGGCCAGGGCGATGGCCTCGTCGACGGCGAGCAGCCCGCCGGGCGGGTCGGGCACCCGATCTCGCAGGCCGGTGGCGGAGGCCACCATCGGATGGTCCAACGACTCCACCAGGTCTCCCGCCAGTCGCGGCGGCACGGGCAGCGCGACCCCGGTGATCAGCGACGCGACCGTGGTGTCGACCCTGCCGACCGGCAGGGTCGCATGCCACCTGCCGGATATGCGCGCATACGTTCGCAGCAGCTCCCGATAGGACGCGGTGTCGGGGCCGCAGATGTCGTAGGCGCCCGCGGGAACCTGTGCCGCGTCGGCGGCGGCGACGAGATAGTGCAGCACGTCGCGGATGGAGATGGGGTCGATCGGGTTGTCCATCCAGTTCGGTATCGGCATGAGCGGGAACCGATCCCCCACGTAGCGCATCATCTCGAACGACGTCGACCCGGCGCCGATGATCATCGCCGCGCCCAGCCAGACCAGCTCCGGGCCGCCCTCGACCGTCAAGGCGTCGGCCACCTCGGCGCGGCTGGCCAGGTGCTCGGACAGCGCCTCGTCGGCGGGCACGAAACCGCCCAGGTACACGATGCGTCGCACGCCGGCGTCCCTGGCCGCCGCGGCCACGTTCGCGGCCGCGGCCCTGTCGGCGTCGCGAAAGCCGCGCTGGCCGATCGCGTGCACCAGGTAATAGACCACGTCGACCGGTCCCGCGGCGTCCATCGCTGCCCGCACCGAGCCGGGATCGGAGGCGTCGAGGGTGACCGGCGTGACGTCGTCGAACCAGCCTAAGCGCTTGAGACGCTTCGGGTTTCGGGTCGCGGCGACCACCTGGTGCTGGTTTTCCAGCAGCGTCGTAACCAGCCGCGATCCCACATAACCGGTGGCGCCGGTGACGAGGACCCGCATACCCCGACACTAGCCCGCCGACGATGCGCGTTTGAACCGGCGGGTCGGCGGCATCGTGACCCGGGTATGGAGGAGATCATCGGGGGCAGCTCCACGTGCGTGAGCACGAAAGCACCATCAACTAATCCGTCCGTCGCGGGCATTGCCGTGACATTCCCGCCAAACCGATACACCCAGGACGAAGCCGTCGCGGCGCTGACCGACTTCGCCGGGCCGGAGTTTCGGCGGTTCGCTCTCAGCAGCGGGGTCGAGTTCCGCAATACCGCGCTGCCGCTGTCGGAATACGGCACGCTGAGCGGCTTCACCGAGGCCAACGACGCCTACGTCGAGGTCGCCCTCGACCTGGCCGAGCAGGCGCTGCTCGCCGCGCTGGACCAGGCAAAGGTCAAGCCGTCGGAGGTCGACATCGTGTTTTCGACGACGGTCACCGGGCTCGCCGTGCCGACGCTGGAGGCGCGGCTGGCGGCACGGGTCGGGCTGCGCCAGGACGTCAAACGCATCCCGTTGTTCGGGCTGGGCTGTGTGGCCGGCGCGGCCGGGGTGGCCCGCATGCACGACTACCTGCGGGCCTTTCCCGACCAGGTCGCGGCGCTGCTGGCCGTCGAACTGTGCTCGCTGACCATTCAGCGCAACGACAACTCGGTGGCAAACCTGGTCGCCACCAGCCTTTTCGGTGACGGCGCCGCGGCCGTCATCGCCAAGGGCGCCGACCACCCCGCCAAAGGCCCACGGGTGCTGGCGACCCGGAGCCGGATCTATCCGGACACCGAAGAAGTCATGGGCTGGAAGATCGGCGGCGACGGCTTTCGGATCGTCCTGTCGGTCGACGTCGCCACCATCACCGAGAAGTACCTGGGCGAAGACGTCCGCAGATTCCTCGCCGACCACGGACTGGCCCCGCAAGACGTTTCGACCTGGGTTTGCCACCCCGGCGGGCCCCGGGTGATCGAGGCGGTCGAGCAGGTGTTGGATCTGCCCGGCGACGCGCTTGAGTACACCCGAAACTCGTTGCGCAACAACGGAAACCTGTCGTCGGTGTCGGTGCTGGATGTGCTTCGGGCCAACATGGCCGATCCGCCAACACCGGGTTCGGTGGGGCTGATGGTCGCGATGGGCCCGGCCTTCTGCTCCGAGCTGGTGCTGCTGGCCTGGTAGCTGGTAGAGACTGTAGCCATGTATTACCTGCTGATCCTGGCGGTCGCCATCGAGCGCCTGTTGGAGCTGGTGGTATCCAAGCGAAACGCCGAATGGTCTTTTGCCCAGGGCGCCAAGGAGTTCGGCCGCCCGCACTACGCCGTGATGGTCGTCATCCACGCCGCGCTGCTCGTCGGCTGCTTGGTCGAACCGTGGGCGCTGCACCGGCCCTTCATCGGCTGGCTCGGCTGGCCGATGCTGGCCGTCGTGGCGCTCAGCCAAGGGCTGCGCTGGTGGTGCATCACGACGCTGGGCCGACGGTGGAACACCCGGGTGATCGTGTTGCCCGACGCGCCGTTGGTGCGAGAGGGCCCCTACCGCTGGCTGCACCATCCGAACTATGTTGCTGTGGTGGCCGAAGGATTGGCGCTGCCGCTCGTGCACACCGCGTGGCTGACCGCGGTCGCTTTCACGCTAGCCAATGCGTTCGTGCTGAGGGCGCGGCTGCGGGTGGAGAACTCGGCCTTGGGCTACACATGACCGACTACGACACCGATCTGCTGGTCGTGGGCGGCGGGCCCGGGGGCCTCGCCACGGCGTTACACGCTCGCAGGCATGGGCTTTCGGTGATCGTGGCCGAGCCGCGCGAGGGCCCCATCGACAAGGCGTGCGGCGAGGGGCTGATGCCCGGCGGGCTCGCCGAGCTGGCGTCGCTCGGCGTGGACCCGGCCGGCATGCCCTTTCACGGCATCGCCTATGTGAGCGAACACCGTCGGGCGCAGGCGCGGTTTCGCACCGGTCCGGGCAGGGGCGTGCGACGCACCACGTTGCATGCCGCGCTGGCGGCGCGGGCGAAAGAGCAAGACGCCGAATGGATCCGGGCGCGGGTGACCGACGTCCGGCAGGACGCGCACGGGGTGACGGCCGCGGGCGTGCGCGCGAAGTGGTTGGTGGCGGCCGACGGGCTGCATTCGGCGGTGCGGCGCGCCGTCGGCATCAAGGCGACGGCCGGGACGCCGCGGCGCCACGGCGTGCGGTGGCACTTCACGGTGCCGGCGTGGTCGGAGTTCGTCGAGGTGTACTGGTCCCGCTGGGGTGAGGCGTACGTGACGCCGGTGGAACCGGACCTGGTTGGGGTCGCGATCCTGTCCGGCGGGCGGCCCGACCTCGCCTGGTTCCCACGGCTGGCCCGACACCTGGAGGGCGCACGCCGCGGGCAGGCCCGCGGCTGCGGGCCGCTGCGTCAGGTGGTCTCTCGCCGCGTGGCGGGACGGGTGCTGCTGGTGGGCGACGCGGCGGGGTACGAGGACGCCCTGACCGGCGAGGGCATCAGCCTCGCGGTCAGGCAGGCGGCCGCGGCCGTCGACGCCATCGCCAACGACGCGCCGTCGTCGTATGAGGCTGCGTGGCACCGGGTTACGCGCGACTACCGGCTGCTCACCCGCGCGCTGGTGCTCGCCAGCACGCCGCGCGTGGCCCGCCGCGCCATCGTGCCGGCGTGCGCGATGTTGCCCGCCGCGTTCCGGACCGGGGTGAACGTCCTGGCGCGCTAGCGTTACCGCGCCTTCCAGACCGGCTCCCGCTTCTCGGCGAACGCCAACGGCCCCTCCCTGGCGTCTTCGGACTTGATGAGGACGCGCATCTCGCGCATGGTGCGCTCCCAGCCCGGCTCGTCGCCGACGATGACCCCGTCATCGACGCCGTAGGCGATCCGCTTGCTGGCCTGCACCGACAGCGGCGCGTTGACGGTCACGCGCGCGGCCATCGCCAGCGCGGCGTCCAGCACCGAGCCCTGGGCGACGACCTGGTTGATCAGGCCCCATTCGAGGGCGTCGGATGCCGTGAGCGGCTCGCCGGTCAACAGCAGCTCCATCGCCACCTTGCGGGGCAGCTGGTCCATGATCCGGAAGACGCCGCCGGCGGCCGCGATCAGCCCGCGCTTGACCTCCGGCAACCCGAACGTGGCGCGCTCGTCGGCGACCACCAGGTCGCTGGCCAGCGCGAGTTCGGTGCCGCCGCCCAGCGCGATGCCGTTGACCGCCGCGATGGTGGGCTTGTCGATGAAGTGGTGCACGTAACCGGCGAAGCCCCACTCACCGTGGTCGGGGTGATACAGGTTCTCCCGGCGCGCGATCGCCTTGAGATCGGCTCCGGCGCAAAACGATTTGTCGCCGGCGCCGGTGATCACCACGGCCCGCACGTCGGGATCGTGTTGGGCTTCCTCCAGCGCGTCGCCGACGGCGGTGCTGACCGCGCCGTTGACCGCGTTGCGGGCCTCCGGCCGGTTGATCGTGATGACCATGACGTTGCCGCGGCGCTCGGCCAGGGCTCCCGGCTGGCCTTCGGTCACAGCAGCTCCACGATGGTGGCGTTGGCCTGGCCGCCGCCCTCGCACATGGTCTGCAGGCCGTAGCGAATTCCCTTGTCCCGCATGTGGTAGAGCAGCGTGGTCATCAACCGCGCGCCCGAGCCGCCGAGCGGGTGGCCGAGCGCGATAGCCCCGCCGTTGGGGTTGAGCTTCTTCTCGTCGGCCCCAATGTCTTTGAGCCACGCCAGCGGGACCGGCGCGAACGCCTCGTTGACCTCGTACGCCCCGATGTCGTCGATGCTCAGCCCGGATTTCTTCAGCGCCTTCTGGGTCGCCGGGATGGGCGCGGTGAGCATGATCACCGGGTCGGCTCCGGCCAGTGTCGCGGTGTGCACTCTGGCGATCGGCTTGATCCCCAGCGACTTTGCCCTCTCGGCGGACATGAACAGCAGGGCGGCCGAACCGTCGGAGATCTGCGAGGAGTTGCCCGCGTGGATGACGCCGTCCTCCTTGAACGCCGGCTTCAGCGACGCCATCTTTTCCATCGGCGTGCCGCGGCGGATGCCTTCGTCCTTGAGCACGACATTGCCGTCCTGATCCTTGATGCCGACGATCTGGTCGTCGAACGCGCCGGAATCCTGTGCTGCCGCGGCCTTTTCGTGCGACGCCAGGGAGAACTCGTCGAGCGCGGTGCGGTCGAATCCCCACTGCTCGGCGATCGTCTCCGCCCCGAGGCCCTGGTTGGGGATCCGGCCGTCGTAGCGGTCCAGGAAGGCTTGGGGATACGGCCGCCCGCCGTTGGCCAGCGACGAGCCCATGGGGGTCCGCGACATTGACTCCACACCGCCGGCGACGACGACGTCGTAATGCCCGGCCACCACGCCGGCCGCGGCGAAGTGGATGGACTGCTGGCTCGACCCGCACTGGCGGTCGACGGTCACGCCGGGGACGCTCTCCGGCCAGCCCGCGGTCAGCAGCGCGGTCCGGCCGATGTCGAGGGCCTGCTCGCCCGCCTGCATGACGCAGCCCCAGATGACGTCGTCGACGATCCCGGGATCGATGCCGGCCTTGTCGACCAGCCCGTTGAGGACCTGCGCGGCCAGGTCGGCCGGGTGCACCCCGGACAGCCCGCCGTTGCGCTTCCCGATCGGTGAGCGGACTGCCTCGACGATGACGGCTTCAGCCATGGTGATATCTCCTTTGACGCTAGGGCCTGACGTCGATTGTCAACCAACGCGTTGGGCGGGCGGCCGGCGGGGTGGTGCATGCGGCGGCACCCCTGTCCCGCTAGCGTGCACCCCTGTCCCGCGAGTGGCACCCCTGTCCCGCGAGCGTGCACAGAATGCCAGTCGGCCGCGGCGTGTCGTGTGCAAACACGCACGCTCGCGGAGGGCACGCCGGCCCTCCCTCAGCCGGCGGGGTATCCGACAGATTTGATCTCGGTGTACTGGTCGAAGCCGGCCACACCGTTCTGCCGTCCCACCCCGCTGTACTTGTATCCGCCGAACGGTGTGTCGGCGCCATAGGGGGCGCCGCCGTTGACGCCCATGAAGCCGGCCCGGATCCGGCGGGCCACGGCCAGCGAATGCTCCAGCGACCCGGACATCACGTTGCCCGCCAGGCCGTACACGCTGTCGTTGGCGATCCGGATCGCGTCCTCCTCGTCGTCGAACGGGATGACCGCCAGCACCGGGCCGAAGATCTCCTCCTGGGCGATCGTCATCGAGTTGTCGACGTCGGTGAAAAGCGTTGGCCTGACGAAGAATCCCTTGTCAAAGCTGGTGGGCGCATCCGGGCCGCCGACCAGCGCCGTGGCGCCCTCGTCGACGCCCTTGCGGATGTAGCCCATGACGCGTTCGCGCTGCTTCTCCGAAATCACCGGGCCGCACAGGGTTCCGGGGTCCTGCGGGTCGCCGCACGTGACGTTCTCGTAGATGCTCTTGAGGATCTCCACGCCCTCGTCGTAGCGGGACCGCGGCAACAGCATCCGGGTGGGATTCGCGCAGCCCTGCCCGGCGTGCATGCACGGCGCGATGCCGATCGCGCAGGCCATCCCGAAATCGGCGTCCTCGAGCACGATGGTGGCCGACTTGCCGCCCAGCTCGAGGAAGAGCCGCTTCATGGTCGCGGCGCCCTTCTCCATGATCCGCTTGCCGACCACCGTCGAGCCGGTGAAGGAGATCAGGTCGACCTTCGGCGACAGCGTAAGCTCTTCGCCCACAAAATGATCGGAGGCGGTGACGACGTTGACGACGCCAGCGGGAATATCGGTCTGTTCGGCGATCAGCCGGCCGAGGCGGGTCGCGTTGAACGGTGTGTTGGGCGCTGGCTTGAGCACGACGGAGTTGCCGGTCGCCAGCGCCTGGCCGAGCTTGTTGACGGTGACCTCGAACGGGAAGTTCCAGGGCACGATCGCGCCGACCACGCCCACCGGTTCCCGCCAGACCTTGCGGGTGGTCAGCGTGCCGGTGAGGCTGATCACCTGGTCGCCCAGGTCGGTCTCCCAGGCGTATTCGTCGATCAACCTGGCGGGATACTTCAACCCGTCTTGCAGGGGCGCATCCAGCTGGGGTCCGAACGTGATGGCACGCGGCGAGCCGACCTCGAGGATGAGCTCCTCGCGCAGCTCCTCCTTCTCGGCTTCGATCGCGTCGTGGAGCTGCAACAGGCAGCGCTTGCGCAGCTCGCGGTCGGTCGACCAGTCGGTCTCGTCGAAGGCCCGCCGGGCGGCGTCGATGGCCCGCCGCATGTCTTCCTTCGACGCGTCGGCGACCTCTCCCAGCGGCTCCTCGGTCGCCGGGTTGATGTTGGTGAAGGTGCCGGCCTGCCCATCGACGAGCTTGCCGTCGATCATCATCTTGGGCTCGAACTGGACCTTTACAGTGTCAGCCATATCTGTCACTCTCTTCTGCGTCGTTGCGGGGTTACGGAGAGCCTTACTGGAAACGAGCCGATTGGCAAGCTTCCGGTGTCACCGGGCGTCGAAGAGCACCGGTAGCGAGGTCGGCGACCGGAAGACCTGCCCGCGGATGTGCGGGTCGTCGCCGTCGGGGTCCAGCCGAAGGTTCGACAGCCGGTCGAGCAGGAGGTTGACGGCGGTGCGCATCTCGAGCCGCGCCAGGTGCATGCCGAGGCAGACGTGCACGCCGTGGCCCCAGCCGAGGTGTCCCCTCGGCTGTCGGAAAATGTCGAACGTGTCCGGATTGGGGTAGCGGTCTTCCTGCCGGTTGGCGGCTCCCAGCATCGGCATCACCGTCGAGCCGGCCGGTATCGGCACCCCGCCGAGTTCGGTGTCGCGGGTGGCGACCCGGGTGATGGTCAGCAGGGGCGGTTCCCACCGCACGCCCTCTTCGATGGCCTGCGGCAGCAGCGAGCGGTCCGCACGGATGGCGTCCAACTGCGCGGGGTCCGACAGCAGCGCGAAGAGCAGGCTGCCCAGCGCCCGGTACGTCGTCTCCACCCCGGCGGGCAGCAGCAGGCGCAAAAACGAGTAGATCTCCTCGTCCGCGAGTTTCTCGCCGTCGATTTCGGCCTGGGCCAGCCCGCTGATCAGATCGTCCCGCGGTTCGGCGCGGCGGGCCTGCAGGATCGGCGCGAAGTAGTCGCGCAGCGCGGCCGAGGCCGCCAGGCCGCGTTCCGGATTTAGGATCCAGCTCAGCAGAGAGATGGACCAGCGCTGAAACTGCGGGTAGTCCTCCCGCGGCAGGCCCAGCAGCCCGGCGATGATCTGGCTCGGGTAGTCGAAGGTGAACTCCCTGACCAGGTCGGCCTTGCCGTGTGCCGCGAACCTGTCGATGAGACTGTTGCCCACCGGCCCGACCAGCTGGTCCTCCCAACGGGCCAAGGCCTTCTGCGAGAACGCCTTTGACACCAGCGACCGCAGCCGGCCGTGCACCGGCTCGTCCATGCCGAGCATCACGCGTTCCCCCAGCACCGGGCCGAACGCCGCGATGACGGCCGCCGACGAGAACGTCTCGTTGTCGCGCAGCATCTGCTGGGCTTCCTCATGGCGGTACACGATGAACACCGGCTTGGACTCCTCATGGGGCATCCCCGAGGTGTCCAGGCGCTGGATCGGCTCCTCGCGGCGCAGCCGCGCCAGTTCCGTGTAGGGGTCACGCACGTCGCCGGAGACCGCGTCGTCGAAGGCGCCGAAGTCTTCCAGGTCATCGAAAAGCTGTTCCATGAATGTTCCTTCAATCCCCTTGCCGTGTGACGTTCTTCGGCGGCGCGCCCCGCATCGCGCCCCGCCTGGGTATGCCCAGCACGATCCGCGACACGTGATGCATGCCCGACGACGGGAGAATCCTGTTGAGAGCCAACAGCATCGACGCGTCCGGGCCCACGCCGCGGCGGCGGAACGGCGCCCGGTCCCCCAGCGCCCTGAGCAGTCCGCCGGTGAACCGCTCGGGTGGCCGGGCGAGTTTCATCGCGAAGCGCCCGCGGGCGTTCATGGTGTCGTGCAGCCGCGCGTACGGGCCGTCGAAGTTGCGATCGTCGGTGGTGCCGGCGTCGGTGATGATGTCGGTGTCATACGTGCCGGCCACCAAGACCGTGACGCCGAGACTGAACGGCGCGATCTCGCACGCCATCGACTCACCCCACCGCTCCAACGCCCCCTTGGCCGCGGAGTACGGCGCGGTGGCCGGCTGTCCGCGCACCCCGGCCACGCTGGACACCAGCACGATGCGGCCCTCGCCCGCCGCCCGCATCGACGGCAGCAGGGCCCGGGTGAGCGTGACGGGCCCCAGGACGCTGGTGGCGAACATCCTCTGCCACAGCGCCATATCCGTCTCCTCCACCATTCCGGCGGCGGAGATCCCCGCGTTGTGCACCAGCGCGTACGGCGCCCCGACGGCCTCTTCGATGGCCTTGGCCGCCGCGGCGATTGACGCGGCATCCAGCAGGTCGAGCTGCACGGGAATCAGCCGGTCGTCGCCGTCGGCGGCTCCGGTCGCCTGTCGTAGGAGCGGGATTCCCTTTTCGGGTGTCCGCATGGCCGCGACCACGCGCCACCCTTCGCGGTAGAGGCGCACCGCCGAGGCGAACCCCAGTCCGCGGGACGCGCCGGTGACGACGACGGTGCGCGGCTCAACCATGCTTGCCCGGGGTCGCGCAGGCGCCTTCACCGGGCGGTAGCGGCTGCACGTCCGGCCGCCCCTTCGGCTGCCCGCTCATCCAGGTCGACCAGATGCCGACCGAGTACGGGCCCTGGGCGCCGGCCTTCTCGTAATAGCCTTGCGGGTCATAGACTTTCGCTTCCGGATAGGGCCACGGGCAGGCGACCGAGGTGGCCGCGTGGGTGATTTTGATGACGGCGAACCACGCCCCGTAGGCGAAGTAGGACACGTTGATGATGGCGAACATCACCAGGAACGTGCCGAGCACCGGCCGACTCGGGAAGATCTTGGCCTTCGCGGCCAGCTTCTCGGCCACCGATTTGCCGGTGTCGTCGCGGTAGCACAGGATCGCGGCCGGGACCATCACGAAAGTCACCGAGAACGACTCCCAGATCAGCGGGAATTGGAATGTCGTGCCGGTGAATACGGAGCCCCAGGGAATCACCTGCGAGTAGATGTACATGCCGGTGTGGACGAGCTGGATCTCCAGCCACGCGTCGAAGACGAAGCCGATGACACACGTCAGCAGGCCCAGGCTGATCAACGGGTGCGTCGACACGAAAGCCTCGGACCCCTTGCGCGCCTGCAGTTTGCGCAGGATCCAGACCGCCGGGAAGTACGGGCCGAAATAGAAAGTCACGTAACCGAATACGACGAACGGCTCCACCGTCGGCGACAACGACACCAGCGGCCACGACTCCGGCCAGTGGATGAGATCGGGGTTGTAGACCGCGAACGGCGCCCAGTTCATGATCGGGTCCTGCCACACGATCAGGGTGGTGCAGAGGAACATCAGCATCACCGGGCTGCCCGGATTGCGCCGCCAGCCGATAATGAAAACAACCAGCAGCACGATCAGCATGATCACCGTGGAGATCTGCAGGAACGCGATGTAGTCCAACCCGAAGAGGAACCTGACGGGGCGGGGCCGCCCCTGCACGTTCGGGTTGGCGACGCGCGGGTCCAGGGCGACACGGCAATTCGCGATGAAGAAGAGCGCAAACGCCGCCAGGGCGGCGCCGGCGACCCATCCGCCCCAGCCGCGCCCGCGCGGCGAAGCGGGCTTCCCTTCCGCCTTCAGGGGTGCTTCCGTCGACACGGGTCAGCCCTCCTCTCCGAAGCGATCGACCAGACGCGAGTTGACGCCGTCGGCGTCGAGGGTCCGTGCCACCAGATAGCCGGCCCCCATCCAGGCCCGCCGCGTCCACTTGCCGAACGACACCCGGGTGCCGGGCGCGCCCGCGGCGGCGGGCATCATCTTCACCCGCTCCAACGCCTCTTTGACCCCACGCGGACTGAGCGGGTGCGCGTCGGTGAACGCACGCACGAGCGTGGCGGCGACGTCCCGATTGACCACCGGGACACAGTATTCGGGGCGCCTGCCGCCGTACTTTGCGGCGTAGCGGTCGAGGAAGTCCTGGCCGAGCCGATTCTTTTCGTCGTACTGGTCGACCCCGACCCAACCCATGAAGGCGTTCCACATGATCGGGTTCACCCACGCGTTCTGGAAGGCCGTGGTCGTGAATCTCGGCGGGTCCCAGTCGACGGCCTGCAGCGCAGGGTTGATGAACACGATCCCGAAACCGAAGCCCAGATGCACGATCGCCTCCGCCTTGGCTTCGTGCAGCGTGCGGACGGCGTCGTTGATGTCCTGCGCGGTCTGGGCGATCGCCGCCTCGGCGACGATGCGAATCCCCTTGCGGCGGCATGCGGTTCGCAGATTCTTTAGGTAGCTCTCGCCGATCAGATTCTGCTCGACGAGGACGCCGATTTCGGTGAGCCCACGTTTGGCCACCAGGTCGGCGAGGAAGATCGGCTCGTCGGTCATCGATCCCTGTGGGAAGGAGAACGTCCATTCGCCCAGCCAGTCGTCGGTGCCGGTGACGCTGATCGCCGGGACCTTGAACCGCTCCTCGATCGCTTCGCGGGTGGGCACGCAGTTGTCGGTGATGTGCGGCCCGAACACCACCAGACAGCCCTCGTCGACGAGCTCGCCGAACGCGTCGATCACGGCCTTGACCGATCCCTTGGGCAGCCCCTCCACCTCGCGGTAGATCGTCCGCACGGGCCGGTCCATCACCCCTTGGGCGACGGCCTCCCCGAAGACGAGGTCGAAGCACCACGTGAAATCCGCCTTCATCTCCTCGGGGAACCCCGGCGGGAGAGTGAAGTCCATCAGGTAGCCGACCTTGATTGGCTCAGCGCTGCTTTCGTAGGACATCCGACCTCCCGGCTGACAAATTCACGCGCGCCAGTCCACTACCAAACCTAATATTTGTTCAGACCGTAGCGGCGGCGGTGTGGCAGCGTCAATCATGTATCCGCCCCCGCCCAGGTAGACCTCGACCATCTCGCCCAGGGCCCGGCCCACCGCCACGTCGTCGGTGAGAGGTCCGGCGATCGCGGCCCGGGCCGCCTCCGGCATGGTCAGGCCCTCGGCGACGAGCCTGCCCGCCGCGATCAGGACGCGCGTCGACGCGACCTCACGCAGGCCGCCGTTGTCCAGGCGGCGGATGGCCTGGCCGAAGCGCACCAGCTCGGCCGCGGTGGCGCCGTCCACACCCGCCTCGTGCGCGACGATGGACTCCTCGACATCGGCTGCGGGGAAACCGAATTCGATGGCGACCATGCGCTGACGCGTCGAATCCTTCAGGTCCTTGAGCACGCTCTGATAGCCGGGGTTGTAGGACACCACCAGGCCGAACCCGGGCGCCGCGTCCAGCGTGACGCCGAGTCGTTCGATCGGCAGCTGTCGCCGGTAATCGGCGAGCGGGTGCAGCACCACGGTCGTGTCCTGCCGGGCCTCGACCACTTCGTCCAGGTAGCAGATCGCGCCCTCGCGCACCGCCCGGGTCAGCGGGCCGTCCACCCACACCGTCTCGTCGCCCTTGAGCAGGTACCGGCCGACGAGGTCGGCGGTGGTGAGGTCGTCGTGACAGGCGACGGTGATCAGCGGCCGGCCGAGGTCGTGGGCCATCGCCTCGACGAAGCGGGTCTTGCCGCAACCCGTCGGCCCCTTCAGTACGAGCGCCAGACCCTGGCGGTAGGCGGCCTTGAAGATGGCCTCTTCGCCGCCGACCGCCCGGTAATAGGGCCGCACCCCGGCCGCGTCGGGAGTCGTGCCATTGCGACAAGCGATCCCGGACTCGTTGGCCATGACGTCCCTTCTGCCGACTGATTGGAGCCTAACCGGAACAGATGTTTGTTTCAACGACGGCGCGAGCGTGCGCAGATGTACGCCGTTGACCGCGTGTCGTCGTACAAACACGCACGCTCGCGGCGGAGCGCAGCGCGCTCGCGACAGACAGCGCGGAGCGGAACAGTGGTCCGATCACGCCGGCGAGTTGATCCGGGCGCGCGATCGTCGCGTGCGCGGTGCTGCCGAACACCCGGCGCAGCGATGCCACGTCGGTGCCCGCGCCGATGGTCAGGCACACGCAGCCGGTCCCCCGCCGGCGGGCCTCGGTCAACGCGCGCCGCGCGTCCGCGGCGCCGTAGGCCCGCTCGTATCCGTGGTCGTAGGCAAGCCCGTCGGACAACACCACCAACAGCCGCCGCGACGTGCCGCCGCGCGCCTCCAGCACCGACGAGCCGTGCCGGATGGCCGCCCCGAGGCGGGAGTACGCGGCGGGTTCCAGGCTGTTGAGCCGCCTGATGACGTGGGCGTCGAGAGGGTCGTCGAACCGCTTGACGGGCATCATCGTCACCGCCGCGCGACCCTGCGAGTAGTAGGCGTACAGCGCGACCCGGTCACCGAGGTCGTGCAGCGCGACGGTCAGGTTGGCGACGGCCGCGCGCTGTTGTTCGTGTACCGTGCGTCCGACCGTTCCGGGCTCGGCCGCCGACCCCGACACGTCGAGAAGGAGCAGCACCGACAGATCGCGCCGGCGCCGCAGGCTGTCGAGGTACACCGCCTCGTCGGGCACCGATCCGGCCCGCACCTCGACGCGGGCTTCGACGGCCGCGTCGAGGTCGATGTCGTCGCCCTGCGACTGGCGGCGGCGCCGGTGCAGACCCATGCCGAGTCGCGACAGCGGGCGTCGCACGCCGAGGGCGTCGTCGATCGCCTGGGTCGCCGATTCTTTGATCGTCGGCTCGACTTCCCGCACGGTGCACCAGGCGGGCCGGTAGCGCTTGCGGGTGACGTCCCACTCCGGGTACCGCACGCCGTCCGCGGCGGTCTTGGCGTCGTCGACGTCCTCGCTCGGGGTTGAGGCGAGCGACGACACGGCGTGCACGCCGCTGTGTGCGGAATTTGTGCGATGCGTCGGGGCGTCCGCGCCGGGCGGTCCGCCGCCGCTGCCGGTTTTCCGCGCTGACGACAGCATCTTTTTCAGCCACTTGCCGAGGAAGCCGCCCCCACCAACCGGGCTGGCGAACGGATCGGGATCGTCGGAGTCGTCGAGCTCGCCGTCGTCAAGCTCCTCCAGTTCCGGCGCACCGCGGCCGCGTGGAACATGTTTCGCCTGTTCGTGTTTGGTCACCCGGGCGCCCGCGGCCATCACCTTGGCCGCGCGGATAACGCCGAACGCCGGCGCCGGGTCGTCGAGCGCCGCCCGTCCGGCGGCGATGTCCAGCGACGCGGCGGGCGAGTCGCTGCGGCCGGCGATGTCGCGGTCGCCCAACGAGACCAAAACGCTTGGTAGCACATCCGCGTTGGCGACCAGCGCGCGGTGGCCTTCGACGGCCAGGTAGCGCCTGGCCAGCCGGGGGCGACGGACCAAGCGACCCACCACGTCGGGCTCCAGGCTGCCGGCAGCGATCATCGACGCCTGCACCGCGACGGCTTCGATTTCCGCGTGGCCACCCGCGGCGGCGTCGACGTAAATGGTCCGGCCGTCCGTCCACGCGGGCTCCCCCGGCGGCAGCTCGGCGACCGCGACGGCCCGGCCCGCCAGCGCGGAGGCCAGCATGCCCAGGGCCCGCGACCGGTCGGCACGGGCGTCGTCCCCCACGCTCAACCTCCGACTCGTTGACCAAATATCTGTTCCACCGTAGAGTCCGGCCTCACGGCAGTCAATCGGCCATCGGTGAGTCGGGAGCACATCATGATTGACTTCACCGGCCAGGTGGCCGTGGTCACCGGCGCCGGTCGCGGACTCGGTCGGCTGTACGCGCTGGACCTGGCCCGCCGCGGCGCCGCGGTGGTGGTCAACGACCTCGGCGGCTCGATGCGCGGCTTCCCAGATGAAGGCGCCGACCCGAATGTCGCCGACGAGGTCGTCGACGAGATCACGAAGGCGGGCGGCCGGGCGATCGCGTCCTACGACTCGGTGGACAACCCGGCCGGCGGCCGAGCGATTGTCGACGCGGCCGTCGGCGCGTTCGGGCGCCTCGACGCGGTGATCAGCAACGCGGGGATCTTCGGCAGCGTGCCCTTCGAAGACCTCTCCCACGACGAGTGGACGCGAATGCTGCGCGTGCATCTGGACGGCGCGTTCTCTCTGTCGCAGCCCGCCTATCGCGTCATGAAGGCGAACGGGGGCGGCAGGTTCGTGTTCATCTCGTCCTCCGCCGGGATCTTCGGCCAGCCGATGGAAGCCCACTATGCCGCGGCGAAGGCCGGTCTGGTGGGGCTGACGAACGTGATCGCAATCGAGGGCGAAGCGCACGGGATACTCGCGAATTCCGTGATGCCGACCGGCTTTTCGCGAATGGTCACCGAGACGGTCGGCGACGAGAAGTTCCTCGCCGAGTCCGGCTTCATGCGGGCCATCCGGCCCGAGCTCGTCGTGCCGCTGGTGACGTTCCTCGCCAGCCGCGCCTGCGCGTTCACCCACCGCAACTATTCGGCCGCCGCCGGACGCTATGCGCGGGTGTTCGTCGGGCTCAGCGAGGGCTGGCTGGCGGACGCCGGGAGCGAACCGACGGCCGAGGACATCGAGGCGCATCTTGAGCAAATGTCGGCCACGGATCGATTCCTCGTGCCCGCGTCGATCGTCGACGAGGTGCTGGACGTCTGTGCGCGGCGGGGCGTCAGCGCGATGCCGGGCAACACCGAGATCGCATTCCCCGAACCGCAACGCGTTGACCAAGAATCCGCTCAACCGTAAAGTCCGGCTAAACGGCCACGATCAGAGGAAAAGTGGACTTCTCCTACCCACCGGAAGTGGAACGGTTCCGGACCGAGCTGCGTGACTGGCTGTCGGCGAACCTGACCGATGAGCTGATCGCCGCCCGCCGGCCGTCGGGACGCGACGACGCGACGTTCGAGCTGCTGCGCGCGTGGAGCCGGACGATGACCGACGCGGGTTGGGCCGCCGTCTCCTGGCCCCGCGAATACGGTGGCCGCGGGGCGACGGTTCTGGAGCAACTGGTCTACACCGAGGAGACCACCCGCGCGCGGGCTCCGCTGCCGCTCAACGTGATTGGGATGAACAACATCGCCCCCGCGATCATGCAGTACGGCACCGAGGACCAGAAGAGGACGCTGCTCCCCCGGATGATGCGCGCCGACGACATCTGGTGCCAGGGAATGTCGGAGCCCGAAGCGGGATCCGATCTCGCCGCGCTGCGCACCCGGGCGGTGCGCTCCGACGCGGGAGACTTCGTCGTCAACGGGCAGAAGATCTGGACCTCGCTCGGGCATCGGGCGCACTGGTGCCAGCTGTATGTGCGCACCGATCCCGACGCCCCGAAGCACAAGGGGATCTCGTGTCTGATCGTCGACATGGCCCTGCCGGGCATCGAGGTACGGCCGCTCGTCACGCTCAACGGCGACACCGATTTCGCCGAGGTGTTCTTTCACGACGTGCGGGTGCCGGGCGACGCGTTGCTCGGGCCGCTGAACGGCGGTTGGCGGGTCGCCACCACCACGCTCAGCCACGAGCGCGCCGGGGCCGCACGGCTGTACGCCGAGATGCAGATGCGGCTGGAAGAACTGGTGGACGACATCGCCGCGCACGGCGACGCGCTCCAAGACCCGGTGACGCTGCGGCGCCTCGGCGAAATCGCGGTCCGCATCAAGTATCTCGAGGTGCTCTGCCAGCGGTCGATCTCGGCGACGCTGCACGGCGGCTCGGATGTCACGGCGTTCGGCTCGGCCAGCCTCGCCAAGACCGTGTGGGGCGAGATCGGGCAGGACATGGCCGCGCTGGCCTTCGACGTGCTGGGCACCCGCGGGGTGGACTCCCCGTGGGCGAGCTACCGGCTCACGTCACGCTCGCTGACCATCGCGGGCGGTACGACGCAGATCAACAAGAACATCACCGCGCAGCGCGTCCTGGGATTGCCGCGCGCATGAACCTCGAACTCACCGACGAGCAGGTCGCGCTGCGCGACACCACGCGGCGCTTTCTTGCTGACAAGGCGCCGATTTCGGGCCACGTGCGCGAACTGCTCGACGACCCGGCCGGCGTCGACGACGCGGTCTGGCGCGGCCTGGCCGACCTCGGCGCCACCGGGCTGTTGGTGCCGGAGGAACACGGCGGTGCCGGGATGACGATGGTCGAGGCCGGCGTCGTGGCCGAAGAGCTCGGCGCCGCCCTGCACCCGGGGCCGTGGTTGTCCAGCGCGGTCGCCGCCCCGCGCACGCTGACGCGGCTCTGCGATAACGACAGTGCCGCGGCGATTTTGGCCGGGATCGCCGACGGGACCACGATCGCCACCGTCGGCTTCCTGGATCACGACAATGCCGCCGTGGAGGTAGCCGAACAAGGTGGCGACGTCGTCGTGCGGGGCGAGATCGCCGGCGTGCCCGACGCCGCGGCCGCCGACGTGCTGCTGGTGCTCGCCGAAGACGCGGCGGGAATTGGGCTTTTCGCGGTGGACTCCCGCGGGATCTCCCTGCGGCCCGAGGCCGGTATCGACCAGACCCGCAAGCGGTTTCGCGTCGCGCTCGACGGTGAGCCCGCCCGGCGACTGGCCACGGTCGAGCCGGCCGACGTTGCGGCGGTGATCGATGACGTGCTGATCGCGACGGCCGCCGACGCGCTCGGCGCCGCGCGGGCCGTCATGGACCTTGCCGTCGAATACGCAAAGGCCAGAAGGCAATTCGGTCAGGTCATCGGATCGTTTCAGGCGATCCAGCACCTGTGCGTCGACATGTACGAGACGGTCGAGCTGGCCCGCAGCGGTGTGATCCATGCGCTCTGGGCCGCCGACGCCGGTGCGCCCGACGAACGGCATCTTGCCGCGCTGCGGGCGAAGGCGTTCGCCGGGCGGCTGGCCACCGTGGGCGACACCGCCATCCAGGTGTTCGGCGGTATCGGCTACACCTGGGAGCACGACGCGCATCTGTACCTCAAGCGCCTGCTGAGCTGGAGCGCGCTTCTCGGTGGACCCGACCGGTACCTCACTGAACTCGGTGCGCGCCTTGCCAAGAGGGGTTCCCCGTGAGCGGCTCGACGGATTGTGGGCCGGTTCCCGACCGGGCGATCTGATAGCCTTTTAACAAAGATTTGGTTCGGCGAGGAGGACGAATGCGTAGGTTTGCCCGGCCGCAGTCCTCTCGATGCGCGCGCCGCTAGCCATGGCCAAAGCCTTGGCTAGGGGCCGGCGCGCGACGACCGATCGGGCCGAAGACGATTCCGGCACGCGCCGCACCGAGATCCTGCAAACCGCCGCGTCGTTGATCGCATCCTCGGGGTTGCGAACCTCGTTGCAGGAGATCGCCGACGCGGCGGGAATCCTCCCCGGAAGCCTGTATCACCATTTCGAATCCAAAGAAGCGATCCTGGTCGAGCTGATCCGCCGCTATCAGGACGACCTGGACCGCATCGGGCACACCGCGCAGGCGAAATTGGACGAGGCCGATTCGCGACCGGCTTCCGAGAAGATCCTCGAGCTGGGGTCGGCGATCGCCAACTGCGCCGTGCGGCACGGGGCGGCGCTGCAGATGTCGTTCTACGAGGGACCGAGCGCGGATCCCGAACTGATCAAACTGACCCGGCAGCGGCCCGTCGCGATCCAAGAAGCGATGCTGCAAACGCTGCGCGCCGGACGGTGGAGCGGCTACGTCAAAGCCGACATCGACCTTCCGACGCTGGCCGATCGCATCTGTCAGACCATGCTGCAGGTCGGGCTCGACGTCATGCGCCACAACTCTCCCGCCGGCCAGGTCGCCGGGCTGCTGTGCCGAATCATCTTGCAGGGGTTGGCGGCTCGGGCGCCCACCGATGCGGCGTTGGATCGGTCCAACGCCTTTGCGGCCGCCAGCGAGGTTATCGAGTCGTGGGCCGACGACAGCGATGCCGATCCGAGCGACAAGGCGGCCCACGTGCGTGCGGTGGCGCGAACCGAGTTCGGCCGCAAGGGGTATGAGGTCACCACGATCCGGGACATCGCGGCGGCGGCGGGCCTTGGCACCGGCACCGTCTACCGCGTGATCGGATCCAAGGACGAACTTCTGGCCGCGATCATGGAGTCGTTCGGTCGCAAGGTCGAGGCGGGATGGGTCGCCGTGCTGCGCTCGAATGCCACACCCATCGAAAAGCTGGACGCGCTGAGCTGGGTCAACGTCAATGCGCTGGATCAGTTCTCCGACGAGTTCCGGATTCAGCTGGCGTGGATGCGGCAATCACCCCCGAACACTCCCAACCCCGGGTGGTTGTATGCGACGCGGCTGCGGCAGATGAAATCGCTGCTGTCCGAAAGCATCCGATCCGGTGAGATCCGCATCGACGCCCCTTCCACCGCGATGCTGGCGCGCTGCGTCATCGGCCTGCAGTGGATACCGGAGAACATTCTGCGCGAGGTCGGGAAGCGGGCGGCGCTGGTGCACACCCGTGACACCGTCTTGCGCGGTGCCGCCGTTCGCGGCAAGTAAGACCAATCCGGCCCCGGTCTTGAACCCAAAAACCGTGACCCATACAGTTGGGCAATTAGAACCGGGTTGGCAGTTATCGAGAAGGGGATTTCCATGACTATCGTCGATCGGTTGCGCTACGACGGCAAGCGCGCGCTGGTGGTCGGCGGCGCGACCGGCATGGGCGCCGCGGCGGCCAAGTCGGCGGCCGAGCTCGGCGCCGAGGTCGTCGTGATGGATTACGCGCCGGTGAAGTATGACGTTGCCCAGTCCATCCAGGTGGACCTGCGCGATCCCGCGTCGATCGACGCCGCGGTCGAGCAGCTGGGCGGTCCGGTCCACGCCGTGTTCTCCGCGGCCGGCATTGCCGACGGGACCACCGACCTGATGGCCATCAACTTCCTCGGCCACCGCCATCTCATCGAGCGCCTGCTCGAGAAGAACCAGCTTCCCTCGGGCTCGGCGATCTGCTTCATCTCCTCGGTCGCCGGAATGGGCTGGGAGAACGACCTGGACTTGCTCAACGAGTTCCTGGCCAAGCCGGACTTCGCGTCGGCCCAGGAGTGGGTCAAGGCCCATGAAGCCGAGGGCATCATTCACTACGGCTTTTCGAAGAAGGTCGTCAACGCCTACGTCGCGACCCAGGGCTATCCGTTGTTGAAGAGGGGCATTCGGATCAACGCGATCTGCCCGGGTCCCACCGATACCCCGCTGGCCCAATCCAACGCCGACTTGTGGCTCACCTTCGCCCAGGACTACCGCGACGAAACCGGCTCCAAGGTGCACACCCCCGAGCAGATGGGCGACGTGATGGCGTTCCTCAACAGCGCTGCCGCGTTCGGCATCAACGGGATCACACTGCTGGTGGACTACGGGCACACCATGGCCTCACTCACCAACGCCTACCCGCCCGGCAAGCCGATCATCGACCTGATCATGGGCCGCGTAAAGCTGAGCTAAACACCACCAGTCACCGACACCAACTCCGGTGAGCGACAACCCCCATCAGCAACAATCGGCCCCCTCCGCCAGATAACGCGCGGAGGGGGCCGATTGCCGTTTGGTGGTCACCGGCTCGCAACGGCGACCACACTGGAGTCCACAACAACTTGAGCAGGTTGGAAATCAACAACCCGATATTGCTGGCCAGCGTGCCGCCGAAGCTGGACAACAGCGACGGCATTTGCAACGACACGTTTTGCAATAACGTGGTCAATCCCGTGCTAACGCCGCTGATAGCGTTGCTCAAGGACGGCCAGCCATTGGTCAACTGGGTCACAAAGTCCTGCAGCGCGCCCTGAAGACTTCTGCCAGTCGCGATATTTACCGCGTTCGGAGCCACGATCGACTTCGCGAGACCCGGGGCAAAAGACTTCAATACGAAGGCGTTAAGGAAGCCACCGAGCAAGCCTGCGGACGTGGGTATCGACAGCCCATCACCCGCGCTCCAATCCGCCGCGAGCGTTCACCCGTCGCAGGGATTTTAGTGGCGACAGACCGCACTGTAGCCTTGACGACGCAGCTGGTCTGCCGTCGCCGCAACCGCGGCGCCGGCATCGAGCGAGACATGTTAGTCATGCCTCGTGAGAGGGAACCCGGTGAGAGTCCGGGACTGTCCCGCAGCGGTAAGCAGGAACGACCGCCGTCACACGCACTGGTCTTGAAAGACCCGAGACCGGGAAGCGACGGCCAGTAGGAGCGCCACCTGGTGCGTGCCTGTGAGTCCGAAGACCTGCCGGCTGTGCCGGGCGCGCCGCGTCCGGCTGGCTCATCGCCTCGTGGAATGGGCGTTTGGCCGTAGCCGTTGCGGTATGTGTGCCGGGGAGGTGCGCGTCGCACACGGAATCGGCCGCGCGTCCGCCGGCGGTGTTGACCACCCCGTTGATTGAAGGACGAAAACGTGACCCCCCAACCATTCACCGCTACAGTTGTCGGCTCCCCACGCATCGGTCCGAAACGCGAACTCAAGCGCGCGACCGAAGGCTACTGGGCCGGGCGCACCAGCCGATCGCAACTGGAATCCGTCGCCGCAACCCTGCGCCGGGACACGTGGGCGGGCTTGGCCGCCGCCGGCCTGGACTCGGTGCCGGTGAACACCTTCTCCTACTACGACCAGATGCTCGACACGGCCGTCATGCTCGGCGCGCTGCCGGCCCGGGCCGCGCAGGTTCCCGACGACCTGGATCGCTACTTCGCGGCGGCGCGCGGCAACAAGGATGTCGCGCCGCTGGAGATGACCAAGTGGTTCGACACCAACTACCACTACATCGTTCCCGAGATCGGGCCCGCGACGAAGTTCACGCTGAACCCGGACAAGGTGCTCTCCGAGCTGAAAGAGGCTCTTGCGCAAGGGATTCCCGCGCGCCCGGTCATCATCGGGCCGGTCACCTTCCTGTTGCTGAGCAAGGCCGTTGACGGCGCCGCTGCGCCGCTCGAGCGCCTCCAGGAGCTGGTGCCGATCTACTCCGAGCTGTTGAGCCTGCTGGCCGACAACGGCGCACAGTGGGTGCAGCTCGACGAACCCGTACTGGTCACCGACATCTCCCCCGACGCCCCGGCACTGGCCGAGGCGGTGTACAACGCCCTGGGCAAGGTGAGCAAGCGGCCCGCCATCTACGTCGCCACCTACTTCGGCGACCCAGGCGACTCGCTGGGCGCGCTGGCCCGCACGCCCGTCGAGGCCATCGGCGTCGACCTGGTCTACGGCGTCGACACCGCGATCGCGGCGGTGCCCGAACTCGCCCACAAGACCCTGGTGGCCGGAGTCGTCGACGGACGCAACATCTGGCGCACCGACCTGGAGTCGGCGCTGGGCAAGCTGGCGACGCTGCTGGGGTCGGCGGGCTCGGTCGCGGTGTCGACGTCGTGTTCCACGCTGCACGTGCCGTACTCGCTGGAGCCCGAAACCGACCTCGACGACGCCCTGCGCAGCTGGCTGGCGTTCGGGCAGGAGAAGGTGCACGAAGTCGTCGTGCTCGCTCGGGCGCTGCACCAGGGGCGCGACGCGGTCGCCGACGAGATCGCCGCGTCCAACGCCGCCGTGGCCTCCCGCAAGAGCGACCCGCGGCTGCACAACAACCAGGTCCGCGCCCGGATCGACTCGATCGTCGCCTCGGGTGCCCATCGCGGTGACGCGGCGCAACGGCGCGCCAGCCAGGACGCGCGCCTGCACCTGCCCGCGCTGCCGACCACAACGATCGGCTCCTTCCCGCAGACCACGGCGATCCGCAAGGCCCGCGCCGCGCTGCGCGCCGGTGAGATCGACGAGGCCGAGTACAACAACCGGATGAAGCAGGAGGTCGCCGACGTCATCAAGCTGCAGGAAGACCTCGGGCTCGACGTGCTGGTGCACGGCGAGCCGGAACGCAACGACATGGTGCAGTACTTCGCCGAGCAGCTGGACGGTTTCTTCGCCACGCAGAACGGCTGGGTGCAGTCCTACGGCAGCCGCTGCGTGCGTCCGCCGGTCCTCTACGGCGACGTCGCCCGGCCGCATCCGATGACGGTGGAGTGGGCCACCTACGCGCAGTCGCTGACCGACAAGCCGGTGAAGGGCATGCTGACCGGGCCGGTGACGATCCTGGCCTGGTCGTTCGTGCGTGACGACCAGCCGCTGGCCGACACCGCCAACCAGGTGGCGCTGGCCATCCGCGACGAGACCGTGGACCTGCAGGCCGCCGGCATCGCGGTCATCCAGGTCGACGAGCCGGCGCTGCGCGAGCTGCTGCCGCTGCGTCGCTCCGACCAGGACGACTACTTGCGTTGGGCCGTAGGGGCTTTCCGCTTGGCCACCTCCGGCGTCGCCGACTCGACGCAGATCCACACGCACCTGTGCTACTCGGAGTTCGGTGAGGTGATCGGCGCCATCGCTGACCTGGACGCCGACGTCACATCCATCGAGGCGGCCCGCTCGCACATGGAGGTGCTGGACGACCTGAACGCTGTTGGCTTCGCCAACAGCGTGGGCCCGGGTGTCTACGACATCCACTCGCCGCGGGTGCCCAGCACCGAGGAGATGACCGCGTCACTGCGGGCCGCGCTGAAAGCCGTTCCGGCGCAGCGGCTCTGGGTCAACCCCGACTGCGGGCTGAAGACCCGCAACCCCGACGAGGTCACCGCGTCGCTGCAGAACATGGTCGCGGCGGCCCAGGAGGTGCGGGCCGGGGCCTAACCTTTCGCGAGGCCTTTCGCGAGCGTGACGTCAGGGCGGGTTTCGGCACGATTTTCCGCCCTGACGTCACGCTCGGCGCGGCTGAGCCCGCCGGTGACATCCTTTCCGCGGCAACGGATCACCGCGGAAAGGATGCCCACGACCGGACTCAGAGCAGCGACAGCAGGCTGAACACCAGTCCGGTCAGTCTGGGCGCCAGGTTGGCGGCCAGCAGCGAACCGATATTGGCGATAGCCGCAGGGGTGAACGCCGCTGCGAACGCGCCGGGATTGAGAATTCCGTGCAAACCGCTCAGCAAGGTGGCGGTCAGTTCGCTCAGGTCCCCCGCCAGAGTGGCCGGTGTCGCCCCGTTCGCCAGCGTCGTCGCAATCGACTGCGGAATGTTCACCAGCAACTCGTCGAATACGCCACTCGAACCGAGAAGTCCGGAGAAACCAATCCCAACCGTCGAGTTATATCCGTTGACGAACGCGCCGGTGGCGATGGCAGGCAGATTCACCACATCGACGAGCGCCTGCAGCGGTTGCCCGGCGCCCCACGCGTCGACGACCGACTGTAGGCCGTCGGCCACCGCCTGGGACGTTCCCAGCGATGCCGCTAGTGGCAACAGCATGAGCGTGAGCCCAACATTCGGCAGTTGCTGAGTGAGGACGTTCGCCAGGTTCTGTGCCATTTCGCCGGGAATAGCCAGGATGTTTTCCAGTGGCGTGGCAATCGGCAACAGCCCGAGCAAAAGGTCGGTGTTGAAGGTGCCCACCCCCGTGCTGATGTGCCCGGCCGCGATGCTGCTGAAGAGCGTTTGCAGGTTCTTCGGCAGTTGCTGAGTCAGTAAGGGTTGCAGGCCGGCGCCCATCGCTTGCAAATTGGAGCCCAGCGTGTTCGCGAACCCGAGCTGGTTGTGGAGTACCTGCGCCAGGATCGGGAACGGGTCGGCCGTGATCTCGCCGCCGAGCTGCTGGAGGTTGCTAACCGCCTGCGTGAAGACGTTGACCCACTCGCCGATCGGCCCGGGAACGCTGGCCGCGGCAGCCGCGCCGGCGAGGCCATCGAAGTCGAGCGACCCGGCTACCGTCGCCGCGCTGGCGGTCAGATCACCGAGGTCGTCGGCGATCGTACTGGTCAGCCGGACGGCATGCTCCTGAATGTCGGCAGCTATGGTCGGCGCTACCGGATTGACGGCGATCAGGCTGGCCCCCACCAGCGCTACACCGGCGGCCAAACATGACCGCATGCGTGTAGCTGAACCCGACGGCCTCGATTTCGACAACCCCCCACGCTTACCGGTACTTAGGATAAGTTCCACGGCATCTCCTTTGCTGGTTGTCAATCTGACACGTGTCACCTGTGACGATGCGGAATGTTACCTGAGAGTAGTCTTAGGAGCAAGCCGGGTGATCAGTAATTCGATATGGTCGTTGAACTGCTTATTCGAACGAGATACTTCAAAACGAAACATTTTTATTACATTTAGCAAATAAGTTTTGGAGCCCAGGAGCGGTTCAGCTCCTTTGATGAGCTAGTTTGCCATACAGTTGCTTACATATTGTAATATCGTCAATAACGAGGGCAGGTAAGGTAGCCCTAACCGTTGCTGGGGCTGAACCGCTCCCAGCGGTGACCGAAGGGCATGAGGCACCTGGGGACGCGCCGATGCTCACCGTCAGCAAACCGCATGAGCCGTACGCGCCCCCGGGCCGTCGAGGGGCAAAAATGCCCGGAGCGGATCACCTACTCCGGTGTTGCGTAGACCTCTGCCGCCTCACCGTGGCGGGCCGACCGTCACTCCGCCGTGACGTTGGACAGCACCTCGACCGGGACGTCGTCGGCCCAGGGCTGTCGCGTCACCATGTCGGTGACCCGGACTATCCCGCGCTCGAACTCACCGGTCGCGGCATCCACCAACCGATACTCCTGGGTCTGCCGGTGGATCGGCTGCGCGTCGAGCAGCACCACCCGCACCTCGCCCGGCGCGAAATGGCAGCGCTCCTGCATGGCGGCGATCAGTTGCTCGTTGTGCATGTGGCCGTCGCCGAAATTCCAGCCGAGGGCGGTGCTGCAGACCCGCTCGCCGTCGGTGATGACGTAGTCGTCCTCGTTCTGTCCCGCCATGGCCCGGTGCGCCAACGTGAACAGCGCCCGGCCGTGAGTGTTGAAGCCGCGGAACGCATATCCCATGTAGATCGGGATCTGCGCCGCCTCCGGGCTGCCGTAGAACCGCTCCAGCTGGGCCTGCGGCATGCTGGCGATCGCCACGATGCCCCGGTCGATCTTGTCGGTCGCGGAGGGCTTGATGCACCACAGGGTGGTGTCCCAGTTGCCGGCGTAGTACCGCATGCCCGGCAGGAACGAGATCTTGCGCGGGAACATGTTGCCCAGCGCGACGATTCCCGCGATGACGACGAACAGGATCGCCACCGCCACAGGGTGTTTCAGGTCGCTCAGCCCCAACCGGGCGTGCGCGACGAACAACGACAACACGCCGAAGATCATGAAGACGTTCCACTCCAGCGGCACACCCATCGGGATGGACACCAGGATTCCCAGGTGGAAGCACACCATCACGATGGCGGCCACCGCCGTCGGCCAGCCGCCGTGACAAAAGAACAGCGGCAGGGGCACGAGCATCTCGATGGCGGTGCTCAGGTGTGCCAGCCATCGGGACAGCCGCCCGGGCCGCAGGTCGTCGGGGAACTTCTCGAAGAAGCGCCGTTTCAGCCACCGGGGCCGCATCAGCGGGTTGTTGGACATCATCGTGGAGATCACGAACGGGAAGTGCTTGTTGAGCTTGGATGTCGCCGCGCCCATCCAGATCACCAGGAACACCACTTTGGCTGCGACGATCATGTCGACCCCGCCGAAGAGGAACGTCACCGTCAGCGTGCCGTACACCTCGCCGCGGGCGGCCAGGAAGATCACCTTGTCGCGCAGCCCCAGCACGCCAAGGATCACCAGGATCAGCACGATCTCCCCCGTCGGCAGCAGGCCGACTTTGGTGCCCAGTTCGGGTATCGGGCCGGTGCCGTCGGAGAACAACGCCCAGAGCGTCGTCACCAGCAGCGCCGCGTAGAGGAAGACGTCCACGGGCTTGCGCGCGGTGCCCCTGGTCAGCGGGACGCGATCCGGCCACGGTGGCAGCCGGATGGTGCCGAACCGCATCCAGTACAGGATCGAGCCCATCGGCGGGAAGAAGCGGTTGTTCAGCGGCCCGAAGCCGCAGCCCAGCCCGATCACCTCGAACAACATGGTGTAGAGCACGACCTTCTCGAACACGATCGGCTCCGACCACCACGCCGCGACGTTGGTGAACCCGTCGATGCCGGTGGTGGTCAGCGCGAACAGCCAGCCGCCGAGGACGTAGAGCAGGATCTTGACGACGTAGAACAGGTGCAGCGCGACCGGCGTGCCGAAGCCCACCTCGGCCCAGTGCCGGGCCATCGGGCGGATCTTCTCGCTGCGGGTGCCCTTGTTCCATTCGGCCATGTCGATCTGCGGCAGGTCGGGCTTGAGAAATCCCATGGTTTGACACACTAGAACGTGTTCTAGGTGTGCGGGCTCGGGTTCGGGCACTTTTGCAGGCGGGGTTTGTCGCCGGATACCGCGGATTGCCCGCCCGGTCGCATCGAGTGTGAGCTGGCGGTGGGAAATCGGCGTCAATCCGCGCCCTGGATGCACGGCCGAAGCCCAGATCGCACACTCGAACGGGCTTCGGCCGCCCGCCCGGCGGCCGCGGGCCGTCGTTAACGCCGGCCGCGCTGAATCGCCCGCGAAATCCCGGTGAACACGCTCTTGGCGGTGTCGCGAGGGGTGTAGCTTGCTGCTGGGGCGAGACCAGGTGAGGAGCCAGTCGTGTCAGAGGTCGATTTTTGCGTGGTCGGCGCCGGATTCGCGGGGCTGACGGCCGCCCTGCGGTTGAAACAAGCGGGCCGCTCGGTGGCTTTGCTGGAGGCGCGCGACCGGGTCGGCGGTCGCACGTTCACCGAATACCGTCCGGACGGAACGTGGGTCGACCGTGGCGGCGCGTGGATCGGGCCGGGCCAGGATCGCATCTACGCGCTGATGGCCGAATTCGCTGTGCCGGAATACAAGCAACACAACGACGGCGACGCCATGATGATCGTCGACGGCAAGAAGCACCGCTACGGGGGCACGATTCCCTGGACGATGAGCCCGTGGGCGGTCACCAACCTCGGCCTCGGCTTGCACGCGATAGAGAAGATGTGCAAATCGATCCCGCGCGAAACGCCGTGGGAGGCAAAGCAGGCCGAGGAGTGGGACCGAATCAGCCTGGGGGAATGGCTGGACAGGAACACGATGTCCAGGCAGGCCCACGAGATGCTGGACATGGCCCTGTCCGGGCCCTACACCTCGGCGCCGTCGGAGACGTCCCTGCTGTGGGTGCTGCTGCAGATGGCGTCCGGCGGGGGTCCCACCTTCGTCATTTCGGGCAAGGGCGGCGCCCAGGACGCCCGGCCCGTCGGCGGGATGGGTGCCCTCTATCGCCCGATGGCCGCCGAACTCGGTGACGCACTACACCTTTCGCGGCCGGTCCGGCAGATCACCCAGGATGCCGACGGTGCGACGGTCCGCGCGGACGACGTGACGGTGCGGGCGCGACGGGTGATCGTGGCGATCCCCCTGGCGATCGCCACCTCGATCGTCTACGAGCCGATGCTGCCCGTGGATCGGGCGTTCCTGCACCAGCGCATGCCAAGCGGCGCGGTCTTCAAGATCTCGATCGTTTACGACGAGCCCTTCTGGCGTTCCGACGGGCTGTCCGGCCAATCGGCCGCGCCGGGATCGCCGGCCACCCTGACGATCGACGCCTGCACGGACAGCGGAAACCCGGGCATCATGTGCGTCATCACCGAGGGACCCGCGGCGCGCCGGCTCGGAAGGCTGGACGAGGCCGAGCGCAGGGCGGTCGTCCTCCGCGAGCTCGTGGATCGGTTCGGCGACAAGGCAAATGCGCCTCGCGAATTCCATGAGCAGAACTGGACCGTCGAGCGGTATTCCGGCGGCGGGATGATCAGCCACGCCCCCACCGGGGTGCTGACGGAATTCGGTTACACCCTGCGTGAGCCCTGCGGTCGCATCCATTGGGCCGGAACGGAAAGCTCGGCCGTCATGTGCGGCTGGGTCGACGGCGCGATTCGCTCCGGCGAGCGGGCCGCGGCCGAAGCGGCGGCGGCCTCCACGCGAACGCCATAGAGCCGGTGGTGGGCTTGGTGGCCTTTTCCCTTGTGACACCGAACTTTTGGACTAGTTTCGATCAACTTCTGTCAGGATTTCTTCCGACCACAGCGGTTCGTACAGATCAGCGTTGGCTAGTGGTCTTGCCCGTGAGGTCGTCGGGGTTGTTGCCAGAGGTTGCCGGCACCGAGTCTGCGTTGATGGCATCGAAACTGCGCTCAGATCACGTTTGAGGCGCCCAGCGTCGCTCCCACCGCAGTCTCGGCGCCTCGGCGAACACACCCCAACGTAGGTATGGACCACATCGCTAGGCCACACCTGTCACACCAGTCTCGGCGAAGAGGGCGACCTTCGATGTGCCCACCTACGCGCGACAACCCGGCGCTTTGTCGCTCACGATGGGCACAACGTGTGTCCAGCCTCGAAGAGATACGTGTGTCAGATGTGACGGAGAACAAAACAAAGCCACGCCCTCCGGCCCGCACCGAGTCTGCGGTGATGGCATCGAAACTGCGCTCAGATCACGTTTGAGCGCTCAGCGTCGCTCCCACCGCAGTCTCGAGACCACCAGTCGAATCGAAGCAGAAAATCGGCGAGCTCGTAGGGCAGCAATACGCAGGCATCCAGAAGGACACGGGTCTTTGGCACGGGTCAGCGTGTCTCCGTAAATCCGTTGAGGTGACGGACACTCATGCCCCGATGACAATTCGAAAAAACGAAAGCAACAGGTTTGGGCGGTCGCATGGCGCCGGAAGGCTCTCGGAGGGCGACGACCCGTAGCTATCCCGCCCGCTTGGCCGGGGGCCGGTAGAAAATCAGCAACTGGCCGACGGCGCCGGCAAGGCCCAGCCCTATCGAGAGCAACAAGCCTGCCCAGCCGTGCAGCCAGAGGTTGGTCCCGAAGATCAGGCGGTCCAGACTGAGCGCCCCGGGCCCCGTCGTGGCCACGGCGACGGCGCTGAGCGCCAGCACCAGGTTGTACTCCCAGCCCTCTTTGACGATGAAGAAGCCGTTGGGACGATGCACCGTCCAGGCCGCAACCAGCATCAGCGAGACGAAGCCCGCCGCCGGGATCGGCGTCAGCAGCCCCGCCGCCAAACCCAATCCGGCGGCCATCTCGGTGGTGGCGGCCACCGTGGCGTGAAACGTGCCGGGCTTCATCCCGATGCTTTCGAACCAGCGGGCGGTTCCCGGTATCCGGCCACCGCCGAAGAACTTGTTGAAGCCGTGCGCGGCGAGCGTCAGTCCCAAGACCAGCCGCAGGATCAGTAACCCGACGTCGTAGGGAGTCATAGCTGCAAACCTAGATCATGCGGCGGTCGACCAACAGGAGCACCACCGGGCGTGCCACGGCATCGACGCGACGCGTCGGCAGATCCGATGACGCACAGCGGCTTTCACAGCGCGGCGTCGAGGAGCCGCACGTACGTGTCGATGTCAGCGCCGTCACCGTGAAAGGCCGATTCGGCCGCGTGCACGCTGATCGCGACGGTGTCGCCGATGCCGTGCGCCCCGTGCGTCAGGCCCATGCACGGCGACAATGCCGGGTATCCGGCCGTCAGCACCACCCGGGCGTCCCCGAAGCGCAAATCGGCGGCCCCGCGGTCGACGCTGGACACCACGGTGTTGCCGGCCACCCGCGCCGGGCGGGCGTCGGGGTCGAACTGCGCGACGCCCCAACGCAGCAGCGCCGCGGGCACCGCGGCGAACGCCCGGTCGGCGGCGCGCGTGGCCGGATGCTCGAAGCGGCGCCGGCCATTGACCAGGTCGGCCGCGATCCGCTCGACACGCGCGTCGAAATCCAGCATCGGATACAACCCGACCACGACGTTTCCGAAGTGGTTATGCGCTTGTGGCACACCGGGTTTGGTCATCGGAACTTCGGCGCCCAGGGACTCGGCCGCGTCGCCGAGCAGGGTGGACAGCGCCGTGGAGACCGCGGCCAGCACCGCGACGGTGACCGTGGGACCGCGCAGTTGCGAGCGGTGCCGCACCAGCGTGCGCACCGAGCGGGCGCCGGCCGGCCGGGCATTGGTGGACAGCGGCGGCCGCAGGCCGACGCCCGGCGCCAGCAACCCGGCGCGCGTATCGCGGGCCTGCCGGCGATGGGCGCGGGCCGCGTCGAAGGCCAACCGGGGCAAGAAACCCGGCGACGGCCGCACCGGCGTGGGCACCGGGGCGGCGCGGCCGAAGAGCCAGGCCGCCATCGCCGCGGCGCGGGCGCCGTCGGCCAGCGCGTGCGCGACCTGCAGGACCGTGACGGTGCCCGGGCCGCGGACGCCCGGGACGCCGAGCACCGGTGTGAACACGTGCAGCCGCCAGGGCATCCGGCGAACGTCCAGCCGGTCGTCGGCGAGGCCGGCGACGGCCGCCAGGCACGCGTGCCAGCTGTGGTCGGCCAGGTCGTGGCGCGCCACACGCTCCGGCCCGACGTCCGCCGGCACCCAGCTCGGATAGGCCAGCCGACCGCGCTCGCCGACCCGCATCGTCAGCTCCGGGCACGCCCGCGCCCGCCGGCACACCCGCTCGATGGCGCCCGGGCAATCCCCGGGTTCGCCGTCGAATGCGTAGAGCAGGAACTGGTCGTTGGGGACTTTGGCCGACATCCAGTAGAACTGCGCGTCGACGGCCGCCATCCGGTGGGCCGCCATGGCTTCAGCCGGGTGAGCCGAGGAAGGTCAGCACCAGGTTGGCGACCTTGTCCGGCTGTTCGAGCTGCAGGAAATGCCCGGCGTGCTCGACGATGGCGACCGCGCTGCCCGCGGGCAGCACCCTTTCCGCCCACCGGGTAAACGCCGGCGTCATGCAGCCGTCGTCGCGGCCATGCAGGTACAGGCACGGCAGCACGGGCGCCTCGGTCCACAGCCGGTTCAACTCGGCATACCGCGCCGGGGGCCGGGTGTTGCGGGCGATCGCCCGGTAGGGACCCAGCGCCGCCCGCCAGCTCTCCGGTGTGCCGATCGCGGCGTCAACGTGGCGCAGATCCTCGTCGGCGCGATAGCCCGGCGACCACCGTCTCCAGAGCAGCGGCACCACCCAGGACGCGGAACGCTCAGGCAGCCAAGGCAATTGGAAGTACAGGATGTACCAGCTGCGCACCAGCTGGGGCGGCAGGTGGCCGACCATCCGCACCCGGTCGGCGGCGCCGCCGGGCCGGCGGAAGGCCGCCGACGGCGGCACCGACATGATCACCGCCTTGGCGAATGGGCTGTCGGGCATCGCGGCCAGGCCGGTGGCCGCGATCGCGCCCCAGTCGTGACCGATCACGACGTCGCGTTCGGTGCCGCCGGCGGCCGAGCGCACGCGCAGGGCGTCGTCCATCAGCGCGCCGACGTGAAAGCTGCCGTCGGAGGGGATCGACGACGGGGCGTACCCGCGCATGAACGGCGCGACGACCCGCCACCCGGCTTCCACGAGTCGCGGGGCGACCTTGCGCCATCCGTAGGCGGTGTCGGGAAAACCATGCAGGCACAACGCGATTGGGGCATCCGGCGGCCCCCAGGTGAGGGCCTTGAGATCCCCGGCGTGCCCCGGCACGTCGATCCAGCGTGGTTCAGGCATCGTGGGCCACCCGGTCGGGCCTCGGCGCGAGCCGCTCAACCGAGATGTCCCGCTCGGCGTCGTCTGCCATGTTCACTCCCCTGTTCGGCGCGTCCGCACGGACCAACCTAACGCGTGGGGTCCGCCGGGGACACGAACTCACCCGCCGGGGGCCCAGCTCGGCGGTGAATAGCTGGCCTAGGTAACGTCGAAGTGCGATCGATCGAGAGGACCCCCGTGAGCACCGTCAGCAGCAGCCCCCAGACGGTCGAATTTTCCGGCCACGGTGGGATCACCCTTGTCGCCGACGAATGGAACCGCGGCGCCTCGATCGACTCGGCGGACGCCCGGCCGGCCGTCCTCATGCTGCACGGCGGCGGCCAAAACCGGTTCTCCTGGAAGAACACCGGCCAGATCCTGGCCGACGAGGGGTTCCACGTCGTCGCCCTGGACAGCCGCGGACACGGTGACAGCGACCGCGCGCCCGGCGCCGACTACGCCGTCGAGACGCTGACCGCCGACGTCATGCGGGTCCTGGAGGCGATCGGCCGGCCGGTCATGATCATCGGGGCGAGCATGGGCGGCCTGACGGGTATCCTCGCCGCCCACCGGGCCGGCCCCGACCGGGTGACCCAGCTGGTCCTCGTCGACGTGGTGCCTCGATTCGAGAAGGGCGGCAGCGCCCGCATCCGCGATTTCATGATGGGCAACCTCGACGGCTTCGACACGCTGGAACAGGCCGCCGACGCCGTCGCCGCCTACCTGCCGTACCGAACCAAGCCGCGCAGCCCGGAAGGGCTGAAGAAGAACCTGCGCCTGCGCGACGGTCGCTGGCATTGGCACTGGGATCCGGCGTTCATGACCAAGCCCGGTGACGACCCCGAGCTGCGCACCGAAAAATTCGAGCACGCCGCGACGAGCCTGGCGATCCCGGTCCTGTTGATCCGCGGAAAGCAGTCCGACGTCGTGAGCCCCGAAGGCGTTCAGCACTTCCTGCGGACGGTGCCCAACGCGGAGTTCGTCGAGCTACCCGACGCCGGGCACACCGCGGCCGGTGACGACAACGACGCCTTTACCGAGGTCGTGGTGGACTTCGCGAGCCGCGTTTAGTTGGCGGGTCGCTCCGCGTGGCCGCCGAACTGCTTGCGCATCGCCGAGAGCACCTGGTTGGCGAAGTCGTCGAGGCGACGCGACGCGAAGCGGGACTGCAGCGCGGTCGTGAGCACCGGCGCGGGAACCCCCTCGTCGATCGCGGCGATGGCGGTCCAGCGACCCTCCCCGGAGTCGGAGACCCGCCCGGAAAACTCTGTCAGCCCGGGCGATTCGTGCAGCGCGATCGCGGTCAGATCCAGCAGCCACGAGCCGATGACGCTCCCCCGCCGCCACACCTCGGCGACCTCCGGGATGTCGAAGTCGTACTGATAGAACTCGGGGTTCGACAGCGGCGCCGTTTCGGCGTCTCCCTTTTCGACGCGCGTGCCGATGTCGGCATTGCGCAAGATGTTCAGCCCCTCGGCGAGGGAGGCCATCATCCCGTACTCGATCCCGTTGTGCACCATCTTGACGAAGTGCCCGGACCCGGAGGGCCCGCAGTGCAGGTAACCCCGCTCGGATTGCGCGATCTCGCCGTTTCGGCCGGGCGTGCGCGGGGCCGCGTCGACCCCGGGCGCGATGGTGGCGAAGATCGGCTCGGCGTGGGCAAAGGACTCCTGGTCGCCGCCGATCATCAGGCAATAGCCCCGCTCCCGGCCCCACACGCCGCCGCTGGTGCCGCAGTCCAGGAGGTGAATCCCTTTCTCGGACAATCTCTTTGCGTGCTTGACGTCGTCGCGGTAGTAGGAGTTGCCGCCATCGATGACGATGTCGCCCGGGTCCAGCGTCTCGGCCAGGTCCTCGATCACGCCCGTGGTGATGTCGCCGGCGGGGACCATCACCCAGACCACCCGGGGCTTGTCCATCTTCTCGGCCAGCTCTGACAACGAGGACACTCCCGTGGTGTTGTCCTCACCCGCCATCGCCTTGACCGCGTCGGGGCTGTGGTCGTAGACCACGCATTCGTGTCCGCCCTTGGCGACGCGGCGGACGATGTTGGCGCCCATCCGGCCCAGGCCGATCATCCCGAGCTGCATCTTGTCCTGTTCTCCTTACTGTGCGGCGGGTGTGGGCTTGGGCAGCCACGGCAGTTGCCAGCTGCGGTGACCGTGCAACAGCGACTGCGCGGCCCCGGGCCCCCAGGAGCCGCGGTCATAGTGGTGGATCCGGTCCGGCCTGTCCAGCAGCGGCTGCACGATCCGCCACGTCTCCTCGATGGCGTCCTCCCGGGCGAAAAGCTGGCGGTCGCCGGTTAACGCGGCGTAGAGGAGCCGTTCGTAGGGCCGCACCGGCTCGCCCAGGTCCTCGGCGAACGACGAGTCGAGGTGAACGTCATGCCACGAGTCGCCGACCTGGGCGGACAGCTGCAGCCGCATCCCCGGATCCGGGTCGATGCGCAACACGATCTGGTTGGGCTCGGGCGGTCGGCGGTTGGGCAGAAACGAGAACCCGGGGACGTGGTGCAGAAACATCCGGACCTCGGTGACTCTTTCCGGCAGCGCCTTGCCGGCGCGCAGGAAGATCGGCACCCCGGCCCAGCGCCAGTTGTCGATCTCGGTCCGCAGCGCGATGTAGGTCTCGGTCTGCGAGTCTTTCGCCACCCCGGGGACGTCGGTGTAGCCGCGGTATTGACCCCGCACGCAATGTTCGGGATCCAGCGCCGGCATCGCCCGGAACACCTCGGCCTTCTTGTCGTTCAGGTCGTCGGCGCCGGGGCCGACCGGGGGTTCCATCGCGACCAGCGCGAGCACCTGCAGCAGATGGTTCTGCACGACGTCGCGCAACGCGCCCACCGCGTCGTAAAACTTGCCCCGGTCCTCGATTCCGAAATCCTCGGCCATGGTGACGTGGATTTCGGAAATGCTGTCGCGGTCCCACACCTTCGCGAGGCCGTTATTGGCGAAGCGCAGGTACTGCAGCTCTTCGACGGGTTGTTTGCCCAAAAAGTGGTCCACGCGCAGGATCTGGTCCTCGTCCAGCACCGCGCGCAGCCGCGCGTTGAGGTCGCGCGCGGAGGCCAGGTCGTGGCCGAAGGGCTTCTCCACCGCGACGCGCGCCCCCTCCAACAGGTCGGCCCTGGCGAGGTTTTCGACGATCGGCGCGAACAACGACGGCGGCATTTCCAGGTAATACAGCGGACGGCCGCCCGGGCCGATCTCCTTGGCGAGCCGCGCGTAGAGGTCGGCATCGGTGACGTCACCGTGCAGGTAGGACAGCCGGCCCGCCAGCCGGTCGAACACCGCGTCGTCGAGCTTCTCGCCCGACGCCTTGATGGCGTCCCGCGCCCGCTCGACCAACTTGTCTTTCGTCATGTCGTCACTGGCCACACCCACGATCGGGCAGTTCAGCAAGTCGCGCGACTCGAGCCGATATAGGGCACGATACGTCATCTTGCGGGCCAGATCGCCGGTAATTCCGAAGATCACCAGGATGTTTGAGGAATCGTCGCCGCCGTCGGCCAAGCCCGCACCTCCCAAAAGTCACCTCATTGGCCCACTTGGAATCACTACCCGCGGCGGTCGAGATCAACCCTAGACATTGCGCATGAGACCGACAACCCGAAACCATCAGGGGGTTGGAAGGATGGCCGGCATGGGTGATGCGCTGCACGTCGCGGTCTACATCCTGGCCGGGGTTGCCGTCATCGAAGCCTGCGCGCTCGTGGTGCTGCGGAGGTTGCTTGTTCGTAGCCGTCAGGAGGCCGACGAGTTAAGGCAGCGAAGCGACACCCGCAATTGGCTGCTGTCGGGCGGCCGCGAGGCCGTCAAGACCGTCTGGAACACCGCCAACCTGATGCGCAAGGAGGGCTTTGGCGCGGCCGTGCGCGGCTCGATCGAGGAGCTCGCCGACTGGGCCGAGGTCGAGCGGCCCGACCTGGCCCGGGTCACCCCGGACGGCCGGGTGGTGATCCTGTTCTCCGACATCGAGGAGTCCACCGCGCTCAACGAGCGGATCGGCGACCGGGCGTGGGTCAGGCTGATCGGCTCGCACGACAAGCTCGTCTCGGGACTCGTGCGTCGACATTCCGGACACGTCGTGAAGAGCCAGGGTGACGGATACATGATCGCCTTCGCGCGCGCCGACCAGGCCGTGCGGTGCGGCATCGACGTCCAGCGCGCGCTGCATAGGAACGCAAAGCGTCAACGGCACAACGGAATTCGGGTTCGCATCGGCATCCACATGGGCCGCTCGGTGCGCCGCGGCGACGACCTGTTCGGCCGCAACGTCGCGATGGCGGCCCGGGTCGCCGCGGAGGCCGTCGGCGGCGAGATCCTGGTGAGCGAGCCGGTGCGGGACGCCGTGTGCGGCTGCGACGACATCCGATTCGACGAGGGCCGCGAGGTCGAGTTGAAAGGCTTTTCGGGCAGCTATCGGTTGTTCGCGGTCGAATCGGGCTCGGGCTGAACGCTCTCCGAGTGGGATTCGGCCAGCCGCTGGTGCAGTCGGGCCCGGACCTCGTCGGGCGTGTAGGCGCGTCGTTTGCGTTGATCGCGGACCACCAGCGCGCCGCCGGCCACAACGCCGGCGACACCGGCCAGCCCGAGCCACTTCCAGATGCCGCGCATCCACACAGACTAGCGATTCGATCCGTCGGGGTTCGGGTCGACGGCCGCTGGTCGCGCTGTGCTTAACTGGTGTGCTCCCGAAACCCGAGCAACGGCAGTCGATGCCCCGGAAGAATATGGAAACGCTACGCGACAAGGTCGTCATCGTGCGGATCGGCAAGGGGCCGGCAATCTGTCTGCGCCCCAAGAACATTGGCGCCATGAAACCCCGGCCTACATGCTGACCCTGGACCAGGCGGTCGAGGAGACCCGCACCGGCGACCTTTGGCTATTCCGTGGCGTTTCGGGACCCGACCGCGCCATCCAGACCCTGACCAACAGCCCGGTGAACCACGTCGGGATGACGGTCGCCATCGACGACCTGCCGCCGCTGATCTGGCACGCCGAACTGGGCGACAAACTCACCGATGTGTGGACCGGGACCAAACACCGCGGCGTGCAGCTCAACGACCTTCGCGAGGCCGTCCTGCAGTGGATGGAGCGCTACCAGCAGCGGTGCTGGCTGCGGCAGCTGACGCCATATGCCAACCGCGAACAGGAGAATCAACTGCTGCGGGTGATCGCGCGGATGGACGGCACCCCGTTTCCCGCCACCGCGCGGCTCACCGGCCGGTGGCTGCGCGGCCGGCTCCCGACCGCCTACGACTGGACGCGGGGAATCCCGTTCGTGGACAACAAGGTTCGAGAATCGACGCAGCGGCGCAAGGCACGACAGCGCGTCGGCCTGGAGGCGGCGTACTGCGCGGAGACGGTGGCCATCACCTACGAGGAGATGGGATTGCTGACCACGCAGAAGTACTCGAACTGGTTTGACCCGGGGTCGTTTTGGAGCGGCGATACGCTTCCGCTTGCCCCCGGATATCGGCTGGGCGACGAAATCGCGATTGTCCCAGGCTGATCGAGGGTCAATCGACCGACATCTCACCCATCTCCGACCACCCCGTCGCGTCGATCGTCTGGCTGATGATCTTGGGCGTCGACTTCAGCGCCCGCGGCAGCTCCTGCATCGCGCGCTTGAAATGGTCGCTGTTGACGTGGACGCCGCCCGCGTCACCGTCACGAAAGGCCTCCACCAGGACATACTCCGCGGGGTTGTCCAGCCCGCGAGACCACTCGAACCACAGGTTGCCCTCTTCGGCGCGGGTGGCGTCGGTAAACGAGGCGACCAGCTCCGGCCAACGCTCGGTCCACTCGGGCTTGGTTTCGAACTTGACGACGATGAAGATCATTGCCGCCAGGATACGTGGGGTAGGTTGCGTCGATGTCTTCATTGACGCCCTGGCAAACTGCCGATGCGTAGCCGCGCGAATCGCAATCCTTCAATTTCTTGTCGACTTGAAAGAACGGTCCCGCGCGTCGATCAATTTGTTATGGATTCGCAATTGCCGGGCCACCGGGCGGCGGCAAATCGGGGGCCGGCGGCGCGGGGGCCGTGGCGTCGACCAAAACGACCGGCGCGTCCGGCGGCGGGGGGCCGTCGTCGAGGGGCATCGGCAGGAACATGTGGTGGGTGAAGCCGGCCTGGTAGGCGCCCGGGCCGCCGACGTGCACGCCGCCGCGCTCACCGCTGGATACCGAGGTGCCGTCGGGCAAGGTCACGGCCGTGTGGCCGCCGTTCCAACCGATCACCAGCGCATTGGGGGCGGTTCCATAGTGAAAGCCCCGCGCCAACAAGGCGGCTTCCTCGTTCCCGGTGTTGAACCGATCCCCGAATACCGGCCTGTCGGTCGCCGCGTTGGCGACCCAGGAGGCGAGCCCCGAGCAATCGGTCCCGGCGGGGGTATCTCCGCCCACGACATAGGGCGTCCCGGAGACCTGATTGATGAGCGACATCAATGTTGCAAGAACAACCATGGGCAGGCACGGTAGCAACGACATTCATTGCTAACCAAAATTTGTGGTCCGCGTCATTCACGAATTACGAAATGACATTCGCCACATTCCCAGCAAATTCGTTATGCGAAAGCGCCTTCACTTGGTTCATGGTTCGTGGCCCGGTGGTGGTAGATCGTTGACCCGGGGTCGTGTCCCACGGGGTCCTTGGATCAGGGCGAGATGGTTTGGTATGCCACCTCATTCAATGAAGCCGCCGTGGGCTAGTTGTCGCTCGTAGGTGGGCACATCGTCGTATGCCAACCAGCGAGTGACCGATGTGGCACATGGGGTTTGGCACCCGGCTTTGGCCCACCGCGGCGGCGTGGCCCGGGGTTTCAGCGCAGCCGTCGCGCATCGATTCGGCGGCGCTGCCTCTCGCCGATTTTGACTCTGCGCCCACCAGGCTCTCTACTCGCACTTTTGCCTGGTGGACGCAGAGTCAACAACGCAACGCGCGCCACGCGCGGGTCAGTCCGCGCGATTGACGATGGTGCCTTCGGTTAGACCGGGGTCCATATTCCGTTGTTGAAGAATCCCCAATTGCCGACGGTCGGGTTCCACATCAGGTGAGCCCCGGACGCCCATGACGGTAGAGGCGGCTGCGGCGGCGCCCACGGCGGCGGGGGTCCCCAGGGTCCCCAGCCCGCCGGAGCCGGACCCTGCCAGTCGTGGCACTGATTCCAATCCCAGTGATAGTCGGTGCCCCAGCCCGGGTCCCATTGCTGACCTGGGCACCAGTGATTGCTGGGCGGCGGGGCCGGGGCCGCCTGGGCCTGGGGGGCGCCAGCCAGTCCGAAAACGGACAAAGCCAACCCGCCGCTCGCCAGCACGCCCGTAGACCGCCGAACCCACGCCCTCGCTTGCTTTACAGTCGCCATCCCCCAAGAATTTCCTGAGATCGGAATCCAGGCAAGTAGCAATTTCCACTTCATCTCGAGTCGTGGGGTGTGGTCCTGACGCCCCGCACCGCGACCAGCGTCATTCCCGCCCACCTCCTGCTTCGTCAGCTACACGCTGAACTCGACCGTCTACCGTTCCCACGGGTTAAGAAACGCGACTCCCATCGGAACAAAGTCCGCGACATTGCGCGTGACGACGGTGAGCCCGTGCACTTGGGCGGTCGCGGCAATATATGCGTCGCGATCCGGACGCGGATCTGGCACGTGCATCGCCGCGGTTCGCCGCGCGACGGCCAAAGTGATAGGAAGGATCCGGTCGGCAAGATCGCCGATCACCGCACGCTCGAACCAGGCCCGCAGCGCCTCACCCTGTCGTGAGTCACGCCGTTCGATTCGCGTAATGCCGAGTTCCAGTTCCATCACCGAGACGACGCTGAGGAAGAGGTCCTCAACGTCCTGACCGGCGGCCCAACCAAGTACATGGCGATCGGCAGCACCGGCGCGTTTGCGAAGTTCGCTGATGACGTTGGTGTCGAGCAAGTACCTCAAAATTCCGCTGCCCGAGGCAGATCCGGAAGTCGAACGGGCTCGAACTCGATGTCTTCGTCGTCATCCATCCCGAGGATGTCGACGATATTTCGCCGGTCCTTCAACCGTCGGTATTCCGCGATCGAGAGCAGGACATACGCAGGTTTACCGCGGTCCGTGATCACGACCGGGCCCTCGTTGGCAGCGCGCTTTGCTGCGCTCACGTCGCGGTTCAGTTCACGAGAAGTCATCTCAGCTGGCACGAAGACACCTTCCCTCAAGGTAGGTACGTACCTACATTAGGCGTGAAGCCGCCGCGTCGCTACGACTTCCGTCTGGAATCCTCACAGCCCGAACTTGGCGCGAGCCTCGTCCGTGACGGGCGTGAACAGATTGACCAAGTTCCCATCTGGATCGCGAAACAGCAAGGCGCGATTACCCCACGGCATCGTCGTTGGTTCGGTCACCACCTCGCCGATGCTTCCGCGGAGCCGCTCATACTCGGCATCCACATCGTCCACGATGAACTCAAGGATGGCCGTTCGGTTAGCCGCCGGCTCGGCCGACCCTAGGCCAAACAGGGGGACGGTTTTGTCGCTACCGACGGCAAGCGTGCCGACTGGCGTCGGGATCTCCGCGAACAGTTCGTTCCCCCAGACCGCGGTGGTTTCGGTGACCATCTCGTAGAAGGCAACCAACCGGCTGACGTCTGCTGTGATGATGCGGGTCGAAACGAATTTCATCGAGGTTCCTCCTTGAGGCTCCGCCGAATCATTGGCGGATGCGCTTGGGTGCCCACATGCCAGGCGCGCACCCCGACAGGTCCGCGTCAGTTCTTCTTCGACGTTGCTTGGAACCGGAATTCGACCACGCCACCGGTAAACGTCACGACGATGTGCGATGTAGATGACCCGGACCACCACTCGCTCGTCGAAGATCTGGTAGATGACGCGAAACTCTCCGCGCCGCGCCGAGTACCGCCCCTCCAACTGGCCGCGGAGCGGCTTGCCTACTCGTTGAGGATTCTCGGCGAGCGGGCCTCGAATGAACTCCCGGCACGCGACGGCCACTGCCTCGGGTAGGGATTCGGTCAGCGCCTTCCTGGCGGCTCCGGTCAGTTCAATGCGATAGGTCACCGAGGTAGCCGGCCGGCGGCGCGCATCTCCGCGGTCACCTCGTCCAACGTGTAGGTCTGGCCGCTTTCTGCCTCGGCCGCACGGACCTCGCGCATCAGCTCCTGATCGCTGAGGATCGCGAGGGTTTCCATGATCGAGTCGAAGTCGTCCGCACTGAGAATCACGGCTGCCCGACGACCTTGCCGAGTGACCTCGATTCGCTCATGGGTGCGAACCGCCTCATCAACCAGCTTGGACAGGTTGGCCCGAACCTCGGCTAGCGGGAGCGTGGACATGTACAGAATTCTAGCGTGAGGGCGTGACTGCTCAGACTCAGCGACCGCCCCCGCGCCCACTCGGCGACCGCCTGATGGCGTTCGTGAGAAGCCACCAGCAACGGCACAGCGACGCTCGTGTCCACCGACAAGCGCCGACCAGTCACCGTCGAACCGAGTCGATCAGTGCGTACATCATTTCGTCAGTCACCGCCGCGTCTCCACGGGAGACGAGGCGGCCATCCGCTTCACGCTCGAGCCGCGCCGTCCGACCACCGGGCGTCACTTGCACCCCGGTTCCGTACGGCGAGATGTCCACAGTCGTACCCGGTGTCAGGCCTAGCGCGTCACGGAGGTGCCTGGGGAGCACCACACGCCCACCGGAATCGATTACGGCCTCCATGGGAAAATGCTACCAGTCAGATCCCATTTCCATGTCGGACGCTGCACCCCAAGGGGCAAACGTGGCACGGTCGCTACTTCTTCGGTTGCTGACCAGACGTTGCTTGAAACCGGAACTCGACCACGTCGCCGTCGGCCATCACGTAGTCCTTGCCCTCCATCCGGACCTTGCCGGCCGCCTTGGCCGCCGCCATGGACCCGGCGGCGATCAGGTCGTCATACGACACGATCTCGGCCTTGATGAAGCCCTTCTCGAAATCTGTGTGGATCACCCCGGCGGCCCTGGGCGCGGTGTCGCCCTGGTGAATCGTCCACGCGCGCGCCTCTTTTGGGCCCGCCGTCAGGAAGGTCTGCAGCGCCAGCGTGTGAAAACCCGCCCGCGCCAGCGCGTCGAGCCCCCGCTCGGTCTGCCCGATCGACTCGAGCAGCTCAGCGGCCGACTCGTCGTCGAGTTCGACCAACTCGGATTCGATGGCCGCGTCCAGGAACACCGCGTCGGCGGGCGCGACGAGCCGGCGCAGCTCGGCGACCCGCGCGGCGTCGGTCAGCACCGCCTCGTCGGCGTTGAAGACATAGAGGAACGGCTTGGTGGTCAGCAGGTTCAGCTCGCGCAGCGGCGAGACGTCAACCCCCGCGGCGAACAGCGTCGTGCCGCCGTCCAATGTCGCCTGGGCGGCCAGCGCCGCGTCGTACACCGGCCTTCGCTCCTTGTTGGTGCGCGCCTCCTTCTCCAACCTCGGCAGCGCGCGCTCGAGGGTTTGCAGGTCGGCCAGGATCAGCTCGGTCTCGATGACCTCGATGTCGGACTTGGGATCCACCCGCCCGGCGACGTGGGTCACGTCGTCGTCGGAAAACACCCGGACCACCTGGCAGATGGCGTCACATTCGCGGATGTGGGCGAGGAACTTGTTGCCGAGCCCGGCCCCCTCCGACGCGCCCTTGACCAGTCCGGCGATGTCGACGAACGTGACCGGCGCCGCGAGGATGCGCTCGGAACCGAAGAGCTCCGCCAGCTTGTCCAGCCGCGGGTCGGGCAGCGAAACCACGCCCTCGTTCGGCTCGATCGTCGCGAACGGATAGTTGGCCGCCACCACGTTGTTTCGGGTCAGCGCGTTGAACAGCGTCGACTTGCCGACGTTGGGCAGGCCCACGATTCCCAGGCTCAGGCTCACGGGGAACCAAGTCTAGGCGCAGGCACGGCACCGCCCGCTCCGCCTCGCCTCGCCTCGCCTCGCCTCGCGCGAGAAGGCATGGCACGCCCGAGTTCTCTACAAGGCCTTGACGGGCCTTTCGGCTCATTGCCGGTACGGTCTACATGTGTCAGCACAGCGGGAAGGGTCGGCCGTCGAGGCCGGCCACCGGTCGGCGTACCCGGGTATCCCCGGTGTGCCGTGGTGGGCGGCCCTGCTCATCGCCCTCACCGCGACCGTCATCGGGTACGCGATCGACGCGGGTCACAAGGACCTGACCCACGTGTTCGCCGGCCTCTACATAGCCGGCTGCGTGGCCGCGGTGCTGGCCGTGCGTCAGGATGGCGTGTTCACCGCGATCATCCAGCCGCCGCTGATACTTTTCTGCGCGGTGCCGGGTGCCTACTGGCTGTTCCACGGACGCAAGGTCGGCAACCTCAAAGACCTCCTGATCAACTGCGGCTACCCGCTCATCGAGCGCTTCCCCCTGATGCTGGGCACCGCCGGCGGCGTGCTGCTGATCGGCCTGATCCGGTGGTATTTCGGGATGTCGCACCAGGCGGCGGCCGCGACGACGGGGGCGCCCAAGGAGTCGAACTCCTTCGTCAGCGCCGTCGCCGCGGGGCTGAACTCGCTGCTGCGGCTCAATTCCCCCGCGGACGATTCCGACGAGACGCCCGCCGACCCGAAGAAGGCCCGCGGTCCCCGGAAGGCCACCCCCAAGGCGGGCCGAGCGCGCGGCGACAGGTCCGCCTCACGTCCCGCCCGGACCCCATCGAGGCAGGGTCGACCATCACTGGAGGACGAGCACCAACCGGCGGTCGAGCGGCAGCGACGGCCCAGTCGCAGAGGCCAGGACCCCTCCGACCCGCCGCGGCGGCGCCGCCCCAGGCCCGACGATGATGCGGATCGGCGCGCCCAGGCGCCACGCGAAACCCGTCGCGACCCGCGGCAGCCCCGCCGCAACCCGTACGAGTGGCCCTACGAGGGGCCGGTACCCCGCGACAGCCGCTTCGATGACTACGACATGCACGAGCCCCGCCGCCGCACCCCACACGGCGCCAACCCGACGCACCACCCGATCTCGCGCGTCCGCTACCGCGGGGAAGCCCCCCTGGATGACGCCGGGCGTCGCGGCCGGCCACGCCCGCCGGTGGAATCGTGGGAGTACGACGCCTGAGCCCCGCTTAGCGGAGTGACCGGATCTCGCGGGGCAGCGCGAACACCAGCGTCTCCTGGGCCGTCGTCACCGGCTGCACGACGTCGTAGCCGCATTCGGCGAGCCGCTCCAGCACGCCGCGCACCAGAACCTCGGGGACGGACGCGCCGGAGGTGACGCCCACCGTCGTGACGCCCTCCAACCACGCCGGGTCGATGTCGCCGGCCCAGTCGACCAGGTGGGCGGCCGCCGCGCCGCCGCCCAACGCCACTTCGACCAGCCGCACCGAATTCGACGAATTGCGCGACCCGACGACGATGACCAGCTCGCATTCGGGCGCCATCGCCTTGACCGCCACCTGCCGGTTCTGGGTCGCGTAGCAGATGTCGTCGCTGGGCGGGTCCTGCAGCTTCGGGAAGCGTTGCCGCAGCCGTTCGACGATCTCCATCGTCTCGTCGACCGACAGCGTGGTCTGCGAGAGCCACACCACCTTGTTCTCGTCGCGGATCGTCACCTTGTCGACCGAGGCGACCCCGTCGACCAGCTGCACGTGCTCCGGCGCCTCCCCGGCGGTGCCGATGACCTCCTCGTGGCCCTCGTGGCCGATCAGCAGGATGTCGTAGTCGTTGCGGGCGAATCGCCGGGCCTCGTTGTGCACCTTGGTGACCAGCGGGCAGGTGGCGTCGATGGTGTGCAGGTTGCGTTCGGCGGCCGCGGCGTGCACCGTCGGCGCGACGCCGTGCGCCGAGAACACCACGATGGCGCCCTCGGGGACCTGATCGGTCTCCTGGACGAACACCGCGCCGGCCTTTTCCAGGGTGTCGACGACGTGCCGGTTGTGCACGATCTCGTGGCGCACATACACCGGGGCGCCGTGCTTCTGCAGCGCGCGCTCCACCGTCTCGACGGCGCGATCCACACCCGCGCAGTAGCCGCGCGGCTCCGCCAGGAGGACGCGCTTGCGTGTCGGGTCGGTGGCTACTGATCTTGATGCGCCGGGAATTCCCATGTCGACAGTCGGCGGCATGACACTCAGGGTACGTTCCGCCGACAGGGGCCCGCCAACTCGCGCCGGCGGGCTTGGAGTTAGCCGCCGGTTGAGGCACTCTGGGACCCATGGCTTCTGCACCGTATGGGGTTCGGCTGCTGGTCGGCGCGGCGACAGTCGCCGTCGAGGAGACGATAAGGCTGCCGAAAACCATCCTGATGTACCCGATGACCCTGGCCAGCCAGGCGGCGCACATCGTGATGCGTTTTCAGCAGAACCTGGCGGAGCTGGTGATCAAGGGCGACAGCACCCTGGAATCGATTTTTCCGCCCAAGGACGAAAAGCCGGAGTGGGCGACGTTCGACGAGGACCTGCCCGACGACGCCGAGGGCGCGTTGCCGGAGGGCGTCGACAGCGACCGCCGCGCCGAGGGGCGGTTCGCGCTGTATTCGGTGGCCGACGCGTACGAGGACGCCAGCGCGCTGGCCAAGCCCGCCAAGCCCGCCCGGCAATCGAAGAAGCCGGCGGCCGCGCAACCGGCGGTGGCGGCCGAACTCGACTATTCGACGCTGACGCTGGCCCAGCTGCGGGCCAGGCTGCAGTCGCTGAGCGTCAACGAACTCGAAGCCCTGCTGGCCTACGAGCAGGCCACCAAGGCCCGCGCGCCGTTCCAGACGCTGCTCGCCAACAGGATCACCCGCGCGAACGCGAAGTGACCCGGGCGGCAAACGCGGAGCCCAACTCCGCCGAGAACCCCTTTCCGGTTCGCGCGGTGGCGATCCGCGTCGCGGGCTGGATCGACAGGCTGGGCACCGTCTGGGTGGAGGGGCAGTTGGCCCAGGTCACGATGCGGCCCGACGCCAAGACGGTGTTCATGGTGCTGCGGGACCCGGCGGCGGACATGTCGCTGACCGTGACGTGTTCGCGCGACCTGGTGGCGCGCGCGCCGGTGAAACTGGCCGAGGGGACCCAGGTCGTGGTGTGCGGCAAGCCGTCGTTCTACACCGGGCGGGGCACATTTTCCTTGCGGCTCAGCGCGATTCGCGCCGTCGGGGTCGGCGAGCTGCTGGCGCGCATCGACCGGCTGCGGCGGCTGCTGGACGCCGAAGGGCTCTTCGATCCGCGGCTCAAGCGACCAATCCCCTTCCTGCCCAACATGATCGGGCTCATCACCGGCCGGGCGAGCGCCGCCGAACGCGACGTGGTCACCGTGGCGGGTGGGCGCTGGCCCGCGGTGCGTTTCGCCGTGCGCAACACCGCGGTTCAGGGGCCGAACGCGGTGTCGCAGATCGTCGAAGCGCTCCAGGAACTGGATCGCCACGTCGAAGTCGACGTGATCGTGCTGGCCCGCGGCGGCGGCAGCGTCGAGGACCTGCTGCCGTTCTCCGACGAGACGCTGTGCCGCGCGATCGCGGCCTGCCGCACCCCGGTGATCAGCGCCGTCGGGCACGAACCCGACAATCCGCTGTGCGATCTGGTCGCCGACCTGCGCGCCGCCACCCCCACCGACGCGGCCAAGCGGGTGGTCCCCGACACCGCCGCCGAACAGCGGCTGATCGCCGACCTGCGCCGGCGCGGCGCGCAGGCGCTGCGCAACTGGGTGTCCCGCGAGCAACGCGCCCTGGCCCAGCTGCGCAGCCGCCCCGTGCTGGCCGAGCCGCTGTCGGCACTCACGGCGCGCGCCGACGAGATCCACCGCGCCCGCTCGGCGGTTCGCCGCGACATCGGGCGGCTGATCGCCGCCGAGAACGACCGGGTCGGTCACCTGAGCGCACGGCTGGCCACGCTGGGCCCGGCAGCCACGTTGGCCCGCGGCTACGCGGTGGTGCAGACGGTTCCCGCGGCCGGACCGCCCGAGGTGCTGCGGTCGGTGGGCGGCGCGCCGCCGGGCACCCGGCTGCGGATACGGGTCGGCGACGGCGCCGTCGCGGCGGTGAGCGAGGGACCGACCGATGGCCGCTAGGGACGACGGTAAAGGCGACGAAGAGGGGCAGAAAATTACGCCTATTAGTCAGCTCGGCTATGAAGCCTGCCGGGACGAGCTCATCGAAGTGGTGCGGGTCCTGGAGCAGGGCGGCTTGGATCTGGATGCTTCGCTGAAGCTGTGGGAAAGAGGAGAGCAGCTCGCGAAAAGGTGCGAAGAGCACTTAGCCGGTGCGCGCAAGCGTGTGGAGGATGCGCTCGCCGCCGGCCAGGCCGAGGAGGGCTGACCGCGGGCCGCGCGGTGCAACCGCTTTGAAATTCTTCGCATTAACTGAAACACGTTTCAGTTATTCTCGACTATGCTTCGCGATGCTATGGGTGATGCATCATTGACAACCGAACTCGGCCACGTCCTCGTCACCGGCGGCTCGGGGTTTGTCGGCGCCAACCTGGTGACCACCTTGCTCGACCGCGGACACCGGGTGCGGTCGTTCGACCGCGTCCCGTCGCGGCTACCCCAGCACCCCAATCTGGCGGTGCTGCAGGGCGACATCACCGACGCGGCCGTGTGCGCCACGGCGGTGGAGGGCATCGACACGGTGTTCCACACCGCCGCGATCATCGACCTGATGGGCGGCGCGTCGGTCACCGACGAATACCGCCAGCGCAGCTTCGGGGTCAACGTCGGCGGCACCGAGAACCTGGTGCACGCCGGGCAGGCGGCCGGGGTGAAGCGGTTCGTCTACACCTCGTCCAACAGCGTCGTGATGGGCGGGCAGAACATCGCCGGCGGCGACGAGACGCTGCCCTACACCACCAGGTTCAACGACCTCTACACCGAGACCAAGGTGGTCGCCGAGCGGTTCGTGCTGAGCCAGAACGGTGTTGGCGGGATGCTGACCTGTGCGATCCGGCCCAGCGGGATCTGGGGCCGCGGCGATCAGACGATGTTTCGCAAGCTGTTCGAAAGCGTGATCGCCGGCCACGTCAAGGTGCTGATCGGCCGCAAGTCGGCGCGGCTGGATAACTCCTACGTGCACAACCTGATTCACGGTTTCATCCTGGCCGCCGAACACCTGGTTCCCGGCGGGACCGCGCCCGGTCAGGCGTACTTCGTCAACGACGCCGAGCCGATCAACATGTTCGAGTTCGCCCGGCCGGTGGTGGAGGCCTGCGGCGAAAACTGGCCCCGGGTGCGGGTCAACGGGCCGGTGGTCCGCGCGGCGATGACGGGTTGGCAGCGGCTGCATTTCCGGTTCGGCATACCGGCGCCGCTGCTGGAGCCGCTCGCGGTCGAACGGCTGTACCTGGACAACTATTTCTCGGTCGACAAGGCGCGCCGCGACCTCGGCTACGAGCCCCTGTTCACCACCGAGAAGGCGCTGTCCGAATGCCTGCCCTACTACGTGGACATGTTCCACCAGATGAAAAGCCAGGCTCCGGCCGCCAAACAGACAACGAGCGGGGCGACGTAGCGGGGTCAGCGTCGAGTACCGCGCCCAACGCAACAATGACAACACCAACACCAACACCGGACGTATCGTTGGTTACCCGCGTGGGTCAATGACGCTGCCTGAAACTTGCTAGCGCATGTGCTATCACGTTCGCGGATCAGTCATGGAGGAGTTCGACGGTGCCGGTGTGGCCGGTGTGATTCCAGGGGCCCGGCCCCCAAGGAGCCTACGAGCGCAACCGCTAAAGTTCAGCTGAGCAGCGACGACGCGGAGGGCGGTCCGGTTCGGATGAACACCGAATTTACGCTCACCCAAAAGCGCGCCCTCGCGATCCTCACGCTGACCGCCCTGCTGTTCGGCGCGTATTTCTTGCGCCACTACTTCGTGCTCGTCGTGGTGGCCGCGGTCGGGGCGTATTTGTTCACGCCGCTGTTCGATTGGTTCAACAGGCGCCTCAGCACCGGGTTGTCCGCCGCCTGCACCCTGGTGTCGGCGCTGGTCATCGTCATCGTGCCGGTCGGACTCCTGGTGATCCTGGCGGTCGTCCAGATTTCGCGCATGGTCGACAGCATCGCCGGATGGGTCAAGACAACGGATTTGAGCGGGCTCGGCGATAGGGTCCTCCATGGAGTCAATGACCTGTTGGCACGGGTTCCGTTCGCGCACACCACAATAACGGCGGAGACGCTCCGGAAGGCGATGGTCACGGTGGGGCGCAACGCGGGCGAATGGCTCCTGCATTTCCTGCAGGGCGCCCTCGGCGGCATCGCCGGCGCCGTCACGGCGGCCATCATTTTCCTGTACGTGTTTGTCGCGCTGCTGGTGAACCGCGAGAAGGTGCGAACGCTGATCGGCCAACTGAACCCGCTCGGCGACGAAGTCACGGACCTGTACCTGAAGAAGGCCGGAGCGATGGTGCGCGGCACCGTGAGTGGCCAGTTCGTCATCGCGCTGTGCCAGGGCGTCGCCGGCGCCGCGTCCATCTACGTCGCCGGGTTTCACCACGGCTTCTTCATCTTTGCGATCCTGCTGACCGCGCTGTCGATCATCCCGCTCGGCGGCGGGATCGTGACGATCCCGTTCGGCATCGGAATGATCTTCTACGGCAACATCGCCGGGGGCGCGTTCGTGGTCCTGTGGCACCTCGTGGTGGTCACCAACATCGATAACTTCTTGCGCCCCATACTCGTTCCTCGCGACGCGCGCCTGAATCCGGCGCTCATGCTGCTGTCGGTGTTCGCGGGCATCGCCATGTTCGGCCCCTGGGGCATCGTCATCGGGCCGGTGCTCATGATCCTCATCGTCACCACCGTGGACGTCTACCTCGCGGTGTACAAGGGCGTCGAACTCGACGAGCCTGACGAACGACCCGTCCGCCGCAAGTGGCTGCCGCGGCGGACCGCGAAAGCGGATGGGTCCTGAGCCCGACTACCGGAAGCTCACCATCTCGCTGCCCCAGGCGGCTCGGATCCGCGCGTCGACATCGCGCACGACGGCGTCGCGCCTGTTGACGATCAGGCAGGCGCGGTCGGCCTCCCGATAGGGCGTCCAGTCCGGCTCGCCGGCCGGGCCCGCGGGCTTGGCGTGCGTCGCGAAGTTGATCCACCGGGTGCGCACCCTCTTCGAGACCGCCTTGGCGGTTTTGGCGCCGCCGAGCTTCAACGTGGGATCCTTGGGCACCCCGAGATTGCCCCACACGTAAGGCAATTCGGTGGCGTGGGCGGCGCTGACCAGCAGCAGCTTGAGCAACGGGGTGGCGTAGTCGAACCGGTACAGGTACACCGGCGCCACCCTGCGGTGCCCCTCGGCCAGCCACACCGACGGCATCCGGAACCCGACGTCGGTCGCGATGCTCAAAAGCCTTGCCCTGCGCCGCGATCGCGAATACGCCGACCCGATCTGCTCCGCGGTGGGCAATTGCAGGTCGGGCTGTTCGGCGGCGATCTGGGTGAACATCGACGTGATCGCGTGCGGGGTGATCGGCATCAGCGGCGACCTCATCAACCGAAAGAGCGCCGCCTCATGCCTATTGGTGCCGATGATCAGCGGCACCGGGTGCGAGCGACCCTCCTGCGCCACCTTGACCGGGTAGTCGTGCAGCAGCTCGCCGTCGACGATCGGGACGAACGCAAGCGTGCCCGGGTTGCGAACGGGCACCTCGTCGAACACCTCTTGCGACGCGGCCAGGATCGCGGCGAGCGGCGCGTCGGGCAACCGGTCCGCGTCGGACGGGGCGATTCCCAGCCGGTCGAGGGTGGCGACCGCGACGCGACGGGCCCGGTCGCGGTCGTACACCGAGGTGGCCGGCGAGCTTTGGGCGATCGCGCCGGCGAACAGGTCCTCGGCCGCCGGAGCGGCGAGCAGGGTCGTGACGATTCCCGCGCCCGCGGATTCGCCGAACAGCGTGACCCTGCGGGGATCGCCGCCGAACGCCGCGATGTTGTCGCGCACCCAGCGCAGCGCCGCCAGCACGTCGTGCAGGCCGACGTTCGTGTCGAAGCGCCGCCGGGCGGAGTTGAACGACGACAGGTCGAGAAAGCCCAGCGCCCCGAGCCGATAGTTGACCGTCACCACGACGACGCCGGCGGCGGCCAGCCGGTGACCGTCGTAGAGCGCCTGGCTGGCCGAGCCGAGCACGTAGGCGCCGCCGTGCAGCCACACCATCACCGGTTTTCCGGCACCGGGCTCGGTGTCCGACGACGCCCAGACGTTCAGCCTCAGGCAGTCTTCGCCCTGCGGCGCCCCCAGGCCGAGGGGCATGTTGGGAAAGACCGGTTGCGGGCAGGCCGGCCCGAAGGAGGTGGCCTCGGCGACCTGCGTCCACGGCTCGGGGGGCTCCGGTAGCCGGAAGCGCAGGTCGCCGACGGGCGGCGCGGCGTACGGAATGCCCTTCCACGTCCTGGTGCCCGTAATGCCGTCCCCGTCGGCGCCGCGGACCGGGCCGTGGGTGGTGTCGACCACGAGGTCGTCGGTCGTCATGGGCCCTAACTCAAACCGCCACCGGTGAACGGTGCCGCCGACCATCCGGAAAGGTCTGCCTCGGGTGCGCTCACTTCGACGTCCCTTCTCTCGGCCGGGCTATCGGCTGGGCAGGGGCGGCTGCGATTGGGTCGCCGACGCCAGCGTATGGAACTGGTCGGCGCCGCCCGCCCCGGTGATCGCGATCTGGGTGGCGCCGCCCGGGCCGGCGAGCCTGGTCGTCCACACCGGCTCGGCGTCCGCACCGCCTTGGCCGGCCCCGCGGTAGACGACCCAGCTGGTGCCGTCGACGTCGACCGTTCCGGCCGGATACGCCGAGGGACGGATCGAGCCGACCAGTTTGTCCTCGTCGGCGTTGCTCTGGGTCAGGCTCAGATACATTCCCGCCGGGCTGATGTAGCCCACGGTCGAGGTGGCCGCGTGCAACCGCTGGCCGGTCGACGGGTCGGTTCGACCGTTCTCGATGCCGCCGCGCCCGCCGGAATTGGGCTGCCAGCCGGCGGGCAGCCGGGGCATCCGGATGGGGAAGCCCAGCGTCTGCGCGTCCGCCCGCAGGGCCGCCGCCGCGTCGTAGGAGGGGATCGCCCCGTTGTGCGTCCCGGCCGGCTGGAACGAGCACATCCCCACCACGCCGGCCAGCACGATGCACCCGACCACGAGCGGGATGAGCGACCAGAACATGTCGCGGCCGTCCTGCAGCAACCGCGGCTTGGCGGGCCTGGGCACTGGAGCCGGCTCCCCCACCTGCGCGTTCGGCTGCGACTCCTCGGTCATTCTCCGAGTATCCCAGCTGGCGGTCGACAGCCACAGCCCAGCTCCAGGGGACGGATTCGGTTCTGGGACAATCAGCAACCATGACAGTTGAGGGCGACCGCTCGTTGGGATTCGGTTCGCAGGTACCCCAGTCGGCCGCCGTCGTGGGCCGCGACCCGGCGCAGGCCCGGCCGCGCGGCGAAGCGCCGGACCGCAACCTGGCCCTGGAGCTGGTGCGGGTCACCGAGGCCGGCGCCATGGCCGCCGGGCGCTGGGTGGGCCGCGGCGACAAGGAGGGCGGCGACGGCGCGGCGGTCGACGCCATCCGCGAGCTGGTCAACTCCGTGTCGATGCGCGGCGTGGTGGTGATCGGCGAGGGCGAAAAAGACCAGGCCCCGATGCTCTACAACGGCGAAGAGGTCGGCAACGGCGACGGCCCGGAGTGCGACTTCGCGGTCGACCCGGTCGACGGCACCACGCTGATGAGCAAGGGCATGCCCAACGCCATCTCGGTGCTCGCGGTGGCCGACCGCGGCGCGATGTTCGACCCGTCGGCGGTGTTCTACATGAACAAGATCGCCGTCGGGCCCGAGGCCGCGCACGTGCTGGACATCACGGCGCCGATCGCCGAGAACATCCGGGCCGTCGCCAAGGTCAAGGCGCTGTCGGTGCGCGACATGACGGTGTGCATCCTGGACCGCCCGAGGCACGCGCAACTGATCGAGGACGTCCGGGCGACCGGGGCGCGCATCCGGCTGATCACCGACGGCGACGTCGCCGGCGCCATCTCGGCGTGCCGGCCGGAGTCGGGCACCGACATGCTGGCCGGGATCGGCGGGACCCCGGAGGGCATCATCGCCGCCGCGGCGATCCGCTGCATGGGCGGCGCCATCCAGGCCACACTGGCGCCGCGCGACGAGGCCGAACGCCGCAAGGCGCTCGACGCCGGCTACGACCTGGAGCAGGTGCTGACCACCGAGGACCTGGTGTCCGGCGAGAACGTCTTCTTCTGCGCCACCGGGGTCACCGAGGGCGACCTGCTCAAGGGCGTCCGCTACTACCCCGGCGGCTGCACCACCCAGTCGATCGTGATGCGCTCGAAGTCGGGCACCGTCCGGATGATCGAGGCCTACCACCGGCTCTCCAAGCTCAACGAATACTCGGCCATCGACTTCACCGGCGACAGCTCTGCCGCCTATCCCCTGCCCTGAACCACCGGAACACCTAAGGAAGCCAATCTATGGCCTTGAACAACCCCGACGCCGCCGAATACCGCATCGAGCACGACACCATGGGCGAGGTCCGGGTGCCCGCAAAAGCCTTGTGGCGCGCCCAAACCCAGCGGGCGGTGGAAAACTTCCCGATCTCGGGCCGGGGCCTCGAGCGCGCCCAGATCCGCGCGCTGGGCCTGCTGAAGGGCGCCTGCGCGCAGGTGAACAAGGACCTTGGGCTGCTGGCACCGGAGAAGGCCGACGCGATCATCGCCGCGGCCGCGGAGATCGCCGACGGCCGCCACGACGACCAGTTCCCCATCGACGTCTTCCAAACCGGTTCGGGGACAAGCTCCAACATGAACACCAACGAGGTGATCGCGTCCATCGCGGCCGCCAACGGCGTGACGGTGCACCCCAACGACGACGTCAACATGTCGCAGTCGTCCAACGACACCTTCCCGACCGCCACCCACATCGCGGCCACCGAGGCCGCGGTGCGTCACCTGATTCCCGCGCTCGAGGTGCTGCACGCCGCCCTGGCGGCCAAGGCCCGCGAGTGGCGCACGGTGGTCAAGTCGGGGCGGACCCATTTGATGGACGCCGTCCCGGTGACGCTCGGACAGGAATTCAGCGGATACGCCCGCCAGATCGAGGCCGGCATCGAGCGGGTCCGCGCCACCCTGCCGCGGCTGGGTGAGCTGGCGATCGGCGGGACCGCGGTGGGCACCGGCCTCAACGCCCCCGACGACTTCGGCGCCAAGGTGGTCGAGACGCTGATCGCCTCCACCGGTTTGAGCGAATTGCGCACGGCCGCAAATTCTTTCGAGGCCCAGGCCGCGCGCGACGGGCTGGTCGAGGCCTCCGGCGCGCTGCGCACCGTCGCCGTGTCGTTGACCAAGATCGCCAACGACATCCGCTGGATGGGTTCCGGCCCGCTGACCGGCCTGGCCGAGATCCGGCTGCCGGACCTGCAGCCGGGCAGCTCGATCATGCCGGGCAAGGTGAATCCGGTTCTGCCGGAGGCGGTTACGCAGGTGGCCGCGCAGGTGATCGGCAACGACGCCGCGATCGCCTGGGGCGGCGCCAACGGCGCCTTCGAGCTCAACGTCTACATCCCGATGATGGCCCGCAACATCCTGGAGTCCTTCACGCTGCTGACTAACGTGTCAAGGCTGTTCGCGGAGCGCTGCATCACCGGGCTGGCGGCCAATGTCGAGCACCTGCGCGAGCTGGCCGAGTCGTCGCCGTCGATCGTGACGCCGCTGAACTCGGCGATCGGCTACGAGGAGGCCGCCGCGGTGGCCAAGCAGGCGCTCAAGGAGCGCAAGACGATCCGCCAGACCGTCATCGACCGCGGCCTGATCGGCGACAAGCTGTCGCTGGAAGAGCTGGACCGCCGGCTCGACGTGCTGGCGATGGCCCGCGTAAAGTCCGAGGATTAGATGGTGGTTCAGCGATGACGGCTCCCCCCGGCGGCCCCTACGGACAGGATCCCTACGGGGCGAATCCCCATGGGCAGGGCCCCTATTGGGGCGGCCAGCAGCCGCCGGGCGGTAGCTACCCGTACCCGCCGCCGGGCGGACCCTACGTCAACCCCCAGGGCAGTGCGGATCCGTATGCGGCGGGCGGCTACCCGCCCCCGCAATACCCCCACCCCGGCCAGCAGGTCCCGCCCGGCTGGCCGGCCGGGCCGTACCCGCCGGGACCACCGCCGCCCGGGCCGCGCTCGAAGGCGCCGTGGCTGATCCTCGCCGGTCTGGCGGTGCTCGGCGTCGTCATCCTGGTGGCGCTCCTGGCGATCGGCCTCAACAGCGGAAAGAAGCCGACCAAGGCGGGCCCTCCGCCTTCGCCGAGCGTCCCGACGTCGCAACCGAACACCTCCGGGCAGACGGCGACCGGCTGCACGCCCAACGTGTCCGGCGGCGACAGGCCCGTCGGCGACACGATCAGCGCGGGCAAGCTGTCGTTCCCGGCCAGCGCGACACCGGGATGGATGGGCTTTTCGGACGACCAGACCCCGAACCTCATCGACGCGGTGGGCGTCGGGCAGGAAGTGCCGGGCGCCAACCAGTGGATGATGCAGGCCGAGGTCGCCATCACCAACCTGGTCCCCAGCATGGACGTCGGCGCGCAGGCGTCGAAGCTGATGGACTGCGTGGCCAACGGGCCCGGCTATGCGAACGCGTCGCCCACCCTGGGCCCGACGAAGACGTCGTCGATCACCGTCGACGGGGTCAAGGCCGCCCGGGTGGACGCCGACGTCACGATCGCCGACACCTCACGCAACGTCAAGGGCGACTCGCTGACCATCATCGCGGTCAACACCAAACCGGTCACCATCTTCCTGGGCGCGACGCCCATCGGCGACGCGGGCTCGGCGGGAATCATCGCCAGGGTGATCGCGGCCCTGAAGGTCAGCAAGTAGCCGGACCCGCCGGCGCCGAGACGTGGGTGGCTTCGGAGCGCCCGCGCAGCACGGTGGAATAGCATTCGGCCCAGTGTGATCGCTCGGCCTCATCGGCGCGGTCGACGGCCGCCGCCGAACACAGGATTCGCCGGTCGGCGGTTTTGGCGAGGTCGGCCAGCCGCGCGGCCTCGTTGACCGCGTCGCCGATTACCGTGTATTCGTAGCGGTTTTCGGCTCCGATGTTGCCGGCGAAGACCCTGCCCGCCGAGACGCCGATGCCGAAATCGACCGGCAGCCGGCGCAGTTGGGTGCCCAACGCGCGCGCGGTCGCCAGCGCCGCCGACGCCGGTTCGCCCGCCCGCAGCGGCGCCCCGAACACGGCCAGGGCGGCGTCGCCGGCGAATTTGTTGATCAGCCCGTGGTGTTGGTCGACGGCGTCGACCACGATCCGGAAGAAGTCGTTGAGCACCGCGGCGACCTCTTGCGGCGGGCGGCTTTCGGCGAGCTGCGTCGAGCCCACGAGGTCGATGAAGAGCACCGCCGCGTCGACCACATCCCCGGACAGCGACGCCCCCTCCTGGAGGGCGCGCTGGGCGACGTCCGCCCCGACGTGGCGCCCGAACAGGTCCCGCAATCGGTCCCGCTCGGCGAGCCCGGCGACCATCCGGTTGAATCCCGTTTGCAGGCGCCCGATCTGGGAGCGCTCGTAGGCGCCCACGTAGGTTCCGATGCGGCCGTGTTCGACCTCCGCCATGGCGTCGACGACTTCGCCGACCGGATCGGAAATGGATCGCGACGTCAGGATCATCGTCGGCAGCCCGAGAACCAGCGCCGCCAGCGACACCACCAGAACCGGCACGTCCAAGGAGGCGGACTTCTCGATCAGCCACCCCTGCGAGCGAAAGACGACGAGAGCCGCGATCGCCCCGATGGGCAGCGCGCTGCACAGGAACCACAGCAGGACCAGCCGGGCATACACGCCCGGCACCGCCAGCCGGGGCTCGCGACCCCGCGTGGCGGCGCCCATGATGGGCCGCAGGATGCGTTGCGCGAGCAGCATCCCGGTGCCGGCGGCGGCCGGTCCGCCCAGCAGCACGCCGAGCAGGAGGGGCAGCAGGAGCTGGGCCCCACCGGAAAGGTTCAGCAGCACGAAGATCACGCCGGCCACGCCCCAGGCCAGCAAGAGGATCACCGACTGCCGGCCGGGGATCTTCGTAGCCGCTTCCCGTTGCCGCTCGGTCGGTTCGTCGCCGGCGACATACCAACGCAGCGTGGGAGCAAGGCTCACGGCGCCGGCCACCGCGACGCCGACGACACCCAGCGCGACGAGCACCGCCACCACCGCCGTGTTCTTCTCCCCGAAACCCATATTGACCGCGACGGAAGTGTGCCCCCGCAAGGGGATCAGGATCGCGGCCGCATCGATGACGGCCAGAACGTAGGCGAGGGCGAGGGCGACGGCGTATTCAATCGACAACCTGCGAGCGGACTTTCGTTGCCCGGCCACCGGACCGCCCGATCGTGACGGGGCCCAAGCCCGAAACCAGCCCGCCTTGATCACCCTTCAACGGTAGCCGCGCGGGTGCCCAAATTTCTTTCAGGCCCCGTTATTTGGCCCGCCCGAGTTCTGGCCGGGGATATCGGTGATCGGGAAGTTGGGCATCGGCTTCGGCGACGGGGTGTTCGGCAGCGTCGGGATCTCGCCGGCCGGGATGTCGTGCAGTTCGTTGGCGGGAGGGCCGTTCTCCCGGCTGCCGTAGCTGCTGCCGGGCGCCCGCGACCCCAGCAGTTCGCTGACCGTCACCATGCGATAGCCGTTGGCCTTGAGCACCGGGATGAACTGGTACACCAGGTCGACGGTGCTCGAGTAGGTGTCGTGGAACAACACCACCGAGCCCGGCTTGATGTAGGTCATCAGCATGTACCGGGTCGCGGCCGTGTTGGAGTCGTTGGCCCAGTCGAAAGGGATGACGTCCCAAAGGATTTCGGCGAGGCCAAGCTGGCCCGCGGTCTGGCGGACCGCCGCGCTGGACAGCCCGCCGGCGGGGCGGTACAGGGTGGGCGTCCGCCCGGTCGCGGCGGCGATCGCGTCGTTGGCTTTGGAGAACTGGCCGGCGATGTCCTCCGGCGGGATCGTCGCCATGTTGGGGTGCTCCCAGGTGTGGCTGCCGATCTCCATGCCGGCGTCGGCGATGCGCTTGGCTCCGGCCGGGTTGGCGGCGACCTTGTTGCCGATCAGGAAGAAGGTGGCCTTGGCGTCGTTGTCCTTCAGGATCCGCAGCAGCCGCTCGTCGAACGGGCCCGGCCCGTCGTCGAACGTCAGCGCGACACACTTGACCACCGAGCAGCTCAGGTTGTCGGCGCGCGTCACGTGACCGGTCAGCCCGCCGATCACCAGCACCGCGCCGGCCGCCACGACACCGAAGACTGTGCGCCAATAGCGCCAGGCCTGGCTGTCGGGTCGTTTCGGCATCTTGGCAGCCTACCCGGGCCGCGAGACTGCAACTGGCGACGCGTTTCGCGAGTGGAAGTGTCTCTGAATGCAGTTTCGCGGCGGAAGGGGTCAGTGCGGTCCGGCGATTTCCTCGAGCATCTCGGTGACCAGCGCGGCGATCGGCGACCGCTCGCTGCGCAGCAGCGTGATGTGGGCGAACAGCGGATGGCCCTTGAGCTTCTCGATCACCGCCGCGACGCCGTCGTGCCGGCCGACGCGCAGGTTGTCGCGCTGGGCGATGTCGTGGGTCAGCACCACCCGCGACCCGGTCCCCAGCCGGGACAGCACGGTCAGCAGGACGTTGCGCTCCAGCGACTGCGCCTCGTCGACGATGACGAACGAGTCGTGCAGCGAGCGGCCCCGGATGTGGGTCAGCGGCAGCACCTCGAGCATGCCCCGGGACAGCACCTCTTCCAGCACCGCCGGGCTGGCCAGACCCTCGAGGGTGTCGAAGACGGCCTGCGCCCACGGGCCCATCTTTTCGCTCTCGCTGCCCGGCAGGTAGCCCAGCTCCTGGCCGCCGACGGCATACAGCGGGCGGAAGACCACCACCTTGCGGTGGGTCCGCCGCTCCAGCACCGCCTCGAGGCCGGCGCACAGCGCCAGCGCCGACTTGCCGGTGCCCGCCTTGCCGCCCAGCGACACGATGCCCACCGACTCGTCGAGCAGCAGGTCGAGCGCGACCCGCTGCTCGGCGGAGCGGCCGCGCAGCCCGAACACCTCGCGGTCGCCGCGGACCAGCTGAACGCGTTTGGTCGCGTTGACCCGGCCCAACGCGTGGGAGTTGCCACCCAGCAGCCGAACGCCGGTGTGGCACGGCAGGTCCCGGGCCTCGGCCAGGTCGACCTCGCCGTCGGCGAACAGCGCGTCGATGTCGTCGGCGGCCGTCTCGATCTCGTGCATCCCGGACCAGCCGGAGGCCACGACGTCCTGCGCGTGGTACTCGTCGGCGGCCAGGCCCACCGCGGCGGCCTTGACCCGAAGCGGAATGTCCTTGCTGACCAAGGTGACTCGCCTGCCCTCGGCGGCGAGGTTGGCGGCGCAGCTCAGGATCCGGGAGTCGTTGCTGTCGGTGCGAAAGCCCGCGGGCAGCACCGCCGGGTCGGTGTGGTTGAGTTCGACGTGCAGCGTGCCGCCTTGCGTCCCAACGGGAATGGGCTGATCCAGCCGTCCGTGCTCAAGCCGGAGATCATCGAACAGGCGCAGCGCCTGACGGGCGAACCACCCCAGCTCGTGGTGGTGGCGTTTGGCCTCCAGCTCGCTGATCACCACCAGCGGGACCACCACCTCGTGTTCGGCGAACCGGCTGCACGCCCACGGGTCGGACAGCAGCACGGAGGTGTCGAGCACATAGGTCCGGATATCGGTCACGAAGCGCTCCTCGAGCGGGAAAGCCCGCGCGGACCCGCACGGGCATGTCGGCGGGAGCCGCGGCACCAGGACCGGGGCCGGTCCTGCCGTTGTCGTCACGAAATATGCCGCCCTGGCAGCAGAGCATCTCGCTGGCCATCGAGAACGACGCTACTCTCGTGGCCGCTCGGCCGCCGTGCAGGCGCGCCGAGACCACCGTGGCGACCGGCGCACTTCGCGCCGGCGCGTGAAATGTGGCTTAACCGAGGACGAATTCCCCGAGCGGCGGCTCGTCGGCCACTCCCCATTCGACGATGCGGTCCGAGATCGCCCGCCGCAGGTCGGCGGGGCCGAAAATGCCCGCGTCGGCGACGCTTCGCACCTTGTCGCGGTAGGCGTCGATGTCGGCCCCGACGACCTGGAGGTCCTTCGCCCGCGCGGCGATCGCCGCGATCGTCTCGTCGCGGGTGTACTCGAGGCAGTGCGCGACCAGGTTGGAGAACAAATCCTCGTGACGCTTTTCGTCCCGGGCGATCCGGTCGACGAGTCCGGCCAGCACGGGCTCCTCGATCTGCGCGGCCAGGTTCTGGCAGAAAACGGCGTGGGTGCGCTCGGTGAACGCCATGTAGACCAGCGTTTCGACCTGCGAGTACGTGTCGGCGCGGTAGCCCTTGATCACGTGCTGCACCCGCGCCTCCTCGTTCGCGGTCGGGTCCACCTCCCGCGTCACGACCAGGTATTCGCGCAGCGCGATGGCGTGCAGGTGCTCCTCGGCGGTCCACCGGCCCAGCCAGCGGCCCCACCACTCCTCGAGGATGAAGTGCTCGACGAGCTCCCGGTGATGGGCGGCGAGGTTGTCCTTGAGCAGCAGCAGGATCTCGCAGGCGTCCGTGATGGTCCGGGGCAGCGTCATCTGGGACGGGTCCCAGTCGCGTCCGCCGAGGAAGGCGAAGTTCTCGCCCTGGTCGAAGGGCACGTAGTCGTGGGCGAACCAGATGTCCTCGGTGTCGAGGTGGCGGTCCATGAGCCGCTCGACCACCGGCTCCAATTCCAGGGTCAGCGCGTTAGGAACAGGTTTCTGTGCCATGCGGTAACTGTAACCTCCGTACACAGGTTTCGTGAAATGGGACGGCCCGTGTCGCGCGGGCCGATTTCCCGGTCAGCGATCGACCAGCGTCCAGTCCTCGAGCCCCTCGTACAGGGGAAAGTCCCTCGCCAGCCGCGTCACCCGTTGCCGCAGCGCCGAAACGTCCGCGGCGGTGCCCGCCGCGAGCGCGGTCGCGATGACGTCGGCGACCTCGGTGAACTCGGCGTCGCCGAAGCCGCGGGTGGCCAGCGCCGGGGTCCCGATCCGCAGGCCCGAGGTCACCATCGGCGGCCGGGGGTCGTTGGGGACGGCGTTGCGGTTGACGGTGATGCCGACCTCGTGCAGCAGGTCCTCGGCGGCCTGGCCGTCCAGCGGGGAGTCGCGCAGGTCGACCAGCACCAGGTGCACGTCGGTGCCGCCGCTGACCACCGAGACGCCGGCCTTGGCGACGTCGGCCGCCAGCAGCCGGTCGGCGAGGATCCGGGCGCCGGACAGCGTGCGCCGCTGCCGCTCGGCGAATTCCGGTGTGCCGGCGATCTTCAGCGCGACCGCCTTGCCCGCGATGACGTGCATGAGCGGCCCGCCCTGCTGGCCGGGGAACACCGCCGAGTTGATGGCCTTGGCGTACTCCTGCTTGCCCAGGATCAGGCCGGAACGCGGGCCGCCGAGCGTCTTGTGCACCGTGGTGGACACCACGTCGGCGTGCGGCACCGGCGACGGGTGCAGGCCCGCGGCGACCAGGCCCGCGAAGTGCGCCATGTCGACCCACAGCTTGGCGCCGACCTCGTCGGCGACCGACCGGAACGCCGCGAAGTCGAGGACCCGCGGGTAGGCCGACCAGCCGGCGATGAGCACCTTGGGCCGGAACTCGAGCGCCTTGGCGCGCACCGCGTCCATATCGACCAGGTGCGTCGTCGGGTCCACGCCGTAGAAGCCGGCGTGGTACAGCTTGCCGGAGAAGTTCAGCCGCATCCCGTGCGTCAGGTGGCCGCCGTTGGCCAGGTCCAGGCCCAGCAGGTGTTCGCCCGGCGTCATCAGCGCGTGCAGCACCGCGGCGTTGGCCTGCGCACCCGAATGCGGCTGCACGTTGGCGAACTCGGCCCCGAACAGCGCCTTGGCCCGGTCGCGGGCGATGTTCTCCACGACGTCGACGTGCTCGCAGCCGCCGTAGTAGCGCCGGCCCGGCAGCCCCTCGGCGTACTTGTTGGTCAGCACGCTGCCCTGGGCCTGCAGCACGGCGCGCGGGACGAAGTTCTCCGAGGCGATCATTTCCAGGGTGTCCCGTTGCCGGCCCAGCTCCTTGCCCAGCAGCTCGGCGATGTCCGGATCGACGTCGGCGAGCGGGGCGGACATGACGGACTCGTTTCGAAGGGCGAGGGTACGGGCGTCAGGTGCGGCAGTCACGGCCGCCAGTCTACTGAGCCGTGCTTTTGGCCAGCCCAGCCGCCGGGCGTCCGCCCGGCCCTGCAACACTGGCACTATGCCGCGGCTTAGCGAGCCGAGCCCGTATGTGGAGTTCGACCGGAAGCAATGGCGTGCGCTCCGCATGTCGACGCCGCTGGCCCTCACCGAAGAGGAACTGATCGGCCTGCGCGGCCTGGGCGAGCAGATCGACCTGCTCGAGGTCGAAGAGGTGTACCTGCCGCTGGCCCGGCTCATCCACCTTCAGGTGGCCGCCCGCCAGCGGCTGTTCGCCGCCACCGCGGAGTTCCTCGGCGAGCCGCAGCAAAACCCGGACCGGCCGGTGCCGTTCGTCATCGGCGTGGCCGGCAGCGTGGCGGTCGGCAAGTCGACGACCGCCCGCGTGCTGCAGGCGCTGCTGGCCCGCTGGGATCACCACCCCCGGGTGGACCTGGTGACCACCGACGGCTTCCTGTACCCGAATGCCGAGTTGGATCGGCGAAACCTGATGCACCGCAAGGGTTTTCCGGAAAGCTATAACCGCCGGGCGTTGATGCGGTTCGTGACCTCGGTCAAGTCCGGCTCGGATTACGCCTGCGCGCCGGTGTATTCGCACCTGAAATACGACGTCATCCCGGGGGCCAAGCACGTGGTCCGCCATCCCGACATCCTGATCCTGGAGGGCCTCAACGTCCTGCAGACCGGTCCGACGCTGATGGTGTCGGACCTGTTCGACTTCTCGCTGTACGTGGACGCCCGCATCGAGGACATCGAGCAGTGGTACGTGTCGCGGTTCCTGTCGCTGCGCGGCACGGCGTTCGCCGACCCCGAATCGCACTTCCACCACTACTCGGCGCTCAACGACACGAAGGCGGTCGCGGCCGCCCGCGAGATCTGGCGGTCGATCAACCGGCCGAACCTGGTCGAGAACATCCTGCCGACGCGTCCGCGCGCCACCCTGGTGCTGCGCAAGGACGCCGACCATTCCATCAACCGGCTTCGCCTGCGCAAGCTGTAGCGGGGCCGGCGGCGTCGGCGCGCATGGCGAAGCGCAGCGGACGGCATCCTTCGCGCCGAGCGTGACGTCACGGTGAAATCCGGCGATTTTTCGCCCTGACGTCACGCTCGGCGCGCCGTGCTCGGGCGGTGGTGTCGCTACTTGCCGTACCTGCGATGCCGTTGGCTGTAGTCGCGCAGCGCGCGCAGGAAGTCGACCCGCCGGAACGCGGGCCAGTGCGCTTCGCAGAACCACATCTCCGAATAGGCGCTTTGCCACAGCAGGAACCCGGACAGGCGCTGCTCCCCCGAGGTGCGGATCACCAGGTCGGGGTCGGGTTGCCCGGAGGTGTACAGGTTTTCGGAGATGCCCTCGACGGTGACCGCGTCGACGAGCTCCTCGGCGGTCGCGCCGTTGGCGAGCTGTTTGCTCAACAACGCGCGCACCGCGTCGACGATCTCGCGGCGGCCGCCGTAGCCGACGGCGACGTTGACGTGGAAGGGCGCCACGGCCGGTGTGGACTCGACCGCGTCGCGCAGCCGGCGGGCCGGTTCCTCACCGATCAGCCCGAGATCCCCGACGGTGCGCACGCTCCAGCGGTTGGCCGGCGCGCAGATCTCCTCGACCACGTCGGTGATGATTTCGATGAGCCCGGCCAGCTCGTCGGGATCGCGTTGCAGGTTCTCGGTGGACAGCAGATACACGGTGGTCATTTCGATGCCGGCCTCTTGGCACCAGCGCAGCATCTCGGCGATCTTGGCGGCACCCATCCGGTAGCCATAGCTGACGTCGTCGTAACCGGCGTTGCGCGCCCAGCGCCGGTTCCCGTCGCACAGGACGGCGATGTGGCGCGGGAGTTGGGATTTCGAGGCGAGCAGACCCTGGCGCAGCCGCAGCTCGTAGACCCGATACAGGGGCTCCTTGAGCCGCGGCGGGATGATCTCCACGAAGATCCACCCTACTGTGAGCGGCGGCAAATCCGGCCCCGGATTTCCGGCGCGCGTTTCGGGTAATCTCACCGCAAGTCAGACCTCGTGTCGTGACCATCGCCGACTACTGTTGGTCGGTACCGGCCATCCGAAACGGGCGACAGGAGACATGAGCAGCCAGATCAGCGCGTCCGCCAATTCGGCACCCGAGCCGGAGCCGATCGCGCCGGGCAATACCGTCGAACAGCTCGTCGAGGGGGCCGCCGAGGTTCTCGCGAAGCCCCGGATGCGCGGCTGGATCCACTTCTACTCCGCGTGGCTGGCGATCGTCTGCGGGGCGACGCTGGTGTCGGTGTCGTGGGCGGTCGAGTCGCCCAGGGCCGGTCATTCGACGCTGGTCTACGCCGCGGCCACCGTCGCGATGTTCGCGGTCAGCGCCACCTACCACCGGGTGAACTGGAAATCCGGGAAGACCCGCAATCTCATGAAGCGGCTGGATCATTCGATGATCTTCGTGTTCATCGCCGGCAGCTACACCCCGTTCGCCCGCCTGGCCATGCCGCAGCAAACCGGGGTATTGGTGCTGTGGATCGTGTGGGGCGGCGCGCTGGCGGGCGTCCTGCTGAAGGTGTGCTGGCCGTCGGCGCCGCGCTGGCTGGGCGTGCCGCTGTATCTGCTGCTGGGTTGGGTCGCCGTGGGGTATGCCCCCACGATCATCCACATCGCCGGGGTGGCGGCCATGGTGCTGCTGGCCGTCGGCGGCGGGCTCTACAGCGTCGGCGGCCTGCTCTACGCGCTGCGCTGGCCCGACCCGTGGCCGAGGACGTTCGGCTATCACGAGTTCTTCCACGCCTTGACCGCGATCGCGGCGATCCTGCACTACATCGCGATGTGGCTCGCGGTCTTCTACGTCGGCCACCCGGCTTAGGTCGCGCGCGGGCTACGGCCCGGGCACGCCCAGCGCTGCCGCCAGTTCGGTCGCCCGGGTCACCGGCAGGTCGCAGAGCCGCCCGCGGCACACGTAGGCGGCGTCGGCGCCGGCCACCCGGTCGCGGCCGGCCAGCAGGGCCGACGAGTCGGTCTCGCCGCCCACCACGATCGCGCCGCCGGGCGCCAGCCGGCGCGCGTCGGCGAGCAGCGCGGACCGCGCCGGGTCGCAGGCGACCGCGACCTGCAGCGGCCCGCGCACCGCGGCTTCGGCGACGGCCAGCCAATGCCCGGCCGACCGCGGCGCCCGCTCCAGGAGCACGGAATGCGCGGCGAGCGCCTCGCCCGCCGCCCTCAGGTACCGCTCCGCGCGGTCACCGTCGACCAGGTGCGCCGCGGTCAGCAGCGCCTCGGTGATCGACGACGCGCCCGACGGCGTCGCCCCGTCCAGCGGGTCGGCTGGCCGCAGCACCAACCGCTCGGCGTCGTCGGCGGTGTCGTACCAGCGGCCGGGCCGCTGCGGGTCGGCGAAGCGCGCCAGCGCGGTGTCGAGCAGCTCGGTCGCCTTGGCCAGCCAGGCCTCCTCGGTATCCAGCTGGTACAGCGCCAGCAGGCCGGTGGCCAGCGTCGCGTGGTCCTCCAGGATGGCGGCGCCGTCGCCGACCACCCCGCCCAGGCTGGCGCGTCGGAGCCGGCCGTCGACGACGTGGGTGTCCAGCAGCGCAGTCGCGCAACGCGTTGCGGCGCGGACCAATTCGGGTTTGTCTAAAGCCACGCCGGCCTCGGCCAGCGCGGTGATCGCCAGCCCGTTCCAGGAGGTGACGACCTTGTCGTCGCGTCCGGGTTGGGGCCGGGTGCGCCGGGCGGCCAGCAGCGCGGTCCGGACGCGTTCCAGCCGTTGCGGGTCGCCGGGATCGGCGGGCAACCGCAGCACCGAAGCCCCGTGTTCGAACGTGCCGGGGCGGGTGACCGCGAAAACCTCTGCGGCCCAACGGCCGTCGTCGGCGCCGAGCGCCTCGATCAGCTGTTCCGGCGTCCATACGTACGTCGAGCCCTCGCGGCCGTCGGCGTCGGCGTCCAGCGACGAGACGAACATGCCGCCCTCGGCCAGCTCGTCGAGCAGGAACCCCGCGGTCGCCGCGGCGACCCTTCGGGCCAACGGATCCCCGGTACGGCGGGCCCAGTGCGCGTAGCAGCGCAGCAGCAGCGCGTTGTCGTACAGCATCTTCTCGAAATGCGGTACCACCCAGGCGTTGTCGACGCTGTAGCGGGCGAAGCCGCCGGCGAGTTGGTCGTAGATGCCGCCGCGGGCCATCGCGGCGGCGGTGCGCGTCACCGCCTCCAGCGCCGCCGGCGACCCGGCGCGCTCGTAGTGGCGCAGCAGCGCCTCCAGAAGCGCCGACGGCGGGAATTTGGGCGCCCCGCCGAACCCGCCGCGCGCCGTATCCTGGTCGGCCAGCACGGCAGCGACGGCGTGGTCACACAGCTCCGGTGCCACGTCCGGACCGCCGGAGGGCAGCCCGGACGCCAGGTGGCGCAGCTCGCCGGCGATGCGGTCCGACGCCTCCTCGACCTCCCCGCGGCGCTCCCGCCAGGTGGCCGAGACTGCCGAAAGGAGCTGCAGGAAACCGACTTTCGGGTAGTACGTGCCGCAGAAGAAGGGCCGGCCGTCGGGCGTCAGGAAACACGTCATCGGCCAGCCGCCCTGCCCGGTGAGCGCGACGGTGGCGTTCATGTAGACCGCGTCGATGTCCGGTCGCTCCTCGCGGTCGACCTTGATGCAGACGAAGCCGGCGTTCATCGCGGCGGCCACCTCGTCGTCCTCGAATGATTCGTGGGCCATGACGTGGCACCAGTGGCAGGCGGCGTAGCCGACGGAGAGCAGGATCGGCACGTCGCGCGCCGCCGCGTCCGCCAGCGCCCGCGGCGTCCACTGCTGCCAATGCACCGGGTTGTCGGCGTGCTGGCGCAGATACGGGCTGGTCGCCAGCCCGAGCGTGTTCGTCGACGAACGTTCAGCCGGGCTCATCGCCGGGTCCCGGTGGCCGCGCCGATCCGTTCGTGCGCTCGGGGCCCTCGCCGAGGGCGTCGGTGCCCTCGTCGGCGGCCTGGTCCGGCTCGGGGTGGGCGGGGTCGAAGGACGGGGGCACCTTCTTCAGTTGCCGGTTCATCGATCGCAGCAGCAACAGGGTGGCGATCAGCAGCAGCACCACGACCAGCAGACCCACCGGGCTGGCCTTGCCGAAATCGGGCCCGTGGTTGTGGGGTGCGTCGGCGATCACCCTGAGCAGATGGTGATTCATTCGTCGCCCTCGATTCCGGCGAGCAGGTCGTCCTCGGGCAGCTTGACCGGGACGCGGGAGCGCGCCAACTCGAATTCCTCAGTGGGCCATAGCCGTTGCTGCCACGCGATCGGGGCGGCGAAGAACTCGGCGTTGGGGTCGATCTGGGTGGCGTGGGCCCGCAGGGCGTCGTCGCGCTGGCTGAAATACGCCGAGCACTCGACGCGCGTCGTCACCCGGGACTCGAACGGGTCATGCTTGGGATCCCAGAGTTCAAGCCACTTTTGGAACGGGCCCTCCTGGCCGCGTTTGACGAATTCGTCGTGCAGCAACTGCATCCGCGCCCGCAGGAAACCATGGACGTAGTACAGCTTGGACACCGCCCACGGCTCGCCGGCCTCCGGGAAGCGGGCATGATCACCGGCCGCCTCGAAGGCACCGACCGAGACCTGGTGGCAGCGAATGTGGTCGGGATGCGGGTAGCCGCCGTTCTCGTCGTAGGTGGTGATCACGTGGGGGCGGAACTCGCGGATCACGCGGACCAGCGCCGCGATGGACACCTCCAGCGGCGCCAGCGCGAAGCAGCCGTCGGGCAGCGGTGGCGGCGGGTCGCCCTTGGGCAGGCCGGAGTCGACGAAACCGAGCCAGGTGTGCTCCACGCCGAGGATCTCCGCCGCCTTCGCCATCTCGTCACGGCGGATCTCGGCCATGTGTTCCAGCACGTCGGGCAGGTCCATCGCCGGGTTGAGAATCTCGCCGCGCTCGCCCCCGGTCAACGTCACCACGAGGACCCGATGGCCCTCGTCGGCGTAGCGGGCCAGGGTGGCCGCACCCTTGCTGGACTCGTCGTCCGGGTGGGCGTGCACCGCCATCAACCGCAGTTCGCTCACGTGCCCCCTTGTCAGTTCGCCGGTCGCCCCCGAAGGGCTAGTAGAGCTAGAAGCGACCTTATAATTCCAGTTCCGATCGTTGCATCCTGTCGGCGGGCGTCCGACAGCCGACAGTGCAGGCATACCCAGGCATGACCGAAACTCCCCTTCCCCGCCCCGAGGCCCGCTACGGGCGTTCGCGGTTGTCGCGCGTGGCACGGCGTCGCGTGGCCATCGGGCTGGCGGTGCTGGCCGTTGCCGCCGGGCTGGTCGCCACCGTGATCGGCTACCAGCGGCTCGGCACCAGCGACGTCACCGGGTCGCTGGCCGGGTACCAGCTGATCGACGATGAGACGGCGTCGGTGACGATCAGCGTGACGCGATCGGACCCGTCGCGGCCGGTGGACTGCATCGTGCGGGTTCGGGCCAAGGACGGCAGCGAGACCGGGCGGCGAGAGGTGCTGGTGCCGCCCTCCGCGCAGGCCACGGTGCAGGTGACGACGACGGTGAAATCCTCGCAACCGCCCGTGCTGGCCGACGTCTACGGCTGCGGCACCGACGTGCCCGGCTACCTGCGCCCGGCCTGACCGCCCTGACCGGCGAACTGCGAATATGGGGGGTCATCAAGTGTTTGCGCGGTGGTAACATGGGTGAATGCACGGTTCCTGCTGGGACCGTGTATTGCTGCATTAAAGGCCGTGAGCAGAAACGGAGCGCCGGTAGGCCGGGGGGACCCGGACACTCGCGGCAGCGGGATTCTTAAGGCTTGCGCGGATACGCGGAACGACAATATGAGGAGCACGACGAGATGACGGATACTCACGTCACCTGGCTGACCCAGGAGTCACACGACCGACTCAAGACCGAGCTCGACCAGCTGATCGCGAATCGTCCGGTCATCGCCGCGGAGATCAACGACCGCCGCGAGGAGGGCGACCTCCGCGAGAACGGCGGATACCACGCCGCCCGGGAAGAGCAGGGCCAGCAGGAGGCCCGCATCCGCCAGCTGCAGGACCTGCTCAACAACGCCAAGGTTGGCGAGGCGCCCAAGCAGTCCGGCGTCGCGCTGCCCGGTTCGGTGGTCAAGGTCTACTACAACGGCGACAAGTCCGACACCGAGACGTTCCTGATCGCCACCCGGCAGGAGGGTGTCAACGACGGCAAGCTCGAGGCGTACTCGCCGAACTCACCGTTGGGCGGCGCCCTGATCGACGCCAAGGTCGGCGAGACGCGCAGCTACACGGTGCCCAACGGCAACACCATCGAGGTCACGTTGGTCAGCGCGGAGCCGTACCACTCCTAGCCGCTCCTGTCTCTTCGCGAGTGAGACACACAATCGCATCTCAAGCGCCGCGCGCGTGCGATTGTGTGTCTGCTCGCGGAGCTAACCCAGCGCCTGCTCGCGGAGCTAACCCAGCGCCCGTTCCAGGTCGGCCAGCAGGTCGGCGACGTCCTCGATCCCCACCGAGAGCCGGACCAGGTCGTCGGGCACTTCCAGTTGCGAGCCGGCGGTCGACGCGTGCGTCATGGCGCTGGGATGCTCGATCAGCGACTCGACGCCGCCCAGCGACTCGGCCAGGATGAACACCTCGGTGCGCGCACACAGCTCTTCGGCGGCCCGCCGGCCGCCCCGCATGCGCACCGAGACCATGCCGCCGAAGCCGCGCATCTGCCGCGCGGCGATTTCGTGGCCGGGGTGGCCGGGCAGCCCCGGGTACAGCACGGTGCCCACCGATGGATGCGCGGCGAGGAATTCCGCGACGGCCAAGGCGTTTTCGCTGTGCCGCTGCATCCGCAGCACCAGGGTCTTGAGGCCGCGCATCGTCAGATAGGCATCGAACGGGCCCGGCACCGCGCCGGCCCCGTTCTGCAGGAAACCGAAGGCGTCGTCCAACTCCCGGTCGTTGGTGACCAGCGCGCCGCCCACCACGTCGGAGTGACCACCGACGTACTTGGTGGTCGAGTGCAGCACGACATCGGCGCCCAGCGTCAACGGCTGCTGCAGCGCGGGAGAGGCAAAGGTGTTGTCCACCAACACCTTTGCCGAGCTCCGCTGGCCGAGGCGGGCAAGGCCCGCGATGTCGGCGATGGACAGCAGCGGGTTGGTCGGTGTTTCCACCCAAATCAGCCGGGTCCGCGGCGTGATGGCGGCGGCCACGGCGTCCAGGTCGGACAGCGGCACCGGCGTGTAACCGACCTGCCACTGGGTGAACACCTTGTCGATCAGCCGGAAGGTGCCGCCGTAGGCGTCGTTGGGGATGACCACGTGGTCGCCGGGCCGCAGCAGCGCCCGCAGGGCGCAGTCGGTGGCGGCCATCCCCGAGCTGAACGCCCGCCCGTAGGCGCCCTCTTCGACGGCCGCCAGCGCGGCCTCCAGCGCGGCCCGGGTCGGGTTGCCGGTGCGCGCGTACTCGAACCCGCCCCGCAGCCCCCCGACGCCGTCCTGGGCGAAGGTGCTGCTGGCGTAGATCGGGACGTTCACCGCGCCGGTCGCCGGGTCCGGGCGGTAGCCGGCGTGGATGGCTTTGGTGGCCAGCCCGGTAAACCCGTGGTGTCCCTTACGGTTTTCGCTCATCGGCGATCAGCCTAACGACGCCGATCAGCCGCGGTTCAGGGCTGTTCGATCGGCAGGACGACCGTCGTCATGATCTTGTCGGCCAGGGTCTGCCGCTTGGCATCCCACAACGGGAACAGGAAGCCGATGAAGCAGATGATCGCGTCGACAAAGTGCGCGATCTGGCGGACCACCGACATCCCGAAGCCGAGCGGCTGGCCGCTGACCTCGCTGACCACCTTGATCTTCATCACCGATTTGCCCAGGCTCGACCCCGTCGTGCCCTGCCGGTAGCCCCAGTTCCAGACCAGGTACGCCAGGCCCACCAGGGTCGCCAACCACTGCGCCAACAGGCCGACGGTCGAGTCTTGGGTGGCGCAGTACTGATTGACGGTGTATTCCGTGACGTCGGCGACGCATGCCGATTGCTGGGTGGCGAGCAGGATCGCCGTGCCGATGCCGTGAATGACGAGGTAGGGAAGGATGTCGATGACGAACGCCGCCACCCTGGTGATCCACGGCGCGTAGGACTCCGTCGGCAGGGCGCGGATCGCCGGTCCGGGCGGGGGCGGCGCAAACCCACCCGAGGGCGGGGGCGGCGGGGGGTAACCGCCGCCGGGCGCCGGAGGGATGGGCGGGGGTTCCTGTCCGCCCGGTGGCGGAGGTGGCAGGTGGGATTCGCCGGGCGGCGGTTGATCGGTCATGGGCAACCTTCCACTGCGGATTAGCTGAACCAGGCCGCATTACAGTACCCGAGTGCCGAGCGGCGGGGCGAGACCCGCGTCACACCCGATCGGCGGATCCGGCTAGCGCCGCCCCGCCAGTCCGCGAGGCCCCTCCGACAGGAAGCCCAACAGGTCATACCGGGTGATGACGCCGATCGGCTTGCCCTTCTCCACCACCATCAGCGCATCCCACTCGCGCAGCGCCTTGCCGGCCGCGCTGACCAGCTCCCCCGCACCGATCATCGGCAGCGGCGGGCTCATGTGCTGGGAGACGGCGTCGGCCAACTTGGCCCGGCCCTCGAAGACGGCCGAGAGCAGTTCGCGTTCGGAGACGCTGCCGGCGACCTCACCGGCCATCACCGGCGGCTCGGCCCCGACCACCGGCATCTGGGACACCCCGTACTCGCGCAGGATGCCGATGGCGTCGCGCACCGTCTCGGACGGATGGGTGTGCACCAGGTCGGGCAGCGCGCCCGACTTGCGGCGCAGCACGTCACCGACCGTGGATTCCTCGGTCGACCCGTCGAGGCGGCTGCGCAGGAAGCCGTACGACGACATCCAGGCGTCGTTGAAGATCTTCGACATGTAGCCACGCCCACCGTCGGGCAGCAAGACGACCACCAGCGCGTCGGGCCCGGCCTCCTCGGCGATTTTCACCGCGGCGACCACCGCCATCCCGCAGGACCCGCCGACCAGCAGCGCCTCCTCGCGGGCCAGTCGCCTGGTCATGTTGAACGAGTCGGAGTCGGACACCGCGATGATCCGGTCGGGCACCGTCGGGTCGTAGGCCGCCGGCCAGAAATCCTCCCCGACCCCCTCGACCAGGTAGGGCCGGCCGCTGCCCCCCGAATACACCGAGCCTTCGGGGTCGGCGCCGATGATGTGCACCCGCCCTCCCGACACCTCCTTGAGGTAGCGGCCCGCGCCGGTGATCGTCCCGCCGGTGCCGATGCCGGCGACGAAGTGGGTGACCTTGCCGTCGGTGTCGGCCCAGACCTCCGGGCCGGTGGTCTCGTAGTGGCTGGCCGGGCCCTCCGGGTTGGCGTACTGGTCGGGCTTCCACGCGCCGTCGATCTCCGTGACGAGCCGGTTGGAGACGCTGTAGTAGCTGTCGGGGTGGTCGGGCGGCACCGCCGTCGGGCAGACGACGACCTCCGCGCCGTAGGCGAGCAGCACGTTGCGCTTGTCCTCGCTGACCTTGTCGGGGCAGACGAACACGCACTGGTACCCGCGGTGCTGGGCGACCAGGGCCAGGCCGACGCCGGTGTTGCCCGACGTCGGTTCGACGATGGTGCCGCCGGGCCTGAGCTGCCCGCTGGCCTCGGCGGCGTCGATCATCCGCACCGCGATCCGGTCCTTCGAGCTGCCACCGGGGTTGAGGTATTCGATCTTTGCCGCCACGGTGCCGGCGCCCTCGGGGACGACGGAGTTCAGCCGGACGAGCGGGGTGCCGCCGATGAGGTCACTGATGTGCTGCGCGATCCGCATGCGTTCATCGTCTCAGGCGGCATCGGGCGCCGCACACCAGCTAGCCGGTGGCCTCGCGGATGTAGTCGCCGATCTGGCGCAGGGAACGGATCGCCTCCGGCACCAGCGGCGCGGCCAGCTGGAAGTCGTGGACCTGACCGGGCCAGACCCGCACCTCGGCGGGCACGCCGACCGCCGCCAGCCGGGCCGCCGCCAACTGCGCGTCGTGCAGCAACACCTCGGACCCCGAGACGTGGATCAGCGTCCGCGGCAGGCCGGGCTTGATGTGCTCGAGGGGCTCGTAGACCTCCTCGGGTTTGCCGTCGACGATGTTCTTTTCGGCGGCGCCAGCAACTAGCTCGACGAGCGCGTCAAACGCCTTCGCGGGGAACATCGCGTCGGACTTGATGTTGGGGTGCGCCTGTTTGCATTCCTTTGCTAGCTGCAGCAGTGGCGAGATCGCGACGAGGGCGGCCGGCACTTCTGATTCCGGCCCTTCCTCCTGCAGGCGTTGCGCCAAAGCGAGGGACAGATACCCGCCCGCCGAGTCGCCGGCCAGCACGATCTGGTCCGGCTCGTAGCCGCGCTCGCGCAGCCATCGGTAGGCGTCGTGGCAGTCGTTGAGCGCCATCCCGATCGAGTGCTTGGGCAACAGCCGGTAATTGACCACCAACACCGGCGAGTCAGCAAACTTTGACAGGGCCTCGACGAGCCGGCCGTGCGAGTTTGCTCCACAGGTCAGAAACGCGCCGCCATGTAGGTACACGACGACCCGACGGGTGCCGTCCGCGGGCAGCACTCCAGGCGCGCGCACCAACTGCGCCGAGGCGTTGGGCAGGTTCACCGTCTCGCGGACGGTGGCGGACACCGGGAGCAGGACCCGGGCGGCGGCGTCGATGAGGGTCCAGGGCCATGGCACGGTGGGGGCGTAGCTGCCCACGGCCAGAACCGGCCGGATCGTCAGTCGTGACGCCAGGTTAGCTACACGCGCAGCAACGCTGGGACCGGACTCGAGGACCTCGACCGGCGCGCCGTCGCTGATGGCAAATCTGCGTGCCTCAACTCTACGTGCTTTGAGAACCTCGTGTGGGCGAATGGCAGTCCGGGGCGAACCGGATACCTTGCTCGGTGCGCTCATGCTCAACACTTCCTACGCCGTTGTAGTGCGATACAGCATGTGGTGAGGCAGCTAAGCGTCTGGTTTAACTCCGATCGCCAGGGCGTTCAGCCAACCCCTTGAACTTAGCTTGACAGCTGTTTCTGAGTAGAACGTTTGAAGAATCTGATTTGATACCACATTTGATTCACAACGTGATCACTTTGTTCATCGGTCACCCGCGCAAACACCGAAGCCGATCTAAACTGATTCCGTGACCATACGGGTGCCGCGTCGTTCGACGATCGCCCTGGCCACGGCGGGCGCGCTCGCCTCGACGGGTACGGCCTATCTGGGCGCACGCAACCTGCTGGTGGGCCAGGCGGCCCACACGCGCACCGTCATTCCGAAGGCCTGGGACATCCCGCCGCGCGCCGACGGGGTCTACACGCGCGGCGGCGGACCCGCGCAGCGGTGGCAGCGCGGCATGTCCGTCGACCTGCACCTGATGATCTTCGGGGACTCGACGGCCACCGGATACGGGTGCATGAGCGCCGAGCAGGTGCCGGGCGTGCTGATCGCGCGCGGCCTCGCCGAGCGGACCGGCAAGCGCATCCGGCTAAGCACCAAGGCCATCGTCGGCGCCACGTCGAAAGGTGTTTCCGGCCAGGTCGATGCGATGTTCGTGGCCGGGCCGCCGCCGGACGTGGCCGTGCTGATCCTCGGCGCCAACGACGTGACGGCGCTCAACGGGATCAGCCAGTCGGCGCAGCGGCTCGCCCTGACGGTGCGCAGGTTGCGCGCCCGCGGGGCGATCGTGGTCGTCGGCACCTGCCCCGACCTTGGCGTGATCACCGCCATCCCGCAGCCGCTTCGCTCGCTGGCCCACGCGCGCACGTCGCAGCTTGCCCGCGCCCAGGCCGCCGCCGTTCGGGGCGCCGGCGGCGTGCCGGTCCCCCTGGCGCAGCTGCTGGCACCCCAATTCCGGGCGGAGCCGGCGCTGATGTTCTCCGCCGACGGCTACCACCCGTCGGCCGCGGCGTATGCGCTGGCCGCCGACGCGCTGCTGCACGCGCTGTCCGAAAAGCTCGAGGGCCCGGTGGTTGACGTGCCGGCGGGTGCCGGCACGCCGGTGCTCGGTGAGGCCCACACGCGCCTCAGCGTCATGTCGCGGCTGTGGCGGCGCCCGCTGGCCGGGGTACCCGCCCCGTCTGCGTCCCGGCCGGTGGGCAGCGACTAGATTTGTCCTAGCCCCGGGGTGGACACACCACCCGGCTGTCCAGCGAGCCCGCATCCCAATCGGAGGGAAACCGTCATGCCTGAAGCCGTCATCGTCTCAACCGCGCGCTCGCCGATCGGCCGCGCCATGAAGGGGTCGCTGGTCAGCATGCGGCCCGACGACCTGGCCGCGCAGATGGTGCGCGCGGCGCTGGACAAGGTGCCCGCGCTGAACCCGCACCAGATCGACGACCTCATCCTGGGCTGCGGCCTGCCCGGCGGCGAGTCCGGCTTCAACATGGGCCGCGTCGTCGCCGTCGAACTCGGCTACGACTTCCTGCCGGGCACCACGGTCAACCGGTACTGCTCGTCGTCGCTGCAGACCACGCGGATGGCTTTCCACGCAATCAAGGCCGGCGAGGGTGACGCGTTCATCTCCGCGGGCGTGGAGACCGTCTCCCGGTTCGGGAAGGGCAACTCCGACTCGTGGCCGGACACCAAGAACCCGCTGTTCGGTACGGCCCAGGAGCGCTCCGCGGCCGCCGCCGCGGGCGCCGACGAATGGCACGACCCCCGCGTTGACGGGAACATCCCCGACGTCTACATCGCGATGGGCCAGACCGCCGAGAACGTCGCCATCCTGACCGGCATCACCCGCGAGGAGCAGGACCGCTGGGGTGTACGCAGCCAGAACCGCGCCGAGGAGGCGATCAAGAGCGGGTTCTTCGAGCGCGAGATCACCCCGGTGACGCTTCCGGATGGCACCACCGTGAGCACCGACGATGGCCCCCGGCCGGGCACCACCTACGAGAAGGTCTCCGAGCTCAAGCCGGTGTTCCGGCCCAACGGCACCGTGACCGCGGGGAACGCGTGCCCTTTGAACGACGGGGCCGCCGCGCTGGTGATCACCAGCGACACAAAAGCCAAGGAATTGGGGTTGACCCCGCTGGCGCGCATCGTGTCCACCGGGGTCAGCGGCCTGTCGCCGGAGATCATGGGTTTGGGCCCGATCGAGGCGTCCAAGAGGGCGCTGGAGAGGACCGGGATGTCGATCAACGACATCGACCTGGTCGAGATCAACGAGGCGTTCGCGGTGCAGGTGCTGGGCTCGGCGCGGGAGCTGGGCATCGACGAGGACAAGCTCAATGTTTCCGGCGGGGCGATCGCCCTGGGCCACCCCTTCGGCATGACCGGCGCGCGCATCGCCACCACGCTGCTGAACAACCTGCAGACCCACGACAAGACGTTCGGTTTGGAGACGATGTGCGTCGGCGGCGGCCAGGGCATGGCGATGATCATCGAGCGGCTCTCCTGATTGGCCGTTGACTCTGCGCCCACCAGGCAAAAGTACGAGTAGAGAGCCTGGTGGACGCAGAGTCATCGCGTCAACGCGTCCCAGGCCCGCCGAACCCGGTGGATCACGTCGTGGTCCCGTTGCCCTGCCAGCACCCTGATGTGGGTCCAGCCGATCCGCTGGAGGTACTCCACGCGCTCGACGTCCTTCACGAACCGATCGCGGCTGACCCGATGCTGCTCGCCGTCGTACTCGACGGCGAGCATGATGTCCTCCCACCCCATGTCGATGAAGTACCGCGGATAGCCGTCGACGCCCAAGACCGGGATCTGGGTGGATGGTCGGGGGAAGCCGGCGTTGATCAGCAAAAGCCGCAGCCAGGTCTCCTTCGGCGATTGGGCGCCCGCGTCGACGAGATCCAAAGCCTTGTCCAGTTGGCGCAGCCCGCGGGTGTGGGGATGCCGGTCGGCGAGCTCCCTGACGTCGTTGACCTTGAAGTCGGTGGCGTTAGCGAGCGCGTCGAGTCGGGCGACCGCCTGACCCAGGGTTCCGCGCCGGGCGAGGTCGAAGGCCGTGCGCTCCTCGGTGGTCACACCGAGGCCGTTGAGGAGCTGGGATTCGCCGTCGAGTAACAGGTCAGCCCGGGTCTTGACGCCCCTCGGCGCCCTGGCGTTGCGCCAGATCAACTCCACGGGTGCGTCGGCGTCGACCCACTTCGCGCCGTGCAGCGCCGACGCCGCGGCGCCCGCGATCACCGCATTGCGGCCCGACCACAGCCACGCCGCGACAATGCGTTGCCGCAGCGACGGCTGCAGGCGCTTGTCCAGATAGACGTTGGGCATGATCGCGGTGTAGTGGTTGCCCAGCTCATGCCAGCTGACAATCCCCGCCGCCAATGCCTCGCTGCCGATGAACGGCCGCTTCCCCACATCTCCCATGCGCGGGCATGGTGCCAGCGCCCACCGACACGGCCCCACCCGTCAAGTTGACTCTGCGCCCACCAGGCAAAAGTGCGAGTAGAGAGCCTGGTGGGCGCAGAGTCAACGCTGAGATTTAGTCGTTTTGCAGGTAGCTGAGCAGGCGCAGGATCTCGATGTACAGCCACACCAGGGTCACCGTGAGGCCCAGGGCGATGCCCCACGCCGCCTTCTCCGGGGCCCCCGCGCGGATCATCTGGTCGGCCGCGTCGAAGTCGATCAGGAAGCTGAACGCCGCCAATCCGATGCACACCAGCGAGAAGATGATGCCGAGGGGCCCGGGGCTGCGCAGGCCCAACCCCTCACCGCCGCCGACGTTGAACATCGCCAGCACGAAATTGCCGAGCATGAGGGCTAACACCCCGAACAGCGCGGCGACCAGCATCCGGGTGAATTTGGGGGTGACCCGGATCGCGCCGGTCTTGTAGACGACCAGCATTCCGAAGAACACGCCGAACGTGCCCAGGATGGCCTCACCGATCAGCACACCGGCGTTGGTGGAGGACACCGTGATGTTGGCCAGCACGAAGGAGATCGCGCCGAGGAACAGCCCCTCGAGGACCGCGTAGCTGAGCACGATCGCCGGGCTGTCCTGCTTGCGGCCGAAGGTCGCGACCAGCACCAGCCCCAGGCCGCCCAACGCGCCCACGAGGGTCAGCGGCATCGCCAGCGCGACATTCGACGCCACCAGGAAGTACGAGACGACGGCGGAGATCGCCAGCACGGCCAGCGTCATGCCGGTCTTGGTGACGACGTCGTCGATGGTCAGCGGACGAGCGGGGGCCTCCTGGTAAGGAGCGGCGTAGGGGTCGGCTGGGTATCCCTGCATCGGGGCAGCGCCAGTGCCGAATTGCGCGTACCCACCCCTCTGCTTGGGCAGCGAACGAAATACCGGGTTACTTGTCTCCCGCACCGTCGGATCCTCTCTGATGACTGTGGGTTCGAGCCGTGCGAACACTTGCTCAACGACCAGCGGCCCGTCCAGGTTCCCATCGAACCCGCTGCTCCGCTGTTGTCGTTGGCTCAAACATAATCCTTACCCGCGGGTAACGCTTCACTGGTGACGATCTAGATTGCTGGTCGAGGCCGGACCGGCGATGGGAGGATGTGGCGTGACCGCGGAATCCGACCAGCAATCCGACGAGGTCCTGACCCGGGTCGACGGCGGCGTCGGCTTGATCACGCTCAACCGGCCCAGGGCGATCAACTCGCTGAATCAGCCGATGGTGGATGCGCTGAACGCAATCCTCACCCGGTGGGGGAATGACGACTCGGTGGGCGCGGTCGTGCTGTCCGGAGCCGGCGAACGCGGATTGTGCGCCGGCGGGGACATCGTCGCGGTCTACCACAGCGCCCGTACAGATGGCATCGAGGCGCGACGGTTCTGGCGCGACGAGTATCTGCTCAACGGGAAGATCGGCCGGTTCGCCAAACCGTACGTGGCGTTGATGGACGGCATCGTGATGGGCGGCGGCGTGGGTGTCAGCGCGCACGCCAACACCCGGGTGGTGACCGATACCTCCAAAGTCGCGATGCCCGAGGTCGGCATCGGGTTCATCCCCGACGTCGGCGGGGCATTTCTACTGTCCCGGGCGCCGGGCGCGCTGGGCCTGTATGCCGCCATGACCGGAGCGACGTTCTCCGGATCCGACGCCATCGCAATGGGATTCGCCGACCACTACGTGCCGCACGGCGAACTCGACGCGTTCACCGAGGCCATCGTCGACGACGGCGTCGAGGGCGCGCTGGCCGCCCACGCCGTCGAACCACCACCGAGTAGCCTTGCCGCGCAACGTGATTGGATCGACGAGTGTTTCACGAAAGACACCGCCGAGGACATCGTCGCCGCGCTGCGGGGGCATGACGCCGAACCGGCCCACGAAGCGGCCGACCTGATCGCCACGCGCTCCCCCATCGCCGTGTCGGTGGCGCTGCAGGCGGTGCGTCGCGCGGCCGCGATGGGGGCGCTCGAAGACGTTCTGGTCCAGGACTATCGGGTGTCTAGCGCGTCGGTGCGCTCGCACGACCTGGTGGAGGGCATCCGCGCGCAGATCATCGACAAGGATCGCGATCCGAAGTGGTCGCCGGCGACGCTGGCCGAAATCACCCCGGCCGACGTGGAGGCGTATTTCGCGCCGGTCGACGACGACCTGAGTTTCCCAGGGAGGTAAGCCATGACGTACGAAACCATCCTCGTCGAGCGCGATCAGCGCGTCGGGATCATCACACTGAACCGGCCGGAGGCGCTCAACGCGCTCAACAGCCAGGTGATGCGCGAAGTCACCGGCGCGGCAACGGAACTCGACAACGACCCCGGCATCGGGGCGATCATCATCACCGGTTCGGCCAAGGCCTTCGCGGCCGGCGCCGACATCAAGGAGATGGCCGGCCTTTCGTTCGCCGACGCGTTCGACGCCGACTTCTTCGCCGCCTGGGCCACACTGGCCGCGGTCCGCACCCCGACGATCGCCGCGGTGGCCGGGCACGCGCTCGGCGGCGGCTGCGAGCTGGCGATGATGTGCGACCTGCTGATCGCGGCCGACACGGCGAAGTTCGGCCAACCGGAGATCAAACTCGGGGTGCTGCCGGGCATGGGCGGTTCGCAGCGCCTCACCCGGGCCATCGGCAAGGCCAAGGCCATGGACCTCATCCTGACCGGGCGCACCATCGACGCCGCGGAAGCCGAACGGAGCGGCCTGGTTTCGCGGGTGGTGCCGGCCGACGACCTGCTCACCGAGGCCAGGGCCGTCGCCACCACCATCTCGCGCATGTCGCGGTCGGCCGCCCGGATGGCCAAGGAGGCCGTCAACCGGGCTTTCGAAACGACCCTGTCCGAAGGACTTCTCTACGAACGCAGGCTGTTTCATTCGACCTTCGCGACGGCGGACCAGTCCGAGGGCATGGCGGCGTTCATCGAGAAGCGCGCCCCCGATTTCACCCACCGGTAGGAATGCCGCGATGAGCGAATCGGGTCCCGCAACGACCGCTTCCACAGACGAGCCGCCCGGCCACGAACCGGCGGCGGAAATCGAGCCGCCCGAGCGCCCGACCCCACGGCCCGCCGGCCGACCGTGGTGGGTTCGCCATTACACCTTCACCGGCACCGCGGTTGGCGTTGTGTTCATTTGGTTTTCGCTGACGCCGTCGCTGTTGCCACGCGGCGCGCTGTTTCAGGGGTTGGTCAGCGGCTTCTCCGGCGCCATCGGCTATGGGCTGGGCGTCTTCGCCGTCTGGCTGGTCCGTTACATGCGAACCAAGAATTACAGCCCGCCGCCGCCGCGCTGGGCCTGGGCGGTGCTGGTCCCTGTCGGCGCGGTCGGCTTGGTGCTGATGGCGATCTGGTTCCACGTCTGGCAGGACCAGGTGCGCGACCTGATGGGGGTCGAGCACCTGAAGTGGTACGACTACCCCGTGGCCGCGGGCCTCTCGCTCGTGGTGCTGTTCACGCTGGTGGAAATCGGCCAGTTCATCCGCTGGCTGGTCGCCTTCCTCGTCGGCGTGCTCGATAGGATCGCGCCGTTTCGCCTCTCGGTGACCATCGTCGTCGTCCTGCTCGTGGTGCTGACCATCACCCTGCTCAACGGCGTCGTGCTCAAGTCCGCCATGCGCACGATGAACCACACGTTCGCCTCGGTCAACAACGAGATGAACCCCGACACCACGCCCCCGAAGACCGCGCTGCGATCCGGGGGTCCCGAGTCGCTGGTGTCATGGGAATCGCTGGGCCACCAAGGCCGCATCTTCATCCAGGGCGGTCCCAGGGTCGACGAGCTGACCGCGTTCAACGGGGCCCCGGCCACCGAGCCGATCCGCGCCTACGCCGGGCTGAACTCGGCGGACGGCATCACCGCGGCCGCCGAGCTCGCGGCGCGCGAGCTGCAGCGCGAGGGCGGGCTGCGGCGCGCCGTCGTCGCGGTCGCGACGACCACCGGGACCGGCTGGATCAACGAGGCGGAGGCCTCGGCGCTGGAGTACATGTACAACGGCAACACCGCGATCGTGAGCATGCAGTATTCGTTCCTGCCGAGCTGGCTGTCCTTCCTGGTGGATAAGGAGAACGCCCGGCACGCCGGCCAGGCGCTGTTCGAGGCCGTCGACCGGCTGGTGCGCCAAATCCCGGAGGGGCAACGCCCCAAGCTCGTGGTGTTCGGCGAAAGCCTGGGATCGTTCGGCGGCGAGGCGCCCTTCATGAGCCTGAACAACGTCCTGGCCCGCACCGACGGCGCCCTGTTCAGCGGGCCGACCTTCAACAACACCATCTGGACGGACCTGACCTCGACGCGCGACGCCGGTTCCCCGCAGTGGCTGCCGATCTACGACGACGGCAGGAACGTCCGTTTCGTCGCCCGCGCAAGCGATTTGGACCGTCCGAACACGACGTGGGAGACGCCGCGGGTGGTGTATCTGCAGCACGCCTCCGATCCGATCGCCTGGTGGACCCCCGACCTGTTGTTCGCCAAACCGGACTGGCTGCGCGAGAGGCGCGGCTATGACGTGCTGCGCCAGACACGGTGGATCCCGGTGGTGACGTTCCTGCAAGTCTCGGCCGACATGGCGGTGGCGGTCGACGTGCCCGACGGGCACGGCCACCATTACGTCGCCGATGTCGCCAACGGCTGGGCGGCGGTGCTGTCGCCGCCCGGGTGGACGCAGCAGAAGACGGACAGGCTGCGGCCGCTGCTGCACGCCAACGGCTAGAGCCAGCGGCGGGCGGGCGTCCCGGAGTTGGCCAGCGCCCCCAGACCCGGATCGGCCGAATCCCCGGCCAGCCGGTCCAGCACGCCCGCACCCGCCAGCGCGTGATAGCCGCCGATGACGTCGGTGGCCCGATGCAGGCCGATGTCGAGCAGCGCGGCGGCCGCCAGGCTGGACGTATAGCCCTCCGAGCACACGATCACCCATTCGACGTCGTCGCCGACGGCCTCCGGCAGCCGTGCGTCGCTGGTCGGGTCGCAGCGCCATTCCAGGACGTTGCGTTCGATCACCAGCGCGCCCGGCAACTCACCCTCGCGGAATCGCTGGGCCTGCGGCCGGATGTCCACCAGCACCGCCCCGCGCCGCAGCGCGTCGGGCACCTCGGTGGCGGCGAGGCGGCGAAAGCGACGCCGGGCCGATCGCAGGACAACGTCGATGCGGCTCATCAGGGTCCTTCCGGTTGGTCGGTCAGTTCCGTGCGCTGGCGGCGCAACCTGTTGCGGTCGGTGATCTCGTAGTACGACATCGCGGTCAGCGGCGGCGAGTACGCGTGCACGCTCAGGGTCGGCTGCACCGCGGCCCGGCCGATGGGCATCGCCTTTGCAGCGGGCTGCGGAACGGGCCGGGGCGCCCACACCACGTCGTGCACCCAGCCCAGCGGGAACCCGGCCTGATCGCCGGCGTCCAACCGGCGTCGCCGCAAACCCCGCCCGTCCCAACGGAATTCGTTGAGCGACCCGGACAGCACGGTCAGCGCGCCCAGCGACCCGCCGTGGTCGTGCAGTTCGGTGTGATGACCGGGGACCCAGCTGATCAGCCAGACGTCGAGTTCCTCGTCGCCGTGGATGCGGGTGAACCAGCGCCGCGACTCCGGCACCCCGCCCCTGGGCAGCAGGTGGTCGTAGCGTCCGCTGAGCACGTGGTCGGCGGCCTGATCGGTGGCGTGCAGGAGGTCGGGCACCCGCAGCCGGGTGGGTCCCGAGGACGGCGACGAGACGGTCGGTGCGCGCAGCGCGACGGGGGCGACGGCGGGCGTCGCGAGACGAACGGACATGGGGAGCTCCAGGCAGAACGGATCGGGCAGGCGGCGGCGTGTTACGGCCGACAACACTCCCAAAATCCGAGGTGCTCCATCACGGCAGCCAGTGTTGCATAGATTGAGACCGTGCGCTGGTGCGGTCATCTCCCCTTGCGGCGGGGCGCGGTTGTCGCCGCGGCGATGTTGTTGGCGGTCACGGGGTGCTCGCATGGGGCGCCCAACAGCACTATCACGTCCACGTCGGCGCGGCCGTCGGACGTCCCCCGCGGCCCGGCCGCGGCACCGCCGGGGGCCGTCGGGCTCTCCCCCGCCGGCGTGACGACCAGGATCGATGTCCCCGCGGATTCGACCGAGGAGGAGTATTTCCAGGCCTGTCACGCCGCAAAGGTGTGGATGGAGGCCCAGCCCAGCGCCGGTGGATCGCTGGTGGAGCCGTACCTCGCGATGATTCAGGCCTCGCCGACGGGCACCGCCGGCACCTGGAACGCCCGGTGGTCGGCGTTGACGCTGGCGCGGCAGGCGGCCGTGATCACCGCCGCGCGCGCGGCGGCCAACGAGGAATGCGGGTAGCGCCGCCGCGGCGCCCGGCGCAATTGAGATCACGGGTACAAAAAAGTGCCCCGGGAGCCCCGGACGGCCGGCCGCGCCGCGCAGAATGGAGCGGTGGCGCGTCGATCATCGCCGACCCGGGTGGCGCTGGCGCTCGGCAGCGGCGGCGCCCGCGGCTACGCCCACATCGGGGTGATCGAGGCGCTGCGGGCGCGCGGGTACGAGGTCGTGGGGATCGCGGGCTCCTCGATGGGCGCGCTGGTCGGCGGCCTGGAGGCGGCCGGATGCCTCGACGAGTTCGCCGACTGGGCGAAGTCCTTGACACAACGCACCATCCTGCGGCTGCTGGACTTCTCCATCAGCGCGGCGGGAGTGATGCGGGCCGAGAAGATCCTGGACACGGTGCGCGACATCCTGGGCCCGGTCACCATCGAGGAACTGCCCATCCCCTACACGGCCGTGGCGACCGACCTGTTGACCGGCAGGTCGGTGTGGTTTCAGCGCGGGCCGCTCGACGAGGCCATCCGGGCGTCCATCGCGATACCGGGGGTGATCGCCCCGCACGAAATCGGCGGACGCCTGCTCGCCGACGGCGGCATCCTGGATCCGCTGCCGATGGCCCCCATCGCGGCGGTCGACGCCGACCTGACCATCGCGGTGAGCCTCAGCGGCGGCGAGGCCATCACCCGCCGCGACGAGGAGCCGGGCGCCACCGCCGAGTGGCTGAACCGCATGGTGCGCAGCACTTCTGCGCTGCTTGACGCCACCGCCGCGCGGGCGGTGTTGAGCCGATTCGGCGCCCCGGCCGCGGAATCCGAGCTGTGGCCCGACGATTCTGACCCGCCCGCGGAAGCGCCGGCCGAGGGGCCACCCGAAGCCCCAAAGCTGGGCAGCTTCGAGGTGATGAATCGCACGATCGACATCGCGCAGTCCGCGCTCGCGCGCCACACGCTGGCGGCCTACCCCGCCGACCTGCTGATCGAGGTGCCGCGCTCGACGTGCCGAAGCCTGGAGTTTCACCGGGCGGCGGAGGTGATTGACGCCGGCCGCGCGCTGGCCGACCGGGCCCTGGACGCCCTCGAAACCGGGGACGACCAACCCGTTCCGCCCGCGATCGAGGACTGAACAGCCATGTGCCAGAAGGTGTTTCAGGCGCCCAGGAATCGGGCGACCGCCGCCGCCTCGCGGCGGCCCTGGTCGCGTCCGGCCACCGCCGAGGGGATGCGGCAGCGGGGATCCAGCGCATTGGGCCCGAACGCCGCCAACGCGTCGCCGTCGGCGAACACCGCGAACGCCTTGCCGGGGAACGCGGCGATCTCGGCGGCCGGCCCGTCGCCGAACGGCGCCGGCGTGTCCGCGCCCGACGGCACCAGCACCACCGCGACGTCGCAATCGGCGGCGACTCCGAGGTTGACGGAGCTGGCCACCCCGCCGTCCATATAGCGCCGGCCCGCGATGGTCACCGGCGGCCACGCCCCCGGCACCGCGCAACTGGCCGCCACCGCGTCGACCAGCCCCACCCCCGAGTCCCGGTCGAAGACCACCAATTCGCCGGTGGCGGCGTCGATCGCGGTGACCCGCAGCGCCCGGTCCGGCCAGTCGTGTGAGGGCAGGCGGTGCGCGATCACCTGGCGCCGGACCGGCTCCGGGACGGTCGCGGTCGCCAGCGCCACGGCCCCGATGCGCTGAATCTGCTGACGGGTCCTGTCCAGAGCCGGGTCGTAGGGTTCGCCCAACGCGGCCAGGAAGAGTCCGGCGATGTCGTCGACGTCGACGCCGGAATCGAGCTCCGCCGACGACTCCGCGACCTGCCGGTCGAACAGCGCCTCGAGCGTGTCGCCGCTGCCGATCTGCGCGGCGACCGCCGAACCCGCCGACGTCCCCACCAGCACGTCCGAATCCAGCAGCAGCCGCGCCGCCGCCGGGGATTCGTCGGCGATCCCGCGCAAAATGCCCGTCTCCCAAGCGATTCCGGCTATGCCGCCGCCGGCCAGCACGAGCGCGCGCCTGGTTGCCACGTCCCGGGCCCTACGCCGACGTGTGCTGCGCTTGCTGGACCGGCGCGCTCAGGTCGGTCCGGCGCAGCGGATGGGCGGGCGGGTCGGGCAACACCACATCGCGGGTGATCGTCAGCCCGGCGTCGACGTGGACCAGCTCGCCCGGTTCGAGCGGGCGCCAGCGCGGGTCGTCGTCCATCGGTTCGGTGGCGAACACCACCGACGAGCGGGTGCACAGATGCTCGGACCGCGCGCGGATTCGGTGGGTGCGCAGGTCGAATTCGGTTGTCCGGTCTTCGTGGCGCCGGTCCAGGACATAGAGCTCGTGGGTCTGCGGGTAGCGCAGCGCCCACATGTCGGTGGCCGTGCTGAGCAGGATGTTAACCGCGTAGATGGGCACGTTCGCGGCGAGCCACCCCAGGGCGTCGACCAGTCCGGCCGTCACCTCGCCGCCCCGGGCGCGGATCGAACCGGTGACGAGGGCGAACACCCGCTCCGAATCGGTCTCGCCGAGGACCAGGTCGTCGGCGCCGAGTTCGCGCAGCCGGTCGTCGAGGACGTCGAGCCCCTCGACCACGCCGTTGTGCGCAAAGATCCGGCCGTCCTGCAAAAAGGGGTGGGTGTTGCGGACGTCGAGCGACCCGGTCGTCGCGTAGCGGACGTGGGCGACGAAGGTCGTACCGGTCAGTTCGTGTGCCTCGGTGGCGAATTGGCTGTCCCGCCACGCCGCGATCGGCTCCTTATCGAGCCGTGGCCGGCCGCGCTCGTCAAAAACACCCACACCCGTGCCGTCCGGGTTTTTCCGGCTTTGCTTGGACAGGCTGTCCGGGGCGTTCAGCAGCCAAAACGTCGCGGTGCAAGCCCGCGTCCCGGCGTGCAAGCCAAAAAGTCGGCACATGGTCTCGACGGTACCGGGGCGGCTTTCGGCCCTCAGCGCGCCAGCCGCGGGGCGGCCCGGCCGGTGATCGGCGGCAGATCGAAGAAGGTTTGGATGCCCGCCGGGGCGGCACACGTCGCGGGGACGGCGTTGACGCAGTGCGCGGCGGTCGCGACGATCCCGGGGTTGCTCTCCAGCCCCGCCCGCACGCTTTCGGGCTGCCATCCCTTGACGGTCACGAAGGTGTCCGGGTTGCCGCGCACCTCGATCTCGTAGCGTTCCCCCGCGGGCCCGAAAGACCAAGGCGGATCGAGGTTTTCGGATCCCATCAGCCAGTTCACGGTGATCCGCACGACCACCGCGTCGCCGACCAGCGCCTCCCAGTGGAAGCGGCGCCCGGCCACCTGCCCGGGCTCGATCACCCCGATCGGCGAGTCGATCGGGGCGGTCGCCACGGCCACCTCCTGCGACGAGCGGACCTCGGGATCGGCGGCGAAGCCCAGCCGATCGACACACAGCCGCACCGACTGGATGAAGCCGCCGTCGAGCAGCTTTTGCATCGGCCCGGTCAACGCGCTGTCCGGCGTCCCGCCGAAGCCCATCACGTAGCGCAGCACGTCCGGCGCGTTATAGGTGCGAAGGTCGGAAAACTCTTCGGAGCGAACGAAAGTCACGCCGGTGGACATCACCGACAGCAGCAGCGGAAACAGCTCGGTGGCCGCCCCGGGCCCGATGCCGGCGCCGTGCAGCGTCGCGTTGCCGGCCTGCGCGGCGACCTCGAGCGGGGCGCCCTCTTTTTCGCTCGGGTAGAACCACCCGAGCGGGGTGACGACGTTCTTGCCCGAGCGCAGCAGCGCGGCGACCTCCTCGACGTTGGGCAGCAACGGCGCGTAGATCACCGCGTCGGCGTCCAGCGCGAGCACCTCGTCGATGCTGTTGGTCGCGGTCACGCCGAGCGGCGGGGTGCCGATGATGTCGCCGACGTCCTTGCCGTTCTTGGCCTCCGAATGCACCCAGCAGCCAACGAGTTCGAGCTCGGGATGATCGAGCACGCCCTTGATCGCGGCCACACCGACCGACCCGGTCGCCCACTGAATGACCCTCAGCATGTGCACCTCACTTTCTCTCCTCGCGAGTTCTCCCGCGAGACTTCTCTCCTCGCGAGCAGACGTAGAATCGCACGTTTGCCGGCGAAACTATGCGATTCTGCGTCTGCTCGCGGGGGATGCCGGCGCTCAGTCGCGGGCCTCGATCACCCAATAGCCATGCTCGGCGTGGCGCGCCCGGATGGCCTTCTTGTCGTACTTGCCCACGCTGGTGCGGGGAATCTCGTCCACGAACGTCCACCGCTCGGGCAACCACCACCGAACGACCCTATCCGCCAGGAACGCCCGCAAATGTTCGGCGCTGACCGACGCGCCCTGCTTGGCCACGATGACCGCCAGCGGCCGCTCCTGCCACCGCTCGTCGGGAACCCCGACCACCGCGGCCTCGAGCACGTGGGGGTGCGCGATGAGGCAGTTCTCCAGCTCGACCGACGAGATCCACTCCCCGCCGGACTTGATGACGTCCTTGGCCCGGTCGGTCAGGGTGACGAAGCCCCGCTCGTCGATGCGGCCCACGTCGCCGGTGCGCAGCCAGCCCGAGTCGAACTTGGAGTCGTCGCGTCCCAGGTAGTACGAGCCGGCGATCCACGGGCCGCGGACCTCCACCTCGCCCACGGCGTCGCCGTCGTTGGGCAGCACCCGGCCGTCGTCGTCGACGATCCGCATTTCCACCCCGCACACCGGCTGGCCCTGGGTCGCGCGGAACGCCCAGTGCTGGTCCGCCGGGGTGCCCGGCGGAGGCCAGGCCATGGTGGCCATCGGCGACGTCTCCGTCATGCCCCACAGCTGCCGGATCTGGACGCCGTGTTTCTCCTCGAAGGTGCGCATCAGCGACACCGGAACGGCCGAGCCGCCGCAGACCACCAGGCGCAGCGACGACATGTCGTGGTCGGGGTCGTCCTCGAGGCGGTGCAGGACATCGTTCCAGATGGTGGGCACCGCGCCCGCCACCGTGGGCCGCAGGTCTTCGACCATGCCGATCAGCGAGCGCGCGTCGAGGTGGCGATCGGGCAGCACCAGGTCGGAGCCCGCCATCAGCGCCGCGTACGGCAGCCCCCACGCGTTGGCGTGGAACATCGGCACGATCGGCAGCAGGCTGTCGGTGGCCCCGATGCCGATGCCGTTGGCGGTGCAGGCCGCCATGGTGTGCAGGAAGCTCGAACGATGGCTGTAGACAACGCCTTTCGGGTTGCCGGTGGTGCCGCTGGTGTAGCACATGGCGGCCGCGGAGTTTTCGTCGATGCGCGGCCACTCAAAGTCGGGGGATTCGGCGTCGATCAATTCGGCGTAGCTCAGCACGGTCTTGCCCGATTCCCGCAGCGGCCCCGTCTCGCCCTCCCCGACCACGATCACCGTGTGCACGGTCTCGAGGCCGCCGAGGACGGGCGCGAGCAGCCCGGCCAGCGACACGTCGACCAGCACGACCCGGTCTTCGGCCTCGTTGGCGACATAGGCGATCTGCTCGGGGAAGAGCCGGATGTTGAGGGTGTGCAGGACGGCGCTCATCGACGGCACCGCGAGGTAGGCCGCCAGGTGTTCGGCGTTGTTCCACATGAACGTCGCGACGCGCTGGTCGCCGGTGATGCCGAGGCGGCGCAACGCGTTCGCCAGCCGGGCGGCCTGCTGGCCCAGTTCGCGGTAGGTGGTGCGCCGGTAGCCGTCCCCGGTGGCGGTGGTCACCGTGCGTGCCCCGTGGACATCGCAGCCGTGCCGCATGATCGCGGCGATCGTCAGCGGAAAGTCCTGCATGGTGCTGTCCATCGATGCACCGCCTTACGGGTCTCGGCACAGCGCCGCCTGGTGTGCGGTCGGGCGAATGCTATCCCCGCACGCGGCCGGGAGAAAACGGATTCCCCGACAATGGGCGTTTTACCCGTGGGCGGGGTCAGGCCGGAACGGGCTCGGAGCACAACAGCTCGGGCACGACCCACTCGGTCGCGGCGTCGCGCTCGTCCACCGCGGTCTCGGCGCCCGGCGCGACGATCGAGGCGACCCGCGCCACCGTGACCGTGCCGGAATGGTCCGCCACGTACAGGTATTCGCCGTCCGGGCTTTCCGTCACGCACGACGGCCGACTCGCCACGGCGAGGGTGCCGACGACGTCGTGGGTGAGCGTGCACAGCACCGTGATGCCGTCGCCGCCGACCAGGTAGGCCCGGTCGCCGTCGCCGCTGAGCGTCAACCCGGTCGGGGCGTCGGCCTCGGCGATCGTGCGGGTGCCGGTGATGGCGGCGGTGCGGGTGTCGACGACGTCGACCACCGCGCCGCGCTCGGGGGCGCAACTGGCCACGTAGGCGATGGTGTCGTTGGGGCCGAGCGCCACGTCCCGGATGGGCAGGTCGATCTCCACGGCGCCGATGACGCGACGGGTGTCGCCGCCGATCACGACGAGCCGCCCGCCGGCCGGGCCGTTGGTGGCGACATAGACGCGATCGCCGTCGGGGCTGACGCGCACGCATTGCGTGGTGGTGCCGGGGAGGGCGATCGCCTCCACCCGGCCGGTGCGGGTGTCGAGCACGGCGACGTCAGGACCGCCGGCGCCGTTTCGGCTGGCATAGACGCGCTGCCCGTCGGGGCTTACCGCCAGGTCGCTCACGCTGAGCGCCACCGGGTGTGTCGCGATGACGGCGTTGCTGGGCACGTCGATGACGCCGATCGAGTCGTACGCCGGCGACACGGTGCTGACGTACGCGCGGCGGGTGTCGTGGCGGCCCATCGCGATCGCGAACGGCTCGTTGAGGCCGGCGACGGTCCGCACGACCCGGCGGGTGCCGGTATCGATGACCGAGACGCTGTCGCGGCCGTAGTTGGCCACCATCAGCCGGGTGCCGTCCGGGCTGGCGACGATGCCGCTGATCGGGCCGTTGCGCACGGCGATCCGGGCGGCGATCGGAAGTCCCGGGGCGGAGCCCAGCTCAATGGCCCGGCCGTCCGGGTGGCTCACACCGCGCAATGCCGGCACCGCCTTTGCTCTACTCGGGGTAGGTCCGCGGGGCGCGCCACGATGGTCGAGGCATGGCTGTGCGACGCTGGCGGCCCTGAAGTACTGGACTCAAGCACCCATTGGGTGGCTGCTTTCGTAAACTTTACCGACCGAATTCCGGACGGCCGCCGTCCGGCGCCGCACGCCGCGACTATGCGGTCCCTAGCGAGTGGCCCGGTGGCAAACTCCGGCCCGCCGCGGTACCGGGAGGATCGCGGTCGCGGCTAACTTGCGGCGGCCGCCGTCCGCGACACCGCGAAATAAGAGGACCTTAAAGGCATTCCGCAAAAAGAGGTCAACGTCACACGTGGGACGTGTGCCCGACTTGGGTCACGGTTGTTCGTTGAACCGAGGCTGTGCTTCGTCGGGGAGTGATCGACCGGCACGATTCACGCCGTCGGGCCTTGGCCTTCCCCGAATCCGGACGAAATATGTTGGTATGCCACCTTATTCAAGGGGAGTGGACCACCCGCTGTGCGTCGGCGACAGGTCAGGGCGGGCCACGTCGGACACCTCGTGGCGGTCACATGTGTCACTCGCGTCTCGGCTTCGGAGGCACATACTTCTCTGCCCACCTACCAGCGACAAGTGCGGCGGGCTGCCGCGCGTAGGCGGGCACATCGTTGTATGCCGGCCGGCGAGTGACCGATGCCCCCCGCTAGCTGAACTGGGTCCGCGGCCGCGGCAATGCGACACCGTCGACCGTGATGTCGAGTTTCTCGTTGTAAAAGGCCACCAGGCCGGCGATGTGCCCGACCGCCGGCAGCGGATAGTGATACGTCCACGCCAGGTCCGGATGCACGGTCTCCCCCACCCGCACCGACCAGTAGCCCGACGTCACTCCCTTGTACGGGCACAGGGTCCGCGTCGGACTGGGTTCCAGATGCTCGAACGCGATGTCGGTTGGGTCGATGTAATACCTTGTGGGTAAACCCGTTTCAAAAAGCAGAACCGGAGATCCGGTGTCGGCCAATGCGATTCCCTCGAGCTCGACCCGGACCCGGCGGTGCGAGCGCAGCGCGTCGACCCGCGAATACGGATTGCGCGGATGGCCGTAGATCGGCTCGTCTTCCTCGAACCACCGCAACGGATCCCACTCGAAGCGCACCGTGCCCGCCACGGGGCTGTCGGCGTCGAACACCCGCGCCGCCGATGGGTAGGTCCGGCCGTCGCCGACCAGCGAGTGCAGCCGCGACGGGCCGAGCTGCACCTTCTGGGCGTGGTTCTCGTCGCGCAGGAACTCCGTGCGCACGTCGGCCAGTGGCACGTAATACGCTGGGTAGTAAGGCAATTCCCAGACGTAGCGGGCGGCGGTGGTGTCGAACACCAGCTGGTGGCCGAGATAGCCGCGGACCCGGCGCGGCGCGGGCTCGATGCGTCCGCGCGCGGCGGCCATTTGCGGGTAGTCACGGTCCCCGGTGTCGCTCGTCATGGGTCACCTACCGGCCTTGGAGGCCAACCCGGCCGGGGCGTGGGCGATCGCCTTGCGGATGGCGTCGGCCAGCGCCAGGGCGCTCTCCTCGGTGAGCTCGAGCGCGACCCGCGCCGCCGGGCCCAGTTCCGGATTGATCACGTCGATGTTGACCGTGTGGCCGTACGGCGCGTGGACGGGATGGTCGACGTACACCGTCGCCCGGTCGGCGCCGAACCATCCGGTTGCGCCCTTGCCGCTGCCGTCGATCCGCACGTGTTCGGTGAGATGGGTGCACATTGCCTGGGACACCTAGCCTTTCAGGTGGATGGCGAAGAACTCGTCGATGCGGCGCCAGCCGTCCAGCGCCGCCTCGACCCGGTACGCCGGCCGGTCGACGGAGAAGAAGGCGTGGCCGGCGCCCTCGTAGGAATGAAACTCGTGCGGCTTGCCCAGCCCGGTCAGCTCGGCGTCCAGCGTGGCCACCGCGGGCGGGGCGGGGAACCTGTCCTCGACCCCGAACAGGCCCAGCAGCGGGCAACTCAGGTTCGGCGCCAGGTGCAGGATCCGTTTGATGGCCCTGGGCGCGCCCTCCGGCGGGTCCTCGACGACGAACGCGCCGTAGCAGTCCACCGCGGCGTCGAACTTCAGCGAGCACGCCGCCAGGAAGGCGTGCCGCCCGCCCGAGCAGTGCCCGATGACGCCCAGCTTCCCGTTGGCTCCGGGCAACGAACGCAGGTGCTCGGCCGCGCCGGCGACATCGCCGACGAGCCGCTCGTCGGGCACCCCGCCGGCGGCCCGCGCCGCCGCGGCGGCGTCATCGGGCGCGGCGCCGGGGGCCTCGCGCGAATACAGGTTCGGGACGACCGTGTGATAGCCGTTGACCGCGAGCCTCCGGACGAACTCCTTGGTCTCGCGGTCGTAGCCGGGCATGTGGTGAATCCACACGATCCCGCCGCGCGATCCCCCGGCGAGCGGCATGGCCCGGTAGGCCTCGATCTGGTCGCCGCCGTGGCCGGCGATGGTGATCGTTTCGGCGCGGATCGCGTCCGGGCTGGGGGCGTTCGTCACGATGCTCCTAGTGCCGCTTGTCGCGGACTTTGTAGGTGGAGGGCCACGACTTTCGGGACTCGTCCCCGGTCAGCGGGGTTCCCATCCCGCCGACCTTGACGTTGTAGGCCTCCTTGCCGGGGCCGACCTCGCGGTTGGCGTGTTCCTGGGCCAGGTAGTACAGCTCGTCGATGGTGGCTTCGTCGTAGGCGACGAACGAGGTCTCGCGGGCGACGTCGTCGATCCCGGCCAGCATCCGGTCGGGCAGCACCCGCGAGGCCAGCGCCGCCAGGCCCAACAGCGAGAACGGAACGACCCAGTAGCAGACATACGACAACGGTGTCCTCGTGTCGAGGATGGTCGCGCCCGCACTCATGATCGGCGGGATCGCCGACGACACCGTCATGCCGGCGAACGCGGCGATCCAGACCCGCGTCAGCGCCCGGACCAGCCGGGTGAACAGCTCCGTCTTGACCACGTCATCGGGCTGCTCCGCGGCGGCGAACTCCCGCACGAACGGCCGGCCGGCCAGCGCGCCGACCACCGCAAGCGAGAGGATCCCGGCGTTGCTCAGCGGCAGTATCCACCGCTGGTCAAGCGAGTCACCGAGCGCAAAGGTCAGGATCGTCAGCACCAAAAGCATTGCGACATTGCCGATTTGGAGTGACTTGTCAGCGGGGGCGCCGACCGCCAATGACGCGACCGCGATCGCCAGCGCGATCAAGGCGGCGGCGGCGAACGGGACATTGCCGACCAGCACCCAATAGACGATCCACGGCGCAAACCCTGACAGCATGCCCACGAGGAGTCAGTTTATGAGTGGCGGCTTCGGGCGTGGCCGGCGGCAACGCCCAACGCGGGGTGGTTGTCGACCTGGAATCGATCCACACCCGTCTAGCAGGTCCTTTACCGCGGCGCCATGTCAGACTTGAACCAACGGTTAGCGCACACAACTCGCGGGGACGCGAAGCTTCGCCTCGACCACCCGACGGGGCCGTGACGCGAGCACCTCAGCTCAGGAGCAACGGAATGACCATCGACAATCCGTTTTGGGACGCGGTCAAGGATTGCGTCGAGGCCGACAGTTTCGCCGGCAACCCGGTGGTCGGTGAGTTCCGTTTGGACCGATCCGTCGAAGCGAGCATGGCACGCGCGCCGAACCGCCAACAGCTCGTAAGGAAGTACTGCTGGACCATTCCCGACCCCGACACCGTCGCCTTCGTCGCCGAGCATGCTCAAGGGGCCCTTGTCGATCCCATGGCGGGCACGGGCTATTGGGCCTACCTGCTTGGGCAGCTGGGTGTGGACGTCGTCTCCTACGACCTGAACCCGGGTACGGCGCTGGTCACCAACGGTTGGCACGGTGAGGACCTGTACGCCGAGGTCTGCGCGAAGGATGGCGCCGAAGCGGTGGCACTGCACCCTGACAGGACGCTATTGCTTTCGTGGCCACCCTTTCAACAGGACGTCGGCGCGCGCATATTGACGGGCTACGCGGGGACACGCCTCATCTACATCGGCGAGGACAAAGGCCACACCGGCGATGACGAGATGCGTCGGATACTCGACAGAGATTGGGCCGAAGTCGATTCCCGCCGACCGGTGCAATGGTGGGGCGTCCACGATCGGGTGACGGTGTACCAGCGCGGCTGAAATCTATGCATGGCAAAGTATTTCGCCGTGCGGGATGGACAGCCAGCCGTCCGGGGCGGCGGCCCAGGTCCGCCATGCCACGGCGATCTCCTCGAGCTGCGCGGCCGTGGCGAGGCCCAAAGCCAACATCTCGCGACCGACGCCGGAATGCAGGATCCGGTCGGCCCACATTCCACCCCACCATTCGCGACTTGCGGGCGTCGCGTAGCACCACAGGCTGGCCGTGGGGGTGACGTCGTCGAATCCCGCCGCACGGGCCCACGACAGCAGCCGCCGGCCCGCATCCGGTTCGCCGCGGTTGGCGCGCGCCGCCTGTTGATACAGGTCGCGCCAAAGATCCAGCGCAGGCAGTTGCGGGAACCAGATGAACCCCGCGTAGTCGACATCTCGCGCCGCCACAACGCCTCCCGGCCGGCACACCCTCCTCATCTCCCGCAGCGCCGCCACCGGATCGGTGACGTGTTGCAGCACCTGATGGGCATGCACGACATCGAATGCATCGTCGGGAAGGTCGAGCTTGTGCACGTCGGCGGTCGAGAACGAGACGTTTGACAGGTTGCGCCGCCGGACCTCGGCGCGGGCCATGTCCAGGACGCGGTCGAACAGGTCGACGGCCAATACCGGCCCGGGCGCCACCCGCTCGGCGAGGTCGGCGGTGGTGCTGCCGGGACCGCATCCGATATCCAGCACGGACGTGCCCGGCTTCAAATGAGGCAGCAGGTAGGCGGCGCAGTCCTCCGCCGTGCGTGGCTGCTGACCGCCCGGCACCGATCCGCGCTGCACGTGCGTCGTGATAGCCGGCCTTACCTCGTCCATTGTGCGGTCCCTATGTTTTGGCGCGTCGTCAGCATGAGAGCTTATGCGCGAGCGAGAAATCACGGGGTTTCCGAGTCGGCCAGGACGGTGTAGACCTCCCACCTCTCGCCGGCGGGTCCGGCGACCCATGCCTTGTCCTGGGTGGCATAGCAACACGTGGTGCCGATCTCCTCCTCGGGGAGCATTCCCCCGCCCGCGAGACGGGCGATTTCTGCGTGGACTTTGTCGGCCGTCTCCACTTCGACGCCGAGGTGGTTGAGGGTGCCGCCGTGGCCGGGATTTTCCAGCAGCACCAGTTTTAGCGGGGGTTCGGCGATCGCGAAGTTGGCGTAGCCGGGTTTGACCTTGGCCGGTTCGGTGTCGAACAGCTTGGAGTAGAACGCGATCGCCTCGCCGAGGTCGTCGACATTGAGGGCCAGCTGCACGCGAGACATGATGGTTCCTTCCTTGGTGCGGATCATGCGGTCGTAGCGTTGGGCAGGAGTTCGGCGATCAGTGACTCGACACGGGCGGCTATGTCGTCGCGGATCGCCCTCACGGTGGGCAGGGGCTGGCCGGCGGGGTCGGGAAGTTTCCAGTCGCGGTAGGACACCCCGGGAAAGTAGGGACAGGCGTCGCCACAGCCCATGGTGATCACGACGTCGCTGGCCTGCACGGCGACGCCGGTGAGGACTTTGGGGGTGGCGGCGGTGATGTCGACGCCGAGTTCGGCCAGCGCTGCGACGACGACGGGGTTGATCTGATCGGCGGGTTCCGTTCCGGCTGAGCGAACTTCGATGCGACCTCCGGCCTTGTGGCTCAGCAGGGCCGCGGCCATCTGCGAGCGTCCGGCGTTGTGGACGCAGACGAACAAGACACTGGGCTTATCGGCCATCGGCCAGGGCCCCTCGGTCCGGCTCGGGCCGGGACAGCCGGGCGCGCATCGCCAGGGAAACGTGGACCAGCCCAACGAGCAGGGGCACTTCGATGAGTGGTCCGACGACCCCGGCCAGGGCTTGCCCCGATGCCGCGCCGTAGGTGGCAATCGCCACCGCGATGGCCAGTTCGAAATTGTTGCCGGCGGCCGTGAACGCCAGGGTCGCGGTGCGGGCGTAGCCCAGTCGCAGCACGAACCCGAGGGCGTATCCGCCGGCCCACATGATCGCGAAGTAGGCCAGCAGTGGCACGGCGATGCGGGCGACATCCCATGGTCGGCCGGTGATTTGGTGGCCCTGCAAGGCAAACAGGATGACGATGGTGAACAGCAGGCCATACAGGGCCCACGGACCGACGCGGGGCAGGAACGTCGTCTCGTACCAGCGGCGACCCCTGGCTCGTTCACCCAGTCGGCGTGACAGGTCCATCGCAACGCCGATCCACACCGGTAGGAACCGATCCAGCGTCGAAAGCCGGGTCGCTACCACCTTCGGGGCCGACACCGGCGTCGGGGTTTCCGTCACGGCCCCGTCAAGGCTTCGTCGTCGACATGCAGGGCCGAAGAAAGCCGCCGCAACGCCGAGGGAATCACCCAGTAGTACACCCAGGTGCCCCGCCGCTCGCAGTCCAACAGGCCGGTTGAGCGCAGCAGCTTGAGGTGATGAGAAATCGTCGGCTGGGAGACGTCGAAGGTCGCCGAGATCTCACATACGCACGCCTCCCCGCCGGGGTGGCTGGCGATCAGGCTCAGCAGCCGCAGCCGGACCGGGTCACCGAGCGCCTTGAACATCGCCGCCAACTCCGCTGCCTGCGATTCCCCCAGAGCGGCCACGCTCAGCGCCGGGCAACACCCGCTTTGATTCGACATCTTTCTATATAAACATCCATCGAATCAAGCCGCAACGACTGGAGCGCAGAATCGGCGATCCGCGCCGGCTCGCCAGGCCCGCAACGCCGGTGCCCCCAGTCGGACTCGAACCGACACTGGGCGGATTTTAAGTCCGCTGCCTCTGCCAATTGGGCTATGGGGGCCCGCGGCGAATCTAGCGCGAAGCGCCGCGCCGGAGCGTCGCACCCGCCCAAGCCGGCGAAAATCCCAAGGTGCGTGCCGGGCGCTCCTGACCTAGGATGCGCGCGCCGCGCGCCATTTGGTGCATCGCATCGGGATCCCAGATGACAGCGCTATGTCGCCCGACAGGACCTTGTTAAAACTGCCCGCGTCAGCGTTAAGAAGCCGTAAACGCCCGTCACCCTAGCCTTTTCCGTCGGGAATGTGGAGTCGTGGCTCGTTAACCTTACGCCGACGCACAGGAGCCGTTACGCGAACACACAGCGTCGACCCACCCGGGTGGGGGTCGGCAAGTTCCCAACACTAGGAGCAGTAGATGTCGTTTCTGACAACAATTCCTGAAGAGTTGCTCGCCGCGGCGGCACAGCTGGAAGGGATCGGCACTTCGCTGACGGCCCAGAACGTGGGCGCCGCGGCACCCACGACCGCCATCGCCCCGGCGGCCGCGGACCCGGTCTCGGCCCTGCAGGCGGGAATCTTCTCGACGTACGGCACGCTCTACCAGCAGATCGCGGCCGAGGCTCAGTCGATACAACAGCAGTTCGTGCAGACCCTCGGCCTCAGCTCCGGCACCTACAGCGCCACCGAGGCCGCCAACGCGAGTGCAGCGGCCAGTCCCTACGACGCTATCGCCTCTTTCGAGCAAAACCTCGCCACATTCCTCGGCGGCCCGCTCTACAGCTCGGGTGGAAGCCCGATCAGCCTGTCGGGTAATCCTGCCAACTTCGTCAGCTTCGAGAGCGGCAACTGGGCCTCGGCGATGTCGACCTGCCTCGGCATGGCCGGCGGTGGTCTTGTGCCTACCGACTGGTGGCCGACCGCGGCCGGTGACGCCGCCGCTGCCGTCGGCGCCGCGGATACCGTGAACGCGGTTGGGCCGGCCGGCGGCATGGGCGCAGTGGGAGCCATGCCGGTCGGGGGCCTCGGCCAGGCGACCATGGTGGGCAAGTTGTCGGTGCCGCCGAGTTGGGCCGGCACGTTCACCCCGGGCGCCAGCCCCGTCACCGCCGTGCAGACCGTCGGCTGGACCGGCGCCGCGCCGCAGGCCGGGCCGGGAACCATCGTCCCCGGAATGCCCGGGCTGGGCGCGGCCGCGCGCAACAGCGCCGGCTTCGGTGCGCCGCGCTACGGCGTCAAGCCCATCGTCATGCCGAAGCCGACGGCCGTCTAAGGAGCGAACGCCAACGCGGGCCTACATCACTACCTAATCAGCCAAATTCGCTCAGAAAGAACGGGATACAGAAATGGTCTTAGATTTCGCAGCCTTGCCGCCGGAGGTCAACTCCGCGCTCATGTACACCGGCGCCGGTTCAGGACCGCTGATGGCGGCCGCGACGGCCTGGAGCAACCTGGCCGCCGAGCTGAGCACCACGGCGACCTCCTGGGAGTCGATCGTCGGGACCCTGACCGGCGAGCAGTGGACGGGTGCGGGATCGGCGGCGGCGGCGGCCGCTGCCCAGCCTTATGTGAGCTGGCTGTCCACCACCGCCACGGCGGCCGAGCAGGCCGCCACCCAGGCGTCTGCGTCGGCAGCCGCCTACGAGGCAGCCTTCACTGGGACGGTGCCACCGCCGGTGATCGCCGCGAACCGGGCGCAACTGGCGGCGCTGGTCGCGACGAATTTCCTGGGCATCAACACGCCGGCGATCATGGCCACCGAGGCCCAATACATGGAAATGTGGGTCCAGGACGCACTCACGATGTACACGTATTCGGCGGCGGCGGCAGCGTCCTCGGTCCTTCAGCCGCTGGCGCCGGCGTCACCGACCGCCAGTCCGGCCGCCGCCGCCACCCAAGGCAGCGCAGTGTCCGCAGCCTTGGCGTCCGCCCAAACGAACAGCGCGGCGACAGGGTTGGGTGGTCTGTTGGCGAACTTTGGGACCGAGTCCTTCGGTACCGAAATATGGAACGCTTTCTCGACCGCTTTTCCTGGGCCGGCGGAGGTGCTGACCGAGGCGGACGGCCTCTTCGGCACGCTGTTCAGCTTCAACGGCATTCAGCAGTTTGGTGTGACCGCGGCCTGGTTCGTCGGCACCGCCATCCCGACGGCGGTGTCGTATATACACACGGCGGCCGCCGCCGCGGCGCCCGCGGCAGCCGCGAGCGACGTCGTGCCGCTGGCCGGTGGTGCGGCCATTGGAGAAGGGTCGTTGGTGAACAGCGTGGGAAGCGGAGCGATGTCGGCGGGCATGGCCGAAGCCTCCGCGGTCGGCGGCCTGTCCGTGCCGGCCAGCTGGTCTTCGGCCGCCCCGGCGACGTTGGCCTCGTCCACCGCCCCCCTGGAGGGCTCCGGCTGGACCGCCGCCGCCGAAGCCGAGCCCGTCGCGGCGATGCCCGGCATGCCGGGAATGGCGGGAGCGGCCAAGGGCGCCGCCGCCTACGGAACGGGCCCGCGGTACGGCTTCAAGCCGATCGTCATGCCCAAGCAGGTTGTCGTCTAATGCCGGGAAAAAAGGGAGGATATGTCACCCATTTGAGGCGATCAATTAACCCGTAAGCCGTAATCTATCCGTGCTGTGGCTACCGCCACACCGAATTACAACTGGACAAGACTTCGACAAGCCGAAGGCTTCGAGACAAGGAGATAGCCGAGATGGCAACACGTTTTATGACCGATCCGCACGAGATGCGGGCGATGGCGGGCCGTTTTGAGGTGCACGCCCAGACCGTTGAGGACGAGGCCCGCAAGATGTGGGCGTCGTCGATGAACATCGCCGGGGCCGGCTGGAGTGGGCAGGCGCAGGCGACCTCGTATGACACCATGGGGCAGATGAATCAGGCGTTCCGCAACATCGTGAACATGCTGCACGGGGTGCGCGACGGGTTGATCCGTGACGCCAACAACTATGAGCAGCAAGAGCAGGCTTCCCAGCAGATTTTGAGCAGCTAGCCTTCGGCGCTGCTGTCCACCACTTTTGACTTTGAGAGGACGCAAACATGACCATCAATTATCAGTTCGGCGATGTGGATTCGCATGGCGCGTTGATTCGTGCGCAGGCCGCGTCGTTGGAGGCCGAGCATCAGGCCATCGTTCGTGATGTGTTGGCCGCCGGTGACTTTTGGGGCGGCTCGGGTTCGGTGGCCTGCCAGGAGTTCATCACCCAGTTGGGTCGCAACTTCCAGGTGATCTACGAGCAGGCCAACGCCCACGGCCAGAAGGTGCAGACCGCCGGCAGCAACATGGCCAGCACCGACAGCGCCGTCGGCTCCAGCTGGGCCTGACACCGCATTTTCAGAACGGGGCCGCACACCCGAGTGGTGTGCGGCCCCGTCGTTTGTCTGCCGAATGACCGTGTGCCGCAAGCGCACACGGTCATTCAACCGGTGCGGCGGCCCTAACCGGCCACCGGCGAACGCGGAATGAGCATGGGGCGGAACCCGATCCGCTGAACCGCACCCTCGGACTCGCGACCGACCATGGCGCCCAACGGCAACTTGGAAATGCCCGCCGTGGTTGGTCCGGTCGGCGCGGCGCCCCAGCCGCCCGGCATGGCGTTGGCGTCCACGGCGGGCAACGGCGTGACCGACGAGACCGCGTCGGCCCAAGTCGGCGGTACCGACAAGGTGCCGAGCGAGGCCGCTTGACCCACGCTCGCCGAGGCGCCTTCGCCCAGCCCGAGGCTTCCCAGACCCCCGCCCAACTCCCCTGGAGTGGGAAAGCCCGAAACTCCTTCGGCGCCCAGAATCGAACCCGCGCCCGCGAAATCGAGCGACAGGCCGTACCCGTCGAAACCGAGTCCGGCGCCGTCGGTGCCCAACCCCGCGCCATCGCCGCCCAGGCCGGCCAGATCGGAGCCCAGGCCGAGCACATTGGTCAATTCGGCCGAATTTCCGCCCAGCACGGAGATCACGCTTGAGGTCAAGCCGGATAGCGCCCCCGCCCCGGTGCTGGCGCCCTTGGTGGCGGTTTTGCCTGTGGCGCCGCTCAGGCTCGAGAGCGCGCCGAGGGGGCCGGTAGCCCCCGACGACCCCAGCGACGCCGCGGTGCCCGCCGCCGCCTGCGACACCCCCGTGCCGGACCCGGGGGTTGCCAGATTCTGAAGGGCTTGCGGTACGGACGAAATCAGCTGCGACGTCGTCGTCTGGGTCTGGCCGGCGAGCCCGCCGGGATTGGTGGTCTGCGGCGGCGATGTGAAGGCGCCGAACGACGAGGCGATGGCCGAACTGGCGGCGTAGTTGTACATTGCCGCCGCGTCCTGGGCCCACATTTCGCTGTACTCGGCCTCGGTGGCCATGATCGCCGGCGTGTTCTGCCCCAGGAGGTTGGTGGCGACCAACGCCATGAGCCGCGCCCGGTTCGCCGCGATCAGCGCCGGCGGCACCGTCATCGCGTACGCCGTCTCGTAGGCGGCCGCGGCGCCGGTGGCCTGGGCGGCCGCCTGCTCGCACTGCTCGGCGGTGGCCGTCATCCATGACATGTAGGGCGCGACGGCGGCCGCCATCGACATCGACGTCGGCCCCAGCCACGACTCGTCGGTGAGGCTCGCGATCACCGACTGGTAGCCGGTGGCGGCATCGGTGAGCTCGGCGGCCAGCGACTCCCATCCCGCCGAGGCGGCCAGCAGGGTGCCGGGCCCCGGGCCCAGATACATCCGGCCGGAGTTGACCTCTGGTGGCAATGCGCCAAAGTCCATCGCCCATTCCTATCTCTGAGTTGAGTTTGCTGGCCGGGTTGAGTGCGACCCCGTCGTCGCCCCCGGCACCGCGGAACACCGATGTGGCCGAGACCACGTCCTAAACCCGGGAGGGCCGCGCACCGTCCCGCCGTCCGAGGGCGACGGTCGCGGCGACCCCTGTCGCCGCACACCGAGGCCGCACCGTCGACGGCCGTCGGCGCCGCCGGCTCGAAGAGGGTCGAACCGGCCGCGTTTCGCGCGGCTGTCACGGAGTCCGCAGAACCGAACACCCGAGCGTCGCCGACGGCCGCCAAGGGAATGTCCGATGGCGCGCCCGAAACGTTCGCTACGAAAAACATTAAGGGCTACCGTCATTCGTAACTCTGCGTAACGTGACATTAACGAGATTCGGGACACCGCCGTCCCCGGCCGTCGTGCCTGCCTGTCCAGCTCCGACGGCATCCGCTGAAGTGCAGCGTCTGACGGTCAATGAAATCCATTCGTGTGCCGTTGGTTTGGCGAACTACCCCTCGGAATGGTTCAGTTCCGCAAAACTAACGGCCATGCATACCAGTATTTTTGGGAAATGCTCCCATCTCAACTTCGCTGATGCAACACATATGGAACACATATTTGTGCCGGCCGGATCGTGAGGCACGAAACAGAGTTTCTTTGAGAACTCTATGAAGTCCGTGACAACCGCATGTGCGCTTGCAAAAATGTAGGAACATGACCGCAATGTCGGGATACGCTGGCAGCCAGCGGCCACGCCAGGCCATTCTGGGGCAGCTGCCCCGCATTTACCGTGCCGATGGATCATCGATCCGGGTTTTGCTGGTCGACGACGAGCCCACGTTGACCAACCTGGTGAAGATGGCGCTGCATTACGAGGGCTGGGTCGTCGACATCGCCCACAACGGGCGCGAGGCCATCGCGAAGTTCGACAGCGTCAACCCCGACGTCCTGGTCCTCGACATCATGCTTCCCGATGTGGACGGGCTGCGGATCCTGCAGCGGATCCGCGAATCCGATGCCTACACCCCGACGCTCTTCCTCACCGCCCGCGACTCGGTCATGGACCGGGTCACCGGCCTCACCGCCGGCGCCGACGACTACATGACCAAGCCGTTCAGCCTCGAGGAACTGGTCGCCCGGCTGCGTGGGTTGTTGCGCCGCTCGGCCCAGCAGAACCCACCCGCCGTCGAAACGCTGAAGGTCGGCGAGCTGTACGTGGACACCGCCAGCCGCGAGGTCACCCGCGGCGGCACGCCCATATCGCTGTCCTCGACCGAGTTCGAGTTGCTTCGCTTCCTCATGCGCAATCCCCGTCGCGCGCTGAGCCGCACGGAAATCCTTGACCGGGTGTGGAACTACGACTTCGCCGGGCGCACCAGCATCGTCGATTTGTACATCTCGTACCTGAGAAAGAAGATCGACTCGGGCAGGGACCCGATGATCCATACCGTCCGGGGGGTTGGGTACATGCTGCGGCCGCCGGAATGATCGGCGACCCGAACACGGAAACCAGGGATCGTCCGCGATGGCTTCCCCATTCGCTGCGCCGCCAGTTGCTGCTGGGCATGTTGGCCATCGTCAGCGTGGTGCTGGTGACGGTCGGAATCGTCTCCGTCCTCAGCCTGCGCGGCTACGTCACCGCGATGAGCGACGCCGACGTCGCGCAATCCCTTGACGCACTGAGCAACTCGTACGGCAGATACCGCAACGCGGCACAACGCGGCACCGAGCCGATCGCGAAGGCGATGCTGGAATTCACCGATCAGACACCGGGGAACGTCATCGCGGTGCTCCGCCACGGGGTGGTGATCGGCTCGGCGGTCTTTTCCGAGCCCGAAGCGCGACCCGCGCCGCCCGAGGTGCTCCGCGCCATCGAAGCGCAATCGTGGCCCGACGCCCCGCCACGGACCGAGAGACTCGGCGACCTGGGTTCGTATCGGGTTGACAGCCGCGTCGACGGATCCGACCTTTTGGTCGTCGGGGTATCGCTGGCGCGCGCCGACCAGATCATCGCCCGCAAACAGATCACCACCACGGCGCTCGTGGCGGCGGCGTTGGTGGTTACCGCCGGCCTCACCGGTTGGGTGGTCGGGTATACCCTTCGCCCGCTGCGCCGCCTCGCGGCGACCGCCGCCGAGGTGGCCGCGATGCCGCTGACCGACGGCGACCGCCGGATCAGCGTCAGGGTGCGGCCGCAGGACACCGACCCGGGCAACGAGGTCGGCATCGTCGGGCACACGCTGAACCGGTTGCTGGACAACGTGGACAGCGCGCTCGCGCATCGCGCCGACTCCGATTTGCGGATGCGGCAATTCATCACCGACGCCAGCCACGAGTTGCGCACCCCGCTGGCGGCGATTCAGGGCTACGCCGAACTGACCCGACAGGACAGCTCGGCGCTGCCGCCGACCACCGAATACGCGCTGGCCCGCATCGAATCCGAAGCGCGGCGCATGGCCCTGCTCGTCGACGAGCTGCTGCTGCTCTCGCGCCTCGGCGAGGGCGAAGACCTGCAGACCCAGGACGTCGACCTGGCCGATCTCGTCACCAATGCGGTGAACGACGCGGCGGTCGCGGCGCCGACACACCATTGGGTCAAAGACCTGCCCGACGAGCCGGTGTGGGTGCGCGGGGACCATGCCCGGCTGCACCAGCTCGTCAGCAATCTGCTCAGCAATGCCCGGCTGCACACCCCGGCGGGCGTCACGGTGGCGACCGGAATCGTCTGCCACCGCCGCGACACCGAAGCGCCGTACGCGGAACTGACCGTCGCCGACGACGGGCCCGGCATCAGCCCGGAGCTCCTGCCGCGCCTGTTCGAGCGGTTCGCCCGCGCGGACACGTCCAGGTCGAACGGCTCGGGAATCGGGCTGGGCCTGGCCATCGTGAGTTCGATCGTCAAGGCCCACCATGGCTCGGTGACCGCCGAATCCGTAGGCGGCCGAACGGTGTTCAGGGTAAGGCTGCCGATGATCGAGGATCCGGCCGCGGACGGAGCCTGAGCACCGGACGGCTCGGCGTCGCGAATGTCTATGGTCCGATCACGATCGGTACGGACTCCGCGTTAGCCCGCTGTGCGCCGAGCCTGTAATCCTGCAGGCCCTTACTCGCACTTTATCTGCAGATTTACAGGATCGGCGACGCCTGTTGGCAGCGGGATTCGGGCGTAAAGAATCCGTAAAGGTGCACTGCGGCGCCGTTAGGAAAGTGTCAACCAAAGGCCCTATGCGACCGGCCCCGTTTAGTTTCAAGCTGACTTGCCTCCGAGGACTGCATTGCGGCTGACTCGATGAGGTCATGACGCGCGCGTACGGCTGGCGCAGAACGGAGACAAGATGGGCGTGTTGGTCTACGTCTTGCTGACGATCGCGGTGTTCGCCGTGCTCGGCTTGGCGCAGAAGTTGGTCGAGCGGCTATGAACTACGAAAACATTGTCGGCTTGGTGCTTTCCGTCCTCCTTGCGCTGTACCTCGGGGGCGCCCTGCTGTTCCCGGAGAGGTTCTAGTGAGCACAACAACAGCGGGGATCGTGTTCCTGGTCGTCCTCGTCGCGGCGCTCGTGGTGGTGCATGTGCCCCTCGGCGACTACATGTATCGGGTGTACACGGCGGAGAAGGACTCCTACGCCGAGCGGGTGATCTACCGGCTGATCGGTGTCGATTCCCGCTCGGAGCAGACGTGGGGCGCCTACGCCCGAAGCGTTTTGGCGTTCTCCTCGATCAGCATCCTCTTCCTGTTCGTGTTCCAGCTCGTGCAGGACAAGCTGCCGTTGCATCTGCATGATCCGGCCACAAAAATGACCCCGGGGCTGGCGTGGAACACCGCGATCAGCTTTGTCACCAACACCAACTGGCAGGCGTACTCCGGCGAGTCAACCCAGGGCCACCTGGTGCAGATGGCCGGGCTGGCGGTGCAGAACTTCGTGTCGGCCGCCGTCGGCATGGCGGTGGCCGTGGCGCTGGTGCGCGGCTTTGTCCGCAGGCGCACCGGCGATCTGGGCAACTTCTGGGTCGACCTGGTGCGCGGCACGCTGCGCATCCTGCTGCCCATCTCGGTCGTCAGCGCGATCCTGCTGGTCGCCGGCGGCGCGATCCAGAACTTCCACCTGCACGACCAGGCGGTCACCACCCTCGGTGGCGCCCAGCAGACGATCACCGGCGGCCCGGTCGCCAGCCAGGAAGTGATCAAGGAACTGGGCACCAACGGCGGCGGGTTCTACAACGCGAACTCGGCGCACCCGTTCGAGAACCCGACCGCGTGGTCCAACTGGCTGGAGATCTTCCTGATTTCCGTGATCGGTTTCTCGCTGCCGCGCACCTTCGGTCGCATGGTGGGCAGCAAGAAGCAGGGTTATGCGATCGCCTCGGTGATGGCGACGTTGTCCGCGCTCAGCGTGACGTTCATGCTGTGGTTCCAGTTGCAGCACCACGGCACCGTGCCCACCGCGGTCGGGGCGGCCATGGAAGGTACGGAACAGCGGCTCGGCGTGGCGGATTCGGCGGTGTTCGCCGACGCGACAACGCTCACCTCCACCGGTGCCGTCGACTCGTTCCACGACTCCTACACCAGCCTCGGCGGGATGATCACGATGTTCAACATGCAGCTCGGGGAGGTCGCCCCGGGCGGCACCGGCTCGGGCCTCTACGGCATGTTGATCCTGGCGGTGATCACCGTTTTCGTTGCCGGACTGATGGTCGGGCGCACCCCGGAATACCTCGGCAAGAAGATCAACCCCCGCGAAATCAAGCTCGCCGCAAGCTATTTCCTGGTCACCCCGCTGATCGTGCTCATCGGCACCGCGGTCGCGATGGCGCTGCCCGGCGAACGCGCCGGCATGCTCAACACCGGCCCGCACGGGCTGTCGGAGGTGCTGTACGCGTTCACCTCGGCGGCCAACAACAACGGCTCCGCGTTCGCCGGGCTCAGCGCCAACACCAACTGGTACAACACCGCCCTCGGGCTGGCGATGGTCTTCGGCCGATTCCTGCCGATGATGCTCGTCCTGGCGCTCGCCGGTTCGCTCGCCAAGCAGGGCCACACGCCGGAATCGGCGGGCACCCTGCCGACTCACCGGCCGCAGTTCGTCGGAATGGTCGCCGGCGTCACGGTGATCCTCGTTGCCCTCACTTTCCTGCCCATGCTCGCGCTCGGGCCTCTCGCTGAAGGAATCCACTGATGACCGCGACCGCTGTCGATTCGGCTGGGCAGACGCAGACGAGCACGAAACGGGTTCAGGGCGGGTTGCTCGACCCGAAGATGCTGTGGAGGTCGACGCCGGAAGCGCTGCGCAAGCTCGACCCGCGCACCCTGTGGCGTAACCCGGTGATGTTCATCGTCGAAATCGGCGCCGCCTGGAGCACCGCGTTGGCGGTCCTCAACGACACGTGGTTCGCCTGGTTGACCGTGAGCTGGTTATGGCTGACCGTGCTCTTCGCGAACCTCGCGGAGGCGGTCGCCGAGGGCCGCGGCAAGGCCCAGGCCGAAACGCTGCGTAAGGCGAAGACCTCCACCATGGCCCGGCGGCTCAGGAACTGGGAACCCGGCGCCGCTGCCGTGGAAGAACAGGTCGCGGCGCCGCTGCTGCAACAGGGCGACGTCGTGGTGATCGAAGCCGGGCAGGTGATACCCGGGGACGGCGACGTGGTGGAAGGCATTGCGTCGGTGGATGAATCGGCGATCACCGGCGAGTCGGCGCCAGTGATCCGCGAGTCCGGCGGTGACCGTTCGGCGGTCACCGGCGGCACCACGGTGCTGAGCGACCGGATCGTCGTGCAAATCACGCAAAAGCCCGGAGAGAGCTTCATCGATCGGATGATCTCGCTCGTCGAAGGGGCCAACCGGCAAAAGACGCCCAACGAGATCGCGCTGAACATCCTGCTGGCCGCGCTGACGATCATCTTCGTCTTCGCCGTCGCGACTCTGCAGCCGCTGGCGATCTACTCCAAGTCGAACAGCCCGGGCGTCCCGGATAGCCAGGCGCTCAACGCAAATGGTGTCACCGGAATCGTGATGGTGGCGCTGTTGGTGTGCCTGATCCCCACGACGATCGGGGCGCTGCTGTCCGCCATCGGCATCGCCGGCATGGACCGGCTGGTGCAGCGCAACGTGCTCGCGATGTCCGGGCGCGCGGTGGAAGCCGCCGGCGACGTCAACACGCTGCTCCTCGACAAGACGGGGACCATCACCCTCGGCAACCGCCAGGCCGCCGCCTTCATCCCCCTGGATGGGATCACCTCGGCGCAACTGGCCGACGCCGCCCAGTTGTCGAGCCTCGCCGACGAGACGCCGGAAGGACGCTCGGTCGTCGTGTTCGCCAAAGAACACTTCGGCCTGCGGGCGCGGACCCCGGGTGAGCTGGCGCACGCCCGGTGGGTTCAATTCTCCGCCGCGACCCGGATGTCCGGTGTGGACCTCGACGGGCACATGCTGCGCAAGGGTGCCGCCAGTTCGGTCGCGGAATGGGTACGCGCGCAAGGGGGTAAGGTCCCGCAGCAGCTCGGCGAGATCGTCGACGGCATCTCCGCCGGCGGCGGCACCCCGCTGGTCGTCGGCGAGTACGCCGACGGCGAGGCCGACAAAAAAGCAAGAGTGCTGGGCATCATCCACCTCAAGGACGTCGTCAAGCAGGGCATGCGTGAACGCTTCGACGAGATGCGGCGGATGGGCATCCGGACGGTGATGATCACCGGCGATAACCCGTTGACCGCCAAGGCGATTGCGGACGAGGCCGGGGTCGACGACTTCCTCGCCGAGGCCACGCCCGAGGACAAGCTCGCGCTGATCAAGCGCGAGCAGGAGGGCGGCAAGCTGGTCGCGATGACCGGCGATGGCACCAACGACGCGCCGGCGCTGGCTCAGGCCGACGTGGGCGTGGCGATGAACACCGGAACCTCGGCCGCCAAAGAGGCCGGCAACATGGTCGACCTCGACTCCGACCCCACGAAACTCATCGAAATCGTCGAGATCGGCAAGCAGCTGCTGATCACCCGCGGGGCCCTGACCACCTTCTCCATCGCCAACGACATCGCCAAGTACTTCGCGATCATCCCGGCGATGTTCGTCGCGCTGTTCCCCGGGCTGGACATGATCAACATCATGCGGCTGCACAGCCCGCAGTCGGCGATCCTGTCGGCGGTGATCTTCAACGCCATCATCATCGTCATGCTGATCCCGCTGTCGCTGCGCGGCGTGCGCTACACGCCGAGCAGCGCGTCAAAACTGTTGAGCCGCAACCTCTACGTCTACGGGCTCGGCGGTATCGTCGCCCCGTTCATCGGGATCAAGCTGATCGACCTCATCGTCCAATTCGTCCCCGGGATGTCCTGACATGAAGTTCTCGAATTTCGTCCGCATGCACTGGGCGGCCTTCCGCGCGCTGCTGGTGCTGACCGTCATCACCGGTCTCGCCTACCCGCTGTTCATCTGGCTGGTGGCGCAGATTCCGGGATTGCACGATAAGGCCGAGGGGTCGATCCTCACCGCCAACGGCGGGCCGGTCGGCAGCCGGCTGATCGGTCAGCTGTTCACCGACAAGGACGGGAACCCGTTGCCGCAGTACTTCCAGAGCCGCCCCTCGGCGGCCGGCACCGGATACGACCCGCTGTCGTCGAGCGCGAGCAACCTGGGCCCGGAGAGCATCGTCGACACACCCGCCGATCCGTCACAAATGGCGTCGGGCAAGTCCGCATCGGACGCGGGCTTCAAGCCGGGCCTGCTGACGCAGGTCTGCACGCGCAGCGCCGCCGTGGGCCAACTGGAAGGTGTGGACGGGTCGCGTCCATTCTGCACGGGCGGCGGTGTGGGTGCGGTGCTGTCCGTCATCGGTCCCCGTGATTCGCGTGGCTATGTCCTTCACCCGACCAGGGTCGTCAGCGTCAACGAGCCGTGCCAGTCAACGCGGACACCGTTTCTCAGCCTCTACGAGGGGGTGCGCGTGGAGTGCGCCAAGTACGGCGAGGACTACACGATCGGCCAGATCGTGCCCATCCGCGGCGCCGCACCCGCGAACCCGGCCGTACCCGCCGACGCCGTCACCGCCAGCGGCAGCGGCCTGGACCCGGACATCTCGCCGGCCTACGCCGACATCCAGGTCGCCCGGGTGGCCAAGGCCCGGCACGTCAGCCCGGATCAGATCCGCGCCGTCCTGGCGCGGTACCGCAGCGGCCGCGATCTTGGATTCTTCGGTGAGCCCACGGTGCGCGTCCTGCAACTCAACCTGGAGCTCGACCGCCGGTACCCGGTCAAAAGCTAGCGCCAAGGGGGATGATGGTTGACGTGACCGGTACCGCCCACCATCCCAAACGCGGGGAGCTGCGCATCTATCTGGGTGCGGCGCCGGGTGTCGGCAAGACCTACGCGATGCTCGGAGAAGCGCACCGGCGCCTGGAACGCGGCACCGATCTGGTGGCCGCGGTGGTCGAGACGCACGGCCGCCGGAAAACCGCTGAGCTGCTTGACGGCATCGAGGTCATCCCGCCCAGCTACGTCGAATATCGGGGCGGCAGCTTCCCGGAGCTCGACGTGCCCGCGGTGCTGGCGCGGCACCCGCAGGTGGTCCTGGTCGACGAACTCGCGCACACCAATACGCCGGGCAGCAAAAACGAAAAGCGGTGGCAGGACGTCAAGGAGCTCCTCGACGTCGGGATCACGGTGATCTCCACCGTCAACATTCAGCACCTGGAAAGCCTCAACGACGTCGTCGCCCAGATCACCGGCGTCGAACAACAAGAAACCATACCGGATTCGATCGTGCGGCAGGCCTCGCAGGTCGAACTCATCGACATCACCCCGGAGGCGCTGCGCCGCAGGCTGTCCCACGGCAACGTCTACGCCCCGGAGCGGATCGACGCGGCGCTGTCGAATTACTTCCGCCGCGGAAACCTCACGGCACTAAGGGAATTGGCGCTGCTGTGGCTGGCCGACCAGGTGGACACCGCGCTGGCCAAATATCGCGCGGAGAACAAGATTACCGACATGTGGGAGGCGCGCGAGCGGGTCGTGGTGGCGGTCACCGGTGGTCCCGAGTCGGAGACGTTGGTACGACGGGCATCCCGGATCGCGTCGAAGTCCAGCGCCGAGCTGATGGTGGTGCACGTCATACGCGGCGACGGGCTGGCCGGCCTGTCGGAGTCCCGGATGACCAAGATCCGCGAGCTGGCGAACAGCCTGGACGCCTCCGTGCATACCGTGGTCGGCGACGACGTGCCCACGGCCCTGCTGGATTTCGCGCGCGAGATGAACGCCACCCAGCTGGTGATCGGCACGTCCCGCCGGTCCCGGTGGGCGCGGCTGTTCGAGGAGGGCATCGGGCCGACGATTGTGCAGCGGTCCGGCAAGATCGATGTGCACATCGTCACCCACGAGGAATCCAAGCGCGGCTTTCACCTGGCGTCGCTCGCGCCCCGCGAGCGGCGCGCCGTGTCCTGGCTGGCGGCCGTCATCGTGCCGTCGGTCATCTGCGCCGTTACGGTGACGGTGTTCGACCGGTGCCTGGACAATGGCGGGGAAAGCGCGTTGTTCTTCGTGGGTGTCCTGCTGGTCGGCCTTCTGGGAGGCGTTGCCCCGGCGGTGCTTTCGGCGGTGTTGTCCGGCCTGCTGCTGAACTACTACCTGATCCCCCCACGACACAGCTTCACCATCGCCGAACCCAACAGCGCCATCACCGAATTGGTCCTGTTGCTGATCGCGGTCGCGGTCGCGGTGCTCGTCGACGGCGCGGCCAAACGCACCCGGGAGGCCCGCCGCGCATCGCAGGAGGCCGAGCTGCTGACGCTCTTCGCCGGGTCGGTGCTGCGCGGCGCCGACCTCGAGACGTTGCTGGAACGCGTGCGGGAGGCCTATTCGCAGCGGGCGGTCAGCATGCTGCGCGAGCCCAGCGAGGAGGAGCGCGCCAGCGGGAAGAGGAGCGACATCGTCGCCTGTGTGGGCAAAGATCCTTGTGTGACCGTCGATTCCGCCGACACCGCCATCGAAGTCGGCGAGTTCTGGATGCTGATGGCCGGCAGGAAGCTCTCCGCGCGTGATCGCCGGGTGCTGTCCGCGGTGGCCAGGCAGGCCGCGGGTCTGATCAGGCAGGGTGAGCTGGCCGAGGAAGCCGGCCGGGCCGAGGCGATCGTGCAGGCCGACGAGCTGCGCCGCTCCCTGCTCTCGGCGGTCAGCCACGACCTGCGCACGCCGCTGGCGGCGGCCAAGGTCGCGGTGTCCAGCCTGCGCGCCGAAGACGTCGCCTTCTCCCCCGAGGACACCGCCGAATTGCTGGCCACCATCGAGGAGTCGATCGACCAGCTGACCGCGCTGGTCGGCAACCTGCTGGACTCCTCGCGTCTGGCCGCCGGCGTGGTCCGCCCGGACCTGCACCGCGTGTACCTGGAGGAAACGGTGCAACGCGCGCTGGTCAGTATCGGCAAGGGCGCCACGGGTTTCTACCGATCCGCCATCGACCGCGTCAAGGTCGACGTCGGTGACGCGGTCGTGATGGCCGATGCCGGGCTACTGGAACGGGTCCTCGCCAACCTGATCGACAACGCGCTGCGGTACGCGCCCAACTGCGTGGTTCGCGTGAACGCGGGACGGGTCGGCGATCGCGTCCTGATCAATGTCATCGACGAAGGCCCCGGAATACCCAAGGGCACCGAGGATCAGATCTTCGAGGCCTTCCAACGGCTCGGCGACCACGACAACACCACCGGGGTGGGCCTGGGAATGTCCGTGGCGCGCGGCTTCGTCGAGGCGATGGGCGGCAGCATCGCGGCCGGCGACACCCCGGGCGGGGGGCTCACCGTCGTGGTGGATTTGGCGGCGCCACAACCGGTCGGTGCGCAGTGACCCGGGTGTTGGTGATCGACGACGAGCCGCACATCCTGCGCGCGCTGCGAATCAACCTGTCCGTGCGCGGTTACGAGGTCACCACGGCGTCGACCGGCGCCGGTGCGCTGCGCGCCGCCGCCGAGCACAGGCCCGACGTGGTGGTCCTCGACCTGGGCCTGCCCGACATATCGGGCATCGAGGTGCTCGCCGGTCTGCGCGGTTGGCTCTCGGCGCCGGTGATCGTGTTGTCGGCGCGCACCGATTCGTCGGACAAGGTCGAGGCCCTCGACGCGGGCGCCGACGACTACGTCACGAAACCCTTTGGGATGGACGAGTTTCTGGCCCGGTTGCGCGCCGCGGTGCGCCGCAATGCCGCGGCGTCCGAGCTGGACCAGCCGGTCATCGAGACCGACGCGTTCACCGTCGATCTGGCCGCCAAGAAGGTCACCAAGGACGGTGCCGAGGTGCATCTCACGCCGACCGAATGGGGCATGCTCGAGGTGCTGGTGCGCAACCGCGGCAAGCTGGTCGGCCGCGAGGAACTGCTCAAGGAGGTGTGGGGACCGGCCTACGCCACCGAAACCCATTATCTGCGTGTCTATCTGGCGCAGCTGCGGCGCAAACTCGAAGTCGACCCGTCACACCCCAAGCACCTGCTGACCGAATCGGGCATGGGCTACCGGTTCGAGGCGTGAGCGTGCGTCCACGGCGTCGAGTGTGCACCCAGGGCGCGAATTTCGCCGACATCGTCGCCGTGAACGCACGCCGGAAGCCCTCAGTTCACACTCGAAAGCCCTCAGTTCACACTCGAAAGCCGGGCGGGCCGGAGGTATTCGACTTGTGCCCGCCTCACAGCGACAGCGTGCAATCCTGCTGCGATACCGACTAAGTCACATCCGCCACACCGATCCCGCCCTAGAGTCGGCACTCCGTGTGCCCGCCTCGCAGCGACAACTTGGCCGCCGCCCGCAACGCGAGCACGCGTTGATGTATTCGGTGCTCGGTGCCCCGCGGGATGTACCTCGGTCCGTAGCGACCTCGGCCAAGCCGGCGGACCCTGTCGCGAGCCATCTCCCAACGCAGGGCATCCGAAATGACTTTCGATGCCCTGCCGGGGACGCAAAAGCCCTGTGCAGTAAGCGCATCCATCATGTCGGCGATCGTCGCCGGTCCGTTGAGGGCGAGGTGCATCGTGAGCACGTAACGCAGCTCGATTCCGTGAAGGTTCATCGCCCCAGAGTTGCATACCGGCACGACATCGGCCCGAGTTGTCGCTATGAGGCGGGCACGAGAGTGCCGACTCCGGCCAGGGGCCAGTGTGGCGGCTGTGACTCACTCCGCGATCGACAGCACGATGCCGTCCAGGATGTCGTGTTCGCTGACGATCAGCTCGTCGATGCCGGCCCGGGCGCGCAGCTCGCGCGCCAACTCCTCCACCACGATCGCGCCACCGCCGATCACGTCGGCGCGGCCCTCGTGCATCGGCCCCAGCGCCGCACGCTGGGATCGCGTCATGCCGATCAACCGCTCGCACACCGCCAGTAGGTCGCAAACCCCGACCCGCGAAAGATGAATGGCCGCGGCATCATACGTCGCCATGTGGTGCGCCAACGCCGACAGCGTGGTCATCGTTCCGGCGAGTCCGACCCAGGCCCGGGCCCCCTCGACGGGCACCACGCCCAGCGCGACGCCGAGCCGCTCGCGCACCACCCGGCGGGCCGCCTCCACCTCCGCGAGGGTCGGGGGGTCCGAATGCAGACAGCGTTCGGTCAGCCGGACGCAGCCGATGTCCGCCGAGTGGCTCGCCACCACCCGGTCACCGCCGAGCACGATCTCGGTGGAGCCGCCACCCAGGTCGACGACGACGAAAGGGCCCGCGGAACAGTCCAATTCGCCGACGGCCCCGCGGAAGGACAGCTCTGCCTCCTCGGCGCCGGTGATCACCTCCGCGACCGCGCCGGGCAGCACCGCGCCCAGCACCTCGGCCGTCATCGCGAAGAAGGCATCGCGATTGGCGACGTCGCGGGCCGCCGACGTGGCCACCATCCGCACCCGCTCGGCGCCGTGCGTTTCCAGCAGCGAGGCGTAGTCGGCCAACGCCGCCCGCGTCCGGGCCATCGCGTCGGGCGCAAACCGACCCGTCGCGTCGACGCCCTGCCCCAGCCGCACGATCCGCGTCTCGCGGTGCACGTCGCGCAGCTTCCCGTCGCTCACGTCGGCGATCAACAACCGAATCGAGTTGGTGCCGCAGTCGATTCCCGCGAGCCTGCTCACCATTGGCCGGCCACCAACACCGCGGCCGCGGCCGGGTCCTCCGCCAGCAGCGCCAGCGCCTCGTCGCCGAGCGGATTCACGCCGGGGCCCTTGGCCAGCGAGTGCGCGATCAGCACGTGCAGGCACTTGACCCGGTCCGGCATTCCCCCGGCCGACGACGTGGTCCCCAGCGGTTCGATCGCGTCGCGTTCGGCCAGATACGACTCGTGGGCGCGCCGGTACGCGGCCGCCAATTCGGGGTCTTGCCGCAACCGCTCGGTCATCTCGCGCATCAAGCCCGTCGTCTCCAGCCTGCTCGCGGCCGCGGTCAGCACCGGATGCGTGAGGTAGTACAACGTCGGAAACGGCGTGCCGTCAGGAAGTTTCGGCGCGGTCTTCACCACGCCGGGTTCGCCGTCGGGGCAACGATAGGCGATCTCCAGCACACCGCGCGGCTCACGCCCGAGCTGACGCGCCACCGCCTCCAGGTCGGCACGGTCAACCACCGGGGACCGTGGGGTTGGGCACTTCCGGCGGCGCCGGCGGCAGGTGCGGGGCGTCGGCGATGGTGTGCCACAGGGCCGTATACCAGGGATCGCCGTGATCCGGCTTCGCCGTCTCGGCTCCCGGCTGCGGCGACACCGCCGCAGCCGACGGCAGTTGAACCTGGAACGGTGTGTCCCCGGGCATCACGAAACCGAGGCGCTCGCGGGCCTGGGCCGCAATATAGGCCGGGTCACCGAGCTTGACCTTCTTCTGCTCGAGGTCGTCGATCTGGCGGCGCAGCGCGGCTTCGCTTGCGGACAACTGTTCCATCTCCGTGCGCTGCGCGAAGTAGGTGCGCACCGGGCCGGCGATGGTCAGCGTCAGCACGCAGATGACCGCGGCCAGCACCGCCGCCCGGCGCGCGGTGAAACCCAGCCGCTGATCGGAGCGCTGCTCGACGGACTCGGCGACCTGCCGCTTGATGGGTTCGACGACACGCTCGCGCAGCGTCCGCGTCGTGCTGCGGTCGGCCTGGGTCGTGGTCCGTGACGGCTTGGCCGAACGACCGCGCCGAACCGAATCGCCGGCCTTCCCCGGACGCGATGCCGGGGAGCGCCGCTTCGGATCGGGCTTAGCGGCCAAGCTATTTGGCCTCCGGCGCGTATCGCGGGAAGGCCAGGTCGCCGGCGTAGCGCGCGGCGTCACCGAGCGCCTCCTCGATCCGCAACAGCTGGTTGTACTTGGCCACGCGCTCGCTGCGGGCGGGCGCGCCGGTCTTGATCTGGCCGCTGCCGACGGCCACCGCCAGGTCGGCGATCGTGGTGTCCTCCGTCTCGCCGCTGCGGTGGCTCATCATCGTGCGATATCCGCTGTGATGGGCCAGCGCGACGGCGTCGAGCGTTTCGGTCAGCGTGCCGATCTGATTCACCTTGACCAGCAACGCATTTGCCACACCCTTTTCGATGCCCTCTTCCAGACGCTCGGGATTGGTGACGAAGATGTCGTCGCCCACGATCTGCACCCGGTCACCGATCGACGCGGTCAGGGCCGCCCAGCCGTCCCAATCGTCCTCGGACAGCGGGTCTTCCAGCGAGACAAGCGGGTAGGAGCCCAGCAGGCCGGCGTAGAACTCCGCCATCTGCTCGGCGGTGCGGGTCGTGCCCTCGAAGATGTAGCCGGTGCCGTCGGTGTAGAACTCGGTGGCCGCCGCGTCGAGGGCCAGCGCCACGTCGACGCCGAGCTTGAAACCCACCGATTCGATCGCCCGGCCGATCAGGTCCAGCGCCGCGGTGGTGCCGGCGACGTCGGGGGCGAATCCGCCCTCGTCGCCCAGGCCGGTGGACAGGCCCTCCTTCTTCAGCACGGACTTGAGCGCGTGGTACACCTCGGCGCCCCAGCGCAACGCCTCGGCGAAGCTGGCCGCGCCGATCGGGGCCACCATGAACTCCTGAATGTCGACGGCGGTGTCGGCGTGGGCACCGCCGTTGAGGATGTTCATCATCGGCACCGGCAGGATGTGGGCGTTGGGGCCGCCGACGTAGCGGAAGAGCGGCAGCTCGGCGGAATCGGCGGCCGCCTTGGCCACGGCCAGCGAGACCCCCAGGATGGCGTTGCCGCCCAGCCGTGACTTGTCCGGGGTGCCGTCGAGGTCCACCAGCGCCTGGTCCACCAACCGCTGGTCGTCGGCGTTGAGCCCGATCACGGCCGGGGCGATCTCATCGAGGACGGCCTGGACGGCTTTCTTCACGCCCTTGCCGCCGTAACGCTCGCCGCCGTCCCGCAACTCGACGGCCTCGTGTTCCCCGGTCGACGCGCCGGACGGCACCGCCGCGCGGGCAAACGTCCCGTCCATCAGGGCTATCTCGACCTCGACCGTCGGGTTGCCGCGGGAATCGAGGATCTCGCGGGCCCCAACCTGCTCGATAATCGGCACTGGGTTCTCCTTGTGTCGTAGCTGGTGCCGGCCTCGGTGCCGCCCTTAGCGTAAAGCCTGACCCATCCTGCTACAGCGGATGACCCGCCGCGTAGGCGGTCGCCCAGTCCCGCACCGCCCGCGCGTAGATACCGGAGTTGTTGTAGGCCCGCAGCGCGGTGATCCATCCCCTCGGGGTCGCGAGATCCTTTCCGCGCCAACACAGATAACCGGCCGCCGCCAGCGCCGCATCGTCGATGTTGTCCGGGCTGACGACGCCGTCGTTGTGGGCGTCGACCCCGTACAACCGCCATGTCTCGGGAATGAACTGCATCGGTCCCATCGCGCGGGCCACCCCGGCGTCCCCGTCTTTCCCGTCCTCGGCGTCGACGATGCGCAGGGTGCCGCCGCTGCCGTCCAGGCGAACACCCCGAATGGGCGGGCTCACGTCCCCGTTCGGTGACAGCGTGGCGCCCCGGTAGGTGCCGTGGTGGCTCTCCACCTGCCCGATGCCCGCCAGCGTGGTCCACGCGATGTGGCACTTCGGGTTTTCGACCTCGGCGACCCGGGCGGCGTAGCCGTACGCCTCCAGCGCGATGACCGGGATTTCCAACGCCGCCGAGCGTTGCTCCGCCCACCCACGCAACTGATCCGCGGGCCGGCCGCTGACGTGGGTGTCCACCGGCGGCACCGGATCGCCGGGCGGCGGTGGGACGCCGTCGGGGATGAACAGGCTGAGCTGCCAGGTGCAGCTGGACGCCAGAAGCATGACGGTCGCCCCGATCACGGCGGCCGCACGCAACCAACGCCTCGGCGACACCATGCTCCTTAAAGCTCCCCCCTAAACTCCCTACACAACTTCCGCCATCATCGTCCCACGCGCGTGGGGACTACCCGGTCGATTCCCGGCTCGGCCCGGGGCCGCCCCCGGAATCCTCGGACTCGGCCGGGGGCTCGTCGTCGACGGCATCGCCGGATGGCCAGTGGGCGCGCCACTCCTCCTCGCCGACCTCGCCCAGCGGCGCCACATCGAGCTGCTCGGGAACGCCGTCCCCGCGGCGGGCGGCGGCAATCACCCTCTCCACGCGGCGGACCGTGTCCACGAACTCCAAAACCGCTGTGCGCAGCGCGCTTTCGGAATCGACGTCGGCGGAGACCGAGATGGACGTGACGTCGCCGGGGATCAGGTCGCCCGGCAGGCCCGCCTTCTCGGCGCGTTGAATCACCTTCTGGGCCAAAGCTAATGCCGGTTGGCCGGTGTGGACGTCGTCCATCACCGAGTTCCGTGGCTTTTCGGCGGCCTTGCGCTCCTCCCACTGCGCCAGCTGATCTTCGAGCGAAATCAATTGCCCCGCAAGCACTCCCGGAACACGGTTGCCCAGCTTTCGCATCAGCGTGACGGCGACGTCGTCGATGGTGAAGGGAAACTGCCGCGCGTCCTCGGCGATGCGGGCATGGAAGAGGACCTGCAGCAACACGTCGCCGAGTTCCTCCCGCAGCTGGTCGGCGTTGCCGCTGCGCACCGCGTCCAGCAGCTCGTAGGTCTCCTCCAGCAGGAACCTGCGCAGCGAGTCGTGGGTTTGTTCGCTTTCCCACGGTCCGGCGGTGCGCAGTTTGTCCATCATCGCGACGGCGTCGACCAGCCGTTCGCCGCGCGGCGTGTCCGGCGCCGAGATCAGCCGGGCTCCGGCCGCCAATCGTGCGGTGACCGCGGGGTGGTCCGGATCGGAGGACAGCAACACCGGCGCGTCATCCCCGGAGTGCACCGGCCGCGCGGCGGGCAGCGACCAGGGCACCGCGACGGGCATCTCCTCGGTGTATTGCACCTCCCCGGCGAGGTGCTCGATGGCCTCGACGGGCACCAGCGATGGGCGGCGCGGGTCGAACAAGACGACAATCATCAGCGCCGCTCCTCCTCATCGCTTCGCTCTGTATCGTCGGCGGCGCGGATCATAAGCGCCGCTCCTCCTCACCGCTCATCGTTGCAGGTGGACCCGTTATACCAATATCTTTCTGAGGTTCACCTTGCAGCGCCGTCACCAGGTTCGCCACCATCTGCACCAACTCGACGTCGCGGAGGCGTGGGGCGCCGACCCCGCCCGCCCGCGGAATCGGGACCTGGACCGTGCCCGTCGTGGGCCGGTAGTGCGCCGACGGATAGATCCGCTTGAGCCGCACCTGGGCCGAATCGAGCAGCGTCACCGGGGACAGCCGCACGGTCGCCGCCGACGCGGCCGACACCTCGGTGATGCCGGCGCCGCGGCACACCAGCCGCAGCCGCGCCACCGCCACCAGCCGCCGGGCGGGCTCGGGCAGCGCCCCGTAGCGGTCGGTGAGCTCGTCCACCACGGCGTCGACCTCGCTGTCGGAGGCCGCCGCGGCCAACCGCCGGTAGCCCTCCAGCCGAAGCCGGTCGCTGGCGATGTAGTCCGGCGGCAGGTGGGCGTCCACCGGCAGGTCGATCCGCACGTCCTTCGGCTCCTCGGCGGCGGCGACCGTCTGGCCGTCCGCCGCCGCCCGGTAGGCCTCGACGGCCTCGCCCACCAACCGCACGTACAGGTCGAACCCGACCCCGGCGACGTGCCCGGACTGCTCGACGCCCAGCACGTTGCCGGCGCCCCGGATCTCGAGGTCCTTCAGCGCGACCGCCATGCCCGCGCCCAGCTCGTTGTTCTGCGCGATGGTCGCCAGCCGGTCGTAGGCCGTCTCGGTCAGCGGCGCGTGCGGCGGATAGAGGAGGTAGGCGTAACCGCGCTCGCGGCTGCGGCCGACCCGGCCGCGCAGCTGGTGCAGCTGGGACAGCCCGAAGGTGTCGGCGCGCTCGACGACGAGCGTGTTGGCGTTGGAGATGTCCAGGCCGGTCTCCACGATCGTCGTGCACACCAGGATGTCGTGCTCGCGGTTCCAGAAGCCCTGCACGGTCCGCTCCAGCAGGTCCTCGGGCATCTGCCCGTGCGCGACCACGACGCGCGCCTCGGGCACCAGCTCGCGCACCCGGGCGGCGGCGGAATCGATGGAGCTCACCCGGTTGTGCACGTAGAAGGCCTGCCCGTCGCGCAGCAGCTCGCGCCGCAACGCGGCGGCGACCTGCTTGTCGTCGTGCGGGCCGACGTAGGTCAGCACGGGGTAGCGCTCCTCGGGCGGGGTCAGGATGGTCGACATCTCGCGGATCCCGGCCAGGCTCATCTCCAGGGTGCGCGGGATCGGGGTGGCGCTCATGGTCAGCACGTCGACGTGGGTGCGCAGCGACTTGATGTGCTCCTTGTGCTCGACGCCGAACCGCTGCTCCTCGTCGACGACGACCAGGCCCAGGTCCTTCCACCGCACCCCGGTCTGCAGCAGCCGATGGGTGCCGATCACGACGTCCACCGACCCGTCGGCCAGGCCCTCGATCACGGCGCGGGACGCGGTGGCGTCGGTGAAGCGGGACAGCCCCTTGACGGTGATCGGGAAGTCGGCCATCCGGTCGATGAACGTCTGCAGGTGCTGGTCGGCCAGCAGCGTCGTGGGGACCAGCACGGCGACCTGCTTGCCGTCCTGCACCGCCTTGAACGCCGCCCGCACCGCGATCTCGGTCTTGCCGTAGCCGACGTCGCCGCAGATCACCCGGTCCATCGGGATCGGCTTTTCCATGTCGGCCTTGACCTCTTGGATCGCGGTGAGCTGGTCGACGGTCTCGGTGAAGCCGAACGCGTCCTCCATTTCGGCCTGCCACGGGGTGTCCGGCCCGAAGGCGTGTCCGGGGCTCGCGTGCCGTTTGGCGTACAGCGCCACCAGCTCGCCGGCGATCTCGCGCACCGCGCGGCGCGCCTTGGTCTTGGTGTTGGCCCAGTCGCTGCCGCCCAGCCGGCTCAGCGCCGGCGCCTGCCCGCCGACGTACCGCGACAGCTGGTCCAGGGAATCCATCGGGACATAGAGTTTGTCCGTGCTTTTTTGAGTGCCAGACCCCCTCTTGCTGGACGCGTATTCCAGCACCAGGTACTCCCGGCGCGCACCCCCGACGACGCGCTCGACCATCTCCACGAACCGCCCGATGCCGTGCTGGTCGTGCACCACCAGGTCGCCGGCCGTCAGCGCCAGCGGGTCGACGGTGTTGCGCCGCTTGGCCGCCAGCCGCTTGCCGTCGACGGCCATGGCCCGGTTGCCCGTCAGATCGGTCTCGGTGACGACGACCAGGTTGGCGCCCGGGATAACCACCCCGTCGTGCAGCGGGCCCTTCAGCACGCCGACGACACCGGGCTTGGGCGCCTGACCGGATTCCAGCATCCCGGCGGGGGTGTCGGACTCGGCCAGCCGCTCGACGACCCGGTGGGCGGTCCCGGTCCCGGGCGCGACCACCGCCGCGTACCCGCCGGTGCTGACGTGCGCGCGCAGCATCGCGAAGATGGCGTCAATATCGCCGACGGCGCCCTGCCGCCCGCGGGCCGACGGCGCCGCCCGGATGTCCAGCTCCACCGCCGACTCGTCGGACAGCTGGCTCAGGGTCCACCACGGGTGGCCGGATTGGGCGGCCGCGGCCCGCACGTCGTCGAGTTCGGCGAACCCCGACCCGCCCAGCTCCTCAACATCGACGGGCGCCGAACTGCCAAGGGCCGCCACCGACCACGACGCCTCGAGGAATTCGCGCCCGGTCTTGATCAGGTCGGCGGCCCGGCTGCGCACCTTTTCCGGGTCGCAGAGCAACACCGGCGCGCCGTCGGGCAGCTGATCGGTCAGCAGGGCGTAGTCGTCAGGCCGCAGCACCGGAAGCAGCGCCTCCATGCCGTCGACCGGGATGCCCTCGGCCAGCTTGGCCAGCATGTCGGCGACGCTGCCGGTGACGACGTTCTCGGGCGCGGGATGCCGGGCGGCCAACCGCGCGGCCCGCTCCCGCACGTCGTCGGTGAGCAGCAGTTCGCGGCAGGCCACCGCGACCAGCGTGTCGACCGCGACCTCTGGAATCGAGCGCTGGTCGGCGACCGAGAACATGCGCATCTCGCTGACCTCGTCGCCCCAGAACTCGATGCGCACCGGGTGCTCGGCGGTCGGCGGGAAGACGTCGAGGATGCCGCCGCGAACGGCGAACTCGCCGCGCCGGCCGACCATGTCCACGCGGGTGTACGCCAGCTCGACCAGCCGGGCGATGACGTCCTCGAAGGCGATCTCCCGGCCGACGCTCAACGCGACCGGCTCCACCAGGCCCAGCCGCGGCGTCATCGGCTGCAGCAGCGAGCGCACCGACGTCACCACCACCCGCAGGGGCGGCCCCAACCCGGTGTCGTCGGGATGGGCCAGCCGGCGCAGGACCATAAGCCGCGTGCCGACGGTGTCGACGCCGGGCGAGAGCCGCTCGTGCGGCAGCGTCTCCCAGGACGGAAAGGCCGCCACCGCGTCGCCGAAGACGCCGCGCAGTTCGGCGGTCAGGTCGTCGGCCTCGCGCCCGGTCGCGGTGACCACGAGCAGCGGCCCCAGCCGCGCCAGCGCGCCGGCGACGAACACCCGGGCGCTGGCGGGGCCGACGAGGCCCAGTTCGGCGGGCCGGGCGGTCGCGCTCTCGATCAACTGCCGGAAGGTCGGCGCGGTCAGCGCCAGATCAACGAGCCCCGCGATCGGGGTGTCTGGGCGAGCAGGCCCCGGTGCGGTCATGATGCTGCCATTCTAGGGGCCCCGCACCCGCGCCGAACTTCGTCAAGATCGGGCCCCGCACCGTCAAGGGATCGTAAGAAAAGCGGCACCCGACACGGGCCGGGCGCACGTTAAAGGCATGACATTGCTCGATATGTTGCCGTCGATCGGTCGGGCGGCGCCCCGGCGGTTGGATCCCGCGATCTGGCCCGCCACCACACACTGCGACGAGGAGGGCCGGCTCTGCGTCGGCGGCGTGCCCCTGACGGAGATCGCCGACGAGTTCCACACCCCGACCTACGTGATCGACGAGGCCGACTTCCGGCGGCGCGCCCGTCGCTACCGCAAGACGCTGCGCGGTGTCGAGGTCGTCTATGCCGGGAAGTCGCTGCTGACCACGGCGGTGGCGCGGTGGGCGCGCGAAGAGGGTCTCGGCCTCGACGTCTGCTCGGCCGGCGAGCTGGCCGTCGCCCTGGCCGCCGGGGTCGACCCGGCGCGCATCGTCATGCACGGCAACGCGAAGACGCCCGACGAGCTGCGGGAGGCGACCAGTGTCGGGGTCGGCCGCGTCGTGCTGGATTCGTGCATCGAGATCGCCTACCTGGCGGGCCTGGCCCGCAGGCGCCAGCCGGTGCTGATCAGGGGGACCCCCAACTTTGACAAATTCGGGCCATCCACCCGCGCGGTCACCACCGGCATCAGCGACCAGAAGTTCGGGTTCACCCTGGACGGCGACCACGCCGCCGACGCGGTGCGGCGCGTGCTGGCGCACCCCATCCTCGACCTGGTGGGGCTGCACTGCCACTTAAGCTCCCAAGGCTCGCAGGTCGTCGACCCCGCGCTCTACGGCGAAGCGATCCGCCGGATGATCGCCGCCATGGCCGACGTCCGCGCCCGCCACGGCATCATCCTCACCGAGCTGAACATCGGCGGCGGCCACGCCATCCCCTACCTGCCCGGCGATCGCGAGCTCGACCTCGACGAGCTGGCCGCCGTCATCGAGGACGCGCTGGACGAGGCCTGCGCCGCCGAATACTTCCCGCGGCCGACCGTCGTCGTGGAACCCGGTCGCGCCCTCAGCGGCCGGGCCGGGGTGACGCTGTATCGCGTGTGCTCGGTGAAGACGCAGCCGGGTGGCCGCACCTTCGTCGCCGTCGACGGCGGCATGAGCGACAACCCGCGGGTGTCGTTGTACGGCGCCCAGTACACGGTCGCGCTCGCGAACCGGCATCCGCTGGCGGCCAAGCAGCGCGTCACCGTGGCGGGGCGGCACTGCGAGGCGGGCGACGAGATCGCCCGGGACATCGAGCTGCCGGCGGACCTGCGCCCCGGCGACCTGTTGGCCGTCGCCTGCACGGGCGCCTATCACCACAGCATGGCGTCGAACTACAACATGGTCGGCCGGCCGCCGCTGGTGGCGGTCAAGGACGGGCGCGCCCGCGCGCTGATCCGCCGGGAGACGACCGCCGACCTGCTGTCGCGCGACTGCGGTTAAGGGCTATTCGTCCTGCAGCCGGGGGTCGGCTTCCAGTCCGATCAGCCCGTTCCACATCAGGTTGACCAGGTGCGCGGCGACCACCTCTTTCTTGGGCTCGCGCGTGTCGAGCCACCATTGCGCCGTCATCGACACCGAGCCCACCAGCGCCTGGGCGTAGAGCGGGGCCAGGTCGGGGTCCAGGCCGCGACGGGCGAAGTCGCCGGCCAGGATGGAGGCGACCTGGCTGACGGCGTCGTTGAGCAGGCTGGAGTAGGTGCCGGAGCTGATGGAGGCCGGCGAGTCGCGGATCATGATCCGGAAGCCGTCGGTGCGCTCTTCGACGTAGGTGAGCAGCGCCAGCGCGACCCGCTCGACGCGCACCCGGGACCGGTTGTTGGTCAGCGACGAGGTGATGCCGTCGAGCAGCGCCGACATCTCCCGGTCGACGACGACGGCGTACAGGCCCTCCTTGCCGCCGAAATGCTCGTAGACGACCGGCTTGGACACGTTGGCGCGCAGCGCGATCTCCTCGATGGAGGTGCCCTCGTAGCCGCGTTCGGCGAACAGCGAGCGGGCGATGCCGATGAGCTGCTGCCGGCGCTCGCTGCCGGTCATGCGGGCGCGCGGCGCCCGCGCGTCCTTATCGGGTTTGTCCGGCTCCTTGTCCAGAACGGCCACGTCGATCAGCGTATCGGTTCGCGGCATCGAGGCCGCCCGGCGTCGTCACGCTAGACTGCGGCAGGCCCGCAACTGCAATCCGTCGTGGTGTAATCGGCAGCACATCAGATTTTGGTTCTGAGAGTTCAGGTTCGAGTCCTGGCGACGGAGCGTGGCGTGGCCCCCTTTGCCTCGAGCGTGCACAAAATGCCACGCTTGACGGCGTGTCGGCGTACCGACACGCACGCTCGCGCCCTTGCCGGGTGCTTCCAATAACCGGGAGTTCGGGATGGGGGCTATCGAATGGTTCTCGATGAGCGCCTGTTAGCTCGGGCCGCCACCGTCGACGAGCTGCTTTCCGACGCGTTTGACCAATTGCCCAGTCAGAAGAGTGACACCGACCTGGCCGCGCGCCGCCTTGCCGCATGGTGCCGATCGTCCGCCGGCGGCGACCGGACACTGTTCGCCAGGCGGCTTCGGCGCGACGGACTGTCGATCGGGGACGTGCTGGCAAAATTCGCGACGGTTCGCCGCAATCCGTGCGTGCCCGCACCGCACTGGGTCGAGGACGCGGCGTGGATCGCCGAGGCGTTGCAGGACCCCCGTGAAACCGCGGCTCCCGAGGCCGGGCCGTGCGCCTTCGAGGACCTGCTGGAACCGGTGGTCCGGGAGGCGGAGAAGATCCTTTGGTCGGGTGTGGGCGGAGGTATCCAAGGCGCGCTGGACGACGGTGCCCGCGCATGCCTGCGCCGTTCGCTGACGACGCAGCTGTCGGACCTTTCGGCGCCCGCGCTCTACGAGCGATTCGCGAAGGCCCGCAACGACGGCGGGCCGAGCGGCTGCCATGACCGCTTCGTCTGCACCATGAAGACGAACGGATGGCGTCACCTGTTCGAAGCCAAACCCGTCCTGTTGCGGCTGATGGCCTCGCTCACCCGGCAGTGGATCGACGCGTCACGGGAACTGATCACGCGGCTGGATGCCGATCTGCCGGCGATTCGCCGCGACCTGCTGGACGCGGGCACATCCGCCCCGCCCTGCCAGGTGACCAGCATCGACGCCGACCTCTCCGACCGGCACAACTTCGGCCGTACCGTAACGATCATCGGCTTCCAGGACGGCTCGCGGGTCGTGTATAAGCCCAAGGATTTGCGGGTCGACGCAGCGTGGCATGCGCTGGTCGAAAGGCTGAACCGCGTTGCCCCCCTTGAGCTGCGGGCCGTGCGCGTCCTCGCGCGCCACGGTTACGGCTGGACGGAGTTCATCGATCACACGAGTTGTGTTGATCGACAGGGCTTTCAGCGATACTTCCGGCGCGCCGGCGCATGGCTGGCGCTCTTCCACGGCTTCGTCGGCGTCGACATGCATCAAGAGAACATCATCGCCTGCGGCGAGCATCCGGTACCGATCGATCTGGAGATGATCCTGCAGGCCGCCGAGCCGTGGGGCGACACGGGTTCCGCGGACGATGGGGACGCGTTCGAGGCCGCGACGGTGAAGGTCATGAACTCGGTAGTCATGGCCGGCGTCCTCCCCACGTACAGCTGGGATTCCCATGAGACCTTCTCGATGGGCGGAGTGATCTCGAATTCCGCTCCGCGAACCACACTGGCATGGAACGACATCAATTCCGACGCGATGCGGCCCGCGAAAGTTGTCCAGGCTGATGCGACCATCCCAAATCTCCCACACATCAACGGGTCTCATTCCCGGCTGGGCGGTTACGTCGACGACTTCGTATCGGGATTCCGCGACTACGCGAAGTTTCTTCAGCGGCAACGCCCGGACGACCTGCTGGACGGCTTCGGCGGCCTGCCGATCCGTCAGGTCGTCCGGCCGACGAGGTTCTACGGCATGCTGCTGCAGCACCTGAGAGATCACCGCGCCATGGACGACGGTGTCGCGTGGTCTGCTCAGGCGGACTTCCCGGCCCAACTGGCGGACTGGGAGCACGACGTTGACCCTGCATGGCCGTTGCTGCGCGCCGAGCGCGCGGCTGTCGTCGACTTGAATGTTCCGCACTTCGTGATGGCCAGCGACGGTCATAGCATCCACGACGCTGACGGCACCTCAATCCCGAGGGGGACGACACCGGGCCTCGATCGGGCGCGCGCCCGCCTGCGCGGCCTCGACGATGCGGAAATCGCATGGCAGACGGAGCTCGTCCGACAGAGCACCGCCACGCTCAGGCGGGCCGCACCCGTCCCGCTTGTCTCCACGAGCGGGCCGTCCGACGGCGACGTCGGTGATGCGTTCGCCACCTTCACCAAGGCAGCCGACGCGGTTGCCCGAACGCTCTCGGAGCATGCGGTGCGCAAGGGGCCGAGTGCGGCCTGGATCGGCCTCGACTGGCTGGGCGAGTCCGAGTTGTCACAGCTCGTCGTGCTCGGTCCCGACCTCTACAAAGGCACGTGCGGCATCGCGCTGTTCCTTGCCACACATGCCGCCGTCACCAACTCCACCTCCTCAAAGGCCCTTGCCGCCGCAGCGCTGTCCCGGCTGCGGGGATTCCTGCGCGGCCCCAACCCGGGGCGCGTCGCTCGCCAGGTCGGTGTCGGCGGCGGCCTTGGCCTCGGATCGATCGTGTACGGCCTCGCCGTCATCTCGACGCTGCTCGACGATGACGATGCGCTCCAGGATGCTCACGCCGCGGCAGAGTTGATCACCCCGGACGTTATTTCGGCAGATCGCCGGCTCGACGTCCTGGGCGGCAGCGCCGGCGCCATCCTGGGCCTGCTTCGGCTGCATCGCCAGACCGGGTCCGGCGACGCACTCGAGCGGGCGGCCAACTGCGGGTGGCATCTGCTTGCCCAACAGCGCACCGGGCCAGCGGGTCAGCGAACCTGGGCGCCGCCCGGCTCCGACGGCCCCCTCAACGGCATGTCCCACGGCGCGTCGGGCTACGCGTACGCCTTGGCGTCGCTGGCCTCGGCCACCGGATGTGACGAGTTCGCAAGCGCCGCAACCGAATGCATTGCTTTTGAGAACGCCTCCTTCGACGCCCACCGCAGCGATTGGCCCGACCTGCGCGGCGGTGGCGCGGCCGGGCGAGCCAAGTGGTGTTATGGCGCTCAAGGAATCGGGTTGGCGCGGGCCGCCATGACGAGGCACCCGGTAGGGTCGGGCGGAGCCCTCCGCAGCGACATCGAGAACGCCGTCGCGGCTACCGAGCACGGATGGCCGGCCGCGACCGACGCGCTGTGCTGCGGCACGCTCGGCAGCATCGAATTCCTGTGGGAGGCCGGCGGCATCCTCGGGCGAGACGATCTTTGCGAGCGGGCCTCGCTGCGGCTGCTGTCAGTCATCGAAACCGCCCGATCGAACGGCGACTACCGGTGGGCCGGCGGGACCACCAGCCGGTTCAATCTTGGCCTTTTCCGCGGCATCGCGGGCGTCGGCTACACGGCGTTGCGGCGAATCGAGCCCTCGCTTCCCAACGTCGTGATCTGGGAATGAGTGGGTTCTTGGCCGCTCGTATCGGCGAACACGCCAACCAGCCCTGCCACAAGGCCGCCTAAACTCATCTCTTGACATAGGAGCAACGCACCCTTGCGAGCCCCGCGACCAGCCACTAGAAGGGGAGGGCCGATGGCCTTTCGTGGTGACACCGCGGTCCTGGTCCTCGCGGCCGGGCCCGGCACCCGGATGCGGTCGGACACCCCGAAGGTGCTGCACACGCTCGCCGGCCGCAGCATGTTGTCGCACTCCCTGCACGCGGTCGCCAAGGTGGCGCCGCAACACCTGGTCGTGGTCCTGGGCCACGACCACCAGCGAATCGCGCCGCTGGTCGCCGGGCTGGCCGAATCAATGGGCCGCACGATCGACGTGGCGCTGCAGGATCGACCGCTGGGCACCGGCCACGCGGCCCTGTGCGGCCTGTCCGCCCTGCCCGACGACTACGCCGGCATCGTCGTCGTCACCTCCGGCGACACGCCGCTGCTGGACTCCGACACCCTGGCCGGGCTGATCGCGGCCCACACCGCGGCGCCGGCCGCGGTGACGGTGCTGACCACGACGCTCGGCGATCCCGGGGGCTACGGCCGCATCCTGCGCACCCAGGACAACGAGGTCATGGCGATCGTGGAGCACGCCGACGCGACGCCCTCGCAGCGCGAGATCCGCGAGGTCAACGCCGGCGTCTACGCCTTCGACGTCGCCGCGCTGCGCTCGGCGCTGGGCCGGCTGAGCTCCGACAACGCCCAACAGGAGCTCTACCTGACCGACGCCATCGCGATCCTGCGCGGCGACGGCCAGGCCGTGCACGCGCGGCACATCGACGACAGCGCGCTGGTGGCCGGTGTTAACAACCGGGTCCAGCTGGCCGAGCTGGGCGCCGAGCTCAACCGCCGGATCGTGGCCGCCCACCAGATGGCCGGCGTGACATTCGTCGACCCCGCGACCACCTGGATCGACGTCGACGTGACGATCGGCCGCGACACCGTCATCCATCCCGGAACCCAGCTGCTGGGCCGCACCCGCGTCGGGGGTCACTGCGTCGTCGGCCCCGACACCACGCTGACCGACGTCACCGTCGGCGACGGCGCGTCGGTGGTGCGCACCCACGGCGCCTCGTCGTCGATCGGAGACGGCGCGACGGTCGGCCCCTACACGTACCTGCGACCCGGGACCGTGCTGGGCGCCGACGGCAAGCTCGGCGCGTTCGTCGAGACCAAGAACTCCACCATCGGCGCCGGCACCAAGGTCCCGCACCTGACCTACGTCGGCGACGCCGACATCGGCGAGCACAGCAACATCGGCGCGTCCAGCGTGTTCGTCAACTACGACGGCGAATCCAAATCCCGGACCAGGATCGGCTCGCACGTGCGCACCGGGTCGGACACCATGTTCGTGGCCCCGGTGACGGTCGGCGACGGGGCCTACACCGGCGCCGGCACCGTCGTGCGCGACGACGTCCCGCCGGGGGCGCTGGCGGTGTCGGCGGGACCGCAGCGCAACATCGAGGGCTGGGTGCGGCGCAAGCGGCCGGGCAGCCCGGCGGCCCGGGCGGCCGAAAAGGCAGCCCAAAAATCCGAACCCGAACAGACACCGTGAATTCGGTATCTGGTAACCCGGCCATATTTCCGTACCATTCGCTACGTACGATGGGTCGTTCCATTCCACATACGGCGAGGGCAGCACGGTGAGCCACGACTGGACCGATAATCGCAAAAACCTGATGCTGTTCTCGGGCCGCGCCCATCCGGAGCTGGCCGAGCAGGTGGCCAAGGAACTCGACGTCCACGTCACCGCGCAGACGGCGCGGGAGTTCGCCAACGGCGAGATCTTCGTGCGTTTCCACGAATCGGTGCGCGGCTGCGACGCGTTCGTCCTGCAATCGCATCCGGCGCCGGTGAACGACTGGCTGATGGAACAGCTGATCATGATCGACGCGCTCAAGCGGGGCAGCGCCAAGCGGATCACCGCCGTCATGCCGTTCTATCCCTACGCCCGCCAGGACAAGAAGCACCGCGGCCGCGAACCGATCTCGGCGCGGCTGGTCGCCGACCTGCTCAAGACCGCGGGCGCCGACCGGATCGTGACCGTCGACCTGCACACCGATCAGATCCAGGGTTTCTTCGACGGGCCCGTCGACCACATGCGTGGGCAGAACCTGCTGACCGGCTACATCAGGGACAACTACTCCGACGGCAACATGGTGGTGGTCTCCCCCGACTCCGGCCGGGTGCGCATCGCCGAGAAATGGGCCGACGCGCTGGGCGGCGTCCCGCTGGCCTTCATCCACAAGACCCGCGATCCGCGGGTGCCCAACCAGGTGGTGTCCAACCGCGTCGTCGGCGAGGTCGCCGGGCGCACCTGTGTGCTGATCGACGACATGATCGACACCGGGGGCACCATCGCCGGCGCGGTGCAACTGCTGCGCGACGACGGCGCCACCGACGTGATCATCGCCGCGACTCACGGGGTGCTGTCCGACCCGGCCGCCGAGCGTTTGGCGGCGTGCGGCGCCCGGGAGGTGATCGTCACGAACACGCTCCCGATCGACGAGAGGAAGCGCTTCGCGCAGCTCACGGTGTTGTCCATCGCGCCGCTGCTGGCCAGCACCATTCGCGCGGTCTTCGAAAACGGCTCGGTCACAGGGCTATTCGACGGGGACGCCTAGATGACCGACAACGTCATCTACCACAACCCCAAGTGCAGCACCTCACGTAAGACGCTGGATCTGTTGCGGGACAACGGTATTGAACCCAGTATCGTGGAATACCTGAAAACCCCGCCGTCGCGGAGCGAGCTGGCTCGGATGATCCGCGACGCCGGCGTCGACGTGCGGGCGGCGGTGCGAAAGCGCGAACCGCTCTACGCCGAGCTTGGGCTCGATGCCGCCGGCGACGACGAGCTGCTGGACGCCATGGCCGAACACCCGATCCTGATCGAGCGGCCGTTCGTCGTCACGCCGAAGGGCACCCGGCTGGCCCGGCCGATCGACGCGGTGCACGAGATTCTGTGAGAATCCTTCTCGCCGCCGCCGTGGCCGCGGCGAGCGTGTCCGCGGCGGCCTGCGCTCCGAAAGAGCCCGACTACCGGTCGATTTTGTCGGGGAGCTCGACGACAAGTGCCGTGACGACGACCAATAAGCCGGTTCCCCTGTCGCAGTACCTGCAGGACATCGGCGTTGCCGGGCAGCAGGTGGCGCCGGGGTCCCTGACCGACCTGACCGTGTCGATACCGACGCCACCGGGCTGGTCGCCGTTTTCCAGCCCGAATATCACGCCGGAGACGGTGATGATCTCCAAGGGCGGCAAGTATCCGACGGCCAGGCTGGTGGTGTTCAAGCTGCGCGGGGACTTCGACCCGGCCCAGGTCATCAAGCACGGCAACGACGACGCCCAGCTGTTCGAGAACTTCAAGCAGCTGGACGCCTCTTCCGCGGACTACGACCGCTTCCCGTCGTCGATGATCCAGGGCAGCTACGACCTCGATGGCACGCGGCTGCACAGCTGGAACCGGATCGTCATCCCCACCGGGTCGCCGCCCACCAACCAGCGGTACCTGGTTCAGCTGACCATCACGGGCCTGGCCGACCAGGCGGCCGCGCAGGCGCCCGACATCGAGGCGATCATCCGCGGATTCGTGGTCGCCGCAAAGTGATTGAGTGATCAGCTGTGGCTGGCGGCTTCTTGGACGAGCTGGACACGGGAGGTCAGGCCGAGCTTGGCGTAGACGTGGGTGAGATGGGTCTGCACGGTGCGCGGTGAGATGAACAGCCGGGCACCAATGTCCTTGTTGCCCAGTCCTTCCCGGACTAAGCGCACCACGTCGTTTTCCATGGGTGTCAGCGAGCCCCAGCCGCTGGTGGGGCGCTTACGTTCGCCACGACCGCGTTGCGCGTAGGCGATCGCTTCCTCTGTCGCCAGCGCAAGGCCTTCGGCCCATGCGGCATCAAAGTCTTCTTGTCCCAACGCTTCCCGGATCGCCACGACCGCGGCATCGTAGCCGGCCTGATACATCGGCAGACGGGCGTGCCCCATGCGCTGTCGGATGCCGGCCGCCGCACCCAACAGGCGCGCCGCATAGGGGTGGTTGCCGCCGTCGGCAACCATGCGCGTGAGGCATTCCAGGGTGTCGGCCACGCGCAGATATCCCCGAGTGTGGACGGCCAATGCGAGGGCGTCGTGGGCGTCTCGCTCGGCCTGCTCGAAATCGCCTTGCGCGACAGCGATAAAAGCGCGCACGGTCAGCGCTCTCATCTGGTACCAGCCCGACACTCGAGCGACGGTGTCGTCGGCCCAACGGCGTGCGACTGCCAGGTCACCGCAGGCCAGCGCGGCCTCGCCCATCGGGGTGATGATTGCGGTTAACAGTTCACGCTGCGGATTGGTGTGCTGCCAGGCGTTCTGGGCTGCCCGCATCGCCGCAGAAGCGTCGCCGGCGGCCAAAGCGGCGTTGGCGAACGCGGCATAGACCGCATCTTCCAGGAACCCGCCTATCGCCTCCGCGGCATTCAGCGCCGATTGCGCCGCCTCGTACGCGGCGGCCGCATCACCCTGGGCCGCATGGATTGATGCGCAGGCAATCTGGCCATAGACATTCATCGTAAGGTCGCCGGCCGCCTCCGCCTCGGCGACCAGGGCGCGGCCGACTTGGCTGGCGTACGCGCCATCTTCCCGCATCAGCAGCGCCAGCGACAGCCAGGCTCGGCAGTTCCGTGAGAAGAACCGATCGCCGAGCGCGTCGGCCAGGTCACGTCCCTCTTCGGCGGCCACACAAGCCGCGATCGGTTCACCGGCGAGGAAGGCCGCGGTCGCCTGATAGCCGTAAATTTGGCACAGGCTCCACTTGTCGGAAATCTTCCGGGCCAGGTCAATCGCCTCACCGAAGTAGGGCCCAGCGTCCTCGGCGCCGTAGTACGCGAGCCTTCCGCACGCGATGAGTGCCCGGGTGATCAGCGGCGGGTCGTCAAGCTGACGGGCGACGGTCAGGGCCTGCCGCGTTCGGTCCAGGTCCATCGAGACGCCGACCCACGCCGCGAGGATCGCGCGCAGGGTCACCGCGCCCACCCAGACCGCCGGTGGTATCTGCGAGTGACTCTCGTCGGCCAAGAGCGCGTCCAGGCCGATGAGTGCTTCCTTGACACGGCCGCCTCGTAACCACAACGGCCGCAACGACTCGATGAGCTGCAGGGCTGTCGCGGGGTCAGAGTTCTCCCGGCTCCACGCGAACGCGTTCCGCAGGTTGTCGATCTCGGTTTGCGCCCACTCCAGCAGCTCGTCGTCGCGGGCGTGGCCCCGTGATTCCAGCTCAGCGGCCGTGGCGGTGTAATAGTCGCGGTGGCGGGTCCGCACCTCGTCGGCCTCACCGGACTCGCCGAGCTTTTCCTGCGCGTACTGGCGCACGGTCTCCAACAAGCGGTATCTCATTCCGGCGCCGTTATCGTCGGCGACCACCAGGGATTTGTCCACCAACAGGCCCAGTTGGTCCATTAACTGGTAGACCTCGATTTCACTGCCGGGCCCGATCGCTTGAGCGGCATCGAGATCGAAGCCGCCGGCGAACACCGCAAGCCGCCGGAACAACACCCGCTCGGGCTCGGTCAGCAACGCGTGTGACCAATCCACCGAGGCGCGCAGCGTCTGCTGGCGACGCACCGCGGTGCGCGCACCTCCGGTCAACAATCGGAACCGGTCATGCAGACTGTCCACGATCTGCGACAACGACAGTGCCCGAACCCGGGCCGCGGCAAGTTCGATCGCCAACGGCATACCATCCAGGCGCGCGCAGATCTCTGCGACCAATTCCTGATTATCTTCGTCCACAACGAATTCCGGGCGGGCGCGCCGGGCACGGTCGATGAATAACTCGACGGCCTGGTCGGCGAGAGGCAGCGACGGCACCCGCCAGCTCAGCTCGCCGGGGACGCCGAGCGGCTCACGGCTGGTGGTCAGAATCGTCAGGTGCGGGCAGGCCGCCAGCAGCTCGACGACCAGAGTCCCGCACGCATCGAGCAGATGCTCACAATTGTCGAGCAGCAGCAGTATCGTCTTTTCGCCGAAGAACCGCGCCAGCAGATCCATCATCGAGCGGCCCGGCTGATCCGGCAGGCCGAGCGTGCGTGCGACGGTCACCGACGCCAACGCCTGGACGCCGACTGGCGCCAGATCGACATACCAGACTCCGTCGGAAAATTCAGAGGTGAGCCGCGAGGCGACTTCCACGGCGAGCCGCGTCTTGCCGGCTCCGCCGGCGCCGGTCAGCGTCACCAATCGGTTGTCGGCGGCCAACTGACGCAACTCCGTCATTTCGGCTTGGCGCCCAACGAAACTCGTCAACTGGGCCGGAAGGTTATGCGACACAACAACAGTGCGGACCCGAAGAGGTGGAAACTCATTGCACAGGTCCGGGTGACACAACTGCACCACGCGTTCCGGCCGCGGCAGGTCCCGCAACGGGTAGCTGCCCAGATCAGCCAGCCACACACCGTCGGGCAACCGATCGACAATCAACGATTCGGTCGCACCCGACAACACCGTCTGCCCACCATGGGCGAGATCACGCAGCCGCGCGGTGCGGTTGATCGTCGGCCCCGCGTAGTTGGCATCATCGCGCAGCTGTATTTCGCCGGTATGTATCCCGATACGCACCCGGATCGGCGACAGCGGGGCGCGCTGCAACGCCAGCGCACACGCCACCGCGTCGCTGGCGCGGGAGAACGCGGCCACAAAGCTGTCACCTTCGCCCTGCTCCAGCGGGCGCACACCGTCATGCGCGGCGATGGCCTCGTTGACCGCCCGGTTCAGCTGCGCCAGCGCGGCCGTCATCTTTTCGGGCTGGGAATCCCAGAACCGCGTCGAGCCTTCGACGTCAGCCAGCAGCAGCGTCACCGTTCCGGTCGGCAGCAACTCGCTCACGCCCAACTCGCTCCAGGTCAGCGGCGGCATCTCCGCGTGTTGGCTCATGGTAGCCAGCTTGGCGTCCGCCAGCGCGGAAAACATCGGCGAATGCGCGCAGATGCGGACCGGCGGCGGTGCGGATTTACGACACCAGGCGCGTAGATCTACGCGCTACGGCTGATGGTCTTGATCGGCCAGCGCCGGATAGTCCAGTGCCATGACGACTCTGATTAGCGATTGCCCCTCCGTTTGCCCCTCCGTTTGCCCCTCCGTTTGCCCCTCCGTTTTCCAAGCCGGGTTGCCGACCTTCGCCTACCACCACCTCACCGATCCCGACGAAGCGCACCGCGTCATCGCCGAGGCCCGCGCGCAGGCGCCCCTCGCGATCGGCCCCTACGGACCCGAGGTGCTGACCCACGAGCTGGTCCGCACGGTGCTGCGCGACGACCGATTCATCACGGCCAAAGGCCTCGGACTGGAGGCGCAGGGCGTCACCTCGGGTCCGCTCTGGGACCGGGCGATCCGCAGCATCCTGAGCCTTGACGGCGCCGTGCACCATCGCCTGCGCCGGCTGGTGTCGAAGGCGTTCGCTCCGCGTGCCGCGGAGCGACTGCGCACCGTGGCCGCCGAAATCATCACCGGTCTGGTCGAACCGTTCACCTCCGTCGGACATTGCGACATCGTCGCCGACATCGCCCGGGGCTACCCGACGCCGGTCATCTGCGCGCTGCTGGGCGCGCCCGCCGAGGATTGGCGGCTGTTCTCCGGCTGGGTCGACCAGATCAAGAAGGTCTTCGAGTGGAACGTCGTCAATGACACGCCGGCGATCCTGGCGGCGTTGGACGGCCAGGACGCCTACCTCGAGGAGTTGATCGCGCGGAGGCGGGCATCCCTGGCCGACGATCTGATCTCGGATCTGATCCGCGCCGAAGACCCGACTTTTCCGGGCGACCGGCTCACCCACGACGAACTGATCGTGCTGTGCTCCGCGCTGCTGAGCGCTGGCACCGACACCACCCGCAACCAGCTCGCCGCGGCGGTACAAGTGCTGGCCGCCCACCCCGATCAATGGGACTTGGTCGCCCGGCATCCCGAGTTGGCGTCGGACGCGGTTCACGAGCTAATGCGTTACCGCCCAATCATTTTCGGCACCATTCGACGAGCCGCCGAAGACGTCGAGCTGGCCGGGGTCCGCATTCCCGCCGGCACCCTCGTGGCCGCCAACACCGCCTCAGCCAACCGCGATCCCGACGTCCACGAGGACCCCGAACGCCTCGACATCACCCGCCGGAACCCACCGGCGATCCTGAACTTCGGCGGCGGAGTGCACTACTGCCTCGGCGCTCACCTGGCGCGGCTGGAGCTGACCGAAGCTCTGCGGGTAATCACCCAGCGCATGCCCAACCCTCGCCTGACCGGACCGAGCCCGTGGAAGAGCATGGCAGGAATAACCGGCCCCACCACGTTGCCCCTCGAGTTCGACGTCGCGCGTTAGGTGGCCTCGTTAGGGTTACCGGCATGACCGACTGGACCGCCGCAGACCTTCCGTCGTTCGCCGGGCGCACCGTGATCGTCACCGGCGCCAACAGCGGGCTGGGCGCCGTGACGGCCCGCGAGCTGGCGCACAAGGGCGCCAAGATCGTGATGGCCGTCCGCAACACGGGCAAGGGGCAGGCCGCCGCGGCGCAGATGACCGGCTCGGTCGAGGTGCGTCAACTCGACCTGCAGGACCTGTCGTCGGTGCGCCGGTTCGCCGACGGCGTGGACACGGTCGACGTGCTGATCAACAACGCCGGCATCATGGCCGCGCCCTACGCGTTGACCGTCGACGGCTTCGAGAGCCAGATCGGCACCAACCACCTCGGTCATTTCGCGCTGACCAACCTGTTGCTGCCGAGGCTCACCGACCGGGTCGTCACGGTGTCGTCGATGGCGCACTGGCCGGGCCGCATCGACCTCGACGACCTGAATTGGAAGAACCGGCGGTACTCCCCCTGGCTGGCCTACAGCCAGTCGAAGCTGGCCAACCTGCTGTTCACCAGCGAGCTGCAGCGGCGCCTCGACTCGGCCGGGTCGCCGCTGCGGGCGCTGGCGGCCCATCCGGGCTTTTCGCACACCAACCTGCAGGGGGCCTCCGGCCGCAAGTGGGGCGACGCGCTGGTGTCGGCCGCGACCCGGGTGGTGGCCACCGACGCCGATTTCGGCGCCCGGCAAACGTTGTACGCGGCGTCGCAGGACTTGCCCGGCAACACGTTCGTCGGCCCCCGATTCGGCCAGCTCGGCCGCACACAACCGGTCGGGCGCAGCCGGCGGGCGCGGGATGCGGCCACCGCCGCCGCGCTGTGGGAGCTGTCCGAGCAGCTCACCGGCACCGGATTTCCGCTGTAGCCGAGTGTGAGCTCAGGGCTTCGGCTGTGAGCTCCGGGCTTCGAGTGTGCGCTCAGGGCGGAAATTCCGTCGAATCCGCGCCCTGGATGCACGGGGAAAGCCCTGAGTTCACACTCGAACGTCGCAACCCGGTCGATGCACAGCAATGGAGTCGCTGTGAGGCGGGCACACCCAACGTCGCCCGGGCCAGAGGCGCGTGGGGCCGATGTGACGACCCGCGATACGCCCGCTGTCAATTTCCGGTCCACCGCCCCCATGCGCTACCCTGACCGGGCGTCACGGCGAGGGTGCTGACACGGCACCGTGATCGACGGAGACCGACACACTGTCGCGACCCTGCCGTGCCCCGACTCATCGAGCACACAGGAGCGACACCATGGCGAAATCCGCAGGCAACCAACTCACCGCGACGGTGCGAACCGAGACCGGTAAGGGCGCGTCGCGGCGAGCCCGCCGCGACGGCAAGATTCCCGCCGTCCTCTACGGTCACGGCGCCGAGCCGCAACACCTGGAACTGCCCGGACACGACTTCGCGGCGGTGCTGCGCCACGCGGGCACCAACGCGGTGCTGACCCTCGACATCGCCGGCAAGGAGCAGCTCGCGCTGACCAAGGCGCTCGACATCCACCCGATCCGCCGCACCATCCAGCACGCCGACCTGCTGGTCGTGCGCCGCGGCGAGAAGGTCACCGTGGAGGTCACCGTCGTCGTCGAGGGCGAGGCCGGACCCGACACCCTGGTCACCCAGGAGACCAACGCCATCGAGATCGAGGCCGAGGCCCTGTCGATTCCCGAGCAGCTGAGCGTCTCCGTCGAAGGCGCCGCGCCCGGCACCCAGTTCACCGCCGGGCAGATCACGCTGCCTCGCGGCGTGAGCCTGGTCTCCGACCCGGAGCTGCTGGTGGTCAACGTCGTCAACGCGCCGACCGCCGCGGACCTCGAGGAAGAGGGCGCGGGCGAGGTCGCCGCGGCCGGCGAAGCGGCGGAGGCAGAGGCCGCCGAACCCGAGACCCCCGCCGACGAGTCCGAGTAGGCGGTCGCCGACGTGGCCGAACCCCTCCTGGTGGTCGGCCTGGGCAACCCCGGGGACACCTACGCCCGCACCCGGCACAACCTCGGGTTCATGGTTGCCGACCTGCTCGCCGCGCGGCTGGGCTCGAAGTTCAAGGCGCACAAGCGTTCCGGCGCCGAAGTCGCCAGCGGCCGGTTGGCCGGGCGCCCCGTGCTGTTGGCCAAGCCGCGCTGCTTCATGAACGAGTCCGGCCGCCAGGTCGGGCCGCTGGCGAAGTTCTACTCGGTCGCCCCGGCCGACATCATCGTGATCCACGACGACCTGGACCTCGACTTCGGTCGCATCCGGCTCAAGGTCGGCGGCGGCGAAGGCGGCCACAACGGGCTGCGCTCGGTGGCGGCCGCGCTGGGCACCAAGGACTTTCAGCGGGTGCGGATCGGGATCGGCCGTCCACCCGGGCGCAAGGACCCGGCGACGTTCGTGCTGGAAAACTTCACGGCCGCCGAGCGCGCCGAAGTCCCGACGATCTGCGAGCAGGCCGCCGACGCCACCGAGCTGCTCATCGAGTTGGGGCTAGAGACCGCACAGAACCGCGTCCACGCCTGGTAACCCGCACCCGCACCCGCGGCGAGCGTGCGTGTTTGTACACGACACGCCGGTGCAGGGTGTCATTCTGCGCACGCTCGCGGCAAGAGGTAGAGGGCTAGCTGACCAGGCTCACCGAGGTGGACCGCCGCAGCTTGCCCGACGGCGTCTTCGGAATGGTCCCGGGGCCGAGCACCACGACGTTGCGCGGGCGCATGTCGACCTCGGCCACCACCTCGTGGGCGACCTGGTGCTCGATGCGGCGCACCTCGACCGGGTCCTGCCAGGCGTTGGACTCGACCGCGACGGCGAAACTCTCGCGCGAATGCCCGGCGTCAAGGCGCACAGCCACCGCGCAGCCGGGCCGGACGCCCTCGACGCGGCAGGCGGCCCGCTCGATGTCGGTGGGGTAGATGTTGCGGCCCGCCATGATGATGACGTCCTTGACGCGGCCGCAGACCACGATGTGGCCCTCCTCGGTGCGGTAGCCGAGGTCACCGGTGTCGTACCAGCCGTGTTCGTCCTGGGCCGGGATGAAGCCGCCCATCGTCAGATAGCCGGGCGTCAGCGACTCGCCGCGCAGCTCGATCACGCCGACGCCGCGCGCGGGCATCACGTTGCCGTTGTCGTCGATGACGCGGGCCTCGAGGTCCCTCAGCAGCGGACCCAGCGTGGCCAGCCTGCGGGTGTTGCCCTTGGTGGCGGGCACCGCCCGGCGCAGGGCGGCCAGCAGGTCGGCGTCGACCTCGTCGACGACCAGCCCGGCGTTGCACTCCGAGAACGACACGGCCAGCGTCGTCTCGGCCATGCCGTAGGCCGGCAGGATCGCCGAGGGCTTCAGGCCGAACGGCTTGCCCGCGTCGAGCAGGTCCTCGACGTCGGCGGGCTCGACGGGCTCGGCGCCGGACAGCGCGAAGCGCAGGGTCGACAGGTCGAAGTCGCCGGGCTTGGCCTGGCGGCGCAGCCGCTTGGCCAGCAGCGCGTAGGCGAAGTTGGGCGCCGCCGTCATGGTGCCCTTGTACTTGTCGATGAGCTTGGCCCACAGCAGCGTGTCGCGCAGGAAGTCCATCGGCGTGACCTTGACCAGCTCCGCGCCGAAGTACATCGGGATGGTCAGGAAGCCGACCATGCCCATGTCGTGGAAGCAGGGCAGCCAGCTGACCATGACGTCCTTGTCGACGTCGTACTGGGCGCCGATGAACATCGCCTCGGCGTTGGAGTGGATGTTGCGGTGCGTGATCTGGACCGCCTTGGGGGATCCGGTGGACCCCGACGTCAGCTGCATCAGCGCCAGGTCGTCCTCGCCGACCTCGACGGGGTCGATCGGGTCGGCCGCCAGCAGGTCGGCGATGGTGAGGACCCTGATGCCCTTCTCCTCGAGCACGGGAATGGCCGCCAGGAACGGCTCAGAGACGATGACGGCCTTGGCCTCGATCATGCCGATGACGGTCATCGTGTCCTCGGCCCACACGACCAGGTCGGTTCGCGGCGTGGGCTGGTGCAGCATGGTCAGGCTGGCCCCGCGCATCCACAGGCCCTGCGCCGTGGGGGCGATCTCCACCGGGAAGCCGGCGAGCACGCCGACCGCGTCGCCGAGGCCGATGCCCGCGGCGGCCAGACCGCCCGCGATGCGACGGGCCCGCTCGTGGACCTCGCCCCAGGTGTGGCGGACGGGTTCGTGTGGCTCACCGGTGACCATGCCCGTCGTCGCGGTGCGGGCATTGTGGAACATTTTCTCGGTAAACCTGCTCACAAAACCCTCCTCGGTCCCGACGCCGTCGCCGCCGCCCGAATTCTCATGTTCCGCCCGCCGGGCGCCGCTTTACAGCAGGCGCGCGAGCACAGTTGGGCTGCGGTTAGGTCTCGAATCGGTGATAAGCCAACGGGTCCGCCGGGATGCCCGGCGGACGACGAAATCGAGTGGTCCTGCTTACCGCTGCTCGTCACCGCGAGTCATCTTAAACTCCTCTTAACTAACTGCCAAACTCTGGCGCGACGTGAGTTGGATTTCACACCCCGTTCAGGCCTCGCTCACCGGCGACGGCACCACCCGGGCGCCCGCCACCGGGCCGCTGACGACCCGGACGGTGCGGCAGACGCCCGCCCCCGACAGCTGGATACCGACGTCGACCGCCGAGTCCGCCGAGCTGCACAGGAAGGCGCACGTCGGCCCCGAGCCGGACACGATGCCCGCCAGGGCGCCGGCCTCCACACCGGCGCGCAGAGCGCGCCTCAGGGTGGGGTCCAGGCTCAGCGCGGCCGCCTGCATCTCGTTGCCCAGCAGCGGCGCCAGCTGCTCCGGGTCGCCCGCCGCCAGGGCCGCCAGCACCGGTCCGGGTTCGGCGAGTCGCGGCGGATCCCCGGCCTCCCGCAGCCGGTCCAGCTCGACGAACACCGCCGGGGTGAGCAGCCCGCCGTCGGCGAACGCCAGCACCCAGTGAAAGCTGTTGCGGGACAACACGGTCGCCAGCTCCTCGCCGCGACCGGTTCCCAACGCGGTGCCGCCGTGCAGGGCGAACGGCACATCGCTGCCGAGCCGCGCGGCGAGCATGCGCAGATCGCGGCGCGGCACGTTGAGCTCCCACAGGGAGTTCATCGCGACCAGCACGGCCGCGGCGTCCGCGCTGCCGCCCGCCATGCCGCCGGCCACCGGAATGGACTTGTCGATCGTGATCGAGACGTCGGGCGCGCGGCCGACGTGTTCGGCCATCAGCTCGGCGGCCCGCCAGGCGAGGTTGCGTCCGTCGCTCGGCAGCTTGCCGGCGCCCTCGCCGGCCAGCTCGAGCGAGAGCAGGTCGGCGTTGCGGACCGTCACCTCGTCGACCAGCGAGACGGCCTGGAACACCGTCGTCAGCTCGTGGTAGCCGTCGTCGCGGCGATCGCCGACCGCCAGGTACAGGTTGACCTTTCCGGGCGCCTGGACGGTGACGGACCCGGTGGGCACCCACTGCGCGGCGGTGCTGCCATCAGACATCGTCAGCCACCGCAGCAGACTAACTCGCTGACGCGTGCGGCAGCGTGTCGCCGGAGCCGGAGCCGGAGCCGGGGCCGGAACGGCGCAACAGCCGCACGAAGTCGTCGACGGACAGCGTCTCGCCGCGACGGGCCGGGTCGATGCTGGCGGCCAGCAATCGATTCGCCGACTCGTTGCCCGAGCCGGCCCACTCGGCGAACGCATTGCGAGACGTCTTGCGCCGCTGGGCGAACGCGATGTCCACGAGTTCGAACACGCCCCGCCGGAAGGTTTCGTCGGTCGGCCACGGCGAGGTCGCGTACCGGTCGATGCGGATCAGCCCGGAATACACGCGGGGAATCGGCCAGAAGACGGTCGGCGAAACCATGCCACAGCGGCGAACCGCCCCGAAGAAGCGGACCTTGACGCTGGGCACGCCGTAGTCCTTGCCGCCCGGCTCGGCGGCAAGCCGCTCGGCCACCTCGGCCTGCACCATCACCGTCACGACCCGAATGGAGGGAAATTCGGCGAGCAGATGCAACAGCGCGGGCACCGCGACGTTGTACGGCAGGTTGGCGACTAAGGCGGTCGGCTCGGCGGCCACCTCGTCGTGGCGAAGGGTCAGCACGTCGCGGTTGAGCACCGTCAGCCGGTGGATTTCGCTATGCGAGTGCTCGGCGACGGTCCGCGGCAGGAGGCCGGCCAACGCGGGGTCGATCTCCACGGCGGTGACGGTGGCGCCGCGGTCGAGCAGCGCCAGCGTGAGCGACCCGAGGCCCGGGCCGACCTCCAGCACGTGGTCGGACCGGCCGACCCCGGAGGTCGACACCACCCGCCGCACCGTGTTGGCGTCGTGAACGAAATTTTGGCCCAGGGCTTTTCGTGGCCTGAATTCAAGTTCTTTGGCCAGCCGCCTGATCTCGGTGCGCCCGAGCAGCCGGATGGTCAGTTCGCACCGGCTCTTCCGCTGCACACCGGCCACGCGCCCCAACCCTGGCGCGACCGGGTCACTTCGGCGATGGCGATCTGCTCGTCGCGGGTGGCGAGGTCGGCGCGCGGGGCGAACCGCAGCCCGCCGTTGCGCTCCCAGGTGCCCTGGTCGAACTGCACACCCCCGTAATACCCGTTGCCGGTGTTGATCGCCCAGTTCCCGCCGGCCTCACAGCCCGCGATGGCGTCCCAGATGGATCCGTTGTTCACCGGGGGCACGTCGGTGCCGGGCTTGATGCCCACCCGCACGACGGCTTCACGGGCCGGCGTGATCACGGTGTTGGCGACGGGCAGCCGGCCGGTCTCGACGCCGTTGACCGTGGCCACCGCGAACGTCACGTCCTGCGTGCCCGGGCTGCCCGGGTCCTCGACGACCTGGCGGCTCATGTTCATGTCCGGGTCCTCGATGCGACGCGAGTTCGGCGGCAGCGGAATCCGCTCGGTGACCCGCTGAATGCGGTTGCGGGTCACCTGGATTTGCATTCCGTCGACGATCGGGGACGTCGCGCTGGGCACCGCCTGGTCGCTCTCGAGTAGGGGCGCGCCGGCCGCGGTCAGCAGCCCCGCGACGTTCGGCGCCGCCAGGTGCACGGTGCGCACCGCGCCGCCGTCATTGAGCTGGACCGTCTTGGCGCTCACCACCGGCAGCGCCATCCCGGCCAGCGGAACGCGGCTGCCGCGAGACGCCGCGGCCGGGGCGGTGTCGGTCATCGCGAGTTGGGCCAGCGCCTCGTCCACGGTGGACGCCGTCGTCCAGACCTGCTTGGCGTCGTGGCCGTCCAGCGAGATCTGCAACGGCCGGCTGCGCCGCAACACGATGCTGGCCGCGTCGTGGACCGCCACATCGGCGGCGGGGTAAAGGTCGTCGCGCTCGTCGACGGAGAAGCCGTTCTCCTGGACGACGTCGATCACCCGCGCCTTCATGGTCGTCACCCGCATCGCGATTCCGTCGACCGTCAACGTCACCGTCTTGGACGCGGAAATCGCCAGCCCGCCGGCGAATCCCAGTACCAACAGCAAGCCTCCGACTACGAGGCGCAACATCAGTGATGGAGTTTGATGAAGTTTTGTCAATACACTCAACGCGCGCTACCCCGACCTCAGCAACACTCAACGAACTACTCGGCAGAAAATGACAAATGGGCCCGGGGGCCCCATCGTTCGATCACAAGACGGTAACGAACCGGCCAATGTTGGGCAACTCCGGCGCGACGGTGTCGGAGAAATCATCGATGCGGGGTGCTACCCGAAAGCCGGCCCATAGACCCGGTGAGCGTTGCTGGTGGTGATTCGCGCCAATTCTTCGGGACTACGATCCAGCAGTTCAGCGACCGCCCGAACGGTGTAGGGAAGGCAGTACGGCTCGTTCGCTGCCCCGCGGTAGGGGTGCGGCGTCAAATAAGGCGCATCCGTTTCCACGAGAAGCTGCTCGGGCGGGATCAGCGGGACGGCCTCCCGCAGGGCGCGGGCGTTGCGGAAGCTCACCGTTCCCGAGAGGCTGAGCACCCACCCGGCGTCCACGCAGCGGCGGGCCATCGCGGCGTCCGACGAAAAGCAGTGGAAGATCACGACGTCGGGGGCGCCCTCGGCCGCCAGCACGTCGAGCACCTCGGCGTCGGCCTCCCGGTTGTGGATCATCAGCGGCTTGCCGCACCGCTTGGCCAGCTCGATGTGCCAGGCGAAGGCCTCCCGCTGCACGGCCGGCTCCGCGCAGCCGTCCAGACGGCCCGGCCAGTAGAGGTCCATCCCGGTCTCGCCGACGGCCACCGCCCGGGGGTGGTTGGCCAGTCGCTCGATCTCGGCGCGGGCGGCGTCGTCCAGCGCGCCGGCGCGGGTCGGGTGCAAGGCCACCGCGGCGTAGACGCGCGGATCCCATTCGGCGGCCCGCGTCACCCAGCGCGCGGAGTCCAGGTCGTCGGCGACGGTGACCACCGCGCCGACTCCCACCGCCGCGGCGCGGTCGACGATGGCCCGCACCCCCTCGGCGTCGCGCGCCCCGCAGGCGTCCAGGTGGGTGTGGGCGTCGACGAGGGGCGCCAACGGCTCGGGCGGGGGTGGCGCTTCTCGTTCACCGGAGCGGTTGGAGGTCACGGCCACACAATAGGGTGAGTCTCGATGAAGCCGTATTACGTCACGACCGCGATCACGTATCCCAACGCCGCGCCGCACCTGGGGCACGCCTACGAGTACATCGCCACCGACGCGATCGCGCGGTTCAAGCGGCTCGACGGATTCGACGTGCGGTTCCTGACCGGGACCGACGAGCACGGCCTCAAGGTCGCGCAGGCCGCCGCCGCCGAGGGGCTGCCCACCGCCGAACTGGCCCGCCGCAATTCCGACGTGTTCCAGCGCCTGCAGGAGAGGCTGAACATCTCCTTCGACCGATTCATCCGCACCACCGACGCCGACCACCACGAGGCGTCCAAGGAGATCTGGCGGCGGATGACGGCGGCGGGTGACATCTACCTGGACGCCTACTCGGGCTGGTACTCGGTGCGCGACGAGCGGTTCTTCGTCGAATCGGAGACCGCGCTGGTGGACGGGACGCGGATCGCCATCGAAACCGGCACCCCGGTGACCTGGACCGAGGAACGGACCTATTTCTTCCGGCTGTCGGCCTATGCCGACAAGCTGCTGGCCCACTACGAGGCGAATCCCGACTTCATCGCCCCCGAGGTGCGGCGCAACGAGGTGGTCAGCTTCGTCTCCGGCGGGCTGCGCGACCTGTCGATCTCGAGGACCTCGTTCGACTGGGGGGTGCAGGTGCCCGAGCACCCCGATCACGTCATGTACGTCTGGGTCGACGCGCTGACCAACTACCTGACCGGTGCGGGCTATCCCGATACCGATTCGGAGTTGTTCCGCCGCTACTGGCCCGCCGATCTGCACATGATCGGCAAGGACATCATCCGGTTCCACGCCGTGTACTGGCCGGCGTTTTTGATGTCGGCGGGAATCGAGCTGCCGCGAAGGGTTTTCGCGCACGGGTTTCTGCTGAACCGCGGAGCGAAGATGAGCAAGTCGGTGGGCAACATCGTCGCCCCCGAGGCCCTGGTCGATACGTTCGGCCTGGACCAGGTGCGCTACTTCCTGTTGCGTGAGGTGCCCTTCGGCCAGGACGGCAGCTACAGCGAAGAGGCGATCGTCACCCGGATCAACACCGACCTGGCCAACGAGCTCGGCAACCTGGCGCAGCGGTCGCTGTCGATGGTGGCCAAGAACCTGGGCGGGGTGGTGCCCGAACCCGGCGAGTTGACCGCCGCCGACAACGAGCTGCTGGCGGCGGCGGATGGGCTGATGGAACGGGTGCGCGGCGCCTTCGACGCGCAGGCGATGCACCTGGCGCTCGAGGCGATCTGGCTGATGCTCGGCGAGGCGAACAGGTACTTTTCCGCGCAGCAGCCGTGGGTCTTGCGCAAAAGCGAGTCCGAGGCGGACCAGGCGAGGTTCCGTACCGTTCTCTATACGACGTGCGAGGCGGTGCGTATCGCGGCGCTGCTGGTCCAGCCCGTCATGCCGGAGTCGGCCGGCAGGCTGCTGGACCTGCTCGGCCAGCCGGAGGACCGACGGGCCTTCACCGCCATCGGCGCGCGGCTGGCCCCGGGCACGGCGCTGCCGCCGCCCACGGGTGTGTTTCCGCGCTACCAGCCGCCGTCCACCGAGGTCGAGTAAGGGCCCCCGCCCGAACACGGCTCCAGACGGCTGACCGACTCCGATTCCGCTGCGGCGTCGCCCACATTGGGAAAAGCATCCGGAATGGCGTCTGGTATGGGCCATAATCGGCCCGTGGACCGACGACGTAATCGGCAAGACAGCCAGTCGCCGATGACGACCTTGCAGCAGCTGCCCGCCCTGGTTGCGCTGGAGCGGATCCCGGTTCCCGTGCTGGCAATCGGGCACGACGGCAGCATCTTGTTCACCAACACCGCATTTGCCGACATGGTGGGCTACGAACCGGACGAGGTCTTGTCGCTGCGATTCCACCAAATCTTCCATCAGGCCCCGGCCTCAGAGTCCCTCTTGTCGGTCGTCCACGCCCTCGCCAACATGGTCGTCGAATTGGCGCACAGGGACGGCTCGCTCGTGCGCGCCCTGATGAGCAAGTCGGCGGCGATGCGGGCGGACGATCAATTCGCCCTGGCCGTGTTCCAGGATCTGACCGAGCGACTCTGGCAGGACGAGCGCTAGCTTTAGTGTTCACGTCGGGTCGGGCGTCAATCCCCAGGTGTCACATCGGTCACTGGCCGGTCGGCATACACCGATGTGCCCACCTACGCGCGACAAAAGCGGTGGCTGTCGCTCACTGGCGGACAGAACCTTGCCGAGGAACTGGACAACACGCGAACTAGCCGGTTTCTGGCATCGCAACGGCCTGACGCGCGGCGGCGGCACGGGCGTGGCGGATCGATTCGCGGTAAAGGAATTGCCGGAAATAGGGCAGCGACGCTTCCGATGCGATGCCGGGAAGCAGAAATTCCCATATCTGACTCAAGCGCCCGGTGAGGTCGTCGGCGATGCCTCCGTTGATGCGATGGTCGGATGCCGCGTTGGACAGCAACCGCATCCCGAAGATGGTGCCGACGAGCGACTCGCTGACAACGTCCGGATCCAGATCGTCCCGGAGGTCTCCTTCGGCGATTGCGCGCCGGGCCTCGGCGGCCATTTCCGCCACCAATGTCGCGTAGAAGCGGGCGGCGGCTTCGTTGAACCCGCTCAGGGCGGCGGCCAGTTGCTCGGCCGTGCGGGCCA